>NZ_AZFT01000053.1:0-458451 GCF_001434405.1 Ligilactobacillus apodemi DSM 16634 = JCM 16172 | reverse complement strand
AAAAAACGTACCTCAAAGACCGCTTTGTCCATATAAAGCGCACTTAATTGTTCGTGGATCGCATTTTCTAAGCGCTTAGCTGTTTGATGGCGCAGAGTGCTGAGTGCCTCGGCTAAATCACGCGCTTTTTGTTCAGCTTCTTTGACCTTAGCAATTTGCTCATCTAAGTTTTCATCACTTTGTTGCATCACTTCAAGTTCAGCTTTGATCTTTTCGTAGTAATCAAGAATATTTTCGATCGAATCACCATATTTTCGTTTCAACTGGTGAATCGTTTCTAAACGTTCTTCAATCGAATTTAGTAAACCTTCGTCCCACTCGAGATCACTCAACTGACCTGAAACTTCATGGCTAGCATCTTGTAAATTATAGTAAGCATCAGAAACTTTAGCATAAATCGCACCTAAGTCCGAATTTAACTCCGAGATCTTTTCTAGCTCGTCCATAACATTCCCTAAGATACTCATGACATCAAGATTTTCACCATTTAACGCTTGGTAACTAAATTCAAGTGCTTGATGGATCGTTTGGTAATTATCAAGGCGTGTTTTTTGCTCACGTAACTCCTCTTCTTCACCAACTTTAAGCTCAGCATCACTGATCTCGTTTACTTGAAACTGCAACATATCTAAGCGCTGAGCCCATTCATGGGCATTTTTTTCTCTTTTTTCCAACGCCGTACGTAATTCACAATATTCACGGTATAAAATTTGATAATCAGCTAACTTCTGCGCGATCATTAGTTCATAGCCATCTACTAAATTCAAATGGCGCTCTGGATGCATTAATTCTTGATTTTCATTTTGCCCATGAATATCGATCAAAGTTTGTCCTACCTGACGTAAAGTACCTAGATTTACTAAGACCCCATTGATCCGACAAATATTTTTTCCACTCCGGTAAAGATCACGTTGTAAAATCAAGGTATCATCTTCACAATCGATACCAAATTCATGTAAAAGGTCATAAGTTTTTGCATGTGGTGGTAATATAAACTGTCCTTGCAAAATTGATTTACTAGCGCCTTTACGAATAAAGTCGACCGACCCTCGTGCCCCAGCTAACAGACCCAAAGCATCAATAATGATCGACTTACCAGCACCAGTCTCACCAGTTAAAACAGTCATATTTGCACTAAAATCAACTGTCAAATGATCAATAATCGCAAAATCACGAATCATTAACTCCTGTAACAAAATTTTTTCCCGCTGTTAAGTTACTAACAGTTTTTCCTTTCATCTAAAATCAAGCTACGTCTCGTCGACCAACGCCGTTAATTTAGTATTGATCGCGTTAGCATCTTCATTTGAACGAGCAAATAACAAAACTGTATCATCATCGCCTAAGCTCGCAAACACTTCTGGATAATTCATTTGTGAAATTAAACTTGAAAGTGCTGGCCCATTCCCTGGAAGGACTTTTATCATACACATATCACGGTGACAATCAGACATCAGATAAGCATCTTTTAACACCTTTATTAATTTCTTTTCCGTGTTATTTTGCTTGGTGGTTGGTAAACTATAGCGATAAGAACCATCTGGAGTTGGTAATTTTATCAACTGCATTTCTTTGACATCACGTGAAATCGTTGCTTGAGTAACTTCAACTCCATTAGCCGAAAGTAGCGCCACAAAATCTTCTTGACGATAGACAGTATTTTCTTGAATTATTTTCTTTATGATACGCTGACGATCTTGTTTTCTCACTAAAACATCCCCTTCTAACCACTAACTATTTTGATGAAGTAAAGTTTGGTGGGCTTTTTTGATTACGGCTTTAGGATCAATGTCTGGCATGATTTGCCCGCTCTCTTTTGTGGCGCGTAAATGAACTAGAAATTCGATATTACCTTCACCACCAGTGATCGGTGAAAAATCTAGGCCTAAAACATCGTAGCCATGTTCGGCTGCAAAACCAACAATATCTTCAACTACTTCTAAGTGAACTTTTTCATCACGTACGATCCCATGCTTACCAACTTTTTCCTTGCCAGCTTCAAATTGTGGTTTGATCAAGGCAACCACATCGCCACCTGGGGCAATAATGTCATGTAAATTTGGTAAGATCAAATGTAAGGAAATAAACGAAACGTCGATTGTAGCAAAATTTGGTTGACCTGAAGTAAAATCAGCTAATTTACTATAGCGAAAATTAGTGTTTTCCATTACCACAACACGTTCATCTTGGCGTAACTTCCAAGCTAATTGATTAGTCCCTACATCCAAGGCATAACTCAACTTAGCTCCCTTTTGCAAGGCTACATCGGTAAAACCACCGGTCGAAGAACCAATATCAAGTACCGTTTTATTTTTAGTACTTAATTTAAAAGATTTAAGAGCTTTTTCTAGCTTTAACCCACCACGACTGACATAAGGCATTTTTTTGCCCTTAAAGTGAAGTTTAACACTTGGATCGATCTTTTCACCTGGTTTATCTAACCGTTCTTCATTTTCACCTAAGATCTCTCCTGCCATGACAGCTCTTTTAGCTTGTTCACGCGTATCAAATAACCCTTGTTTGACTAATAATACATCGACACGTTCTTTTTTCATACTTACATCCTTAAATCATATTGTCAACTACCTCAATTATAATGAGGTTTGCGGATTTAGACCACAATTTGCAACTACTCATTTTTGATTTGATGAGATTGCCATTTTAGTCCGCAAGTTGCTCGACGGACTTGAAGCTTATTTTGCTTCAAAATAACCCAACAACTGCGCTAGTAAAGTCACATCAAAACCTGTTTTTGCCAGTTGTGCTAGATTTTTTCTTGCCTGCTCAAGCGTTTCATTTAAAGCTTCATATGCTTGGTCAAGCCCTAACAAACGAGGAAAAGTGTTTTTATTTTCAGCGAGATCTTTATGCACTTTTTTCCCCATTTTCTCAGTCGTCGAAACTACATCCAAAATATCGTCATAGATTTGGAAGGCTAACCCGAAGTTTTGTCCAAAAGAACGCAAATTTTCGCTTTGCTGTTCATCAGCATTAACTAGTAGGCCACCTGCAACACAAGCATATTCAAGCAACATCCCTGTTTTTTTACGGTGAACATCCATTAATTCAGTGAGAGTCAATGTTTTTTGTTCGCCCAAAATATCGCCAGTCTGTCCCGCGACCATCCCGTTAGCCCCGCTAGCTTGTGACAAGTTTTTGATTAGTTTGACTTGTAACTCAGGAGCTAAATTAGTCTCAGCTAACCAACCAATAGCTTCAGTCAAAAGCGCATCACCAGCTAAAACAGCGATGTCTTGACCAAACACTTTGTGATTAGTTGGCTTTCCACGACGAAGATCATCATTATCCATTTCAGGGAGATCATCATGGATCAACGAATACGTATGCATAAATTCCAAACTTCCCGCCACACTCAAGACATCATCGTCCAACACACGTCCTCTTGCTTGACAAATCAATAGGATCATCAAAGGACGGATTCGTTTACCGCCCGCCTCAATTGAATAACTCATTGCTTTTTGCAATTTAGGTGCACTGTTAAGTGTCGCCAAATGTTTTCCCATATGTGTCTCAAGTTGTGGTAAAACTTCTGCTTGAAAATCTGCTAACTGCGTTTTATCTTCCATCTTTGCCAATGAACCTTTAAATTTTAAAGTTCACTTTCTTCCCTTCTGTTCGATTATTCTTGGGGTTCTTCAAAAGCAATTTCTTGTCCTTCGTCATTTATGACTTGAGCCAAAGTTTTTTCAGCATTTTGAAGGGTTTCTTGCAATTTTTTACTCAAAGCGACCCCTTTTTGGAATTGCTCCATTGCTTCTTCTAAAGGAACATCACCTTGTTCAAGGCGAGCAACGATTCCTTCAAGCATTTGTAATTCCTGTTCAAAGCTTAAATTATTTTCTGCCATTATTTTTCATTCCCATCAATTTTTGTAACTTCAGCGGTGATTTTACCATCCGTTAAATGTAAATTTATTTCTTGTCCAACTTTAACATCACTAGTCGTTTTTATGATATGGTCATCAACTGTCACATACGAAAAGCCACGATTCATCACTCTCAAAGGACTTAACATATCCAACGAACTGGCCACCTTCACCAACCGTTTTTCTTTGATACCCAAATAATTTTTCATTGAATTCAACAATTCTTTTTGTAATTGGATCACTCGTTGTTCTGACAAAAGCACCTTTTCTTTAGGTGAATTACTTTGCAAACGTTCCTGCACTTCTGAAAAAGTTCGCATCTTTTGCAAAATATTTTCGCGATAAACTTGCT
The DNA here is from genome assembly GCF_001434405.1 of Ligilactobacillus apodemi DSM 16634 = JCM 16172. GTDB lineage: Bacteria > Bacillota > Bacilli > Lactobacillales > Lactobacillaceae > Ligilactobacillus > Ligilactobacillus apodemi. The sequence continues at coordinate 454,213 of NZ_AZFT01000053.1, read as the reverse complement.
TTAGTTTCGTGCTGTAATTGTCTAATTTTTGTAAATATCCCTCATATAAGCGATTTGGTTGCACAAAAACATATGAATGTTGTAATTTATGCAATCGTTGTTCACGTAATTTCACCATTGCTTGGTAGCTTTGAATCAAGCGTAAGCGATCTTGTTTAATCCGCAAAATTTCATCAGCTAAAACGGGTGTAGCCAGTTCAGCAGCAGCAGTCGGCGTTGCTGCTCGAACATCTGCAACAAGATCGGCAATCGTGGTGTCTGTTTCGTGACCGACCGATGAAATGATCGGAATTTGACTCTCAAAGATCGCACGGGCTACCTTTTCTTCGTTAAACGGCCATAGATCCTCGATCGAACCTCCACCACGACCAATAATGATCGTATCAAAATCGCCCCGAGCATTGACCTCTTTTAAACGGCCAACTAAAGAATCTGCTGCTTGTTCACCTTGCACGACAGCAGGAAATAAGACGATCTGCGCAATCGGATAGCGTCTTCTAGTCGTAGTGATAATGTCACGGATCACAGCACCTGAGGGACTAGTGATCACTGCGATGCGCTTAGGAAAGTAAGGCAACGCTCTTTTCGGGGCGCCAAATAATCCTTCTTTGGCCAACTTCTCCTTTAATTGTTCATAAGCTTGATAAAGTGCTCCAACTCCATCTGGCTCCATTTTTTCGATCGTGATCTGGTAATTTCCACTAGGTTCATACAGATCAACACGACCAACAACTAAGACATTCATCCCGTCTTCTAACTCAAACTTTAGCCGATTGAAAGCAGACTGAAATATGACTGCATCAATCTTAGCACCATCATCTTTTAAACTAAAATATTGATGACGCGGGCGACGCCGATAGTTGGAAACTTCACCAGTTAAATAAACACGATTTAAGTAGGGATCTGCACTAAATTTGCGATGAAGATACTTGGTTAAGGCTGTAACCGTTAAGTATTGTTCTTTTTCCATTACTTACTCTTTTCCGCTAATTCTAAGGTTTGTTGCATTAGCATTGCGATCGTCATTGGTCCAACACCACCAGGAACAGGCGTCAGGTAAGCTGCTACACCAGTAACACTTGCTTGATCCACATCACCAACTAAATGGTTATCGGGCAAGCGATTGATGCCAACATCAATCACAGTTGCTCCTTTTTTGACATAACTTTGATCGACCATCTCCGCACGACCAGTTGCCACGACTAAAATATCAGCATTTTTAGCGATCTCAGGTAAATTTTTAGTCTTGCTATGTGCCACTGTAACTGTTGCATCAACATTGATCATCATTGCTGCCAACGGCCGACCAACTAAATTACTACGCCCAATGATCACTACATTTTTACCAGCAACTCCAATGTCATATTCAGCTAGTAAGACCATAATACCACGTGGGGTACATGGTAAAGCTTGTGGTTCATTCATGAATAGATGACCTAAATTCTTTGGATGCAAGCCATCAGCATCTTTTTTAGGTGAAATCGCATTGATCACTTCATTTTCATCCAAATGCTTTGGTAATGGCATCTGAACTAAAATTGCATGCACACTTGGATCATCATTTAGTGAGTCGATCAATTCTAAAAGTTCGCTTTGAGCGGTTTGCGCAGATAAATGGAGATCTTTAGTCTCAATTCCAATTTTTTCTGCTGCTCGTTTTTTATTGCGAACATATACTTGGCTTGCTGGATCATCACCGACTAAAATAACGGCTAAACAAGGCGTAATTCCCTGATTTTTTAACACTTCTGCTTTTTTTGCCAGTTCACTGCGGATCTTTGCCGCGGTTTGGCGCCCATCTATCATAACTGTCATTTAAATCACAACCCTTAGCTAGTTTTATAATTAGTATTTTAGCACACTTTAGTCGGTCTTTTTAATGAAAAATACCTGTACTAAAGCAAAGCACTTCAGCACAGGTATTTGTTAGATCAAATTCGATAAGACACCATTTACAAAACGGCGCGATTTATCGTCACTAAATTCTTTAGCCAATTGTAAAGCTTCGTCCAAAGCTACTTTGGCAGGTACTTCATCTTCGTCTACGTAAAGCATTTCAAAAATTGCTAGTCGCAAAATCAAAAGGTCTGTCTTATTGAGGCGAGCGAGCGACCAATTAGCACTCAAATGTTCAGCGATTTTTTCATCGATCTGTGTTTGATGCGAGCGCACACCTTCAACTAATTCAGGTAAATAGGCCGGTACTGCACTCAAGTCATCATTGTCTTCTAAAAGCGCCTCGTAAACATCCTCAGGTAAAGCGTCTGGATTGCTATTTAAAGCAAAAAGTGCTTGAAAGGCTAGTTTACGCGTATCATGTCTATTAATACTCACTATTCTTCACCATTTTCTTCACCAAATATATTATTCGGATCAATTGTTTGTTCTTGCTTTTCAGGAATTACTCCTTGAACGTGCACATCCACACCCATAATTTCGATCCCGGTCATAAAGAGGACCTGTTGTTTTACTTTTTCTTGAATTTGTGCTGCAACTTTTGGCACAGATACACCGTAATTCAAGATGACATAAACATCAACAACTAATTCATCTGCTTCTTTGTTGACCTTTACACCTTTACCGCGAATTTGACGCCCTAATAACTCAGAGAAACTATTTGCGATCGACCCACGCATTGAATACACGCCGTCAACTTGACTCGCTGCGATCCCGATAATGACTTCGATCACTTCGGGAGCCAAACGAATCTCGCCTAAACTAGGTTCTTGACTTGTTAAAACAATATTATTATCTTCAGACATACGTAAAACCTGCTATATAAAATATGGAAAAGTATAGAATTTATCTTCTACAGCTCAAGAAAGATTATATATTTCCTTTCTTAAAATTCTTTACTGCCATCATAAATGTCCTTCCATTATTATGACAAGAAATACTTTCTAAAAAGTTTAATCTGTTTTCAAGTTTTTTACGTCAATACAATTCCGATCCCATATTGTCTTTCTTACCGGACATTGTAGTAAATCCTACCACTAAGCTGATCAAAGTTGTGATAGTCGCCGTTCATTAAAAAGCTAACTTAGGCACGTGAGATATAAGTACCATCAACAGTATTAATCGTTAAGACATCGCCTTCGTTAACGAAGAATGGAACTTGTACCACAACACCTGTTTCCATTGTAGCTGGTTTTGAACCACCAGATGCTGTATCACCTTTAATGCCAGGTTCTGTTTCAGCAACTGCCAAATCAACTGTGTTTGGTAATTCAACCCCTAAAGTTTCAGCACCATACATGATAACACTAACGATCATGTTTTCTTTCAAGAACTTCAATTCATCTGTCAAGCTTTCACCTGGCAATTCTAATTGTTCATAAGTATCTGTGTCCATGAAGACATGGTTGTTACCATCAGCATATAGATATTGCATCTTCTTACGATCGATCTGTGCTTGTTCTACTTTTTCACCCGCACGGAAAGTTTTTTCTTGCACAGCACCATTACGTAAGTTCTTTAACTTAGAACGAACGAAAGCTGAACCTTTACCTGGTTTAACGTGTTGGAATTCAACCACACGCCATAATTCACCATCAACAGTGATCGTCAAACCATTTTTAAATTCATTTACAGAAATCATATTAGTCCTCCTAAAAATAATCGCACAAGTTCTACGGCTCACCAGCTGTAAGACTTATCCAAATATAATTCGTACATTTAATAATATCAAAATCAAGGCTATTAATGCAAGCTAATCAAGTGTTATCCCCTAAATTTGTCGATATTCCTGTCCAAAATCAGTCAAATTTTCATATCCGTTTTCCGTGACTAAAATATCATCTTCTAGTCTTACCCCACCTAGATCAGGTAAATAGATCCCTGGTTCGATCGTGATCACTTGTCCAGGCTGTAAGACTGTAGGGATGATTTTGCCAATATATGGATTCTCGTGCACACTCAACCCAATACCGTGTCCCATACCATGTTCAAAGTAATCTCCATACCCAGCTTCTTTTATGTAGTTTCGCCCGATCGCATCAATTTCACAAGTCTCGATCCCTGGTCTGATAGCTGCGATTGTTGCTTGTTTTGCTGTAGCTACAACTTGATAGATCTCTGCTAACTTAGAGGGAACTTCGCCTAACGCAAAGACCCGCGTTACATCCGAAGTATAATGATTAAGAAAATAACCAAAATCTAGGGTAACTAACTCATTTGACCGAAGTTTTTTTGGGCTAGCAACACCATGCGGTAAAGCTGAGCGTGTTCCAGAAGCTACGATCGTTGCAAAAGAAGCATTTGTTGCCCCTTTTTTTCGCATAAAATAATCTAATTCCAAAGCTACCTCTAGTTCAGTTTGCCCCACTTGAACATGTTCAAGAATATACTGATAGCCTTCTTTAGCCAGTTGACAACTTTTCTTTAGTTTTTTGATTTCAGCGGGTGATTTTATTTCGCGCAAACTTTCGATCAAACCACTTAAAGGTACAATATCACACATTGCTGTTTCATCCAATTGGTCATATATTTGATAGGTAAGTGTCTCTTCAAAAGCTAGCGCGACTACTTTTTGTTGTTCACACAGTGCTAAAGCTTCCGTTAAATAGTTGCGAGTGATCCTATATTCAAGCCAAGGGTGTTCAGTTTGAATTTGAGTTTCGAAGCGGGCATCAGTTATCAAATAACGCCCTTTTTCGGTCACTAAAAGCAAACCTTCGTCCCCAGTAAAGCCACTCAAATAATAAATATTAGTCGGATCAGTCACTAAATATGCATCCACACTTGCGTCTTGCATCAAAGAACGTAATTTGTCACACCGTTTATCAAATTCTTGCTCCATCACCAATCCCCCTTAACCTCTCTAAATTGACTCATGACTATGATAACATATTTACGCTAAATTACTTATCAAGATATCTCATTTTCCTAAGTTAATATATGTTATACTGTTTTTTAGATAAAGCGAGGTTTTATGATCATGAAAGAAATCACATCCGTTTCCAATCAGCAAGTAAAAGATTGGAAAAAATTAGCAACTAAAAAAGCACGACAAAAGGAAAATCGTTATCTCCTAGATGGTTGGCATCTTGTTAAAGAAGCACTTAAGGCTAAACAACCGATCACTAAAATTTTAGTAACACCCACTTTTAAACACATTGATGAACTCGAACTTCCAACTGAAACAGAACTTATTTCGATCAGCGAACAAGTTGCTAAACAGCTTAGCGAAACTAAAACTCCGCAAGGAATCTTTGCTGAAGTCAAAATCACACAAACAAACATTGATCCAACAAAGGTTTCTGGTGCTTGGCTCTTTTTAGATGGAGTACAAGATCCAGGAAATATTGGAACAATGGTCAGAACATCTGATGCTGCAGGGTTTAAAGGAGTCGTTTTCGGCAAAAATACAGCAGATATGTATCAACCTAAAGTTGTTCGGTCAATGCAAGGCAGTCAATTTCACATTGACTTAGTCAGCGCAGATCTTTTAACTTGGGTCGATGCTTTTAAAGCACAAGCCAAACCTGTTTTTGGTAGTGAATTAAATGAAGCAGCTCGTAGTTATGACCAAGTTGGGCGTCACCAAGACTTCGCTTTGATCATGGGTAACGAAGGCAACGGAATGGATCCTGAACTTTTAAATAAAACTTCTTTAAATCTATATATTCCGATCAAAGGACATGCGGAATCACTAAATGTAGCTGTCGCTGCCGGGATCTTAATGTTTCAACTTATCGACTAAGTAACACAAACAATATTTTTTACTGTGTAATGAATTTTTTTCGTTACACAGTTTTTTTATCCGCTGATTTTGAAAAGTACAATAATAAACTCTATAAAAACAGTCGCTACCATTCTTATAGAGTTTATCTAGAAATATTTAATTTTGCTAAAACTACATAGCTCTAAAACACTTGATTGTTATATTCATCGCTATTCATCGTTTTGGAGTCATACAAAACTACATAGCTCTAAAACTATCATGATTTATACAGTATCAAACAACGAGTTTTGGAGTCATACAAAACTACATAGCTCTAAAACTCAGCATTACTTAAGGCACCTACTTCATCTGTTTTGGAGTCATACAAAACTACATAGCTCTAAAACAACTTTAAGCACAGATCAGCGATGACTTATGTTTTGGAGTCATACAAAACTACATAGCTCTAAAACTGTAGCGATCCAATTTATACCGCTCGTAATGTTTTGGAGTCATACAAAACTACATAGCTCTAAAACAGCTAGCAGTTTGCACCACGTAACCCGAGTGTTTTGGAGTCATACAAAACTACATAGCTCTAAAACGGGATCATGGCAATATACTTCTACGTTAAAGTTTTGGAGTCATACAAAACTACATAGCTCTAAAACTCAACCTCGTGGAAATAACGAATATGCCTAGTTTTGGAGTCATACAAAACTACATAGCTCTAAAACAATCACCCATATCAATAGCATCTACTAATTGTTTTGGAGTCATACAAAACTACATAGCTCTAAAACCTCAAATGCAAAATTTTTTTCAAATTTGTGCAAAATCAGTTTCGTAATCACGCTACTAATCCTAGCAAGACTTTCGTTTTATATAACTCCCATATTTTTTGTTATTTGATCTCAACTAAAGACACCACAACTTGCTGTGCCTTAGTATCTTCGGCAATCATCTTATCGGGATCAAATAAAATTCCCGCCATTTTAGCATTATGCCCTGCCTGAATATCTAACAAGCGATCACCGACCATTACCGAAACTTGAGGATCTAAGTGATGTTTAGTTACTAAGTGATTCAATGCTTCTGGATCAGGTTTACGCTTAAAACCATCATCAGAAGTTGAATAATCAGTAAAATATTTTAAGAGATCATCTCGTTCTAGTAATGCAAGAGAACTCCGATCACGGTGTGTTAATAAAAAGCTCTGCCCGCCAGCAGCCTTAATTTTTCCTAACAACTCACGTGCTCCTGAAAACGGCTTAGCTAAAGCCCGAAACTCTTTTTCAAAATCGCGATAATCAGCGTGTAATTTAGTCGCATCTAAATTTGGTGTAGTATAACGTCGATAAGCTTCGCGAACCGAATCCTCTCGCATCACTTGATAGACTTCAGCTACATCTAAGGTAACACCCTGATTTTCAAAAGCCTGAACAAAGGCTTTGACCATCCCTGGATACGTATTATACAAAGTCCCATCAAAGTCAAAGAAATAATTTTGGTATTGCATTTACTTCACCTACTTGTTGTCAGTATCAAAAATGATCGTTACCGGACCATCATTTACTAAACTCACCTGCATGTCCGCCCCAAATTTTCCTGTTTGGACTTCAATCCCTAGCGCACGTAATTTTTGATTGAATTCATCATAGTTTTTACTAGCGATCTTAGGGTCTTGCGCCCGGGTAAAACTCGGACGATTGCCTTTTTTCGTATCCGCATAAAGGGTAAATTGAGAAACCGATAAAATTTTGCCGTTAACTTGTTGCACATTCAAATTCAATTTATCGTCTTCATCACTGAAAATACGACAGTTAGCAATTTTTTTGACCAAATAATCAATTTGTTCACTACCATCATCGGCTTGAAACCCGACTAATAGTAATAACCCTTGCCCAATTGTTCCTACTGTTTGATTATCGATCGCTACACTAGCTTTCTTTACTCGTTGTAAAACTACTCGCACTTTTTTACCTCACTTAATGAATTGTTCGTTTGACCACGTAAACATCCGGAACACGTTTGATATTATCCATTACCCGTTGTAAGTGAACTTTATCCTTGATCCCAACAGTTACATCGATCGTTGCCATCTTGTTGTGGTCGATTCGGCCGTTGATCGAATTTAATTGTTTAGTCGTATTATTGATAGCTTGTAAAACATCATTCAATAAACCTGAACGATTGTAACCTTGGATCTCAAGGTCACTATTATAATGGGTACGTCCATCAGGCACGATATTCCAACTTACATCGATCAAACGAGTTCCGCTCTTTTCGGCATTTTTGACATTAGGACAGTCAACACGATGGACCGAAACCCCACGTCCCTTAGTAATATAACCGACAATATCATCACCAGGAATCGGATTACAACAATGACTTAAGCGCACTAATAGATTATCGATTCCTTCGATCAAAATACTTTCATCACTCTTAGAATTAGACTTATGTGTAGTATTTTTGATCTCTTTATGATCTTCTAACAGTTCTTTTTCTTGTTGTTGCTTGCGTTCAAGTTCTTGTTTTTCTCGAATGTCTTGGGTCAAAATGTTAATAACACCAGCCGGTTGAATTTCACCATAACCTAAGGCAGCATAGAGATCTTCTTCCGTTGAAATATGCCGTTTTTCTAAGACACGCTTCAGATTTTCACGAGTCAAAACATCATGAACATTAAAGCCAGCTTCACTTAACGCCGTTTCTAAAATATCTTTTCCGCGATCGATATTTTGTAAACGATCTTGTTGTTTAAAGAAGCGTCTGATCTTATTACGCGCTTTATTCGTATGAACTAGATCTAACCAGTCACGACTTGGACCGGCTGAATTTTGTGAAGTCAAAATATCAACGATATCACCATTTTTAACCTGATAATCAAGAGGAACGATCTTACCGTTTACTTTTGCACCAGTAGTATGGTTACCGATCTCGGTGTGGATCGAATACGCCATATCAAGTGGTCCAGCTCCTTTAGGAAGTTCAAATACATCGCCTTTAGGAGTAAAAACATAAACACGATCACTGAAAAGATCACCTTTAACACTTTCCATGAAATCACTGGCATCACTAGCTTCATTTTGAAGTTCAATGATTTCTTTAAAGAGATTTAGTTTCTCCCCGGTAGTCGTCTCTTTGACCCCATCAGTTTTACCTTCTTTATATGCCCAGTGAGCAGCGATCCCATATTCGGCGACCCGGTGCATTTCTTCTGTTCGGATCTGCACTTCAAACGGCGTACCATTTGGACCAATCAAAGTTGTATGCAAAGACTGGTACATGTTGGCTTTTGGCATAGCAATATAATCTTTAAAACGCCCAGGCATCGGCGTCCACTTCGTATGGATCGCACCTAAAACGGCATAACAATCCTTGATCGATTTAACGATCACACGAATCGCTAATAGATCATAAATTTGACTAAACTGTTTATGTTGATCACGCATCTTACGATAGATCGAATAGATATGCTTAGGGCGACCATAGATTTCACAGTCTTTCAAGTTAAGATCCCCGATCGCTGTTTGAATCTCAGAAATTGCTTCATTAATATATTCCAAGCGCTCAGCACGCCTTGAGTTCATCAAATGAACGATTCGGTAGTATTGTTGTGGGTTTAAATAGCGCAAAGACGTATCTTCTAGTTCCCATTTGATCGTACTGATACCTAAACGATCAGCCAAAGGAGCATAAATTTCTAAAGTCTCATTGGCGATCCGTCTTTGCTTATCAGGGCGCAAATGTTTTAAGGTCCGCATATTATGCAAGCGGTCCGCTAATTTCACAATGATCACGCGTAAGTCTTTTGACATCGCCAATAATAGTTTACGGTGATTTTCTGCTAATTGCTCTTGATGAGATTTATAGCGAATCTTACTTAATTTTGTTACCCCATCAACAATAACTTCAATATCATTGCCAAATAACTCACCAATATCGGCCAAAATAACAGGGGTATCTTCGACTACATCATGTAAAAAGCCGGCACCGACCGTCTCTGGATCCATCTTTAATTCCGCTAAAATTGCAGCTACTTGAATCGGGTGTACGATGTATGGTTCGCCTGACTTTCTAAATTGTTCACGATGAACATATGTGGCAAAATCACAAGCTTTTTGTACGATCGCCACATGTTCTTCATTCATGTATTCTTTACATTTATTGATTACATCTTCTGCGCTCCAAATTACGTTTTTTTCCATACTCTCACCGTCGCTGCAAGCGAAAAAGCAGCTGTTCCTTTCTTATAATGTCCCAATAATTTATCCCTTTTTAGCTAGATGCGCAGTAGGCACTTTTCACTACTGTAAAAAGTGCCTACTGCTGACTCTGATGAATTTTAGTCCCGCACAGTCCCATAGGCAAAAGCAGCCAATAAAAAGTAAAAAGCGGCACAATAGATCGTATGACTATCAAAGAAAAAGTCACAACCTATCAAGTAGATCACTGGGAAAAATAAAATCAACCAAAAGTGATCGGCACGCTTACCTGCGTATATTCCTGAAGCAATTGCATAGATAACATTGATTCCGAAAAGGATAACTCCTGTTTTAGTAACTTCATCAACATTAAAAAAAGTAAAGATGATTGGTATCATAAAGCTAAATGCCAAGGCAAATGCTAGATACCAAGCAATGTGTTGTAGTGACATTCTATTTAAGTTTGCTCTCATTCTCATTACCCGTTTCTAAAAATTATTAATCTTATTTTACCTTAATTCTAAAGCAAATGAAAGTGCCGACAAGAGATAAAGTGGCGCTGTTTCGGCCCGCAAGATCCGGGAACCTAACCCCGCCGTAACAAAGCCTTTTTGTGTTAACAGTTGAACCTCTGCCGGTGCTAAGCCACCTTCAGGTCCAAAAATCGCCATTAATGCTACTGGCTTAGTGGCACTCTCTTTTTTTAATTGTTCAAATAATTTTGCTAAGTTCGTTGTTTCACCAGTCTTAGCTGCTTCCTCATATGCTACCATGCCATATTGCGCTGACGCTAGTTTTAAGTTTTCAAGTTTATCACAATAGCTGATCGCAGGTACGGTTGTCCGATGTGACTGCTCCGCTGCTGCTAAAGCAATTTTTGCTAACCGCGCTAATTTTTTAGCTCGTTTTTTATCATCCCATTTGGCAACTGAATAAGTCCCTTTGAAAAAAATGATTTCATCAGCGCCTAGTTCAGTTGCTTTTTGAACAATAAAATCAGCCTTATCACCCTTAGATAATCCACAAACGATCGTTGTTTTGACCGGTAAATTTGTCATTTGGATAAAACTATCAACTTTTTTAGCTATAGCCAAATTTTTCTCAACTGTGACTAACTCCATCACATTGACATTTTCATCTGGCGTAACTAGTTCAAACTTATCGCCACTGCGCATTCGCATTACTACAATAGCATGTTTGTAAATTTCTTTTGGAAGCTCAAATTGCTCACTTGTAAGCATTTCATCATAAAAATAACGTTGCATACTTTATTCATCCTCTACTACTGGGAGATGGGCGATGATCGAATACCAATCTTTCATATTTAAAATCTGGTCGATCACAAAACCATGTTGCTGTAACTTATTTACGATCAATGACTTTTTATCCGCAATGATCCCTGATGTGATCAAAACGCCTCCAGGATTTAAGCAATTAACTGCTTGAGGAATCAACGGTACAATGATTTCAGCTAAAATGTTAGCAGTGATCAAATCTACTTTTTTATCGATTCCCTCTAAAAGGCTATTAGCTGCAACAAAAATATCGTCTTCCATCCCGTTTAACGCCAAATTTTCCTGGGCAGCTTTGACGGCTACATCATCAATATCATAAGCAAAAATCTGTTTAACTCCAAAATGTTTAGCCGCAATGCTCAAAACACCTGAACCAGTTCCCACATCGATCATTGTTTCATCGCCTCTGACAACTGTTTCCAATGCCTGTAAAGCTAAACGGGTCGTTGGGTGTGTTCCCGTTCCAAAAGCACGCCCCGGATCAAGCACGATCAATTTTTCATCTTCAGTTTGAGGTTGATATTTTTCCCAACTCGGCACGATCGTTAAATAGCGCGTCAAGCGGACAGGATGATAATACTTTTTCCAAACATCTGCCCAAGATGAATCATCTAACTCCATTAATTCAACTTGTGTCTTACCAGGATTAAGGCCAAAATCACTCAAATGGGTGATCTTTTGTTTCAATTCATAAATCAATTCTTCTAATGCTTGTTCAGCTGGAAAATATGTCGACAAGACCACGTTTTCTAAGTCCTCGTCTTCGATTTGAACACCACCGGCTCCATTTTCCATTAAAATATTAATGACAGCTTCACTAGCTTCGTTTGTCGTTGTAATTGCTAATTTGATCCAATCCAATTTAAAACCTACTATCCTATTAAATTAATAGATAGCTTTTCCTTTCTTAAAAAATTTTCCACTCCATTAATGATACTAAAAGCGTGGATAACTTAATTCTTGTTTGGGGGTATTGTTCGTTGCATCTGCCACGATTTTTTCAAATTCTTCATTTGACCAAGTCAGCTCAAAAACTTCTTTGTCACTGTCATTTAAAAAATCTAACAAGTCAGAATATCCATTGTCTAAAACAATTTGTAAGTAGCTGAAAAATGCCTTACCACGTGCAAGTGACCAGCCTTTTTTACCAGCATAACTAAGACAAGCAAAATATGCATCTTCATCTACAGCTGCTGGATTTTTTTCGTCGTAAAACAAAATACTATCACTAAATGAAATTATCGGTTCACTTGACGCAATACCTTGGGCATCTTCGATCATTTGTCCTATTTTATTTTCGGCGTAAAAAGTAACTTCCATTTCGAAAGTTTTTTCACGTTTATTCCAAAAAAGGTCGATTTTTCCGTCAAAATCTAACTCATCGATATTTTCTTCTAAAAATGAAAGAAGATCTTTTTTTGCCATCCTCATCATTCCCATCTCTCTGATATATCTATATAGTACCCTTTGCCCCAAGGTGAAAACAAGCTCTTATTCTGTAAATATTTTATATGTTTTTCATAATTTAGTGCATTTCACAAAAATTTAACGTATGTTTTTTCAATTTTAGCAATATTTTATTAATTTTTTCCCGTTGAATCGGTACAAAAGCGCTAATTTCTGATAAACTAAGAGTGTGAATTACTAACTATTAGGAGATGATTTATTTGGCTAAATATAAAATGATCCTTGATTTAGATACTGGGATCGATGATGCACTTGCGATTGCTTACGCGCTTGCTTCTGAAGAATGTGATCTAATCGGGATCGTCGGATCGTATGGCAATATTTTAGTAGAAGATGGGGTCCAAAATAGTTTAGACTTGTTAGAATTATTAGGTCGTCCAGATATTCCTGTCTTTACTGGGTTGCCACATGCTTCCACTAAAGAAAGTTTTGAAGTTATGCCGATCAGCGCACAGATCCACGGAAAAAACGGGATCGGCGAAGTTAAATTAAAAAAAGCTGACCGTAAACCAGAAGAAATGTCTGGAGTTGACTTCTTCATTGAAGCGGCACATAAATATGGTAAAGATCTCGTGATCGTTCCAACTGGTCCTTTAACTAATCTAGCCGCTGCCTTAAAGAAGGATCCACAAATCGCTGAATTAGTCGGCAAAGTTACTTTGATGGGTGGGGCTTTGACTGTCCCTGGTAATGTAAATCCAGTTACAGAAGCTAACATCAATCAAGATCCCGAAGCAGCAGATGCTGTCTTTAGAAGTAATTTCCCACTAACAATGATCGGGCTAGACGTTACTACTAGAACCTTACTTACTACCAAAGAAACACAAAAATGGCGTGAATTAAAGACTTTATCGGGAGAAAAATATGCTGATCTAACTGATTATTATATTGATGCCTATAAAGTTACTAGCCCTCACTTAGGTGGTTGTGCCTTACATGATCCATTAGCTGTAGCTGCTGCGATCGACCCTTCATTAGTTCAAACATTAGATTTAAACATGAAAGTTGATACTGAAGGACCATATGCCGGGCGAACAATTGGGGATGAAACGCGCATCAATGAACCTGCACTTCTAACTAAAGCAGCCGTTAATGTCGATAAAGAACGTTTTGTTGAGCGTTTTATGGAACGTTTAACAACTTTGTTTAGCAAAAACTAAGTTACGTAAGGATATGAAAAGATGAATCTTATTGGGATCTCACTTTACATTTTTTGGCTCTTATTGGTCGTCTTAAAATTTAGCACTTTACCACACAATCGAAGTTTTTCTTACCAACAAGCTTTTTTTGGGACTTTGATCTGGTATAAAAATTTTAGAAATCTATTGCTATTGTGTTCTTTACTAGTACTAGTTATTTTTGCACCACTTAAGATGATTTATTTGCTATTCTTCATCACCGCATGCTTAACATTTTTAATGTCTATGCGTAATTTTTGGACACGTGTTGGTAATGCTTGGATGGGGATCTCACTTAGCCTAGTCTCACTTTTAATAAGTATTGGAACGGGACTGTTTGTTTTTAAAACTTAATAGCCAAATAAAAAGGATCATTCAAGCTACAAAATTGAATGATCCTTTTTATGAGGTGGGGATAGTGAAGTTAATATCAAATAAAAACTACACTACCATATATTAATGTTTATCGAATTTATTACTTGTGATCAGCTCAATGGTTTGATCCATCTTATCACGGTAATTTTGTTTATCTAGTAGCAATGTTGTAATAATGTCGATGATATAAGTCATTGCAAACTGTGAGTTTATAAACCGCGCATTATCAACAAAATTACTATTTTTGACTAAGATCGCTAAATCACTCAGTTTATATAGTGGACTATCTTTGATCCCAGTGATTGAAATCAACGTAGCCCCCTTTTGTTTTCCGAGTTTAGCGGCACTGTTTACTTCAGCAGTATTGCCAGTTGATGACAATGCTAAGATAACATCATCTTTTTCAACGATTCCACTACTGATATACATACTATGACTTTCAGTCATTCCAAATGCGGCGATCCCCATTCTGATCAAGCGTTGTGTTAATTCTTTTGCAGTATAACCCGAACTACCCAACCCAAAAATGTAGATGCGGCGACAATGACTAATGCGTGCAACGATTTCTAATAAAACTTGTTCATCGATTCGTTGTCTAGTTTGTGTCAATACTTCTTCATAGAATTTTTGGACTTGCATCGCTAAGGTCAACTCACTTTCCTGTGGTTCAACCTGTTCATACGTTACTAACCGCAATTTAAAATCATAAAAATTGGCACATCCCAACCGATTGACCAAACGAGTAACGGTTGCATTACTTGTACCAGCTAAAGCAGCTAATTCATTGATACTTAATCGTTGAATTTTTTTAGGTTCTTGGATCGCTTGTAGTGCAACTTTCCGTTCTTGGCGTGGTAAATTGGGATAAATTTTTTCTAGTTCATTTAAAATATTCATTCCACCAAATCCTCTTGCCAAATAAAGTAAACAATTCATTGATTATCATATCACATCACTAACCGACTTAGGGCAAAATTAGTTGATTGCTTGCACAAAACAACTTGCAATCTCCAACGGACGCGTAATTGCACCACCAACAACAACTGTATGACACCCTAATTCTAAACAGCGCTTAGCTTTTGTTGGGGTATCTATTTTTCCTTCAGCAATTACTGGTACTTTAGAACATGCTAAAACCTCTTTTAAGTAGGTAAAGTCATCTGTTGCGATATCTTGTCCCTTAGTTTCTGGTGTATAACCATGCATAGTTGTTCCGACCAAATCAAAACCTAACTCATTTGCAACTTTAACATCGGCTAAAGTTGCTGTATCGGCCATCAATAAGGTATTAGGAAATTCAATTCGCATTTGAGCAACGATATCTTCAAGCTGCTCTTCTTTTGGTCTTTTTCGACTTGTTACATCACATGCGACTACTTGAACCCCAGTAGCGGCTACCGCTCGCATCTCTTTTATTGTAGGCGTAATATAGACGTCTGAGTCTGGATAATCGACTTTATTCAAGCCAATTATCGGTAACTCAACTTCATCTTGGATCGCTTGAATATCTACAACTGAGTTAGCTCTTATTCCAGCGGCTCCAGCCAATTGCGCAGCTAGTGCCATGCGTGACATGATAAACGAACTATACAAAGGTTCGTTTGGCAGCGCCTGGCAAGACACGATCAACTTACCTTTGACTTGTTCTAAAAAGTTTTTTTCCATGACTCACACCTCAGTTTATTTAAAATATTTTTCGTAGATTTTCTTTGCACCAGCCTTAACTTCAGGAGTAGCTTTAGCCATTGGTTCTCGCGTATAACCAGCATTAACTCCTAGTTCTTGTAAAACTAATTTCAAAGTAGCATAGATACCGTTATTCAAAAGATCAGTGATCAAATCATTACTTTCATGTTGTAATTTTCGTGCTTTGTCAATATCACCAGCTTCAAAAGCTGAAATCTCAGCTTTGGCTTTTTGAGCATTAATATTAAAAGTTGAACCGATCGCACCATCAACATCTAAAGCTAAGGCTGGTAATAACATTTCATCAAACCCAGATAAGATCAACTTGTCTGGGAAACGGTCACGCAAGCGTTCAAGTAAATAAAAATCAGCATTAGTATATTTGACACCAATGATCTTTTCATTTTCAAACAACTTGGCAAAATTATCTAATGAAAGTGAGACGCCCGTCAAAGCTGGAATCGAGTAAACCACCAATTTTGTATCAACATCTTTAACGATCTCATCGTAGTAATGTTTGATCTCTTCAAAATTAAAGTTGTAATAAAATGGTGTAACCGCTGAAATTGTTTCATATCCCAAATCTGTTACATATTTAGCTAATTCTTTAGCTTCATGCAAATTAGGTGAGCCAACTTGGGCGATCAAATCAATGTTTGAACCTTTAGCTTCATCGATCGCAATTTCAAAGACTCGCTTCTTTTCCGCGGTACCAAGCATAAAATTCTCACCTGTACTGCCGCCAACATATAAACCATCAATTTGGTTAACATCAATGTTATAGCGCACCATTTCACGTGTGCCTTGTTCATCAATGTTCCCGCTTTCATCAAAAGCCGTCATTAAGGCTGCATATAATTTTTTCATGGGAAATTCCTCCAAAAGATTTGATGTTGTAATAGAAATTCAAATAATTCAACCGACGCTTACAGCATAATTCACGATAAAGATTTTTTCAAGTTAAAAAAACGGTAATTATTTTCATTTAATGCTTAAACAGCATCATTAATAAGCATTTTTAGCTGGAGAAAAAAATTTTCCTGTTTTTGATTTGAGAAAAACTTTTTCTAATGATATTATGAAACCGCAATCAAAAAATAAAGGAAGTGCGTACATATATGACACAAGAATATATGCTAGCATTTGATGTTGGCGGAACGACCATTAAGTATGCTTTGATCACACCCGAACTTGAGTTTAAGGAAAGTGGCCATGTTCCTACCGAAAAAAATAAGGATAATAAAATCTTGAAAACTCTCTTAGCAATCAGCCAAGAGTTTCAAGCCAAATATTCCCTAAAAGCTATTGGAGTCAGCACTGCAGGCATCGTGGCGACAGATGGTAGTATCCGATATGCTGGCCCAACGATCCCCAACTATCAAGGAACCCCAATCAAAGAAAAATTAGCACAAACAACTAATCTCCCCGTTTTTGTAGTTAATGACGTTGATGCAGCTTTACTAGGTGAAGCGCTAAATGGGGCTGCTAAGAACGCAACTAATGCTTATTGTGTTGCCCTAGGAACAGGAATTGGGGGCGCCTTTTTAAATAACGGCCAACTATTTGCTGGAGCGCATGGAACTGGAAATTCAATCGGTTATACCCTGTTTGATCCCTGCACTCAAACTAACTTTGAACAACGTGCTTCTACCCTAAGCCTTGAACATGAGCTTTCTCCCTTAGAAATTAGTGTGAAAGATGCTTTTAGTGAGGCTAAAGCCGGGCAAGAACCTTATGTAAGTAAACTCAACGCTTGGGCCTTAGAAGTCGCTAAAGGTTTAAGCAACATTTTATTGCTATTTGACCCAGAAGTTTTGATCATAGGCGGAGCGGTATGTCAACAAGGCGAATTTTTGCTCCAACTTTTGAATAACCAACTAGCCGATTTGTTACCACCTAATTTATGTCAAACTAAAATCAAGACGGCAATTTTAGCGGATAAAGCGCAACTTTATGGTGCAATTTACCCTTTTTCAAAATAAACCGTTTACATTATTTTTGAATTGTGATACGCTGTTTATGTAATAGAAATTGCAATCAAATAATTCAACCGTACTAAAGAGCTTGCTCTGAGCTTTTTGGTGCGGTTTTTTATTGTCCTTAAAAACTAAACGAGGTGTGATAAATGCAAGTTTCAATCAATACGGCTGTCTTTTTACCGCAGCTTGAGCAACACATCAGTCAATTAGAATGTTTACAAGCAATTGATGGTTGGCCGATCGAAAATATCGAAGTTCGCGGCGAATTTTTTTCACTGGAAACTAAAATTCAAGAATTAACCAATATTAAATCCCTTTGTCAAAAAAACACTTGGAATCTTTACTACTCCGTTCCTGAAGAACTCTTTTTAGGTGATCACTTTAATCCTGAACTTGAACAACAGTTAGCTTTAGCTGAAAAACTTGAAATCAAGAATCTCAAATATAGTTTTGGAAATTTCGAGCTGCTATTCAGTGACCAAGAATTTGATAAATTACAAACCTTATTAAACAACAGTCCCATTACAGTTACTATTGAAAACCAACCTAATTCTAAAGGTGAGTTAGCGACTATGCTTAAAAATCTCGAATTAGATCAAGCCGAAAAACTTGCGCTTGGTTATACCTTTGATGCCGGAAACTGGTATTGGATCAATGAAAATCCCAACGAAGCCTTTCAAAAATTGCACGATAAGATCAATATTTTCCACTTAAAAGATATCAAAGACCACCAGATGGTTTTACTTGGTGAAGGTCAAACCGATTGGCAACCGATGATCAAAGCCCTATCACCAAATATTCCTATTTTTTTGGAATATGGCACGACTGATTTAGAAGAACTTCAACACGAGATCAAACTAGTTAATCACCTACTAGCAAAATGAGGTGAGTGTATGCCTTATTTACTCCAATTAGTTATCATCTTACTACTTACCAAACTAGGAGCTCACCTATCAAACATGCTTAAGTTCCCCAGTGTGATCGGTGAATTGTTAGTTGGGGTTTTAGCTGGTCCAGCAGTTTTAAATCTTCTTGTTCCCAATACGTTTACCAACTATTTTGCAGAACTTGGAGTGATCGTTTTGATGTTCATCGCTGGTTTGGAAGGTGACTTAGGCTCACTTTTACGCTATTGGAAACCTTCACTTACGGTTGCCATTTTAGGGGTGATCATTCCCACTGGTAGCGCATTTCTCTTATGTTACTACGGCTTTGATTTTTCAGCTAAAACGGCTATGTTTCTCGGATTGATCCTAAGTGCGACCTCCGTTAGTATCTCTGTTCAAGTACTCCGTGAAATGCACCGCTTGAATAGCCCCGAAGGTTCGATGATCCTAGGTGCTGCTGTAGCTGATGACATCATTTGTGTTATTTTACTTGGAATCTGTGTTTCACTCTTTGGCACCAACACGGGTTCACAACAATCAATCAGTTTAATGCTAGGTTTAATGTTTCTCTTTTTCATTTTGACTCTTATTTTAGGTAAATGGTTTGTACCCAAATTTTTAGCTCTCTTTAGTCACTTAAATGCTAGCGAAAATGATACTACAGCTGCATTAGTGCTTTGTTTTGGTTTTGCTTTGCTTGCAGTTACGCTTGGCATGAGTGATGTTTTAGGCGCTTATTTTGCAGGTTTAGCAATTTCTGAAACTAAATTTAAAGAGCGTTTAGCACTTAAGATCGAACCGATCGGATATGCTGTTTTTATCCCGGTATTTTTTGTCAGCATTGGCTTAAATATTAGCTTCAAAGGGATGGGACAAGACTTATTTTTCATCATTAGTCTGATCGTGATCGCTATTTTAGGTAAACAAATTGGTTGCAGTCTAGGAGCTAGATGTTTTGGGCTTTCATTTACAAATGCAAATATCGTTGGTGCTGGTATGGTTTCGCGCGGTGAAATGGCTCTTGTAGTCGCAAATGTTGCATTAAATGCACATTTGATCGATCAAAATCATTACACTGCCATGATCATGGTCACTGTGATCACCACTTTGCTCGCACCGTTACTGTTAAAATGCTATATTCAAAAATCTAAACAACTTGAAGCTTAATTAAATACGAGGTGACTTTAACATGGAAAAAGTAGGTTTTGGCCTTACCAATTGGATCGTTGTGGTTCTATATTTAGTCGGGATGTTGCTTGTAGGCGCGTATTTCACCAAACGTTCAAGTAAAGACACTGATGCCTTTTTTAAAGCCGGCGGAAAAATTCCTGCTTGGGCTGCTGGGATCAGTATCTTTGCCACCACTTTAAGTTCGATCACATTTATGTCTGTTCCCGAACGTGCCTTTTTATCCGATTGGTCGTATGCGATCGGTTCACTTGTTATTATTCCGATCATCCCAATTTTGAATCATTTCTATGTCCCATTCTTTCGTAAATTAAAAGTAACAACTGCTTATGAATATCTAGAAGCTCGCTTTAGTCCGTTGATCCGTGCTTTAAGCAGTTTGCTATTTATGATTTATCATATTGGTCGGGTAGCCGTAGTTACGTATTTACCTGTACTTGCCGTTGCTTCTGTGACAGATATCAATCCTCTTTTAGTCGCTGCTTGTGTCGGAATTATGTGTATCATCTATACCTTCCTTGGTGGGATCGAAGGTGTTATCTGGAGCGATGTGATCCAAGCCTTTGTTTTGATCGGTGGTGCTTTATTGATCATCTTCATCGGAGCATTTTCGATCGATGGTAATTTTGCCACAGTTGCTCATACAGCCGCAAGCAATCACAAGATCTTATCCGGAGCTGATTTTAAGCTTAGCGATTTAGCTAACTTTGTTCCTTTGATTTTTGTCGGACAATTCGTCAATAGTCTTTATCAATATACTGGTAGTCAAGATGTCGTGCAACGCTACCAAACTACTAAATCGCTAAAAGAAACGATCAAGTCGTTATGGACAACTGGCTTTTTAGGCATCTTAACTATTCCACTTTTCTTTGGAATGGGAACTATTTTATATACTTTCTATCAAAATGTTGCTACGTTACCAAAAGACTTTAACACTAGTGCGATCGTACCTTATTTTGTTATCACCCAACTTCCAGCCGGAATCGCTGGATTTGTTATTGCGGGGATCTTTGCTGCCGCACAATCAACCATCGCTTCTAGTTTAAATTCGATCTCAGCTTGTTTTGTGACCGACTTTAAGCAGCGCTTCTTCAATGATAAATTTACAAAAGTTTCTGACGTTAGTCTTGCCAGGATCGTGATCATTGTCGCTGGTGTTATCAGTACTGCGATCACTATTTACTTTACACTTGGAAACACTTCAGATACTTGGAATGTATTCTTGACCGTTTCTGGACTCTTTGGTGTTCCTGTAGCAGGTCTCTTTGCCTTAGGGATCTTCACTAAACGCGCCAATGCCCGGGGTGTCTTACTAGGCTTTGTTTTAAGTGTTGTTTTAGCTTTCTATATCGATTCCTTACAAATTTCCTCACTCTTAGTTGCTACCGTTTCATTTACCGCTGCAGTTGTCTTTGGGTATTTTGCTAGTTTACTATTTCCAAACAACAATAAAGATAACCGTGGTTTAACGATCTACACCTTAAAAGATAAAGTAGATGATTAAGTTAGAAAGGAAAGTAAGCATATGAAAGATCCAATGTCACTTAAAGAAATGTCCACATATCAAGGAGCATTTCCAACTCCCACTGATTTTCATGAATTTTGGCAAAAACAATTAGCTAATTTGACTGTGCCTGACTATCAATTGATTTCACGAGATTTTAAAATTCCTGGGGTAGATTGTTATGAGCTTACCTTTAATGGAACTAGGTACGGCCAAGTCTATGCCAAGTGCATTTTCCCCGAAGGTTCGCAACCTGTTCCTGTGATCTTTTATTTTCACGGCTATATGGGGCAATCTCCAGACTGGGCAACTTTACTGAGCTTAGCTGCTGGCGGTGCTGGTGTTGTTGCAATGGATGTACGGGGACAAGCAGGAAAATCGTTAGATCATGCAACTTTTGATGGCGTAACCGTTAAAGGTCAAGTGATCCGCGGAGCACTACAAGGTCCAGATAAACTTTTCTTTAAAGATATTTATCTAGACGTTTATAGTTTAATTGAAATCGTTGCCAGTTTTTCACGAGTCGACAATACTAAATTTACTAGTTATGGTGGCTCGCAAGGAGGAGCTTTGGCGCTAGTTGCAGCTGCACTAAATCACCGTCTCACCCAAGCCATCTCGATTTATCCTTTTTTAGGTGATTTCAAGCGAGTTTTGACTTTAGGTGATCACAGTGAAGCGTACAATGAACTTTTTCGTTATTTCAAATTCTCAGATCCGTTTCATCAAACAGAAGATCAAGTCATGCAAACACTAGCATATATTGACTTAAAAAATATGGCTCAATTGATCAAATGCCCAGTAAAAATGATTACTGGCCTAGAAGATGATGTTTGTTTCCCTTCAACTCAATTTGCCATTTACAACCAAATCACTAGTGCAAAAGAACATCTTCTTTTGCCCGAATATGGACACGAAGATATGCATGTTGCCGTCAATGATCAAGTCTTTAATTGGCTCTTTAAGACTAAGATCGAAGTCGCCAAATAGCACTAACTAAAAACAAACACAAAAACGACCTGACTTCAAAATTGAAATCAGGTCGTTTTGTAATTTATTCAAGCTTATTTTACTTCAATGATCTTAACTTGCATTTCGCCACCGGGTGTTTCAACTGTAACAGTTTCGCCCACTTTATGCCCTAAAAGACCTTGAGCAATTGGTGATTCATTGGAAATCTTACCCGCAAATGGATCTGCTTCAGCAGCACCAACAATTTGATATGATTCTGGTTCATCATCATCTTCTTGGAAAATCACCGTTTTACCAATTGCAACTTCATCAGCTGCAATTGCACCATTATCAATGATTTCAGCGTGATTCAACATGTTAGTAACTTCTTTTATGCGCCCTTCAAGCATTGATTGTTCATTTTTTGCTGCTTCGTATTCGGAGTTTTCAGATAAGTCACCAAAAGAACGTGCGATTTTGATACGTTCGATGATTTCAGCACGTTTAGTTGTGCGTAACTCCTCTAATTCTGTTTCAAGCTTTTCTTTACCTTCCAAAGTCATTGGAAATGTTTTTTCTTCAGCCATATCAACTTTCACCTCATTAAATGTTTGTGTTACATTATAACACACTTATGCTTCATTCTTACGGATAATATCACGAACCTTTGTGACTAACAAATCGATCGCTACTTGGTTTTCGCCCCCTTCAGGTACGATAATGTCAGCGTAGCGTTTTGTCGGTTCAATAAATTGGTGATACATTGGTTTTACTGTTTTTAAGTATTGATCAATAACTGATTGTAAAGTACGTCCCCGTTCTTCAATATCACGTTGAATCCGACGAATGATCCGAATATCATCATCGGTATCCACAAAGATTTTAATATCCATTAAATCACGTAATCTTGCATCGTTTAACGCTAAAATACCTTCAACGATGATAACTTCACGTGGTTCTTGCACTACAACTTCTTTACTACGCGTATGAGCTGCATAGTCATACACGGGAATCTCGATCGTCTTCCATTTTAAGAGATCTTCAAGTTGTTCGATCAAAAGATCTGTATCAAATGCATTGGGGTGGTCATAGTTTACCTTTGTACGTTCTTCAAATGGAACATCGTCTTGACTCTTGTAGTAAGAGTCTTCTTGTAACATCATTAAAGAATGACCGTGTAATTGGTCAAAAATTGCGCGTGAAACAGAAGTTTTTCCACTACCGGAACCTCCTGTAACACCAATGATGATCGGACGGGGATGTTTCTTTGATTCTGACATTAATAAAATCCTTTCTTATACCTTAGAGTTATTGATTATCTTTTTCAAGTTTCTTAGTCAACGCTTGATGTTCTTCATATGTTTTTGAGAAGTAGACCTTACCAGTCTTCATATTAGCGATAAAGTATAAATACCCTTTATCTTTATCAACTGGATTTAACACAGCTTTGACCGAAGTAATACTTGGGTTGTTAAATGGTCCAGGTCCCAAGCCTTCATACTTATAAAGGTTATATGGTGAATCGACTTCAAGATCTTTATAAGTAACACTTTGCTTATGTGTTCCTAGCGCATATAAAACTGAAATATCAGATTGGATCTTCATATTTTGCTCTAAACGATTCTCAAAAACCCCAGCGATCTTATAGCGATCACTCTTAGTAACACCTTCACGTTCAACTAAGGATGCTAAAGTCAATACTTGTTGTACAGTATAATTTTTCTTAGCGATCTCACTGTAGTAAGGCGATAACATTTCATTTGTT
Organism: Ligilactobacillus apodemi DSM 16634 = JCM 16172; assembly: GCF_001434405.1. Taxonomy (GTDB): domain Bacteria; phylum Bacillota; class Bacilli; order Lactobacillales; family Lactobacillaceae; genus Ligilactobacillus; species Ligilactobacillus apodemi. Next base: position 430,068 of record NZ_AZFT01000053.1, on the reverse strand, counting down.
TTAGCTACCATTTGCTCAACTAACTCACGCAAAGTGGAACCTTTTTTTACGGTATAGGTTGCGGGATATAGGTAACCTTCCAATTTATACCGAACATCTTTTGCTTCTAAAGCAGAAGTTAGTAATTCAGGATATTTTGCTTTTAATTCATTTAAAAAGCTTTCATCGTTTACTAACTTCAAAAAACTCTTCTTACTAAATTTGGTATTGTTCTGGATAGCCGTCCCGATCTCATCTACCGTAACACCCTCTTTAACTAGCACACGATTAGAACTTACCGACTCACTTGAGCCACCTTTTTGTAAGGTCTTTGAGATCTTTGCTAGACTCATTGAAGGTTTTAAGACATAGTACCCTGCTTTAAGGTTGCTGATTTTGTGCGTTTTTACATAGTAGTCAAAAACAAATCCACTCTTAATAACTTTTTTATTCTCTAAAATTGCTCCAATTTGTTTAGTTGTACTTCCAACCGGAATTTTTACCTCGATCTGCTTAGTAGAAGTTTTATCTAACGGTTCGAGAGCAGATTTGAAATACCGATATCCAAAAGCACCAACCAAAACGACCATGATCCCGATCACCAAGATCACACCGGTAATAATTCGCTTAGCAACTGGCTTTTTGGCTTTTTTAGTCGTTTGACCGTTATCTTTATTACCCAAAATATCGACCCCTGCTATATAAAATGTGAACAGATACGCTCAAATTATTGAGCCACTATCTGTGAAAGAAATATAGTTTTTCCTTTCATTTCTTTATTAATAAGCTACATTTTTATATTATTCCTATGGCTTCAGCCAAATATCAGCCACACATTTTTAACTTTCTGGCTAAAATTTCCTAAATTAAGTACTCTATTTCATAATTATTATCAGCTGATTCCCCCTTGAACTCTATCTCTATCATTATATAAGTGTCACCAATTAATTGCAATATACCCGCGCATTCCTCGCAAAAAATATCTCATCTGACAAAATACTGTCAAATGAGATATAGCAAACGATATTTTGTTGATTAACGAATATCAGCTGCAAAAGTTTCCACTAACTTAGCTTTAACTTTTTCAAATGCTTGGTTAACAGCATCATCTTGAAGTGTGCCGCTTGGATCAGCATAAACTAATGTATATGCTAATGATTTAGAACCCTTAGTAATATGTTCACCTTGATAAAGGTCAAAGAGTTTCACATCTTGTAAGAAAGCACCACCATTTTGCTTGATGCAATCAACAATTTGTTGGTTAGTAACATCGCTTGCTACCGCTAAAGCAATATCACGTGTGACTGATGGGTACTTCGATACTGGGGTATAAACCTTTTCTTCTTTTGGTAGCTCAATGACTTTTTCTAAGTCCAATTCAAAGACATAAACTCGTTGCTTTAATTTATATTCTTTTGCCGTAAGCGGATGAATCTCACCAACAAAACCAAGGTATGTTTCACCAGCATAGATTTCTGCCGTACGTCCAGGATGCATATCGGCTAACTTGCTTGCACGATAAGTAACATCTTTTACCCCTAATTCTTGTAAAAGATTTGCTACGATCCCTTTAGCATAATAGAAATCAACTGCTTGTTTTTCAGTATTCCAAGTCGATGGGCGAACTAAACCAGTCATTGCACCTGCAATATGTTCTACTTCTTTTGGTCGATCAGTTCCCTCGGCACGGAAAAAGACACGACCTTGTTCATATAATGCAACATCATTTACTTTACGTGCAGCATTATATGCTAAATCATCTAACAAACCAGAGATCAAGTTCATACGAACCGTCGTATGTTCACTACTCATTGGAAAGGCAAGCTCGGTTGGTAAAGCTTCTTCAAGGGCAAAACGAGTTGCCTTTTTAGTTGTCGTAAGACCATAAGAAATTGCTTGATTCAAACCAGTAGCTTCAAGAGTTTGTTTAGCTTGACGAATCAATTTTTGCGCAGGTGTATAGCTACCTGGAGTCGTTTGACCTGCTGGTAAAGTCGTTGGTAAGTTATCATAACCATAAATACGTGCAACTTCTTCAACTAAATCGGCTTCAATTGCAATATCCCAACGCCTTGTTGGTACTAAGACATTCAACTGCTCGCCATTTACCGTCACTATAAAACCTAAACGTTCAAAAATCGCCAATACGTCAGCTTGTGAAAGCTCTGTTCCTAAGACTTTATTGATATGAGCCACAGACGTAACAACATTTTTACCTTGAGCCTCAATTTCATTGGCCGAAGCGATACCAGCAACTACTTGACCATCACCTAGTTCCGCGATCAACGCTGCAGCTGCATCTAAAGCTTCTTTGACAGTTCCTAAATTGATACCACGTTCAAAACGCATTGAAGCTTCAGAGTGAAGATTTTCTCGTCGTGAAGTCTTTCTGATTCGATGACTATCAAATACAGCTGATTCTAAAGCTACCGTCGTTGTATTATTGTCAATTTCTGTATCTAAGCCACCCATTGTCCCTGCTAAAGCTACAGGAACGTCATTATTGGTGATCACGATATCATTTGCTTCTAACGTCCGTTTTTCGCCATCAAGTGTCGTTAAGACTTCGCCTTCTTTAGCTAAGCGAACTACAATTTGATCACCTGTCAATTTGCCTTGATCAAATGCATGTAATGGTTGGCCATAGTCCAATAAAATATAATTTGTCACGTCGACCACATTATTTAATGGACGGATCCCAGCATTCCATAACCGTGTTTGAAGCCACATTGGACTTTCTTTAACGGTAACATTTTTAATGATTCGCATCATATATGGAGCAGCTAATTCTTTTGGTGCACTAACATTAACATAGTTAGCAACGTTATCCGTTTGGTCTTCATCAACTTTAGGCGTAGGTAAAGTAACCTTTTGATCATAAATCGCAGCAATTTCATGAGCTGCGCCACGCATACTTAATAAATCACCACGATTAGGCGTAATGTCGAGATCAATTACCGTTTCGTCCATCCCTAAATAAGGAAATACTGGATCACCAGGTTTAGCATCTTCTGGTAAAACATAGATTCCATCAGCATATTCCTTAGGAACAACACTTTCAGAAAAGCCCAATTCTTGTAAGGCACAGATCATTCCTTCAGAAACTTCACCACGCATCTTGCCACGTTTAATCTTCACGTTACCGGCAATTCTTGAGTTAGGTAAAGCAACGATAACTTTTTGGCCAGCTTTGATATTAGAGGCACCACAAACGATTTGCGATGGTTCATCTGCCCCAATATCTACTTGACAAATATGCAAGTGATCTGAGTTTGGGTGGTCTTTAACATCAAGGGTATAACCCACAACAATTTTCCTTAACCCATCCTCAAGTTTTTCTGTGCTAGCAACTTCAACTGCTGTTCTTTCAATTTTTTCTGATAATTCCAGTGGATCAAGATTTTCAACTGGAACATATTCATTTAACCATTTTGTTGAAACTTTCATGAATCAATTATCCTTTCTGCGAAAATTGTTGTAAGAAGCGAACATCATTTAAGTAAAATTCGCGAATGTCATCAACGCCGTACTTAAGCATCGCAAAACGATCCGGTCCTAAGCCAAAGGCAAAACCGCCGTAAATTTCTGGATCCACCCCAGCCATCTTCAAGACGTTAGGATGAACCATACCAGCACCTAAAACTTCGATCCAACCAGTACCTTTGCAGACAGAACAACCTGTGCCCCCACACTTAAAGCATGAAACGTCTACTTCAACAGAAGGTTCTGTGAATGGGAAATAACTTGGCCGCAAACGAATTTCGCGATTTTGACCAAAGACTGTTTTGGCGATCAATTCTAACGTACCTTTTAAGTCACCCATTGTAATGTTTTTATCGATCACTAAACCTTCAACTTGATGGAATTGATGCGAGTGCGTTGCATCATCGGTATCACGCCGATAAACTTTTCCGGGAGAGATCATCTTTAATGGTCCCTTAGAAAAATCATGAACTTCCATTGTTCGAGCTTGGACAGGGGATGTTTGAGTCCGCATCAAAAGTTGATTTGTAATGTAAAAAGTATCTTGCATATCACGTGCTGGATGATCTGGTGGTAAATTTAACATTTCAAAGTTATAGTGATCTTCTTCGATTTCAGGGCCATCAACAACTTGGAAGCCCATCCCTAGGAATAATTTTTCAATTTCATCGATCACTTGCACCAATACGTGAGGTGTGCCTGTAGCTACTGGGCTAGCAGGTAAAGTTACATCAAGTGTTTCGCTTTCTAACCGCTTTGCAAGTTTTAAAGCCTCAAGTTCTTCGTTTTTTTGTGCAATTGCTTGAGTAAGTTCATCTCTGATCGTATTGGCAAAACTACCGACTTTAGGACGTTCTTCAGCACTAAGATCACGCATGCCACGGAGAACTTCGGTGATCGAACCTTTTTTACCTAACAAATTGACACGAACATCATTAATAGTTTTAACATCTTGTGCATGTCGAATTTCTTCGAGTCCTTTTTGCTTGATCTCTTCAAGTCTTTCTTTAAGATTCATCTTGATCTTTCCTTTCATAAATATCTATCTAAACGCAAAAAAGCCCCATCCCTAAAAGGGACGAGGCTTCGCGGTACCACCCTTGTTCTGTCAGTAAAAACAGCACTTTTTCATGATAAAACGGTCATGAACCGATCTGTTATTCATCTAAATGAATCCCAACAGTAACTCAGGAAGTGAAATTCAAATCATTTTGTATCAAAACCTTCTCAGCTACCGGTCTCTTTCTGTTATACAGCTTGATTCTACTAATTTCCGTCTACGTCTTTAAATATTATATTATTCAGTTTAAGCTTGGATCTAAGGTTAGTCAAGTAATTCTTTGCAATCCTCAAGCGAATACCATTTCTCTGACCAGGTATGAATGTCGTTCATAATGGCGCGTAAATCCGCCCCGCGTGCAGTTAATTGGTAGACTGCACGAGAACTTTTTTCAGAAGCGGCTTTTTCAACAAGACCTTCTTTTTCCAGTTCTTTTAAGCGTTCAACTAATACACGATCACTACATTTTTCTACTTTTTGAGCTAACTCCTTAAACCTTTGCGGTCCTTCATTTAACAATACTTCGATAATTAATCCATTCCATTTTTTTCCTAAAATTCCAAAAGTCTTTTGAAACTTCGGACAGACTTTAAAAACAGTTTGCGTACCCACAGGCCATACCCCCTACTAAATTTATATCTAAAAAAACCCGCATCACTATGTAATACGGGTCTATCTCTATGCTAATCCATAGTGCTTAACACTATTGTACACTATTCACTTACTTTAGCAAAGCCTAGAGCTTGTTTTATGGATCCTACGAGCTTAAGATAAAGGTGTTTGCTATACTCTTCAGTGGCAGAATATTTATCGATCAAAGTCACAATATAACCTTCTGAATATTTTGGTGGGCAAGTAGTTGCACCCCACATGTGCTTGATGATGATATCTTTCTCGCGTGGAGTTAAAGTCGTTAATTTTTCAGCATTGCGTACTGCAATTCGTGGATGGATCCATGCATGAGTTCCACGATCAAACTTCGTCACACGCCAATCGTAGTAAAATAAATCATGCAATAATCCGGCACGAGCAGTCGCTTTAGCATCTAAGTTAAATTTTTTGGCAAGTAAATAGCTTTCATAAGAAACAGCGATACAGTGTTCCAAGCGCGTCGAAAAATGGTGTTGCGTATAATTAGCTAAACGTTGAACTTCTGGCTTAGCTAATAATTCGCCCACATAACTCATGTATTCTTCATCATTGCGCCATGCGTCTTTTTTCATATGCTGCGATCTCCTTCAATAATAACAACAACTATACTACTATTTGACTAACCAACTCTTCTCTTCACCTTTAATATTACTATTTTGAAGTAAAAAAGCAATATTTAATAGCTAAATTAGCATAAACTAAAGACAAATTTAAAGAAAGTGTTTTCAATCACGCTAGTGTTGGTTTACTTACAACTCTAAAAATACATGTAATATATTATTTAAAATTAAATTTATGCTTAAGAAATCAAAAAGTTTTGATAAATATCTCTATTAAAACTTAAGCGGATTTAATTTTTCAAACAAAAAAACCCTTGAAAAATCAAGGGTTTTAACGTTTTTATTAACGGCGACGTTCTGGGATACGAGCAGCCTTGCCTTGCAATGCGCGTAAATAGTACAATTTAGCACGACGTACACGACCGTAACGTACAACTTCGATCTTATCAACACGTGGTGTGTGTAATGGGAATGTACGTTCAACACCTACACCGTTACTGATTTTACGAACTGTATAAGTTTCTGAGATGCCTTCGCCACGGCGTTTGATAACAACACCTTCGAAGACTTGGATACGTTCACGCTTACCTTCAACGATACGAGCGTGAACACGCACTGTATCACCAGCACGGAATTCTGGAATATCATTACGTAATTGAGATTCCGTAATTTTTTGGATCAATGGGTTTACTGACATTTATGTTTTCTCCTTTTCATCGACATTCATGTCCAGATGCAGCGGAATATCGTTAATCTTGGCAACAGCCAGAATTTATTTTAACACACAAAAAACTTCATGTAAACAACTATTATTTTATTTATCTAATAATAATGGCGCAGGAACAGGATGATCCCCAATCAATTTTTCCATCCAGATCATGTCGTACCACGTATCAAATTTATAGCCACAACTATGAAAACGACCAACTAGTTTATAACCTAGATGCTCATGGAAATGCATACTACCATAGTCTACATAAGAATCAGCATCTTTTTTAGGTACACTGATACAAGCATTGAGATTTTGAAAGCCCATCGCACTCAAACATTGCTCTAAACGATAATAAAGCTTTTTGCCAATGCCATTTCCGCGACTAGTCGGGTCAAGGTAAATCGTCACTTCAACTGACCACTTGTAAGCTGCACGATGATTAAAAGGTGCTGCATAAGCAAAGCCTACAACTTTACCATCTTTTTTAGCTACTAAATATGGGTAAGTCTGACTGATTTCTTCAATTCGTTTTTGATATTCAGTTAGACTAGGGATCTCATATTCAAAGGTGATGGCCGTATTTTGGATATAGTAGGCGTAAATATCTAACAACTGAGCTGCGTCAGTAATATCTACTGGCATTATTTTGATTTCACTCATACCCTATTCCTCGATCGTTTTAAATTCTCGTAACCACTTAGCTTCTTTAGCAGAAAGCTCATAATTTTCAAGTAGATCTGGGCGCCGCTCATATGTACGCCGTAAAGCTTCTTTATTGCGCCATTCAGCGATTTTTTGGTGGTTACCACTAGTTAGTACTTCAGGAACTTTCATCCCTCTAAAATCAGCTGGACGTGTATATTGGGGATATTCCAATAAACCAGTCGAAAATGAATCTCCAATCGCCGACTGAGCATTTCCCAATACATCTGGTAATAAACGAACCGTTGCATCGATCACGACCATGGCACCTAATTCACCACCAGTCAACACAAAATCACCTAATGAGATCTCATCGGTGACCCGTGCTCTGATTCGTTCATCATAGCCTTCATAATGCCCACAAATAAAAGTTAGGTGTTCTTCATTGGCTAACTCTTCAGCCACACGTTGATCAAATTTACGTCCTGCAGGATCAAGTAAGATAACCTTGCCTAAGCCATTATTTTTCGCTTCGATCGCATCTAAAGCATCATAGATCGGTTGCGCCTGTAATAACATCCCTGCTCCACCACCATAAGGCGTATCGTCAACATGGCGCTGTTTGTTAGTTGTATAAGCGCGAAAGTCGGTAACCTCTACGTCCAATAACCCCTTATCGATTGCTTTACCGACGATCGATTGGGTCAAAGGTCCCGTAAACATATCCGGAAATAAACTTAAAATATCTATTTTCATTTAGTCATCCAACCCATCTAAAAGTTCTACCTCAACTTTACCTGCAGCTAAATCGACCTCTTTGATCACATCATCGATCACAGGTAATAACAAGTCTTTTTTATTTTTACGTTTTACGACCCAAACATCATTTGCACCGGGAGATAAAATTTCGGTGATCTTACCTAACTCTTCACCGGTAGTTGTCACTGCTTCAAGCCCGATGATTTGATGATAATAATATGAGCCTTCTTCTAATTCTTTTTGTTGTTCAGCGGAAACTTTTAAATCGTCTCCCTTGAGTGGTTCAACCAAATTAATGTTTTCCATGCCTTCAAAAGTAAGCATGATAAATTGTTTGTGCTTACGGCTCTTTTTCACAGTTAATTCGATTCCTTCGGTTGCATTAGGCTTGAAGGCATATAATTTATTTCCCGCTTTAAACCGTTCTTCTGGAAAATCAGTTGTTGCGACCACCCGAACTTCACCGCGAATTCCGTGAGTATTAACGATCTTACCTACTTGATAAAATTCCATGTTATTTGCTGCCATGAAACTTTTTAGCTATCATGGCTTTTCCTTTCCTAAATTTATCTATCCTAATTGCTAAAGACATTAGGCTAAAGAAGAAATCATTTTTTATTGGTACATTGTATTAAAAAAACCTCTGAAGAAACAGACGTTTCAACCAGAGGTTTAATTAATCATCTACGATATTTAAACGAACTTTTGAAGGTCCGTCAATACGAACGCTATAAACCACAGTCCGAATTGCTTGAGCAACCCGACCATGTTTTCCAATTACACGCCCTACATCATTAGGCGCAACTGTTAAGTTAAAATTCAGAAAATGTGCATCCTGCACGGTTGTGATCTTGATCGCATCAGGATCACTGACCAACGGTTTTACAATTGCGATGATCAATTGCTTCACATTTGCCTCTGTCATTCACTAAACCTTATTTCTTGGAATATTTAGCTTCGTGGAATTTCTTCATAACACCATGTTTTGAAAGGATGTTACGAACTGTATCTGATGGTTGAGCACCGTTATCTAACCAGCCCATGATAGCTTCTTCTTTAAGAGTAACTTGTTCTGGTTGTGTTAATGGGTTGTATGTACCCACTGTTTCGATGAAACGGCCATCACGTGGTGAACGTGAATCTGCTACAACAATACGGTAGAATGGGCGCTTCTTAGAACCCATACGCTTTAAACGAATTTTTACTGACATGCAATACACCTCCTAATATCTTCTCAACGATAAATAATATACCAGTATTTTCGTCTGCTGTAAAGGGAAAATTCTTGACAGTTGATATTTTTTTTTGAAAAATCACACAAAAACGCTGATATATCGCCTATTTACGGCGTTTACGTAATCTTTGTAATTTACGTTTTTTATTCTTGCGTACCATACGGTTCATGGACATTTTGGCCAACTTACCACTCAAACCGTCGCCTAACAACCCTTCCATGCCACTAAAGTTGCCTTTAGACATTTTTTGCATCATATCACGCATCTGTTTAAATTGCTTGATCATTCGGTTTACTTCTTGAATTGGACGGCCTGACCCTGCTGCGATCCGGCGACGTCGACTTGGATTTAAAATATCTGGATCTTCACGCTCTTGTGGTGTCATCGAGTAAACGATTGCTTTGGTATGTTCCATATCTTTTGGATCAACTTTAATGTTCTTTAAAGCTGGATTATTAGCCATTCCAGGAATCATTTTCATGATATCTTCGATTGGCCCCATATTTTGAACTTGTTCCATTTGATCTAAGAAATCATTGAAATCAAAGCTGTTTTCCCGCATCTTATCCGCTAGTTCTTCAGCTTTTTTCTCATCAAAATCTTTTTGGGCCTTTTCGATCAAGGTAAGCATGTCACCCATACCTAAGATACGTGAAGCCATTCGGTCAGGATAAAAGACATCTAAAGCAGTCATCTTTTCACCTTGACCAATAAATTTGATTGGCTTACCGGTTACCGCACGGATTGATAAAGCAGCCCCACCACGTGTATCACCGTCTAATTTGGTCAAGACGACCCCGGTCACATCGAGTTGATCATTAAAGCCTTGTGCCACTTCAACCGCATTTTGCCCGGTCATTGCATCAACTGTCAAAAGGATTTCATCTGGTGTAGCTAATTCTTTGATTTGAACAAGCTCATCCATCAATTTTTCATCAATTTGCAAACGACCAGCCGTATCAATCAAAACATAATCATTTTTCTTTTCTTTAGCTAGCTCCATCCCTTGACGAACGATCTCAACAGGATCGACTTCTGTCCCTAATTCAAAAACTGGCACATCAATCTCTTGACCAACTGTTTTCAACTGATCGATCGCAGCTGGACGATAGATATCGGCAGCAATCATTAATGGACGCGCATTTTGTTCTGTCTTTAAGCGATTGGCTAATTTCCCTGCAGTAGTCGTTTTACCAGCACCTTGCAACCCAACCATCATGATCACGGTTGGAATCTTTGGTGACTTGTTAAGTGGAGTCGCTTCTTCACCCATAACCTTAACTAATTCTTCGTTAACGATCTTGACGATTTGTTGTGCCGGGGTCAAGCTTTCTAAAACTTCTGCCCCAACAGCACGAGTGCGAACAGTCTTGACAAAATCTTTGACAACTTTAAAGTTAACGTCAGATTCAAGCAAAGCTAAGCGGATCTCACGCATAACTTCTTTTACATCTGCTTCACTAACTTTACCCTTTCTACGTAATTTTCCGATCGCATTTTGGAGACGTTCTGTTAAACCTTCAAATGCCATTTATTGCACCAACTTTCATATTTCTTCTAAATTTTCTAAACTACTGATCATGTCGAGCAATTTTTGATCATCAGGATATGTCATTTGCACATATTCTAAGATTTCATCTGTTTTTTCACTTTGTTGTAAAAAATTTTGATAAAGGTGTAATTTTTTCTCATACTCTTCGAGAATTTTTTCTGTTCGTCTTATATTATCATAAACTGCTTGGCGCGAAACATCATAATTTTCTGCGATCTCACCAAGTGAAAAATCATCTCGATAATATAAGGCAATGTATGTCATTTGTTTTTCCGTTAACAAAGGCTCGTAAAATTCAAAGAGCGCATTGATTCGGTTTGTTTTTTCAATTGCCATCTTTTAATCCTTTTTGGGCGTGACCAAGCCTTTAAACAGGCCATAAACAAATTCTTCGGGTGAAAAATCACGCAGATCGTCCATTTTTTCACCAAGTCCCACCAACTTAACTGGTAAGTGCAATTCATTTCGGATAGCTAAAACGATCCCACCACGAGCGGTCCCGTCTAGCTTAGTTAAGACGATTCCCGTCACATCAGTTACTTCTTTGAATTGTTTAGCTTGTGTCAACGCATTTTGGCCGGTGGTTGCATCAAGTGCCAATAAAACTTCCTGCGGGGCATCGGGCAACTCACGAGTGATCACGCGCTTGATCTTGTCAAGCTCTTTCATTAAGTTGACCTTATTTTGCAAACGTCCTGCCGTGTCAACTAACAAGATATCATAATCTTCTTTTTTGGCCTTGATAACTGCATCGTAGACAACAGCTGCAGGATCACTTTTTTCAGGTTTAGTTACAACATCGACACCGACTCTTTTGCCCCATTCAGCAAGCTGTTCGATCGCACCTGCGCGGAAAGTATCACCAGCTGCAAGTAAGACTTTTTTGCCTTCTTGTTGATAACGATGCGCTAATTTACCGATCGTCGTTGTCTTACCAACACCATTTACCCCTACAAATAAAAAGACGGTTGGGCCTTCTGAAGCGAAATGCAAGGTATTATCTTCATCTTGACCTTCATTTTCATAAATATCCACTAAACGTTCAATGATCGCATCAGAAACATCAGATTTACTTTTAGCGTTACGTAACTTTACCTCATCTTGCAACTCGTCACTGATTTTCATAGCTGTTTCAAAACCAACATCAGCTTCGATCAAGGTTTCTTCAAGCTCTTCAAAGAAGTCTTCATCGACACGTCTAAAGTTGGCTAAAAGTGCATTGATTTTTGCTCCAAAGCCCTTACGCGATTTAGCTAAGCCTTTATCATAGCGTGTTGTTTCAGAAACTTCTTCTTTTACTTCAACTTCTGCTTGTTTGGGCTCTGTTGTTGCTGGTTCAATAACTTCTTCTGTGATTTCTTCAACTACTTCTTCAGTCGTTACTTCACTACTTTCGATAGTCATAGATGCGGTAACGACCTCTTTGGTTGAGCTTGATTCTTCTGTCTGTGTCATTTCAGACTCAGGTTCGATCATCGTTTCTGAAGTTTGCTCAACCGTTTCACTTTGACTTTCAGAACTTGCAGTTTGACTAGTTTCAACTGAAGCGTCACTTTCACTTGTAGCTGTAGCTACTTCACTCGTTTGATTTTCTTCCGAAGTCTGAAGCTGTTCTTCTTTTTCTTTATCTTTCTCAGGTTCGCCTGAAAAAGCTCGTCTTAATCTATCAAAAAGCCCCATTTATAAAATCCCTCGCTTTTAACTTTTTCTCATTCTATTAATTTGCTGGTATTAATCTAGTTCATCTAACGACACTGAGACCATCTTTGAAACACCTGACTCTTGCATTGTTACGCCATACAAGATATCAGCATTCATCATTGTTCCTTTACGATGTGTGATCACGATAAATTGTGTATCTGTATTAAATTGATGTAAATACCGTGAATAACGAACAACATTGGCATCATCTAAGGCAGCTTCAGCTTCATCTAGAACCACAAATGGCACCGGTCGAACTTTTAAGATCGCAAATAACAATACGATTGCCGTTAAAGAACGCTCCCCACCTGAAAGAAGATTCAAATGTTGGAATTTCTTTCCTGGTGGTTGTGCCATGATCTCGATCCCCGTTGTTAAAAGATCAGTTGGGTCGGTCAAACTAAGTGTTGCCTTGCCACCCTCAAAAACTTGGGGGAAGATCTCAGCAAAGGCTTGGGCCACATCATTAAATGCTTGTTCAAACCGAGTCCGCGCCTCATTATCCATTTCATCCATACTAAGGGTCAACTGTTCTTTTGCTTCTAACAAATCAGCTTGTTGTTGGGTCAAAAATTCATAGCGCGTATTGATACGTTCAAATTCAGAGATCGCTCCTAAGTTGACTTCGCCTAACTCATCAATTCCTAGTTTCAACAGATGAACTTTATTTTTAACAAATTCTAGATCCGTTTCTTGGTTAGTCTGACTTGCAACTTCATAAGTTATCCCATAGTTTTGCGCTAATTCATCTAAATTATGTGTCAAAGTTGTCTTGCAACTACTTAATTTAGCAACAAAATCGCCTTTTTCATCCAAAGAGGCTTGACGTAAATCATTAGCACGTTTGAGTAATTGTTGGGTCTCAGTCACTTTTTGGCGGACTTCTTTACGTGCTTGTTTTTTAGTAGCAAGACTTGCTTGTAACTCATTATAACGTGTTTCGACATCTTGACGCTTAGCTTCAATATCTGTATCGAGCAATTCATTTTTCGCTTGATTCTCTTTTGTGGCAGCCACACGTTGTTTTGCTTTTTCAATTCTTGCAAGTGTTTGAGACAATTGGACATTTATTTCGTTTAGACGCACCTGTAGCGATTCGATCCGTTCTTGATTGAGACTAATTTTTTGCGTCAAATCATTTAATGTATCTTGTTGCTCACGTTGCGTCTTTGAACTATCCTTTTGGAGTGCTTGACGTAAAGCTAATTCTTTTTGTTGCTCCTCGATTACTTGTTTTAAAGCTTGGAGCTTTTTAGTCAATTTAGCCTTTTTCTCACCAAAAAGTGCAGTTTCATCAGCTTTTAAGCCTAGTTCAAGTGAAGCTACTGTTTCTGCTTGATGCTGTGTTTCAACCATACACAATTCAAGAGTTTTATTAGCCTGTTGTTGCTTGACTAAGGCGGCTTGATTGAGTTCTTGTTGCGCCTCGATCTTTGTTTGCAGATCTTCTATTTTCTTTTTAGTTTGACCACCTTCAACTTCGATCTGAGTTAATTTTTCTTCCATCTTTGCAATATTAGTCGAAAGTTGTGTCAATTGTTGTTGCTGTTCTAAAAGACCAGTTCTTTGATTCTTATCACGTCCACCAGTCATTGAACCACCAGCGTTTAAAACTTCACCATTTAGTGTTACGATCTTGACACTATAGCCTAGGCGCACCGCAATTTTAGTAGCTGCCTCAAGATCTTTAGCGATGATGATCGCACCCAATAAATGCTCAACAATAGGTCGATCTTTAGCATCGTAAGTCACAAGATCTTTAGCAACACCAACTACCCCAGCTAATTGGGCTAACGTATTTTGCTGTTGAACCGACAAGCTTCGGGGCTTGACCGTTGTTCGTGGTAAAAAGGTCGCCCGGCCAGCTCGTTTTTGATCGAGATATCTAATAGCTTTTTTAGCAGTATCTTCATCGGCTACAACAACATTTTGCAACTGTGCCCCCAAGGCTACATCGATCGCTTTAGCTACTTCTTGTGGTACCTTAAGCCGTTGAGCCACCGAACCTACTACCCCGGGAAGATCTGCTTGTAAAATGGCCTTAACCCCGTGATAATAACCACTTAGTCCGGCCACCACATTTTGTAATGATTCCTGTTGTGCCTTAGCTCGTTGCAAGATCTCGCTTGCTTTAAGCCATCTTCGTTGCTGATCTTCTCGCAAACGTTGGGCGGTTACTAATTCTTGTTGAAGACTAGCTAATTGTACTTTTAACTGTTTTTGTTTGGCAGTAGCATCATCGACCTTCTGTTCACTTTCAGTTTGCTTTGCCTTAAATTTTTCTAACTCTTGCTTAGCAACTTCAAGTCGTTTTAAGGTTGCTTCTTGTTGGTTGGTCGTACGTTCATTTTCTTGTTCAAGATATGTCAACTCATTATCAAGTGAAACCTTCGCTTGCATATCATCAATGATTTTTTGACGCATTTCTTCAATTTGTGCAGCTAAAGTTTCTGGATCATCGACCAAGATTTTATTGATATCATCAAATTCTTTTTGATAAGTATCTGTTTGTGCTACAAGCTCACTCTTAGCAGTTTCTAGTTCTAATTTTTGTTGCTCAAATTGCTTTAATGAAGCTTCGTCACGCTCAATGCTCTCAGCATATTCCGCCAAGCGTTCACGATAAAGATCATAATCGTGCTTTGACATATCTTGACGCCCAATGAGTCGTTCTCTTTGACTAGTCAATTCATTGAATTCTTTTTGCTCTGCATCAAAATCTGTTTCTAGTTTTTCTTGTTTGGCATGCAATTTTTGCGTTTTTTGTTCTTGTAGTTTTACTTGCTCGGTTTGCTCTGCTAAAAGTTGATCAATTTCAGCAATTTTTTGTTCTAAAGCCACCTTTTGTTCAGAATTTTGCTTGATTTCTAAGACTAACCGGCTTTTTTCATAATGATCATATTCTTCTTTTTGCTTAACATAATCTCTTGCAATACTTGCCTGTTGCTTTAACGGTTCACGCTGTTGCTTTAATTCCGTAATAATATCAGCCACCCGATCTAAATGATCAGTCGTTTCGGCTAATTCTTGGAGCGCTTTTTGCTTTTCTTTTTTATATTTCACTACACCAGCAACTTCTTCGATCAAAACACGTCGATCTTGTGGTTTACTATTAAAGATCGCTTCAACTTTCCCTTGAGAAATGATCGAAAATGATTCGCGTCCAAGCCCAGTATCCATAAATAGATCGACAATATCACGCAAGCGAACATTTTTATTATTGATCAAAAAATCACTATCACCATTACGATAGATCCGTCGTGTGATTGTAACTTCATCGGTCTGTAGCTCTAAAAAACGATCAGCATTATCAAAAGATAACACTACCTCAGCATGGTTCAAAGGTGCTCGTGTTTGTGAGCCTGCAAAAATCACGTCTGGCATCTTGCCCCCACGTAAACTTTTAGCCGATTGTTCACCTAAAACCCAACGCAAAGCTTCAATAATGTTACTTTTTCCGCTACCGTTTGGTCCAACGATCCCAGTCATTCCATCTTGAAAAGTGATCGTTGTTTTGTCAGCAAAGGACTTAAATCCGTTAAGTGTTAACGATTTTAACTTCATGCTGATATCTTCCCTTCAATCATAAGTTGGCTACTTTTGGAGCGATTTCAACGCTTGGAAAGCAGCTTGTTGTTCAGCAGCCTTTTTAGACATTCCTGAGCCTTCGCCGATCTTTTGTCCATCTGCGTAGACTGCCATCGTATATTCTTTTTCGTTATCTGGTCCTTCTTCAGCAACTTTTACATAATTGATCTTGCAATCGCCATCTTGTTGTAATAATTCTTGTAATTCGGTCTTGTGATCCAAGTAATGATCAAACCATCCCATATCAAGTTTAGGGAACACCACTCGTTGAATAAAAGCACCCACAACTTCTTTACCTTGATCTAAATAAAGAGCTCCGATAAAGGCTTCAAAAATGTCACATAATAACGATGGTCGTTGCCGTGCATTTGACTTTTCTTCCCCTTTTCCTAAGCGAATATATTCATCAAAATGACATTCTTTAGCAAACTTACTAAAACTATCTTCACAAACCATCGCTGCCCGTAAACGCGACAATTTCCCTTCTGGAAGAGTTGGATAGCGCTTGAATAAATATTCCGAGACGCAAAGTTGCATGACTGCATCTCCTAAAAATTCGATTCGTTCATAATATTTTAGATTTTCACGTGGATGCTCATTGACATAAGAAGCATGGGTAAATGCCTCATCAAGCAACTCCGTATTTTTAAAATCAATGTCAAATTCATCATTTAACATCTTAGTTAATCCAATTATCACAGTGATTCTCCTAACTATACTAATGCTTTATCCATTATAACAAAAAACCTACGCGTTGATAACTAAGGCTCCTGGTAAGTTGCTAAGAATGGTAAGCAATTTTACTTAATTTTTATTAAATAAAAAACCAGCTTTCTTTCAAGCTGGTTTTTCCTTAACCTTGATGAGATGCAATGTAGGCTACAGCATCTTTAACTGTTAAGATTTGTTCGGCATCTTCATCGGATATTTCTGCCCCAAATGTATCTTCTAATTCCAAGACAAACTCTACCAAATCGATCGAATCAGCATTTAAATCATTTTTAAAGTTTGTTTGTTCAGTAACTTCTGCTGCTGTCACATCGAAGTGATCTTCAATGATCGTTTGGATCTTAGCAAAAATTTCATCTTCATTCATGGATATCATCCTCGCTTATCGTAATCTTATCGCAGACCAGTATATCACATTATTCAGTTGCTTTACCACCATTGGAAACTTCTTTAGCTAAAGCTTGTTGGGCTTGCCAATAAGTAGTAAAGTTTGGCACCATTTCTTCGTGGATCATCGTTCTGATTTGTTTTAACGTATAATACACTGTTCTAGCATCACTTGAACCATGAGCTTTAACTACAGGGGCTTTAACGCCTAGCAAGACTGCACCACCATATTGTGCTTGGTCCATGCGTCCTTTGATACTCTTTAAATCGTCTTTTAATAATAAAGCACCTAATTTACCCTTAGTACCAGAATTTTTGATCGTATCTTTCAATAGGCTCATTACGGCTAAAGCTGTTCCTTCAATTGCTTTTAAGACTGCATTACCCGTAAAACCATCAGCGACAACTACATCGCAAACCCCTTGCATCAAATCTTTAGCTTCAACATTACCAACAAAATTCAAGCTTTCATCAGCAGCCAACAACTGATAGGCTTCTTGTGTTAGTTTACTTCCTTTATGCGGTTCAGTCCCATTATTTAGGAGACCGATTCGAGGTTCTTTTAGGCCACGAACGTTTTGAGCATAGTACTTACCTAACAAAGCATATTGATATAGATGTTCTGGTTTACTATCAGCATTAGCACCACTGTCTAATAAATTAAATGCGCCAGTTTGGCCTGAAACGACAGGCAAAGTCGATAATAACCCCGGACGTGAGATTCCTTTGATCCGTCCAACTAGTAACAATCCTGCCGTTAATAACGCCCCTGTGTTACCACATGAAAATAAGGCATCGGCTTCTTTTGCTTTAACCGCATTAGCTGCAACAACCAACGAAGAATCTTTTTTCTTTCTGATTGCTTTGACCGGTTCATCATTCATGCCGATTACTTCAGTTGTGTTAACCACTTTGATCCGTTCATCATTAGCGATCAAGGCGCGAATTTGTTGTTCATCTCCATATAAAATGAGTTCTAAATCTTTGAATTCATCCCGTGCTTTTAAAGCACCCTTTACCACGCTTTCAGGTGCATTATCGCCACCCATTGCATCAATTGCAATTTTCATATAAAAATCCTCACTTTCAATCCAAACTAGCTAGATTAGTAGTTTCTTGGTTTAAATACCGCATGATTCCTGCATTTTCTTGCTTCTGTGAAAAATCAGGGTCATTCAAAATTCGTGCGACTTCAACTTGTGCTGCTTGTAAAATATTAAAATCACTTACGGGATCACCGATCTTAAAATCAGGTAAGCCCGATTGTTTTTTACCTAAAACATCTCCTGGCCCACGCAATTCCAGATCTTTTTGCGCGATCACAAAACCATCAGTTGTTTCGACCATTGTTTGCATCCGTTTGATGCCATACTCACTTTTTGGATCCGCAACTAATAAACAATATGATTGCTTATTGCCACGCCCAACGCGACCACGTAACTGGTGCAATTGTGCTAAGCCAAAGCGATCTGCATCTAAAATTACCATCACGGTTGCATTGGGAACATCGACGCCAACTTCGATCACTGTCGTCGACACTAAGAGATCAATTTTTTTGGCTTTAAATGCAGCCATGATTTCATCTTTTTGTTCAGCTTTCATCTGACCATGCAAAAGTCCAACTTGGTAGGTCGGTCCAAAATGCTCAGTCAATTGCTCATAGATCTCGGTAGCATTTTGCAGATCTAAGGCCTCAGACTCCGCAATCAAAGGGGAGATCACATAGGCTTGCGAACCGTCTTTTAGTTGCTTAGCAATAAAATCTAAGGCCTGCTTAAATTGCTTTTTCTTTAGCCAACTCGTCTTGATCTTCTGGCGTCCCCTCGGTAATTCATCAATGATTGACACATCCATTTCACCATAGGTCGTAATTGCTAATGTCCGCGGGATCGGCGTGGCGGTCATTGCTAACGTATCAGGATTTTCACCTTTATTTCGTAAAGCTTTTCTTTGTCCCACACCAAAGCGATGCTGTTCATCGGTTATAATCAACCCTAAATTTTTAAAAGCGACATTGTCTTGAATAACTGCATGTGTACCGATCAAGACATTGATCTCTCCTGCTTTTAAATGTTCTAACAAGGTGGCTTTAGCCTTTTGACTACGGTTTGTACTACTAGTTAACAAGGCCACATTAACTTCGGAGAAATTTTCAAAGAGTTCGGCCAACTTTTGCGCATGTTGTTGCGCTAAAATTTCGGTCGGTGCCATTAAAACCGTTTGAAATCCTGCTGTTACCGCGGCATACATCGCAAGGGCTGCTACAATCGTCTTTCCTGAACCAACATCGCCTTGTAACAAACGATTCATATGCACATCTGAATGTAGGTCATGGCAAATTTCATTGACGACTCTCTTTTGGGCACCAGTTAATTCAAAAGGCAGATGTTGGATAAATTCTTTTAATTTTTGATTATCATATGCAATTACTAAGCCCTGCCCCTTTTTTTGGCGTTTCTTTAACAATTGAATCTTTAACTGAAATTTAAAAAATTCCTCAAATATTGCCGAACGGCGTGCCAACTTGCCTTGATTCAACGTTTCTGGAAAATGCATATTGTGGATCATTACTTTGCGTTCTTCTAACTTAAACCGTTCGCGTAAACTCACCGGCACAATATCAAATAATAAATCTTGATAATTTTCATAAGCTTGCGCCACGATTTCTTTGATCGTCTTTGCTGTGATCTCTTTAGAAGCACGGTAGACCCCTGCAAAATCTTCTTGTTCTTGTAAGATCAATTTCATTGCCGTCAAACTTTGACGCCGTTGATCATACTTACCATAAATTGCTACTTCTTGACCAACACTTAGCTTTTTAGCTAAATAACCTTGATTAAAAAAAGTCACCCTAAGCAGATCATGTTCGACTAACAGACTAAAATTCAGCCGATTTTTAGCACGCCCAAAATGTGAAACAACTGGTGGTGTAGCAACAGTTCCTTTTAAAACAATTTTTTCACCATCAGTAACTTCAGCTAGTTTTTTAACGGTTAGATCTTCGTAGCGAAAAGGATAATACGTCAAGAGCTCTTCGATCGTATTGATTCCTAATTTATTTAGCGCCGTCACTTTTTTTGGTCCAACACCCTTCAAGACAGCTGGCGAATCTGTTAATGAACGTTCCATAATCACTTAGCACATCAAGTAAAGCTGCTTAGTTTGTGCCTTTTTCCTTTCTTAAAATTTGGGTTCACACATAAATATTTCAAGAATTCAAAATATATTGCAATAACTAAATAAATTCTGGCCAGCAAAAATCACCGTCAGAATTTACCTTTGCTTATTCAACTGAGATCAAATATGGGTAAACTGGTTGATCACCTTCATGGATCTCAATTTCCACATCAGGATCAATTTCAGTCACTTTAGCAGCGATTTTTTCTGCTTCTGCTTCAGTGCCGTCTTCACCATAGATGATCGTGACAACTTCACTGTCATCATCTAACATCATTTGGACCATTTCAACTGCCGCTTGTTCACAGCCAGCCGCCGTATTAACGATCTTACCATCAACGATTCCCATATAATCGCCTTGTTTGATTTCTTGTCCATCGATCGTAGTATCACGCACAGCGACCGTTACTTGACCTGATTTTACCAATGACATTTCTTCGGTCATATTTTCTTTATTTTCTTCCAATGAAGCTGTATCAACAAAACCTAACATTGCGCTCATCCCTTGAGCAATTGTTTTACTCAAAATAACTTCAACTTGGGCATCAGCTACTTCTGCTGCTTGTTGGGCTGCTAAGAAAATATTTTTATTATTAGGTAAAATAATTACTTTTTTAGCATTAGTTTTCTCGATTGCTTCAACGATGTCTTTTGTACTTGGATTCATCGTTTGACCGCCACTGATAATATCGGTAACACCAAGATGTTTAAAGATATTGGCAATACCAGCCCCAGAAGCGATCGCGATCACACCATATTCTTTTGGTTCAGTATTTTCTGTAGCAGTTGCAGGCATTTCAGTTGCTTCTGCTTCATCTTTTCCGATGATTGTTTCATGTTGCAAGCGCATATTGTCAACTTTAACCTTAACTAAAGAGCCAAATTTTTGTCCATATGATAAGACTTGACCTGGGTGCTCTGTATGCACATGAACTTTGACCACTTCATCATCAGCGATCACTAGTAAAGAGTCACCAATTTGAGCTAAATGGTCACGAAATTCATCATAGTCAAATTTTTCATCAACTAAGCGACCGGCGCCGATTCGTACCATGATTTCAGTACAGTAGCCAAACTTGATATCTTCAGTGTTCAATTGTCCTTGTACACTCTTATGGTGTTCTGCATTGACCATTTCGTCCATTTCAACGGTACTTGGAGTATGAACTTCATCTTCACGCTCATTGCCAGAAAGTGCATCATAGAAACCTTGGTAGACAAAAGTTAACCCTTGACCACCAGAATCAACCACTCCAACTTCTTTTAAAACAGGTAAAAGATCAGGTGTTGTTTTCAATGCTTCTTCGGCTGCATCGTAAGTTGCTTTCATTACAGCAACTACATCGTCTGTTTTAGTAGCTTCTTTAGTAGCTGCTTCAGCTGCCTTACGTGCAACGGTCAAAATCGTACCTTCTTGTGGTTTCATCACAGCTTTATAAGCCGTTTCCACCCCACCTTGTAAGGCTGTCACTAAATCATTTGCGGTGAGCGTTTCTTTATCAGCAATGCTCTTTGCAAAGCCACGAAAGACTTGGGATAAAATAACACCAGAATTTCCCCGTGCCCCCATGAGTAATCCCTTAGCCAATGCATTTGCCAATTTTCCTACACTTGTTGCAGTTGATTCAGCAACGTATTTTTCACCACTGGCAAAAGAAAGACTCATATTAGTCCCTGTATCACCATCAGGTACGGGAAATACGTTCAAAGAATTGATAAATTCTGCATTGCTAGCTAATCTTTTTGAACTGACTAGAATCATCTTGCGAAATTCTGTCTCAGTAATATTCTCCACTTTCAAGTTCCAAACTCCTCCTTGGTTATTCTGGTACACTAGTCGCCGATAACGCGTACACCTTGAACGATCACATTGACCGACTCAGCAGTGATCCCTAGCATCGAATCTAAATTATACTTAACTTTATCTTGAACGTTTCGACAAACTTCAGAGATTTTTGTACCATAACCGACAATAATATATACATCGACTGCGATTGCATCATTTTCTTGGCGGATCACCACGCCTTTTGAATAGTTATCACGTCGTAAGATTTCATTTAAATTGTCACGAATTTGTTTTTTACTTGCCATTCCAACGATCCCAAAGATCTCGGTTGCGGCACCACCCACAACGGTTGCAATAACTTCATTACTGATATCAATATTTCCAAATTGATTTTGAATTTTTACAGCCATTAGACATAGCCTCCTTAACTATCTAAGACATTTTATCTGGATAAACTAGTCTTTGTCTTCAACCAATTCCTAGTATCACAACAGTCTTAATCAATACTTGTCTTTATATTATAACATGTTTATGCCCTGAGCCCAAAATTCGTTATGATCATTCTAATAACTTGACACTGCTAGTCCATAAAATTAAAGTTGTAATATCATTTGAATAACTTATATTCAAAATTTAAAATTTATAAAAAACCTTATTAAATCAACATTTATAGCTGTCAAGCAAAATTACTTTATAGAAAATTGTTGCAATCATGCGTTATCTATGATAATTTTATTTAGTGAATGAGCAAGACCCATTGCTCCTTAATTTAGAATAAGGGAGGATAATAATAATGGCTAAAGATTTTGTAACAGGTCGTAAAACAACATTTGGTAAGAAACGTTCACACGCTTTGAACCAAACAAACCGTAGCTGGAAACCAAACTTGCAAAAAGTTCGTATCTTAGTTGACGGCAAGCCTAAAAAGGTATGGGTTTCAGCACGTGCTTTGAAATCCGGTAAAGTTACACGCGTTTAATTGTGTGCTAAGCCCCAATTTGAGGGCTTTTTTCTTTATATCAAAAAAAGCGGGTCAATGTGATCCGCTTTTTTTGTTTATTTAACCAAATAGACTTCCTTCCAATTATTAGTAGTTCCAGCCGAATTTTGAATCAATCCCTTGATCGTTTCGCGTTTCAACTGCGGAATATTGGCTTGATATAATGGGATCACTCCCTGTTTTTCGCTTAAGAGTTTCGACGCTTTAACAAGATCTTCAAACCTTTTTGCCTTATTATTTGCGTCGGTGGTCTGAGCAGTTTTGATCAGTTCATTATACTTAGTGTTATTCCAACCACCAAAATTATAACTATTTTCTGTAGTGAATAGTGCTAAGAAACTAAGAGGATCAGCAAAATCCGCTCCCCAAGATGTTAGTTGGATATCAAAACTGCCATTTTGTCCTTGCGCGATCCGTTGTTTTAAAGAAACACTTTGAACCGTCACTTGAACATTAGGTAATGTTTCTTCTAGCTCTTCTTTGATAAACTGTGCCACTTTTTTAGCCGTTTCGTCGTCACTACTCATCAAGGTAAATGATAATTGCTTGACACCTAATTCAGCTAGACCTTGCTTAAAAAGCCATTTAGCTCGTTGCTTATTTCCAGTCACGCCTGCTGTTGTTTGGGCAACTTCAGCAAAATCGCGTCCTTTATATTCATACAAACCTTGGGGAACGATCCCTAAACTTGTTTGCGCACCGCCACCAACGATTTGTTTTACTAATTTATCACGATCAATTGCATATGAAAGTGCCTGTCGGATTTTTAAGTTTTTAAAGGTTGTTTTTGTTTGATTGAAGTCTAGATAACTTGTCCGTGCCTGTTTTAAAACACTATAGCCTGGATCTTTTTTTAGTTTAGTTGCTTGTTTACTACTTAATGTCAGATAATCTAACTTACCAGCTTGATACAATTTATATGCCTTAGTAGTACTTTTATTAACTTTAAAATTGATCGTACTTAGCTTAACCTTTTGTTTATCCCAATACTGTTCATTTTTTACTAACTGCCAGCTTTTTTCTGTCCCTGTCCAATTTTTAACAACAAACGGCCCATTATAGACCATTTTTTCAGCTGCACTCCCGTATTTTTCACCATATGTTTCGACTGCTCGCTTATTTTGGGGCAAAAAGGCCTCGATCGTTAGCAAAGATTCAAAGTATGGTAGCTTCTTTTCTAATTCGACTACTAAAGTATGATCGTCTTTAGCGGTAACGCCTAAACTAGTTACTTTTTTGTTACCCGCAATGATTGCATCAGCATTTTTGATCCCACTAAATAAATACGCAGAAGGTGAAGCCGTGTCCTTTTGTAATGTTCGTTGCCAACCATAGACAAAATCACTGGCTGTTACTGGATCTCCATTGGACCATTTAGCCCCTTTACGCAGACTAAAAGTATATTTTAGTCCACCTGCTTCCACCTTAGTTTTAACACCTAAGGCAGGTACTAATTTATTATTATTCCCTAAACGATACAACCCTTCCATCGTATTACCAACAATATCGCCACTGTAAGAATCGCTGACTTTGGATGGATCAAGTGTGGTCAATTCTGCCGGATAATTCCAATTTAAAACTTGTTTTTCTGCAACTGTATGTTGGGAGATCTTCTCTCCTTTACTACAGCCACTTAGACTTACTAGCAAAAATAACGTTAATAAAAGCAACGCAATTTTTCGCACCTAAAATACACCTCTCCCTGAAAAAATCCCCTTAAAAAACCTTATCCTTAATTAATTTTACTTTAAATAATAATTAGGACGCAACTTTTATAATTAATGTTGATTCCACTAAAATAAGACAAAGCATTGCTTATACAGCAAAATACTTTGTCTTAGCAAGAGATTATTTATCTTTACTTTGAATAACACAAATTATCCCTTCGGTAAAGGAAAAGTGTGCCTTTTTACCAACAAATTCATTGCTGATATATGCTAGCGGAAGTTCGGCGTCGTGCTCAAAAAGTTGATACTTCTCATCGGGCAAGGTCAAATCTTTTACCGACGTCAAAGTCACAAAAGAGAGATATTTCATGGTCGGTATCTGGATCAATTCATATTCTCCGGGCAAATAAAAACTAATATTGTTTTGCCGATCATAAAATTTTACTTTTTCGACAAATAGCGGAAAATCTAACCGCAAAACGCTCAACAAGTTGGCCAACAAATGATCGATTCGACCACCAGTTGCACCGTATACCCTGATTTCAGTTGGGCGGTAGCGTTTTTGGATCTCAAGTAATGCGACTTCTGTATCCGTATAGTCTTTTTGCGCTGGTAATGTTACCAAATCTAAACTCATATTTTTAACAAGTTGGGTTTGTTTAGGTGTTGCAGTATCAAAATCACCAACTGAAAACGCTGGCTTGATCCCAGCTTCACACAAACGCACAGCACCTAAATCAGCACCGACCCAAATTTCATTTGCCATATTGTTAAAAATATCAATGGGGAGAAATTCCCTTGGACCACCCACCAATAAATTCACGATCATTGATCTGCCACAGCTGCCTTTAATAAAGCTACTTTTTTAGCTGGTTCATCTCCAAAAACATACGACCCAGCTACGGCAACGGTTGCTCCTGCTTTAGCTGCTTGTTTGATCGTTTCGTCATTGATGCCACCATCAACTTCAATTTCAAATTGTGCGCCTGTATCACGTTTATATTGCGCTAATTCTTCTACTTTTTTGAGAGTTTCAGGTAAAAATGCTTGTCCACCAAAGCCAGGATCAACTGTCATAACTAAAACTTGATCAACTAAAGGCAAAACTTCGGTTATCATTGAAACTGGCGTCCCTGGATTAATAACAACTTCAGCTTTAACACCAGCTGCTTTGATTTGGCTTAACACCCGGTGAATATGAGGAGTAGCTTCAATATGGACCCCGATTACATCGGCACCAGCAGTAGCCAACTCGGAAATATAATCTTCTGGACGATCAACCATCAAATGACAATCAAAAACAAGTTTGGAATAAGGGCGCAATGCTTGCACAACATTAGCACCAAACGTTAAGTTTTCAACAAAATGACCATCCATGATATCAATATGCAGGTACTCTGCGCCTGCTTGTTCGACTGTGGAAACATCTTTTTTTAATTCAGCAAAATTTGCACTTAAAATTGAAGGTGCGATTTTCATGACTTTCTCTTGACTATGTATTGTAACAGAATAATCAATTATTATTCTTGGAGTTTACATAGCTTTCCTTTCAATTAATTCTACTTTTCTAACTCTATTTCAGGTTCACACATGACTCCACCTGTTTTAGCGATATTTTGGTTTTTGATTAATGATCGCCTCATAGAAATGTTTATAATTATCATAACGACTAGGCAAGATTTTTTCACTTAAAACGGCTTCTTTGACTGCACATTTAGGTTCATTGATATGTAAACATCCCCTAAATTTACATCCTGCTTGTAATACCGTAAAATCTGGAAATAGTAACGGTAAAGATTCCTTGTCAATATCAAGTAATTCAAAGGACGAAAAACCTGGTGTATCAGCTAATAAGTTATCACCGATTGGAAGCAAAGAAACCTTACGGGTCGTATGTCTTCCCCGACTCAAAGCCTTGGAGATCTCACCGGTAGCTAAATTTAGGTTGGGCTTTAATTGGTTTAATAAAGTTGACTTGCCTGCCCCTGTTTGTCCCATTACGACGATAACTTGCTGATGAAGGTTAGCAAGCATTTCAGTTAAAACATTTTGGTCAGCTGGTAGCCCCCCTAAATAAACTGGGTAAAATTGGCGATAATACTCAACTATTTCCGTAATTTTTTTAGCTTTAGTCTCATCTAAAAGATCAAATTTAGAAAAATATAACACCGGTGAAACTTGATTTGCTTCAAGCATTACCAATTGACGATCGAGCAGATTACTAGAAAAATCTGGTTCCACACAGGCAGTTACTACGATAGCCGTATCAATATTAGCCATTGGTGGACGGATTAATTGATTTTTCCGCGGATAAATCTCTAAAATATAGCCTTCGTCGACCTTATCTGCTTTAAATTCTACAAAATCACCTACTAATGGCGTTTGTTTTTTTTTCCGGAAATTTCCCCGTGCTCGTGTACGATATTCTGCTCCATCTTCGGTAACAACATCATAATAACCGCTTAAAGATTGTCTAATTTGTCCTTTTGTCAATTAATTTATCACCTTTCTTAACTTTTTGCTACGGTAACTTCCAAGACATCGCCAGCATGAAGTGGTGTGCCAACAGGAGGCTCTTGACTGATCACCGTATTTTTTTCGATTTCCGTAGTAACTTTTTCTTTTTTTACCACTAATGTTAAGCCGCATTCTTCGGCATACGCTTTAACTTCACTTAGCGTATAACCGATCAAATCACGCATACCTTCCGTATTAGGTCCTTTGCTGACCGTAAAAGTGACCGTTGTTTTTGAAAAATCAACTTTTTTTGTAGGTGAGATCGATTGTGCAATAATTTCACCACGTGCCACACTGTCAGAATATTGCGACTTCTTTTTGACGGTTACACCTTGTTTCTTTAGCCGTTGACTAACATCGCTATAAGAGCGTCGGCGATAGTCACCAAACGCCTTTTTTTGGACACCTTTCGACAAAACTATGTCCACTTCACTCCACTGTTTGATTTTAGTCCCGCTACTAGGAGTTGTTGCACTAATACATCCCGCATCGTAATGTGAGTCATATTGGTAACTGACTTTACCCAGGGTCAATTTTTGGCTCTTTAAAAGTTGCATTGCTTCTCTTTGATGCATTCCTTTTAAATTAGGCATGCTGATTTCTTTAGGAATAAAATACAGATAGGCTAATACCCCCAAAATAAGTAAAATCACGAACATCACAAAAAATCTTACTAGTTTTCTTTTTTTACCCTTTTTCTTTAGCTTAGGTGGTTTTGTGTTAGCAATGTCTGAGTGAATTTCAATCGTTTCAGCTAAGTTTTTCTTAGCTAAATCAGCTGCAAAAAAATCAGGTAAGATTTTCGTTTCATCATCCACGACTTTTTGTGGTCGCCACTTAGCTTCTGACTTGCGTTCTTCAGCTAAACAAGTTTTTAAATCAGCTGCCATCTCACGCACATTTTGGTAACGCTCCGCTAAATTTTTAGCAGTTGCATGCAAGACGATATTTTCTAAGGCTTGGGGAATATTCTCGTCATATAAGCGCGGTGATGGCATTTGGCTGCGATAATGTTTCAACACGATAGAAACAGCCGTCTCACCATCATACGGCACATGTCCTGTTAGCATTTCAAATAAGATTATCCCTAACGAGTAAATATCGGATTGTTGCGTGATCATACTACCCCTAGCTTGTTCTGGTGAAATATAGTGAACAGATCCCATCAAAGTATTGGTCCTTGTCATTGTTTCTTCTGCGACCGCAACTGCAATTCCAAAATCGGTAATCTTTACATTACCTGCTTCATCCATCAAAATATTTTGGGGCTTGAGATCACGGTGAATAATGCCATGATTATGAGCCTCCAAAACTGCATTTAAGATCTGTTCCATGATCTTTATTACATGCTCATAACTTAGGGGCCTATTTTTTTCAATGTATTGTTTTAGGTCTGTTCCCTTAACATATTCCATCACTAAGTATTGCATGCCTTGTTCTTCACCCACATCAAAGATTTCAACGATATGTGGGTTATCAAGCTCGATCAACGAATTTGCTTCACGATGAAAGCGACGCACTGCAGATTTATCATCGCGTAGATCTAGGCGCAAAAGTTTTACTGCCACATCACGTTTTAAAATTAGATCATGGGCCAAGTAAACATTTGCCATTCCACCTTCACCAAGGGTTCGTATCATTTGATAGCGGCCACCCAAGATGTAGCCACTTCTCATTTTGGTTTGCCCCCTTGATCTACCTTGATCAGTAATACCGTGATATTATCTGACCCGCCTGCCAAATTGGCCTGGTCGACCAACTCAGAACACTTATTTTCTAAACTAGTAGTCTCATCAACTAAAATCGTTTGAATCTTTAAATCATCGACCATGTTAGTCAACCCATCAGAACACAATAGAAAAATATCCCCCTGTTGTAAAGAAACAACTTGAGAATCGACCTTTGCTTGCTTAGAGATACCTAAAGTTCGGGTAATAATATTTTTATGCGGATGATGTTTGGCTTCTTCTTTACTGATCTCACCACGTTTAACTAATTCATTGACATATGAATGATCTTCTGTGATTTGTTCAAAATTACCATCCCTTAAACGATACGCTCGACTATCACCAATATTTGAGATCATCGCCTTGTCAGTAAACAGCAACGCACATACGAGTGTAGTCCCCATGCCAGCAAGATCTTGATACTGATCTGCCCGCTGTAAAATACTATCGTTTTCAACGACTACTTGCCCTTTTAACCATTCACTAGCATCAGTCACATTATCTAAGGATGTTTCTTCAAATAAATAACCTAAATGAGATACTGCCATATCCGAAGCAACTTCGCCACCTAAATGACCACCTAGACCATCGGCTACAAGTGCTAAAATATGACCTCTTTTATTCTCAAAAGCCCCTACACGATCTTCATTTACTTTACGGACTTTCCCTACATCACTCGTATATACGATCTGCATGTTTACACCTCAATTCTTCTTTACTAATGTTGCAATATAAAAGCCATCTGATAAATAATCATCTGGATAAATCGCCAAGCCTAATTCCTTGCGTTCAGGTTTTAGATTAGCTGCAGTCTGGGTTTTTACCTGTTCAAATTCTGGATGCTGTTGTAAAAATTCTGTCACAGTTTGTTGATTTTCTTCATCTAAAATCGTGCAAGTACTGTATGTTAAAATTCCACCGACTTTTAAGTGTGGTGCCACTGCATTTAAAATCTCTACTTGAATCCGATGAAGATTTTTAGAATCAGCTAGCTGTTTTTCATACTTAACTTCCGGTTTGCGTCGCATCAGCCCGATTCCAGAACACGGGGCATCGACCAAGATCTTATCAAAACTCTCTTTTTCAAATACTTCTGAAACTTTACGCGCATCTAACTGCTTAGCTTGGACTTGTGTTTGGACTTGAGCCCGCTTGGCATTTTCTTGAATAAGCTTTACTTTATGCTTATGAATATCTAGCCCATAAACCATGCCATCTGTTAAATTTGCAGCAATTTGGGTCGTTTTTCCGCCCGGAGCCGCACACGCATCTAGTACCTTGTCATTTGGCGCAATATTCATTGATTCAACTGCAAGCATCGCACTTTCATCTTGAACGATCACTTTACCAGCCTTAAACGTCTCGCTTGTGGGAATAAAGCCCGATTCGATCTGTAACGCTAACGGGGTCACCAAACTTGGCGTAGCAACGATTTGTTCTTTAGCCAAACTTTCAATGACTTGTTCTTTAGTCTCCAACTTCGTATTTATCCGAATAGTTTGCTTAGGTGCTTGATTAATTGATGATAAAATCGAGCTGGCCTTTTTTTCGCCCAGTTCTTTAACTAGTTGTTTAACTAACCATAATGGCGTACTCGTTTTGACACTTAAACGTTCAAGCGGATCATTGATCTGTTCGATCTTTGGCAAACCTTTGCGATCAATCGCATGTAAAACGCCAGTCACAAATTTTCTGATCCCAGCATGACCTTTAACCTTAGCGATCTCGATCGTTTCATTAAAGACTGCTCTTTTAGGAATATTATCCAAATAAAGCTGCTGATAAAGCGCAGTTAATAGCAATTGCTTGACCCAATTTTGTAATTTTTGGGGATTTTTGATAAATGGAACTAAATAATATTCCAAAGTCAATTTATGTTGGATCACCCCATACACGATATTTGTCAGTAAATGAGCATCGCGCTTACTTAAGTCATTACTTGTAATTGCTTGATTTAACGCTAAGTTAGAATAAGCGCCACTTTTTTCAACGCGTTCCAATAATTCGACTGCCAAGTAGCGCGGAGTTTTATTGATTTTGTTTGTCATCTACGATCACCTTTTGTCCGACCTTTAATCCTTGGCCCACTCCATTTAAATAATCGGTAATTTTTAATTTTGGTTTTCCAGCAGGTTGTAAAACATTGATCCGATAGACGGTATGATCAGCAGCCGTTAAATATAATTCATGTTTTGTAACATGAGCTACTACTCCTGGTTCAAACTCACTTTTCATTTCGATCGGTTCAACGTCCCAAAGCTTAGTCCGTTTTCCCTTAAAATCAGCAAAGTAAGCCCCTGGTGCTGGTCTTAAAGCGCGCACTTTCCAATCGATCTGTTGAGCTGTCATATCCAAAGAAAGAGTTTCTTCTTCCGGCTTGATCGTTGGTGAAAAGACAACTTGTGTTTCATCTTGAGGCGTAGCTTTTAGCTTACCAGAAATAAGATCAGGTAACAGCTCTAAGAGCGTATCACGCCCTAAAATACTCATTTTACTAAAGATCGAAGCAGTGTCATCATCTTTTTTGATTGGCATTTCTGCTTGCGCTAACATATCGCCTGCATCCATTTTTTTGACCATATAAATAATCGTTACGCCAGTTTTTTGCTCACCATTCATGATCGCATATTGAACTGGGGCACCCCCACGATATTTAGGCAATAATGAACCATGAACATTGATCGCACCTATTTTAGCAGCTTCGATCAATTTCATGGGTAAAAATTGCCCAAAAGCAGCAGTAACGATCAAATCTGGCGCCAATTCGATAATTTTTTGCATTTCCTCACTACCAGAGATTTTTTCTGGTTGTAATACTGGAATATCATATTTTTGCGCTATTTGTTTAACTGGAGAAGCAGTTAAAACTCTTTTTCTTCCGGTATAGCGATCTGGTTGTGTCACCACTGCTTTAACGTCATAATCTGCGTTGATCAGACCTTCTAAAATTGGGGCAGCAAAAGCTGGTGTTCCCATAAATACAACTGATGTCATTTTTAATTCATCCTTTTATCTCTTTAATTACTTATAAGAAATTGACCGGGTCACGATCGATCACGACCTGGATCCCTTTTCTTTCACCCTGCTGACTTTGCAACAATAACTCGTGCAAATAAGTTTCAAGTGCAGGTTCACTCTTATATTTTATCACTAATTGGTAATAAAACCGATTGTTGATCCGTAAAATCGAACTAGGCGTTGGTCCTAAGACAATTGCCTCAGGGCTTAAACATTGATCTAAGGACTTTTTGATCGCAAAACTTTCTTTAGCCGCGGCTGCCTCAGTTTTTGCGCTAACTGTTAACCTGATCGTATAGTAATACGGTGGATAGTGATTTAAATGACGCAAATTCATTTCATAAAAGAAAAAGCGTTCATAATCTTGTTTACAAGCTAACTGGATCGCATAGTGCTCCGGATTATAAGTTTGGATCACTACTTGACCACTTTTATCTGCACGTCCTGCACGCCCACTCACTTGGGTCAATAACTGAAATGTTCGCTCACTTGATCGGTAATCTGGCAATCCCAAAGCAGTGTCAGCATTTAAGACTCCTACTAACGTTACATTAGGAAAATCTAATCCCTTTGCGATCATCTGCGTCCCTAGTAAAATATCGGCTTCATGTGCGCCAAATTTTGCCAGTAACCGTTCATGGGCACCTTTTTTACGTGTCGTATCAACATCCATACGTAAAA
This sequence comes from Ligilactobacillus apodemi DSM 16634 = JCM 16172, assembly GCF_001434405.1. Classification (GTDB taxonomy): domain Bacteria; phylum Bacillota; class Bacilli; order Lactobacillales; family Lactobacillaceae; genus Ligilactobacillus; species Ligilactobacillus apodemi. The sequence goes on along the minus strand of NZ_AZFT01000053.1, from coordinate 397,457 downwards.
TCCGCGCGTTTGGGAGTAACTTTTCTAGTTCTGCTTGAACTTTCTGCGTTCCCGTTCCATAATATTGGATCTTTTTACTATTACAACTAGGACATCTCTGGGGAATTGCTTCTTCATGTCCACAATAATGACATTTCATTGAGTGCGTATCCATATGCAATGTTAAAGAAACGTCACAATTAGGACACTTCAAAACAAAGCCACATTCCCGACAAAGTACAAACGAAGAATAACCACGCCGATTTAACATTAAAACAACTTGTTCGTTACGAGCTAAACGTTCTTTGATCTGCGCCAATAAAACTTCCGAAAAATCTGGACGTGGTGCGGTTCTGATTGCCTGGCGCATATCAACTAACTCTACTTGTGGTAAAGCATTACCATTGATCCGTTTCGTCAATTTTAAATGGCGATAAACGCCCTTTTGTGCCCGTGCTCTAGTTTCAAGCGCCGGTGTAGCCGATCCTAAAATAACGGGACAGTGATGATACTTAGCACGCCATAATACTACATTCCGTGCATGATAACGGGGCATATCTTCTTGTTTGTAACTTGTTTCGTGTTCTTCATCAACAATGATCACGCCTAAATCACTGACGGGAGCAAATACCGCCGAGCGTGCCCCAACAACAACTTTAGCTTCTTTTCGTTCGATCCGTCGCCACTCATCATAGCGTTCACCATCTGATAGTGCACTGTGAAGCATGGCAACTTGACTCCCAAAGCGTGCTTTAACTCTTTGGACCATTTGGGGGGTCAAAGATATTTCAGGGACAAGCATCAAAGCTGTTTGACCATTTTTCAAAGCATGAGCGATAGTTTGCAAATAGACTTCTGTTTTTCCACTCCCAGTTACCCCTTGTAATAAAAAAGGTTGGGCTTGTTTAGCATCAATTGCTTGTGAAACAGCATCTACTGCTACTTGTTGTTCAGCAGTTAATTTTTGTGGTTGCGTCTTTTGAACTTCTTTAGTGGCATATGGATCACGATAAGCTTCTTTTTCTTCCAACTTGATCCAACCAAGTTCAGCAGCTTTTTTTAGTTGGCTTAAAGTTTGCACTAAATTTGTTGGTAATTCTGAGCGTGCAAAGGTTTGCCCTGATTTTTGCGCTAAAAAGGCTAATAACTCAAGCTGACGAGTCGCGTTTTTACGAACTTGTTTTTTTAGCATTTCATAATTTTCTCTTGTAACTAGTGAAGTGATCATCATAACCATTTTTGGTTTAGCTCGATCATTTACTTGATAAATAACTTCTAAAGCATCTTTTTTCCTTAACAAGGTTAATTCACGTAGTAGTTTTGTCGAAAGCTGCTCTTCATTAAATTCAACTTCCGCTTGACCGGCAAAAAATAGTTTCACTTCATCAGAAAGTAATTCAGGTGAAAGGACCCTTAGTTTTTTAGTGTAACTTGCGCGCATCACATTAGGTAACATCGCTTGTAAACAACTAATTTTAAAAGAAAATGTTTTTTGCGCTAACCAATCTGCTAGAAGTAGCCCTTCTTTTGCCAGGACTGGCGCTAGATCCATCGTACTGATAATTTCTTTGATTTCAATATTTTCTACAAACTCTTCTTTGGTCGCAAAACCGACCACAAATCCTTGGATCTTGCGTTCACCCTTGCCAAAAGGTACAATGACTCGCATCCCACATTCAAGTTGTGACTGCAATTTTGTGGGAATTTTATAAGTATATGGGCGATTGGTTTGCATCGTTGGGACATCAACGATCACTTGTGCATATTCAGCCATCTTATTCCCTTTCTTTCGCTAGTTCTAAAAGACGATCATAAATCAAATTTGCTAATTGTTGTTTTGTCATCTTACCCGTTTCCTGTGGTGCTTTATCTCTAGTCAATAATAAAGCTGCATTATCATTGGTCCCAAAACCAATATCTTTTCTTGAAACATCATTTGCCACCAATAGATCTACATTTTTTTGGCGTAATTTTTCGGTTGCATGTTTCACTAGTTCGGTCGTCTCAGCAGCAAATCCCACTAAAAGTTGCTGTTGTTTCAATTCACCTAGATGCTTTAAAATGTCTGGATTGCGAACCAAGTTCAATTGCCAAGTCTCACCAACTTTTTTGACTTTTTGCTCATAAACTTGGGCAAGACGATAATCAGCGACAGCAGCTGCCATGATCACAAAATCTGCTGTCGCGTAATGAGCTAACATTTCAGCTTCCATTTCACGGGCAGTTTTAACGTTGATCACTTCGACTCCTTTAGGTGCTTTTAAAGCAGTAGGACCAGAAACTAGTGTAACCTTTGCCCCTCTACTCTGAGCAACTTCTGCTAAGGCATAGCCCATCTTACCACTGGAGCGATTAGCCAAATAACGAACTGGATCGATCGGCTCGATCGTTCCCCCTGCACTAAGTAAGATCTTTTTTCCCGCAAGGTCTTTTGCAAAATTACTAGCTTGTGTTCCTTCGATCCAAGTTAAGATTTCTTCTGGTTCTGGCATGCGCCCTTTTCCGTCGTAACCCTCAGCTAAAAAGCCAGTTGCTGGTTCTAACACATTAACACCATCAGTTTTTAGTTGTGCAACATTTCTTCTAGTTGCTGGATTTGCCCACATTTTATTATTCATTGCCGGTACAACATATTTCGGGACTTCCGTAGCCAAAAGTGCCGTTGAAACAAAATCAGCAGCGATTCCTTGCGCCATCTTAGCTAAAATATCAGCAGTTGCTGGTACTACTACAGCCAGATCACTCCAATCGGCTAATTCAATATGTGGCACTGGTGAGCCATGTTTAGAAAATAAGTCTGTATAAACTTCATGATGCGTTAATCCCTTAAAGGTCAGCGGTGTCACAAATTCTTGGGCAGCTTTAGTCATAGCTACTCGAACTTTTGCTCCTTTTTTAATAAAAAGTCGCGCAAGCATTGCTGCTTTATAAACAGCAATACCGCCACTTATATATAATGCTATATGTTTATTTTTCACAAGATCAATCCCTTTATTAAAGCTATTTCCATTGTAGCAGAATTTAGAAATTTGATTAAAAACAAAAAATGAGACCAAGGAATTGCCCTGGTCTCATTTTATCTGCGGTCTTAACCTTCTTCGCCAACAGATTTGATCTTAAGATCACCTGCAACGATTTCTTCTAAAGCACGACCAACACTTTTTACTGATTCATATTCACTTAACATTGGGCGCGCACCAGCATCCAATTCATGGGCACGCTTAGAAGCAAGCATGATCAATGAATAACGTGAATCTACTCGTTCTAAAAGTTCATCAACTGATGGATATAAAATCATTACTTTACATCTCCTAACTGTTTCTTATAATCAGGTAAGAAGCGTTTTACCCGCCAACGTTCGGCGCGAATGATCGTCTTGATCTTTTCTGCTGCCTTTGGTACTTCATCATTTACCACAGCATAATCATAATTTTGCATCATTTCGATCTCATCTTTTGCCTTTTCCATACGCTTATTGATCGTTGCTAGATCATCAGTTCCACGGTTAATGATCCGTTGGCGCAATTCCATCAAATCTGGTGGTGTCAAAAAGATAAAAAGTCCATCTGGAACCTTTTTACGAACTTGCATTGCACCTTTAACTTCGATCTCTAAAAAGACATCCTTACCTGCATCAAGCATCTCATTAACGTATTTTAATGGTGTACCGTAGTAATTGTCAACATATTGAGCATATTCAAGCATGCCATCTTCTGCGATTTCTTTTTCAAATTCTTCCTTGGTAACAAAGTAATAATCCTTACCATCAACTTCACCCGGTCTCTTTTGCCGTGTTGTCATTGAAATCGAATAATCAAAGTTGTTACTATCTTCCGAAAAGATCTCTTTTCTAACGGTTCCTTTACCAACACCGGATGGACCCGAAAGAACGATCAACATTCCTCTTTTAGCCATGCTTAATAACTCCTCAATTTATAAGTTTATATACCATTTTGCACTTTTTTACTATTATTTTCAAGTCATCGTCGACGTTTTTTAGCATTTTCATTGAAATTTCTCAGAAAATTATTTTCAAACTAGCAACAACAGATAAATATATTTTAATTTAAAAGGGACTTGATTTATCGAACAAACGTTCATATAATATAAATATCAAACAAATGTTCTAGGAGGAGATATTTATGTCACTTAAAAAATTTTTTGACTCAAAAAAATTAAACCAACTAACTAAAACCTTCCATGATAAGGCACAGTCTTTCTTCGAACCTACTGAAATCACAGAAACACCCACAGAACATTATGCCGTTATTCCTCCAAAACAACTTCAACTATTTTTAAATCAAGCTATTAAATCAACCAAAACTGCTACCTTGATCCTTTTAAAACATAACGGTCAATTTGAAACAGTCAGTGGTAAACTTTATCGAATCGATAATCACTTAGATGCAGTTTATCTCAAAGTATCCCCTAAACAAAAACGACTTATTTTCACTAAAGACATCGTACACCTAGGCTTAAATCAAATCACATCACATGATTTCCCCACTTCTGACCAATTGATCAGCAACTAAAATAATCCCCTTAACGCTCCTGACCCGGAACATTAAGGGGATTAATTTCTTATTAGTAAAGTTCTAAGTATTGATCACGTTCCCATTGTGAAACTTCTTGACGATAAGCTTCCCATTCAAGACGCTTAGCTTCGATAAAGTTATTGTACAAGTGTGGTCCCATTGCGTTTTTGATCACATCATCAGTCTTTAATGCTTTTAATGCGTTATGCAAGGTCGATGGGAGATCCTCGATCCCACTTGCTTTACGTTCTTCTTCATCCATCACATAGATATTACGGTCAACTGGTTTTGGTGGTTCGATCTTATTACGTAAACCATCTAGACCAGCAGCTAAAACAGCAGCCACCGCTAAGTATGGGTTAGCTGAAGGATCAACACTTCTTAATTCGACCCGAGTTGATAAACCACGAGCAATCGGCACCCGAATCAATGGTGAACGGTTATGACCAGACCAAGCAACGTAAACAGGTGCTTCGTAACCAGGTACTAAACGTTTATATGAGTTTACCGTAGGATTCATAACAGCGGTATAATTGCGCGCATGTTTGAGCAAGCCACCTAAGAAGTAACGTGCTTCATCGGAAAGTTGTTCTTCACCATTTTCATCAAAGAAAGTATTACCGTTCTTATCAAACAATGACATGTTCAAGTGCATCCCTGAACCATTGATCCGATCAAGTGGTTTTGGCATAAAGGTTGCATGCAACCCATATTTTCTAGCTACCGTCTTAACGACTAATTTAAAGGTTTGGATATTGTCACAAGCGTGTAACGCATCAGCATATTTAAAATCAACCTCATGTTGACCTGGAGCGACTTCATGATGAGAAGCTTCGACATCAAAGCCTAGCTTTTCTAATTCTAATACGATATCACGTCGGCAATTTTCTCCTAAATCAACTGGAGCCAAGTCGAAATAACTACCTTTATCATTTAAATGTGTCGTTGGCTTACCAGTCTCAGGATCTAATTTAAATAAGAAAAATTCTGGTTCTGGTCCGATATTAAAGTCAGTGAAGCCCATTTCCTTCATTTCATCTAAGATTCGAATCAAGTTGTTTCTTGGATCACCATAAAATGGTGTACGGTCGGCATTGTAAACCTCACAGATCAAACGTGCTACTTTGCCATGTTCACTTCCCCATGGAAAGATCAACCACGTAGAAAGATCAGGGTAAAGCCACATATCACTTTCTTCGATCCGCACAAAACCGTCGATCGAAGAACCGTCAAACATCATTTTATTATCTAAAACTTTATCTAACTGACTGATCGGAACTTCAACATTTTTGATCGTACCGTATAAATCAGTAAACATTAGGCGTAAAAATTGGACCTCTTCTTCTTTTGCCATTTTACGAATATCGTCTTTAGTATAGCTAGGTTTTCCCATCATGATCGCTCCTTGTTAATTAATTAGAGTCCGTTATTTCGGAAAGAGAACTGATTTTGCTTACTCAAGCCACTGACCGCAACAAATTCATCGTGCAAGATCCGTCTGACATCTGCGTCAGTCAGTGATTTTTCGCGCTTAGCTTGCTTTTCGGCCTCTTCTTGTGCTCTTTCTTCATAGATTCGCTTGATCCCAGCCATATTGATCCCTTCAGCTAAGTAATCCTTAACTTCCAATAATTTATCAATATCATTCAACGAATACATCCGCCGATTTCCTTCGTTACGTGCTGGGATAACCAACCCTTGCTCTTCATAATAACGAATTTGGCGCGCAGTCAAATCCGTTAGTTTCATCACTGTTCCAATCGGTAAAACAGCGAGCGAACGTCGTAGTTCTTTTTCCTTCATAACACCCCTCCTTTGATCACTCCATAATCATAGCAACTTTAAAATTACTTGTCAATAACCTATGTTACATTTTATAACATGAAACTAAAAAAATAAAAGATGTTTCGCAAAATACGAAACATCTTTTAACATCAATTATTTATTTTCTTTGTAAAACGCTTCATTAGCAGCTGCCGTTACCGCTAATTTAACGTGAGCATAAGATAGACCACCTTGAATATATAAGCAGTATGGCGGACGCAATGGACCATCCGAGGAAAGTTCGATCGTTGAACCTTCAGTAAAACTCCCCGATGCCATAATAACTTGATCTTCATACCCATCCATATAACTAGGAACTGGGTCAACAAATGCATTCATTGGTGAATTATGTTGGATCGCTGCACAAAACTTGATCATCGGTTCTGGTTTACCAAATGTAACGGTCTGAACAAGGTCTGTCCGGGGTGCATCCCACTTAGGCGAAACATCCATCCCTAATTCTTCTAATAAAGCAGCAGTGTAAATCGCACCCTTAATTGCTTCACCTGTCGTATGAGGTGCCATAAAGACTCCTTGGTAAAAATCACGTTGATAACCCCAAGTAGGCCCTTCAGCTTTACCCAAGCCAGGAGCATAAAGTTGAGCTGCCGCTTGAGCGATCAAATCTTTACGCCCCACAAGAAAGGCACCCCCTTTAGCGATACCAGCACCAGCATTTTTAAAGAGCGATCCTGCCATTAAATCAGCTCCATAGAAAGATGGCTCAGTTGTTTCAGAAAATTCACCGTAGCAATTATCAATAAAGATAATCGCATTAGGCGCATACTCTTTAACAAATTCGATCATTTCACGAACTTCATCGACCACAAAACTTTCACGCGTAGCATAGCCACGAGAACGTTGGATCGCAACAACTTTGATCGAATCATCAGTAGTCAATTTTTCTTTAACACTATCGTAATCAACCTTACCGTTTTCTTTTAGTGGAGTATAGTCAAAATTAATGTCATACTCATGCAAAGTCTTTGGATTATCACCCACGATCCCGATCACTTGTTGGATCGTATCATAAGGCATTCCTGTCATATAATATAACGTGTCGTTTGGACGTAAAACGCCGTAAAAGGCAGTAGCGATCGCATGCGTCCCAGAAATCAACTGTGGGCGCACCAAAGCATCTTCTGCTTTAAAGTAGTCCGCAAAGATTGCTTCTAATTTTTCACGTCCCATATCGTCAAAGCCATAGCCCGTCGAACCAACTAGATCTTCTTCGGCTACGCGATGTTTTCTAAAAAGGCTAAGTAGACGTTGTTGATTATACATCACTTGTTCATCGATCAGTTGGAGATGATCTTTGATCTTTTCATCTACTTTTTCAACTTTTGCAACTAAATCAGCTGGTAAATCAGCTTTCCAAGAATTTAAAACCATTTTTTTATTGCTATATCTCTATCCTAAAATATAGCTTTCCTTTCTCAATTTTTATTTTGCTAGCCAGTCTGCTACTAGGTCATCAATCTGACTTCTTTGCTCTGGATGTTGAACAATATCAAACCAATTTACATCCATTTTATTGCGAAACCAAGTCAATTGGCGTTTCGCATAATGGCGCGAGTTTTTTTGAGCTGTTTCGATTGCCTCAGTTAACGAAATATCCCCAGAAAAATAAGGATAAAACTCTTTATACCCGATTCCTTTTCCTGCAGGTAACTTCTCGCCCCCATTTTCGTAGAGGTAACGTGCTTCGTCTAACAGTCCATTTTGAACCATTAACTCAACGCGCTGATTTATCCGCTCATAAAGTAACACACGCTCAGTTGTCAACCCGATCACTAAAGGATCAAATTCCTGATTTTTTTGATCTGCTTGACTTGAAAACAGTTTACCTGTTTTTTCATAAACTTCAAGTGCACGTACAATGCGTTGTTCATTTTGTACCGGGATCTTAGCTGCAGCTTTGGCATCGATCTGCGCCAATTTATCCCATAGCTTTTGTTTTCCATGTTCTTTAGCAAATTGATGCCATTTTAACCGATTCTTGATTTGCTCATCGTAACTATCTTGCCCCAAATGAAAATCATTTAGTAGTGCATGCAAGTAAAAGCCTGTTCCACCTGCAATGATCGGTAAAGCTTCATTTTGGGCGATCGTAGCGATATCAGTTTGACAAAGCTGAATAAAATCAGCAACTGAAAAACGTTCATCGATCTCATTTATGTCTAGCATGTAATGCTTTACACCTTGCATTTCTTCGGCAGTGACTTTAGCCGTTCCAACATCAAGTTTACGATAGACTTGCATCGAATCTCCCGAAATGATCTCACCATTAAACTTTTGAGCTAATTCGATCGACAACGACGTTTTGCCAACAGCTGTTGGACCCACGATCAATAACAGCTTTTGTGTCATCGTTTTTCCTTTCTAAGATCACAGTTTTTAATCTTTCAAAAAATTAATACTAACCCATTTTAACACTTCCGCTTAGCTTTTTTTAGCCCAATTTTTAGATATTTACTTTAAATCCAACTCAGTTCGTAGTATAGTTACTGTAACAAAGATGTATTACTGGATATTTTTTTAACAATCATTCATAATAAAGTTGTTAGTAATTCAAAAAGGAGGAATTTCCTATGAAGACATTTGGAAAAGGCTTCTTAGTTGGAGCACTTACAGCATTTAGTGCTGTAGCAGGTTGTGTTTTTGCCTTTAAGAAGACCGTTATTGAACCAATCGAAGAACGTGAAGCTGTATTAGACGAACACCGTAGACGCGCATTGCGTAAACGTCGTTCTTCACACCAAGGATAAAAATAAGCTGACCACATCAAAATTTTTGGTGTGGTCTTTTTTCTTCCCTTCAATGATATCATTGTGATATTATTAAGCTATAAATAATCAGGTCAAATAGGGGTTTTTTATGGAAAAAGATGATATGACAACTTTTTTATTTCGCTTACCAACGTCACTCAAAGAGAAACTCAGTAAAAAGGCGAAACAAGAAAACAAAAGCGTTAATGCAACTTTACAGACGATCGTCAACGAATCATTATCACTTAAAGGCAATTCTTCGGAACCCTTGGAACAAAGATTATTTTTAGGAAAACTCGTCAAGCCCGAACAATTTGATGAAATCGATGGTCTAGTTAAAGTTGAGGGAATCTACTATCGTTATTTGATCGAAAGCAACCAACCTTTTGAGCCAAATTTAAACTACATCATTATTGAAGTTTTGGGAAATATTTTGACACTGCGTCCGTTAAAACAGGAAGGGGAAAAATAACTATGCTTGGAATAAAAATCGTACGTCAAAACTGTAAAGGTCTCGTTGAAACGTTGGGAAAATATTCATATTCAGTCGATGCAGGGTTAAAATTTTACATTCCGGTTTTTCAAAAGATCCGGATCGTCGAACTCGCAATGCATCCACTACGCTTACAAAAATATTCTGTTATCACGCAAGATAATGCTGATATCGAAGCGAGCGTGACCCTAAATTACCACGTAACAGACGCACAAAAATACACCTACGAAAACTCTGATTCAGTTGAATCGATGGCCCAACTCGTTCGCGGACACTTACGCGATATTATCGGACGAATGGATCTTAACTCTGCTTTAGGTTCAACTTCAAAGATCAATGCTGAATTAGCAGCTGCGATCGGCGATTTAACTAATATCTACGGAATCAATGTTGATCGGGTCAACATTGACGAATTGACACCTTCAAAAGAGATCCAAAAGGCAATGGATAAACAATTGACGGCTGACCGCGAACGTGTCGCTGCAATTGCAAAAGCTGAAGGTGAAGCACGTAACATCAAACTAACGACCGATGCCAAAAATAAAGCATTAGTCGAAACAGCGCAGGCACAAGCACAAGCAACTAAAACTCGTGCGGATGCTGAAAGCTACCGGATCCAAAAAATCCAAGACGCCCTTCGCTCAGTTGACGAAAACTACTTTAAAGACCAAAGTATCTCTGCTTTCACAACATTAGCAGAATCAGATACAAACTTAATAGTTTTATCAAAAGAAGACATCACTAATTTAGGACAAGTTCCTGTAATCAAAAAATTATTGGAAAAATCCTAATCAACTAATTAACCGTAAATCAAAATAACCTGTCTCCAAAATTCGAGACAGGTTATTTGTTATATATGTGTCTAGCGCTTAATTCTTTTTACTCTTCGTTTTGCCATCCCACTTCGAATAGCCACCCTTTAACACATAGATTTCTTTAAAACCTTCTTTTTTCAAACGAGAAGCGATTCTGATCGGCATTGCCCGTGTCGTATCATAAAGATAGACTGGTGCATCCTTACGTAAAGAATTTTCGTATAATTTAAATTGTGCAAATGGCATGTTACGAGCACCTAAAATATGAGAACGATCAAATTCAGCACTATCACGTAAGTCAACGATCTGTCCCTTACGTAAACCCTTTTTAAATTCTTCACTATCAACGATATGAGCAACTTTTTTGCCACGATACCACCAATATAATTGCGTTCCCAGCATCCATAACAAGATTAATACTAAAACTAGATCGATCCAAAACCATGCAGATATTTTACCCAACATCAAATTCATTTCTGAGCCCTCGCTATAAAAATATAGCATTCCTTTCTTACTTCAATTAATCTTTTTTTGGCTAAAAGAACAAAGTTTATAATTATACATATGAACGTTATATCACTTTATTCAAAGATATGCCAAAATTTTGCTGTTTATCATAAATATTTATATTAGACCAAAACAGCCTCACTAAAAGCGAGACTGTTTAATTAGGAATAAGCTTATTTAAATTCTAAAGCTAATGAAGCTGCACCGATAACACCAGCAGAGTTACCTAATTGTGCTAATTTAAGCTTAGTTGTATTGCGAATTGTTGGGAAAGCATATTCTTTAAAGTAATTTTCAACTTGGTTAAGTAAGAAATCACCTGCAGCAGAAACCCCGCCACCAATAACAACATATTCTGGATGTAAAATACTACTGATGTTAGCACTTGCTAAACCTAAGTAATAGCACACACGATCAACAACACGTTTAGCCAAAATGTCATCTTGCTTAGCTAAGTCAAAGACCATCTTAGAACTGATTTCTTCCCCGTTATCTAGGGCACGCTTAAGTTCTGAATCACCCGCAAATTCTTCTGCCATGTCACGAGCTACCCGAACAACACCTGTTGCAGACGCATAAGTTTCTAAGCAGCCATGGTTACCACATGTACATAAGTAACCACCTGGTTCAACGTTGATATGACCAACTTCACCAGCAGCACCTAAACCGTGTAAAAGCTTACCGTCAGCGATCAAACCACCGCCAACACCTGTTCCTAATGTGATAAAAGCAACATTATCAGCATTTTCACCGGCACCTTTCCAGCGTTCGCCTAAAGCAGCAACGTTAGCGTCATTATCAAGCGCGAACTTGATTCTTGTACCAGCTTCAATTTCTTCTTTTACATTTTGAACTGTCTTCCAATTCAAATTATAGGCACCAACAACCGTACCAGCTGCACGATCAACTGTACCAGGTGTTCCCATCCCGATTCCGATGAATTGTTCTGGTTCCATTTCGTATAAATTCAAATGATGGTTGATTGATTCAATGATATCAGGCACAATATGTGAACCTTCATCTAAAACATTTGTTTCAATACTCCATTTTTGTTGAATTTCACCATCAGCTGTCAAAATTGCAAATTTAATAGTTGTCCCACCAAGGTCAACCCCGATAAGTTTCTTATCCATACCGCAAAATCACTCCTACTATTCTAAATTATCTTTAGCAGCTTCATATTCTTCCTCTACGCGATGCTCCCGCGTGAGTACAAGCTTGGCACTTAAAAAAGCTTGTTTATCAATGGCATTTGCCTTATACAAATTATCGATCTCGATCGCCATCAATTCAATATCCCACATTCGCTTTCCAACATAAACAAACACACCAAAATGCTTTAATAGCTGTTGAACATCATATAGAGTTTTCATGAAAACCTCTCCTTTAAGATTATACTGGATATTGTCAATTATTAAAACCTGTTTTCAACAATAATCCATATACAATTACTAGAGCTAGCGCACTTAAAATTCGTTTTAACTTCGGAATATTACCTAATTTAGGTACTCCGACTAGATAAGAGGCTAAAAAGCCGGCAAATAAGCCGCCAGCATGTCCCCACATATCGATTCCGCCAGTAAACAGATCAAATGCAAAGTTCAAAACGACCAATACTAAAAATTGACGTGAAATCATCCGAATATATTGATTATGTCGGAATGATTCTCCTAACATTAAGTATGCTCCAAACAAACCGAATAACGCTGTACTTGCACCTGCTGAGACATTATTTGACAAGGCAAAACTAAAAATATTGCCCCCAATGCCACTTACCAAGTAAAGCACTAAATAACGCCACTTCCCAAAAAGCTGTTCTAGCTGGATCCCTAAAAAGTAAAGCGTTAGCATATTTAGCGCTAAATGTTCTAAACCAATATGAATGAACATGGGGGTCACTAAGCGCCACCATTCACCTTGAATGATCAAGGGATTATATTTAGCTCCCCAACGAATCAAGTTAGCTACGTTTTCACTACCACCACTTAACGTCATTCCAATAAACACGAGTAGATTGATCGTGATCAATCCATACGTAATAATCGGTTTTCGCTGAAAATTATTCATGACCGATCCTCCAATCACATTAGCTTATCTTGTCCTAGCATCAACTATACGCAAGATTTTGCGCTTATGCAACCGGTTCATTAAACTTTCAAAAAAAAACAACAGGGTTTTAAACCTGTTGTTATTTTGTTTCGCGATGTACTGTAACCTTGTGATCGCGTGGACAATACTTCTTAAGTTCAAGGCGATCTGGGTTATTACGCTTGTTTTTGTTTGTCAAGTATGTTTGTTCATGACATTCTGTACATTCTAATGTAATATTTACGCGCATAATTCTAAACCTCCAATGCATATCAGTTCATAAAAAATGCTCTTGGCATCTTCAACGTTTAATATCATATCATTTTTTGGATCTGATTACCAGTATTTTTTAGTTATTTGTTAAGGAAAATTCCTTGACAGCAAAAAAATATGCAGAAGCATCAAATTTTGAATACTTCTGCATATTTTCAAGTGTTATTTTTTAGCTATAACCGTCACTAGATTGAACTGTCTTCCAGTAAGCTTCGTAGATTTGCTTAACTACTTCTGTATTAATCTTACTGCTTGTATCAGTAATATTTGGGAAGGCAACTACCACAACAACTTGTGGATCAGTTGCTGGCGCATAACTGATCGCACTTAAAGTTTCAGTTTCAATATTGTTGTAGTAAGTTTGCGCAGTACCAGTTTTAGCCGAAATCTGTGGCGTGATCGATTCCATCGAGCCACCAGTCTTATATTGATTTGTCCCGTGAACAACTAACCACAGACCTGTTTTGACTACATTCCACTGTGCCTTTGTCCCACTAACAACGTTTAAGACATTTGGCTGGAATTCATACTTAACTGCACCTAACGAACCATCTTTATTCGTTGCCCGAATCGATTTTAGAATATGTGGTTGTAAACGATAACCACCGTTTGCAATCGTTGAGGCATATTGAGCCAATTGGATCGTCGTATAGGCATCATAGTTACCAAAGGATAAGTCAAGCGCATTACCAATGTGTGATTGATCGGCAGTACCTTCGTACCCACTAGATTCACCTGGAATATCGATCCCGGTCTTAACCCCTAAACCATACTGTTTGAAGTTTTGACGCAATTTACTAAAAATGGATGTTGGTAAGTTTAACGCAGCTCCGGAAGTATAGGTGAAACCACCTTCAAGCATTGCTAGTTTCATCATATATGTGTTAGAAGAAACTTCAAGCGCTTCAGAGGCTGTCAAATTCATATTAGCAGAACCAGTTTTATTGAACCAGGAAGCCTTAGTTGCAGTCCCTGCTAACTTGATCGGTTCTTCTAATAAAGTATTATTAGTTGGCGTAATGACACCATCGGTCAACGCCCCCATAACCATCGCACCTTTAACAACAGAACCCATTACGAAGGTTTGATTGATCGTACCAAGGGCATTTTCAGTGATCTCACCGGTAGAAACATCACGGCTAACGCCAGCTAATGCATAAATCGCACCGTTTTTAGGATTCATTACGACCGCATAGCCCCCTGGGATATAAGGGTTAGAAGAAGCAGCATTAGAAACAGCATCTTGCACGATCTGTTGCACTTGTGATTGAAACTCAGCATTGATCGTTAACTGGATACTATCACCATCGCTACCACCATATTGAGTAACTTCTTTAACAACCTTATTATTTCTCGTGATTACATTAATTATTTGTTTAGTACCTTTAAGAACATTTTCGTATTGTGATTCGATATAACTTGAACCCACACTATCGTTACGGGAATAACCTTGAGCTAACAAGGTATTGATCTTATCACTTGGTAGCCCTTGTTTTTCTGTAGTAACTGTCCCGATAACACTCTTAACCGATTCACCGTTAGGATAAGAACGGGAAGAACTTGTTCCGACCTTGACCCCAGCGAGAGTGGACATATGTTCACCAACCTCGGCCATTTCAGTATCAGTTACATCACTTGTCTTAATATAGACTGTGGATAAAGCATAAGCACCTGACATCTTATTATAGATATAAGCAGCTTCCTTTTGATCCGTAGTAAAATTTTTCACTAATCCGTGTTCTTTGACATATTTATTTTGTAACTTTGTCAACTTACTTACAGAAAGAGACTCAGCGTTTTTGATATGTGCATTGACGTTTTTGGTATTGGTCGGATTAGCCAAGTAATAAGCAATCTTATTAGCTGTTGTCAATGTATCAGTATCCACCGTGATATACTTCGCTAAATTCGTAGCCACTGTATACATTTCGCTAGAAGTAACACTCAAAGGTTTAGTATAGGTAATAGCACGCGTGGTGTTATTAGCAACTAAAAGTTTACCTGAAGAATCATAGATCAGCCCACGCTGAACGTTTTTAGTTTCAGTTTGGTTGTTACTACTGGTAGCTTCAGACTCAAACTGATTACCGTTAATGATTTGCAAGTAAACCAGTTGCCCAATCAACGCTGCAAAAAGGAAAAAAACGATCAAAAAGAGAAAATTCAATCTAAAGGGTATCTGCGACCGTTTTTTCTTGTTTTGACCGCTGGCTTTTCTTAAAAATTTCACTAAAAATCTCCTCTTCCAAAATTATTAACAACATAATTATCCTAGCACAAAATTGGCTAAAGAAAAATATCTCTGTACAATCTTAATATATAATAAGTTTGCATCTATTATTATATACGATAAATCACCTTTTAAATAATAATTTTTCTCAAAATTAACTCTTTTATCGGGGTTCGTAATCTTTTTTAGGTTATGGTATTCTAGAAGCTATAGAATTACAATCTGAAAGGATCTTTTTCAGGATGAAAAATTATTTCAAAAAACATTATCCGTTACTACTCAGCTTTTGGACACCGTTTTTCATTATGCTTGGGTATTTTATTTATCGCGGATTTTATCCGTTTGGCACTTCAAGCGTTTTAACTGTTGATTTAGGTCAACAGTACGTTGACTTTTTTGCCTATTTTAGGCATACCATCTTGCATGCTCCCACTGACTTCTTTTATTCATTTTCTAAAGCCTTAGGTGGGCAAATGCTTGGTGAATATGCTTATTATTTACTAAGCCCCTTTAATTTGATTTTTCTACTATTTCCCGGAAAATATCTGACTGCTGGGTGTCTCGTTGTTTTACTTTTAAAGTACGGTTGTGCAGGCTATACATTTGGACGCCTACTCAATAAAAATTTAAAAATAAATGGGCTATTAGTCCCTACACTAGCTACTAGCTATACCTTGATGGGATGGTTGATCGCTAACCAACTTAATATGCTATGGTTAGATGCCCCAATTTTCTTACCACTAATTATTTCAGCATTGTATAAATTATTATCAACTAAGAAAAGTACCGGCTATGTTTTGTTTTTAGCAGCAATGATCTTTATTAACTATTACATGGCGTATATGATCTGCTTGTTCTTAGCACTTTTCTTTATTTGGTATCAAACAGAATACTTTAGCAACAAAAAACAGCTTTTAAAGCAAACTTGGCTTTTTGCTAGTCGCTCACTTTTAGCGATCGGGGTCGCTTCTGCTTTACTGATTCCAACGCTATATTCGTTAACAACAAGCAAAGGGCAATACACAGAAACTAACTTAAGCTTTAAATTCGAATACTTGCCATTTAAAATGCTTTCTAAATTTGTTATCGGTGCGTTTAACTTTGATCAAATGCCCGAAGGCTACCCTAACTTATTTATCGGAAGCTTAGCTTTATTTGGCTTTATTCTTTACTTTTTAAATCGCCAGATCAAGCGTCATTCTAAAATTGCTGCAGGTCTGATCAGTCTTTTCTTAGCAATTTCGATGTGCTTTGAACCGCTTGATCTTTTATGGCATGGGATGCAATTCCCTGTTTGGTATCCATATCGCTTTTCTTTTGTAGTAAGCTTTTGGATGATTTTTCTAGCAGCTATTGCATTAAAAAAGAGCGACCTCGCTCTCAAAAATTGGCAAACGCTCATTATCCTTGGCTTAGTGAGTGCGACGCTGGTTTACGTCTACCTTGACCGCAAAGATTTGGACTATATTTCAAATCCGACCTTACTTTTCACGGCACTCTTTAATGTTTTGGTCTTATTACTTTTGACCTTAAAGAAAAGTGAAGTTCATCGTTTGCTGACACCATTTACGCTTTACCTAGTGGTCTGCCTTGAACTTTTAGCTAATACTGCTTATTCACTTAACAATATCAGCTATTTGACCCAAGAAGAATTTGAAACACCATCCACGGCACTGACTACCGATGCAACGACTTTATCGCAGTTAGATACTTCTTTTTATCGCACGGCCCAACTTTACGCACGTACAAAAGATGATGGGTTAGCTCAAAATCTAAATACCGGTTCATACTTCAGTTCGGCGTTAGAAAAGAGCATCCCTGATTTTTATGGTCAAATCGGGCAGCCTGATGGTGATAATTACGTTGGTTATTATAATGGGACTTTGATCAGCGATTCATTATTAAACGTAAAGTACCTCTTGCAAGCTAAACAAACCTCTGAGCTTACAAGTGGTCAATCAGATACTGCACTAAAAGCGGTAAGTTTCCGTCCTGATGTAAGTCTTTATCAACTTCAGACCCAAACTAACAAAACACGGATCTATCAAAATCCATACGCTGTTGGTCTAGGATATGCAGCTAATAAAGCACTGAAAAATGTTAAAGTTTTATATAACCAACCGTTAACTTATCAAACTAATTGGTTAAATGCTGCGACTGGTTCGGCTGCAAGTACAAAATATTTCTATGCTTCAAACTTTAATGAAGTTGTTTTTGAAAATACTGGTAAGCAAGTCAACTTGACTGGTTCATATTTCAAAAAAACTGATCTCTCAAAAGATGCCCAGATCATCTTTAAATTTACCCCGACAACTAATGATTCCTATTATTTGACCTTAGGTTCTAATTTAAGTGGAGATTATGCTACTTGGTACAACGGAACTAGTGAATACTCGCTTTACGATACCTTTAGACATACTGTTGTCTTAAATCCAGCAACTTCTGAAAAAGGGCAAGAACAAATCATTACCGTTAAATTCAAAAAGAATACGCTTTGGCTGGATAGTTTTGTGCTTTACCGCATGGATAATAAGTTAGTCGAACAAAAACTCAAACAATTACAAAAGAGTTCTTGGAAAATAACTTTTTATAATTCACGCAAGTTAACTGGGACGATCAATATTACTAAAAAGAATCAGATCTTTGCTACAACAATTCCATATAGCAAAGGTTGGCACGCCACCGTTGATGGAAAAAGTGTGAAGACCTATAAGATTCAAGACACTTTCATCGGCTTTAACATTGGCAAAGGAAAACATACGGTTACCTTGACCTTTACGCCACCTGGTTTATGGCTTGGTTGTATCATTTCCTTGATTTCTCTTGGAATTACGTTATTACTCTACTTACAACAACGTAAAAGACAAAAATAATAAGCACAACAAAAAAGCGAATCGCTCTACATGGGCGGTTCGCTTTTTTAATTATTTTATTGTTGAGTCACAGCGTTTAAACTCGAACCACTGAGATTTTGCCACTCTTTACTATAGAAGTAATTATTGATCTTATAGTTAGGTGATTTTTGTTCCTTTGTTAAAAATGGTGCGACAGCTTGATCCATCTTTAACCAACCACGCCAGCCTAGGTGGATCGTATCTTCCATGAAGTACTTTTCGCCACCATCATTAGAAAGATCAACGATGTTAGTAAAGCCTTGTTGTTCAAGTTGATACTTAATTTTCTTGTTAAATTGTTTTAACATCTTTTCTGATAAACCAGTGTACTGACTCCACTTATGATTTACCGGTGGAATCACAAACATCACATTCGTGTTATTTTGAGCAAATTGATTTAATACCAGTTGGAAGTCTGCATATTCGGGCGATTTAACGTAATTATAATTACGTTGCTTATTTTTCAGTTTTTGATACTTATTAGCTAAATTCTTACTAAAGAACTTGTTATTAATTTCAAACTGATTGTTTGTCGTATGTTTTTTACCCATTTCATAAGCAAGAAGATCCAATTTTTCAAAATTATATTCTTGTGGCAACTTGGAAGCAACTTTAGCAAGTTTAGTGGTATTATCCTTAAGTGCCATCGTTGAAAATAATTCGTCTTCATGTTCAAGCTGGTTATACTTCAATTTCAAGTATGTTTTCATCCAGCCCTGTAGTTTTTTACCTTGTGCGATCTGTAAAATACCTTGCTTCAAAATCTTATCATTTTGTACCGATGGCATACTTAGCAAACGTTTTGCAGCATAACGACTCATTTTGTCGTTTTTGGCATTTTTTAACCATGTAACTGCTTCAAGGTTAGAATAATACAGGCTAAATGCACCTGGATCAGTTCCCTTCTTCACAAACCACTGTGGCGAAATGATCATAACGGCCTTTTTATTTTTTAGTTGCTGGTTTATTCCTTGCATCCCAAAAAATTGTGAAAGTGAAGTTGAACCTGGTCCCCCTAACAAGAACGGACGGTAACTGCGATTATAGCGCATAGCCAATGAAGAAGGATGAAAAGAATCCATTCGTGATAATTCTGATGACCCAAAAAAAGCCACATAATTTTCTTCTAACGCTTGTTTCTTAACGGCAGTTCCCTTAAAAATGTTCTTTGACTGTGAAACAGCTGCTATCTCAAGTGTCTTTTGATCGATCTTGCTAAAATTAAAAGGTGATATCAACAAAAGAACCAATAAAACAGCTGCTAAAACAGCTGGTCCAAAAATCTTGAATAGCTTCTTTCTTGTATTCATTATTGCATACTTTCAACTTTCGCAATGATCTTATTTGGCGTATTCCATTCTGTTCTTTCAAATTCAGAAACGGGCACGTCGATTCCACATTGTGCTTGTAATTCTAATAACATTTGAACAGTTCCCATTGAGTCCAAGAGACCTGTTTCAAAAATATCAATGTCTAAATCATTTCTTACTTCATCACTGCCTGTTAATTCTTCTAAAATATCTAAAACTGTATCTTGCATTATTTTTACCTCCAAAAATTATCTGTTATACAAAGAATAACTTATCCAAGAATCCTGAGAATATTAAGAAACTAAAACATACAACATTAAATGTCGTAAAGATCGCTAGCGCTTCGGTAAACTTATTATGTGGAATTTTTTCTTGGTGTTTTTTCTTAAACCTTAACCAAGCATCACATAAAATAATTGCGACCGCATGATACAAACCATACACAATATAATACCACGTAAGGCCATGCCAAAAGCCCATGATCAAAAAGAGCGTTAAATAACCGACATTAGCAATTGCAACTCGATTTTTCATGAGTTTCTTCTTCATGATGAAAAAGACTAGTCGCATGTAGATATAATCTCTAAACCAAAACGATAACGTCATATGCCATCTATTCCAAAAATCTTTAATATTCTTAGAAATAAATGGTTTATTGAAGTTCATTGGGGTCTCAACCCCCATTACATAACTGATTCCGACCGCAAATAAACTGTAGCCCGCAAAATCAAAGAAAAGATCCATCGCGTAAACATACATATAAGCGACTACCCACCAGGACCAGCCACCATGTGATAAAGCTAAAGCCGAAACTTTCGGCAATAATAAGGTACCAAAAAAGTAAGCCAAAATGAACTTATACAAAAAACCTAAGAAAATGTACCAAATTGCTTTATCAAGTAACTTAAAATACTTATCACGTTTGATTTTCTTTTGATAGTCGCCTAAAAATCTTCGATACCGGTCGATCGGTCCAGATGAGATCGTTGGAAAGAAAAGTAAGAAGTGAACGACTTCTTTAAAATTAACTGCCTTAATGATCCCGTCTCTAATTTCCATGATCATCCCGACAACTTTAAAGGTCAAATAACTTATCCCTAAAAAGCCCAGAATTGATTCACGCCCTTGATCAAAGAGTGGTGAAACTTTAACGATCACTAACGGTAAAATCGCTAAAATAACCGCTAAGTTAAAGACTAAAGAGGCATTTTTTCGCTTACGATATGCCAAGTACCCGTAAATGAGTAGCAGTTCAAAAATTGTATAAGCAATTAATGCTAGCCCTTGTTCCCACTTAACACCACCAAAGGTCAAAAGTAAAAATAAAAACGAGATGATCGTTTCATATACCCGAAAACGTTTTTCATAGAGCATACCGATCATGATCGGTAATAACCCTAACGCCAGCAAAACGAAATAGGTCGGATCTTGATATGGTTGCATATTAAGCATTAGCTATTGACCTCTTTCATCAAAGATTTGCGGTCGATCTTGCCATTAGCAGTCAAGGGCAAAGAATCAACATAGACAAATTTTTGTGGCATCATATATGACATCATTGTCTCAAGTAATTCTTTTTTGATTGCTTGAGTTACTTTAAAATCACTTTCGAATTCCGCTATTTTGTCTTTATCTTTAACTACATAAGCGACTAATTGATTAACTTTATGATCTTTACCATAATGTGGGACCGTAGTTGCTTGCGAAACATAACTGACTTTGTCTAAGTGATGATCAACGTCTTCTAATTCGATTCTGAAGCCATGCAATTTAATTTGGAAATCAATTCGTCCCTTATACAACAATTGACCATTTTCATCAAACTGACCTAGGTCCCCTGTTTTATAAGCTGGACGAGCATTATAAGTTACAAAGGCCTTGGCTGTTTTTTCAGAATTATTGAGATACCCTTTAGAAACACTTGGACCCACGATCAAGATTTCACCACTTTCACCAGTAGCTACTTCTTTACCGTTTTCGTCAAGTAAGACGATCTGGGTATCTTGTTTGGCTTTCCCAATCGGTAAACGTTGATAATTTTCTAAAACTTCAGATGTGATCTCTACTGCACTTACAGCCACAGTTGCTTCTGTTGGACCATATGTATTAAAGATCTTTGCTTGTGGGAAACGTTGTTTGAGTGTCGCCGCTGTTTTATGCGTCAATTCTTCACCACAGAAAAAGAAGTGCGTCAACGCTGGTAAATGTTTTGCATCAAAAGTCGGCTGTAACAAACAAATATCCATAAATGACGGTGTTGAGACCCACTCACTAACTTGAAGCTCGGGTAAAACACTGAACAATTCTTTAAAGTTATCGGTAGTTTCCTTTGGTAAAACTGCTAAACGTTTTCCTGCAGTTAAAGTAGGATAAAGATCCATCACCGATAAATCAAACGAATATGGTGGTTGGGATAAACATACGCCATCTTTACTCAAGCCAAAATCGGTCTGCATCCAATTATTAAAGCTCACTAAATTATCATGACTGATCTGAACGCCCTTAGGAACACCAGTGGTTCCAGAAGTAAAGATAATGTAAAAATTCTCATCACCACTTACATAATTTGCTACATCATGGTATGGTGTTTTAATAGCAAAGATTTCATTTAATTGCGTTGGGGTAATGACTGGTAAATCTGTAAATTTAAGTGGCAATTCATCCACCGCAATGCAAGCAGCTGGTTGAGCAATTTCTTTAATGATCTCAACTCGTTCAAGCGGTGAATGAGTATCAACGGGAATATATGCATGTCCCGTTTTTACTGCAGCAAGAAAGGCTGCGATCATTTCAAATTTTTGTCCCCCAAAAACGATCAGTGGTGCCCCTTTAGGCAAAGCCATTTGTTGCAAATAAGCTGCTAATGAATCTGAGTACGCTTTTAAATCAGCGTAAGTATTAGTCTTTCCCAAATAATCATATGCAACTTTTGTTGGCTCTGTGATGGCCCATTGATCGATCATTTTGATCAAATTTTCTGACAAGTTACTCACCACTATATAAACAATGGAATTATATAGATTTATCTTCCATATAACTAGAAAGAATATAGTCTTCCTTTCCTGATTTTACTTAACGTTTGAGCCCTTCTCTAAAACAAATAATGTAAATTTTAAAGAACGGTTTCCCCTAGCCAAAGTTTTACCCTTTAGCCAAAACGTCCCACCTTCCATGTTTTTCTTTCTAAGATAGGCGTAAATTTTGCATTTTTATTTTTAGTACTTATTACAGCTAAAATTCATTATAAATGAAATGTGGCTGGTTTACCCCACTATAGCTATATAAATAGACCAATGCAAACAATACAATAAAATAAAAAATTGTCTTTAAGGTAAACGAAACATAGCTATTCCTTAAAAACATCAGCCATTTTTCTTTCATTTTCATGCCTCCAAACACTCAAGGCCTAATTTCCCTAACGTAGATAATAGTACATAATTTACAGATGCATTACAAGCTTTGCACTATAATTATTTCTTACTATAGATTTAAATAAAAAATAATACATTAACGTGAATTCATTAAATCTTCAAATTGATCGATCGCATCCTTAGGTCCAGCCACTAAAATGCTATCACGTGGTCCTAAAACGTCATCAGCTGCTGGCAGATTCATTTCACTTTTACTGTGTGCGATCGCAATTACATTTAATTTATACTTATCGCGAAAATCCAATTCAGCCAAAGAGCGCCCAAAGAATTTAGGATTAGTTATCAAAATTTCTGCCATCTTGAAGTTTGAATCTAAGTCAAGATAATCGATCATGTTTTTAGAAGTCAAACTGCGCCCGATCCGTACCCCCATATCACGTTCAGGGTGAACGACACGATCAACGCCTAATTTTTCTAAAACTTTAGCGTGATAGCCGTTTTGGGCTTTGGCAGTAACGTATTTTACCCCTTGTTCTTTAACCATTAAAGTCACTAAAATACTAGCTTGAATATCCTCACCGATCGCAATTATCACATGGTCAAAATTTCTGATCCCAAGCGAGCGCAAAACATCTTCATCTTGTGCGTCTGCCACAACGGCTTGGGTTGCGATATCTTTGTAATCATTTACGCGTGCCTCAGCTTTATCAATCGCTAAAACTTCTTGTCCTGCATCAGCCAATGTTTGACAGACACTACCACCAAAACGTCCTAAACCGATCACTGCAAATGTCTGTTTTTCCATCTTATTCACCTCAACTCAAAAAGGGTCAGTCATTTTCATTGACTAAACCCTAAAAGCTTTTAATATTCCATTAAACAGAGTGTATCGTAATCTTTAAGTCGTTCACGTCCATTTAAATCTTTTAATTCAATGATAAAGGCACAGCCGACCACTTCACCACCAAGTTGTTCAACTAAGTCGATAGTTGCGCCGATCGTTCCCCCAGTAGCCAAAAGATCATCTACGATCAAAACTTTTTGCCCTGGTTTAATAGCATCTTTATGCATATAAAGCGCAGAAGTACCATACTCTAATTCGTATTTTGCTTCTACCGTTTCACGCGGTAATTTGCCAGCTTTACGTGCAGGCGCAAAACCAACACCTAATTCATAGGCTACTGGACAGCCCACAATAAAACCACGTGCTTCTGGGCAAGCTACCATTTCAACCCTTTTATCTTTGGCAAATTGGACGATGCGGTCAGTAGCTTGACGATATGCTTCGCCATCAGCCATTAATGGGGTGATATCTCTAAAGATGATTCCTTTTTCTGGATAATCAGGAATGCTTGCGACGTACTTATTTAAATCTAAAGCCATTATTCTTTCTCCTTTTACTCGGTGCATTAACTAAAATGTCCTAACAACCATTGTTGCAATGAATCGTCAGTACTGTACAGCAATGCATCGGCCATCTTTTTTTGTTGGTCACTGACCTGATAGCTCTTTGTATCTTCCAATCGATGTGCTTTAGCACCTGCAACACCGGTCAAAACTCCATTGTCTATTGTAACAAATCCCGCTTCAAAAAACACTTTTAATACTAAGGTGAGTTCTGCTACTGACATTTGTAAACCTTGTGCTACTTGGTTTAAATCTTTTGGTAGCTCGAGCTTCCCTAGCTTAAATATGGTTTTATAGACTTGGGCAAATGTTGCACGAGCTGGAACCGCAAAGTCAGTTTTTTTAGTATAAAAGATGGCAGTAATCTTTTTAAAATCAACTCGCTGTAAAACGAATTCTAATTGTGCTAAATTTTGTGGTAAATCGACCAAAATCAATTCTTCACCTTGCAAAGGCTCTAAGTGACCATCGAAAATAACAACTTGAGCTTTAGCAGGTAAATGAGCTTTGATTTTTTGTGCCAACTGCGGGTTAAAGAAGCCATACGTACTCTCATTTTCAAACATTTCAGTGGTCAATTTTTTAGCTCGACCAAGTTGAATCTGCGGTACATTGTTGGTAGTAGCCGTTGTCAGGTCTTTGATCATCAATTGCACACTGGTCTGACCACGCCATTCATTTTTATCTAGGGCAGCAACAAATTTAAGCGTTGCTAAAGAATTTAAAACTGCAGGAATCTCAGACCCTAGACCAAAATCTAAGGCGGTAAGCTTTTGCTCACTAAGATCTGCTTGCAATTCTAAGCGTAAGTGTTCTTGTTGTTTTCCAATTGCCTTGCCACCAAGCGCATGAAAATCGGTTATTTCAAAAAGTGGCAGTTCATTATCAACTCCAAAAGGTGCTAATTTTTCGAGTGATTCATATAACTGTAAATCGATTTTAGTTGCACTAAGTTGCCCGATGATTGCTAAAGGTGCTTTTTTAGTTACATCAAGTCCTTGATTATTTGCTTCTTCAACTAAAACCGCACGTAGTTGATCCAAGTTATCTGCCCTTAAACTTAGACCACAAGCCATATGATGCCCCCCAAAACTAGTTAACAAGTCGCGGTGACCATCAAGTGCTTTAAACAGATGAAAATCTGCCACCGAGCGCCCAGACCCTTTAGCTATATTATTCGCGCCAATGTTCAAAACTAGCGTCGGACGTCCTGTTTTTTCAACTAAGCGACTTGCTACGATTCCCAAGACACCCTCATGCCAGCCTTCTCCAGCCACGACATTCACCAGTGTTTCTGGTTGTTTAGCAATTTGTGACTCAGCTTGTGCTGTGATCTCTTCGACTAATTTTTGACGTTCAACATTTAACTGCTGAGCTTCTTTAGCCAATTTTTCCGCTAATTCATCATCAAGCGTCGTTAGTAATTCGACCCCACTTTGAGCATGCTGCATCCGCCCGATCGCATTTAACCGTGGTCCGATCAAAAAACCGATCGTATCTGCGGTGATACTTTGTTGCTCGATCCCAGCTAATTCATACAATGCCAGTAGTCCTGGACGTAAAGTATTTTCCAACGCTAACAAGCCAAATTTCACCAACGCACGGTTTTCACCTGTCAGGGAAACTAAATCAGACACAGTCCCAATTGTTGCTAAATCCAACAAATCTTGTGGAATTTCATCTAGTAAGGCAGTTGCGACTTTAAAAGCAACACCCGCCCCAGAGAGTTCCCCAAACGGATAGTTACCTGCCGGATGTCTTGGATGAATGATCGCATAGGCTTCAGGTAGTTTAGGAGGTAGTTCATGGTGATCAGTCACGATCACGTCGATTCCTTTTTGCTTTGCAAACTCTAAAGCTTCAAAGCCAGAAACACCATTATCAACTGTAACGATCAATTCTGTCTGTTCTTCAGTAATCAAACGTTCATAAACATCTTTATTCGGACCATAACCATCTTTAAAACGGTCAGGGATATAATACACCACATTGGCCCCTAACTGTGTTAAAGTTTCGTACATAATAGCCGTACTTGTTAAACCATCGGCGTCATAATCACCATAAATCGTGATCTTTTCACCATTTACGATTGCGGTTTGAATGCGGTCCACCGCTTTTTGCATGTCAAATAGAGCATAGGGATCATGAAAACTTGTGATCGAAGGTTCTAAAAAAGCTCGCGCCTTATCGATCGTATCATATCCACGTGCACATAAAATTTCTGCAACTAACGGCGCAACCCCTAACTCTTTTGTGAGTATTTCACTTGCAGCAGTTTGATTTAACGCTAATTCATGCCACTCATACTTTGCTGAAATCAATCTCTTACCTCCTATATGCTAATTTTGCTTCTTAGTAGCATCTTTAGGGGTAGTTTTTACTGTACGTTTCATCTTTTGATTGGCTTGAAGTTTGTGGTTTAATTGTTTTATTTCACTTCGTTGTTGTAAGATCGTGGTCATTGAAAATAGCACTGCGATCACGACCCCCACTAAAACAGAGACAACTAAGATCACAACTAATGGCATGGTAACTTGAGCAAAACCAAAATTAACGGTTACCGATTGCCCGTTCATCCATGAAAATAACACGATCACTAAAACTAAGACTAAAATTCCTATCAAACTCCATTGTTTTTTCACAACAAAGGCCCCTTTCACTATTTCTTATTGAAAATTCCGCCAGCTAAATAGTCACCTAAACGTGGAAATACTTGATAACCATGATGAGCCCATTCCATATACGAAGGTAAATTAAGCTCACGTTTGTTGGTGCCGATCGCCTTTACGATCTTTTCAGCTACAATTTCAGGATTAAGTGCCATCCACTTAACACTATTTATATAGTCGCCTGTTTCATCAGCAATGTCAAAAAATGCGGTTCTAATTGGGCCTGGATTGACAGTCATTACTGTGATACCTAGAGGCTTTAATTCTAATCTAAGTGAATTTGAATAAGCAATTACAGCTGCCTTAGTTGCAGAATAAACAGAAGCTTTAGGGGTAGCGATCTTACCTGCGATCGAAGCTACATTGATGATCATCCCCCGTTTTCTTTTAGCCATATTCAAGGCTGTGTACTTAGTAACATACATCAAACCCAAAACATTGACCCGAAACATGCTTTCTGCAATATCCATATTGAAATTAAGTGCTTGTTTCATCATGCCAAAGCCTGCATCGTTGATCAAAACATCGATCGGTCCGACATTTGTTTCGATCTCATCGATCACTTTTTCAATTTCAGCTGGTTGGGAAACATCCAATTGATATGCGTATGCTAAACGACCAGAAATAGCACGACAAACAGCCATAACTTTTTCTAGCTTATCTTTACGTCGTGCACATCCCACAACGATCGCACCTTTTTTAGCAGCTTGATACGCAACTTGTTCACCCAAACCTGATGATGCACCTGTGATCAACACAACTCGATTGGTCAAATCTTTTAATTGTTTATAGCCTGTCATTAAAAATCAGAACCTTTCTTTTTAAACGGGATATCGATGACTTCAAAATCTTTTACAACTCGGGTGTTGGCAAAAATACTGCGCGCATCACGCTCTAATTGCGTTGCTAAAGCTCCTACATAGCGCGCTGAAATATGATTTAGCAACAATTGCTTGACTTGTGCTTTTTGGGCAATTTTCGCTGCTTGAATACAGGTTGAATGATAATAATTACGGGCTAAACGAGCCTCACCTTTGCCAAATGTACTTTCATGAACTAAAACATCAGCATTTTTAGCTAAAGTCAAGATTCCTGGTGTTTGGCGCGTATCACCTAAAATCGTAACAACTCGCCCTTTTTGTGGTGCACCGATATAATCTACCCCATGTAAGACACGTCCATCTTCTAGCGTGACCGTTTCACCTGCTTTGATTCGCCCATAGATCGGACCTGACGGAACATGCTCAGCGCGAAGTTTGTCGATCAAAAGTTCGCCAGGGTGATCTTTTTCTTCGATACGATAGCCTAGACACTCAATGCGATGGTCTAAATGACAACAAGACACTTTAAATTTATTATCTTCAAAAACGACTCCATCTTCGGTCAATTCAACAAAGGATAACGGATATGACAGATGGGTCTGTGAAACTTTTAGACTGATCTTCACAAAATCCGCAATCCCCTTTGGTCCATAGATCGTTAAGGGACGAATCTCTTCACCACTTTGAAAAGAGCGGCTACTTAAAAAGCCGGGTAAACCAAAAATATGATCTCCATGTAAATGTGTAATAAAGATCCGCTCCACTTTACGTGGTCTAATGGTCGTTCTTAAAATTTGGTGTTGTGTACCTTCCCCCACGTCAAATAGCCAAACTGCATTTACTTCATCAAGCAATTTGAGAGCAACAGCAGATACGTTACGAAACTTAGCTGGCGATCCAGCACCCGTTCCTAAAAACTCTAATTCCATTTATTTACAAATCCTATTCTAATCGGTCAATGCCGAAGTAGTTTTCTTCATACCTTTATACATTTTATCATCATTTCTTACAGGTGACAAAGGCACCAATAAATAAAATATTTTAAAACTTTTATGTATAACATGCAACTTTTTTTGAGATTAATATGAGATAATGTAAGTACAGTTACTTTTAATTCGAGGTGATTTGATGATCATTAGTGATTTTTTAGTTTTAACTACCGATCTATCTCCTAAATTAAATGTTTTTTTGCAATCTCATGGTGAACTTTTACCAACTGGCGTTATTCGTGTTTTAGATGAACAAGTAATTTTATTACCACTTGCTAAACCCTTTACCTTAGAAAAAGTACGGCAAAACTTAGGCAAAGCACCACATTCTCTTCCGATTTATGCTCTACTTAACGAAGAAAAACGGCTTATTTTTGGATTTAAATTGACTTCTCAAGGTTTAGTGCTTGCGTCTAACTGACAAAAATAGATCCCCTAAATTGGTTTTTCCAATCTTGGGGATCTATTTTTGTTTATGTTAATTAGCTTAGGATCTGTTTAGCAATATATGGGGCATAGTATTGTAAGCCCTCTTTGTTTGGATGGACATTGTCACTGTAAAACCAACTGCTATGATCTTTACTGTAACTATACCAGTCAATAATATGCAAATTACTGTACTTCTTAGCCGAAGCTGCTAGATCGCTATTTACTTGATCTTGCCACCGACGAGTCGGTACATGCACGTTTACCCAATATACTTTTCGTTGTGATCCTAAGATATCCATGATCTGTTGCATTTCTTGTTCTGAGTAAGGACCATTAGTCCCTTCACTGATCAAGACTGTATTAGCTAACTTTCCACTCTGCGACAAACTTTGTAAAATTGGAATAATTTCACGTGGTTGTCGTCCCACTTTAGCATCAATATACATATTAGGGAAAATCTCTTGTAAAGCAGCGGAAGCATCCGCTAAAACTGAATCACCTACTGCCGTGATCTGTAAAGTTTTAGCCGTTTGCAACTGTGCTTCCGTTAATTTTGGAGCGTCGCTAGCAGTCGAACTTGCTGAACTTGCACTTGAGCTAGTTGCAGAAGTTGCTGATGAAGACGTTGCACTCGTAGAACTACTATTTTGAGCAATTTTCTTATTTTGATCAGCGACTTTTTTGTTATTAGCTGTGATTGCCTTTTCCAACGCACTATCGCTACTCGTTGAACTATAAGCTGGTGAGATGATCGCCCCAGTTAAAGCAACCAAAATGATTGTACTTGGCAGTGCTAAATACCAACGCTTTTTTCCAAAATTCGAATCAGGTTTAACGATCTCTTTTAGCGTACTCCAAGTCTTAGAGTAGTCAAAGCGTTGCAACGGAATTTCCAAGAAACGATAGGAAATATCACTGATGATCAAAATCAAGATCACTTCAATGAGCCCATAGAAAAATGGATGATCAGCAACATTTACCTTTCTTTCAAAAAAGACTAACACAGGATATTGGTAAAGATAAATACCATAACTTCTCTTCCCGATCCAAGTAAATACTGGATTGGTCAATAGCCGATTAAGATCAGCTCCGGGATGAGCAACGATCGCTACAAAGACCATTGAAACAACAGAGAAGAAAAACATCCCGCCACGGTAAACTAAAATACTTTCACCAGTCATGTACATAAACATCAGTACTAATAAAAGTAAAGCTCCTAGCCCGATTCCATCAAGGCCTAAACGTAAATTTTTCGGCAACTTCTTTTTCATTGAAGTGCTTGGCCAAACGACCGCCAAAGCCGTGCCTAAAAGAATGGAAAACATGCGTGTATCCGTCCCGTAATAAACGCGTGAAGGATCTTGACCATTATGATACAAAAGAGCCATTAACAAAGCTGAGATGAAGGCTAAAACGACCATCACATCAAAAATTGGTTGCTTTTTCTTTACAAATTTTACTAATAACAAAATTATTATTGGCCAAAGTAAGTAAAACTGCCCTTCGATCGAAAGCGACCAAAGATGAGTAAACGGTGATTGCGAGCCAAATTTATCAAAGTAAGATTCATGATGTGAAACTTGAAACCAATTATAAACATACAAAAAATTGGTAACGATAATCGCTCGAATATTGGTCAATAAGTCACGTGCAAACAAAGTTATATATGCAGTAGTTACTAACACCAGTGCAACTAAGGCAGGGTACAGCCGTTTAACACGCCTAATATAAAAACCTTTGATATCGATCCGCCGATTTTGATTCCACTCTTGAAATAACAAATCGGTGATCAAATATCCAGAAACAACAAAGAAAATCGGTACCCCGAGAAACCCACCTTGAAATTGGTAAGGTGCCAAGTGATACAAAATAACCGCAACAACAGCGATGGTCCTAATACCATCAAACCCAGTGATATACCTACTCTTTTTTAACCTTTTTCCCATTTACCTATTCCTTAATATTGTGTGCTCCTATTCCACAAATTCAAATGTAAAGTTGCCGATACGTACCAAGTCGCCATTTTGAGCACCTCGACTGCGTAATTCTTCGTCAACTCCCATACCTCTCAATTGACGAGCAAAACGCATCATACTTTCTTCATGATCTAAGTTTGTCATCTTAAAGAGTTTTTCTAACTTCTCACCGGAAAGGACCCAAGTAGCATCTGCAGCACGCGTAAGTGTGAATGCTTTTTCTTCGGTCTCTGGGGTAAATTCGTAGAGTTTTTCTTGTTCTTTTTGTTGCTTTTCAGCCATTGTTTCAAAGGCTGGAGTTTGTTCCAGCAAGGCTGCTGTTTTATGCAACAATTCATCTAAACCTTGATGAGTCATCGATGAGATCGGTAAGACCTCAGGTAAGGTAGGTAATGTTTTATCCTTAGCTAATTTTTCTTTGAACTCAGCTAAATTTTTCTCAGCATCTGGCATATCCATCTTAGATGCGACAACGATCTGTGGCCGTTTTAAGAGCTCTGGATCATATTTTTCTAATTCAGCATTGATCTTTAGATAGTCTTCAAACGGGTCACGGCCTTCAGTGCCTGACATGTCTACTAAGTGTAAAATGACCCGCGTTCTTTCAACGTGCCGCAAGAATTGGATCCCTAAACCGACACCTTGGGAAGCCCCTTCGATCAAGCCTGGAAGGTCAGCCATCACGAAATCTTGCCCATCATCTAGACGAACCATACCCAAATTTGGTACTAACGTCGTGAAATGATAATCAGCAATTTTAGGCTTAGCACTAGTTACAACTGAAAGTAACGTAGACTTACCCACGGAAGGAAAACCAACTAAACCAACATCTGCTAAAACTTTTAACTCAAGTTTTAATTCACGTTCGATCCCTGGTTCACCATTTTCAGCGATCTCAGGCGCTGGATTTTTCGCAGATGCAAAGTGGATATTTCCGCGACCACCACGACCGCCTTTAGCTACTACTAGTTCTTCGCCATTTTCAACTAGATCGCCCAAGATCTCGCCAGTTTCATTATCAATAACCGTTGTTCCTTGAGGGACAGAGATATATAGATCTTTAGCACCACGACCGTACATCCCCTTGATCATCCCGTTTTGCCCCGGCTTAGCTTTAAAGATCCGATGGTAGCGAAAATCCATCAGTGTCCGTAAGCCTTCATCAACTTTTAAGATGACGCTACCACCTTTGCCACCGTCACCACCAGCAGGGCCACCATTAGGAACATATTTTTCACGCCGGAATGCAACTGCTCCATCGCCCCCTTTACCTGCTTTAACTTGAATTTTTACTTGATCTACAAACATTTAATTCACCCTTCTAACTTGAACCAACAAACATAATTATTTAGTACTAAAATATGATCTACTTATTTTTAACGAACATACTTAAATTAACAAATTTAAGCTAAAAGCAATAATTATGTTAGTCTTCAATATAACAGTTTTTTTCACTAATCGTCAACTAAGAATCGCTTAATTTTAGCGACTCTTTACTGGTTGTTTAAACTTAATTTGATCGTTTGTGCCACCTTTTTAGAAATACCCTTAGACTGCAATTCTTCAAGCGAAGCATCCGCAATTTTCTTTAGTGAACCATATTCACGCAAAAGTTTGATCCGTGTCTTTGGTCCTACACCGGGGATTCGTTCTAAACGCGAAGAAAGCGAATTTTTCGAGCGTACTTGGCGGTGGAAGCTGATTGCAAAACGATGGACTTCTTCTTGAATCCGATTTAAAAGATAAAAGCCTTCACTTTTTGGATCTAAACCGATTTTTTGCCCTGTTGCCGAAATCAGATCAGCTGTTTTATGGTGATCATTTTTGACCATCCCAGCAACTGGAATCTGGATCCCTAGCTGATTATGCAAGACATCAATGGCAGCATCAACTTGAATCATCGCCCCATCCATTAAGATCAAATCAGGCAAGGGCTTTTTTTCTTTCAACAAGCGACTATAGCGCCGATAGATGACTTCTCTAGTGCTAGCTGCTTCATCAGCGTGATCGACCGTCTGGAGCTTATATTTGCGATACTCATTTTTTTCTGGTCGTCCGTCAATGAACGTGACCATTGCCGATACAAGGTCACTACCTTGAATATGTGAGTGGTCAAAGGCTTCGATTCGATGCCCAGGTGCCATTCCAAGAGCATCAGTCAGTTCTTTCATCGCCCCAGTCGTTTTACGATCATCTAACTCCAAGAGCCTAAATTTTTCTTCTAAGAGTAGTTGAGCATTTTTTTGTGCCATTTCCAATAATTCCCTTTTAGTTCCCCGTTTTGGGGTCTTAACGGGCGTATTTAAAATATCCGCTAAAATTTCTTTATCAATTTCTGCAGGCACTAAGATCTCTTTTGGTAAGATCCGATTTTTCTGATTATAAAATTGTAAAATAAACGAAGCTAGCTCTGCTTCAGGCGTGTCGATACATGGAAATAGCCGTTTTTCTCGTTTCATCAAACGCGCTTGCCGAATGAAAAAGACTTGAATCGAAATCCAGCCTTTATCCATATAAAAAGCAAAGAGATCACGGGGTGTATTATCATTTGAGATAATTTTTTGCCGTTCAACGGTAACTTCAACATAGCGAATTTGATCTCTGATCTCGGCTGCTCGTTCATATTCCATCTCACTAGCAGCTTTTTCCATCTTTTTAGTTAATTCTTTTTTGATCCCGGCAACATTACCACCTAAAAAGGATTTGATCTTCTTAATATTTTTTTGGTATTCTGCTTGATCAACTTCTTTAAAACATGCCCCTAAACACTGCCCCATGTGATAATACAAACAAGGTCTTTTTTGATAACCATGACAACGCCTCAAAGGATAAACTTTTTGGAGCAATTGCATTGTTTCTTGGGCAGCATACACATTAGGATATGGACCAAAGTAATAACCACCATCTTTTCTTACTTGACTGACGATTTTTATTACTGGGTCTTTTTCCTTGGTAATTTTAATGTATGGATAACCAGTACCTCGTTTTAATTTGATGTTATAGTGGGGCTTATGCTTTTGGATCAGCGTGATTTCTAACAAAAAAGCTTCTTTATCAGTCGAAGTAACGATCGTTTCAAAATCATAGATCTCTGAAACAAGCTTTGCTGTCTTACCTTCATGCGAGCTTTTAAAATAAGACCTGACCCGATTTTTTAAATTTTTAGCCTTACCAACATAAATAATCTTGCTATTGATATCTTTCATCAGATAACAGCCTGGTAGATCTGGTAAAAGTTTTAATTTGTTTTCAATATGCTCTGAGGCCATCTTTTCTTGATTCCTTTCCCAACTTCTACCTTAATTATACCGCAAAAATCATCAAAACGTTTGCTCAAAAATTGAACAAATGTTTTGTTTTTATAAAATTTCTTCAGTTCATTGATTTAATACTGATTATAAGATACAAAAAAGACTAACTACGACTTTCACATCATAATTAGTCTTTAACTCTTCTTAGACAGAAAAAATTAATTTATTTTTATAAGACTTTTGCTAAGAAATCTTTAGCCCGTTCAGATTTAGGATGTTCAAAAATTTCTTCTGGCTTACCAATTTCTTGAATATAGCCATCTGCCATAAACCAAACTTCATCAGCCACTTCACGCGCAAAGCCCATTTCGTGAGTTACCACGACCATTGTCATGCCACTATCGGCTAGATCTTGCATAACTTTTAAAACTTCACCGACCATTTCCGGGTCTAAAGCTGAAGTTGGTTCATCAAATAAGATCACTTCTGGATCCATTGCTAAAGCACGTGCAATTGCCACCCGTTGCTTTTGTCCCCCAGAAAGACTATCTGGATATTGATCAGCTTTATCTAATAAGCCAACTCGATCGAGTAATTCTTTGCCCCGTTTTTCCGCTTCTTCTGCGCTCACTTTTTTAACTTTCATTGGAGCCAACTTAATATTTTCAAGAACACTCATATTAGGAAAGAGATTAAACCCTTGGAAAACCATGCCCATTTTTTCCCGTAAAACATTCAATTCTTTTTCAGAAATATGAGCTAAATCTTGACCATCAAAAATGATCTTGCCACTAGTTGGTTGTTCCAACACATTTAAACACCGTAAAAAGGTACTCTTACCTGAACCAGAAGGACCGATCACACAGATAACTTGGCCTTTTTCTACATTTTCAGTAATATCTTTTAAAACTTCATTTTTACCAAAAGTCTTTTTCAAATTCTTGATTTCAAGCATATTATCCATGGTTTAACTTCCTTTCAAATAAGTTGAGCAACTTGGAAAGTCCAAATGTCATTACAAAGTAGATCAACATTGCGATAAAGAGTGGTAGAACCCCTTTATAAGTTGCTGATTGAACCAATTGGGTCTGATACATCAAATCGCTGACCCCAATGATCGAAACGATCGAGCTTTCCTTGATCAATGTTACAAATTCATTTCCTAACGCAGGCCAAATATTCTTCAATGCTTGAGGAATCACAACGTAACGATAGGTTTCTTGTTTACTCATCCCTAATGAACGAGCTGCTTCAGTTTGACCAACTGGAATAGATTCGATCCCAGATCTGATAACTTCTGCAATATAAGCTGCTGAATTAAGCGAAACTGCAATGATCCCTGCGGTAAGTGCTGGTAAGGATTGAATCACCGCCCCGATTCCAAAGTAGACAAACATTACTTGCACCATCAATGGTGTTCCTCTGACAAATTCAATATAGCAAACAGCTACACTGTGAAGCAACTTGCTTTCTGAAAGACGCATCAATGAAAGGAATGTCCCTAAAATAAAACCAAAGAAGACCCCTGCTATCGTGATGATCAAAGTATATTCGATCCCTTTAGCAAAGTAAGTCCAATAACTCCACATAGTATTGTTTTTGGTACTTGTTGACATATATTTAGCTGCTTGGGGGATATATTTCTTGTTGATCAAATCTTGTTTTTTGATCTGTGCGATCGTCTTATTTGCTACTGCAACCAAGGCGGGTGAATTTTTCGCAAAAGCAATCGCTGAGCCATTTTCACCGCTAGATTCAGTAAATCCTGGATCAATTGCAACTAGCTGACTATTATTAGCTGCATAAGCTTTAGCTGTTGGTTCTTCCATTACGATCCCGTTAACTTTACCTGATTGAAGGGCGATCACAAGGTCACTTAACTTTGAAAGGCCCTTTAAAGTACTACTTGATAATTGCTCTTGGACTAATTCATATTGGATCGAACCTTTTTGGGCACCGACCGTAGCATTTTTAAAATCAGATAATGTTTTATACTTGCTGGCATCTTTTTTATTGATCAGCATATATTGCTTACCAGTGTAGTAAATATTTGAGAAATCAACACTCTTTTTTCGTTCATCGGTTGGACTCATCGCAGAAATAATTGCATCAACTTTATGTGACTCTAAGGCTACCAATAATGAATCAAATGACATGTTTTTGATCTCAAGTTTAACACCTAAATTTTTCGCCAATTGTTTAGCGATCTCAATATCGATCCCAACATATTTTGTTTGCCCGTTTTCTTTAACGGTAAATTCATATGGTGGGTAATCAGCGCTAGTTCCGACAACTAATTTACCACTTTTTTTGATCTGTTCCACTGAATTATCAGTCGAATCCGCTTTAACGCTTACCTGTTCAATGGAAAAGAACACTGCAAACATTAAAGTGCAGACCAAAAATAATCTCTTTAATTTGCTCATGCCTAATAACTCCTTTGTTTAATGTTTTTTAATAATTTATGAATATTATACCCGGTAAAGATTATTTATGCAATATTTATTTATCAAATTTATTTTTATACAGTTTATCTTGAATATATTCTATTTGAAAAAACACTTTATAACTGGTATTCTAAGGATAAATTCAAGAAAGTAGGGATTAACCATGGGTCTAAAAATCAATCAAACGACCGATCTTGATGATCTTTTCAGTAAATTTGCAATTGAGCCCAACAAAAAAAGCAAAGAAGAAGAAAAATCTGATCCTAAAAAAGAAGATAAAGATAAGAAAAAAGGCAAATAATTTTGGATAATAAAAAAGGGAGCGCTTCGTACGTTCCTTTTTTATACTATGCATTAGGTGTAAAACCATTTGGATAGCGACGGTTTAACGTATCAATATTATCTTTTGCTACTTCATCAAATGGAATGTCCGCCCATTGAGCGATTTGCGAAAGATACCACAAAACATCGCCCATTTCGGTGATCAACTTTTGCCGGTCAAGATCTTTGCCCTTAAAAGTATAATCTTTAACTAAATCGATCAATTGTCCACTTTCACCTGCTAGACCAAGGGCACAATTGGTCAAAACTTGTTCATTTCCATATAAAGTACGGTTAGCTGCTTGTTGATACTCGTTAAATTCCATCTAGATGTTCCCCCTAATTAATTAGTATGTTTTTCGATCCACTCCCAGACCTGATCCTTGCCCGTTTTTGTGACAGCAGAAAAGAGCACCACTTCATCTTCAGGATATAGTTTTAATTTCTTGCGAATGATACTCTCACTCTTATTCCACTTACCACGGGCAATTTTATCGATCTTAGTACCAACGACTAAAATCGGTAAATTATAATAATGTAAAAACTCGATCATTTGGCAATCAAGTTCAGTTGGCTCATGACGCGCATCGACAAGCGAGATCACACCCCTAAGCTCTGAGCGAGTTTCAAAATATTTTTCGATCATTTTGCCCCACTTCTCACGGTCTTTTTTAGAAACTTTAGCATAACCGTAACCTGGAACGTCGACAAAATATAGCTCATCTTCAATATTATAAAAATTAAGCGTCTGTGTCTTCCCTGGTTGGCTTGATGTTCGGGCATAATTTTTACGGTTGATCAAAGTATTTATCAAGGATGACTTTCCCACATT
Source organism: Ligilactobacillus apodemi DSM 16634 = JCM 16172 (assembly GCF_001434405.1). Lineage (GTDB taxonomy): Bacteria > Bacillota > Bacilli > Lactobacillales > Lactobacillaceae > Ligilactobacillus > Ligilactobacillus apodemi. The sequence continues at coordinate 359,228 of NZ_AZFT01000053.1, read as the reverse complement.
AGAACGACCCGACAAAGCAATTTCAGGATAGCCTTCAGCAGGATATTGGGCTGGATCGACCGCACTGATCGTTAATTCAACATTATGGACGTCCATAAAAAAACCTCCGTTAATCATTTAAATTTAATTCTACCATAGATTTCTCTTTTAGTGTGCTTTTGCCTTTCAATAAAGAAACGCCCCACGATCCGCAGATCGGGGGCGTACTTTCAAGCAAAAACTAATAGGGCCATGGTCCCATATCAGTAATTAACTTGCATTATTTAGTTTTTACAACTTCTTTGTCACCGTAGAAACCGCAAGATGGGCAAACATGGTGTGACTTTCTCAATTCACCACAGTTAGGGCAAGCGCTCATGCCAGGTACTGACAATTTGTAGTGTGTACGACGTAATCTCTTACGTGTCTTAGATGTTTTACGTGCTGGTACAGCCATCGAGAAACACCTCCTTTAAAATTTTGAAAATATTCAACAAAAAGAATTTTACTTGTTATTCATCACTTTTGCAACTAATCTTGCGAATTTTTGAAAAAATCCTGCAATTTTGCTAAACGTGGATCAATCCCATTTTCATCTTTTTGCATCTTCTTTAACTGGCCTTCACTGACGACATTCCAATCGCCACCTTCGGGCATTGTAGCTTCATCTTGTTGCTCAGCATCAGTTAAAACCTGCATCGGAATTTGTAACAAAATATTGTCTTCGATCACGCTGTTTAAGTCTAAAATATCATTTTCTAAAACGATCACAACATCTGTATCCTCAAAACGTGATAAATCGCGCTCATGATAGCTGACATAATGTTCTGTAAAATCAAAGTTTAAATCTAACTCAGCCGGTTCAAGTGAACGCGACGACGGTAAGACGATCTTTACTTTAACTTTGGCATAGCCTAAGACACCTAATTCGTCGACCGAAAAGATGCCTTTGACTAAAACATCGGATACATCCAAAATATCTGGACGCCGTTGTTTCAAAGATTCTTTAAGATCTAAAGTTTCTTCAAACATCAACGGTTCATCAGCAGTTTGGCGCAATTCATTTAATGACCATTTCATGCTATATTCCTCCTAATGCAACAAAATTGATTATACTTGCTTTAAAAAGCTTTGTCAATGCTTTTTCCTTGACACCCTACGAGAAAATGCGTATTGGCGCCCTTTTTAAGTCCTGCTCGAACATATTTTGTAACTGATATATTTTTCCTGCACGATAATCAACGCGATATGCTTTATTCTTATCATCTTGTGAAACTTTAGCGATCAATTCGCAAGTACTTGTTTTTTTCGCTTGGCGCAAAACTTCTTGGCCAGCTTGATCAAACCCTAAGATCCGTAAATAAGGTTGCTCATTATACTCCGCCACTTCTTTAGGCGTTAAATTGAGTAAAATTGCACAAGCTAACCGGGAAAGACGTGTATACGTAAAACGTTTAGTCTTCACCGCTTTGAGCCATTCATCAAATGTCACTGTGGGCTTAGCTCGTTCTAATTGATCTTTTAATCGGTACTCAATTCCTTCTGCCATCCCGTAAATATTTTGCAATTCTTCTGGTGATGATGCTAAGAGCTTATATTTTAAATACGGGAAAAAATCATCCCAATACAATAATTTTTGGGTACGTAGAGCTTGAGCACTTTCTTGGGGCAAATACTGTGTCAAAGTTGCACGTTCGCCCTTAGCGTAATGGCTTCTGATCGCTGAAGCACTGGCGATCGTCCCTTTTTTTAGGATCAGATCATGATAACCCGCTTGTTTACGTTGGATCGGGTGAAGCTTTAACGGTTCACCTAAATTTAGGTTAGCTTTAGCATAAGCCAAGCCCAACAAATCATTGGGACTATCGACTGGGTGGCCGATTTTTTCAGTCACAGCCTTTTGAAAAGTAGCTGCATAAGATTCATTATATGTCTTAAACTCGCCATGGGCTTCTTTGACTAAACGTGCAAATTTTGCAAAATCATATTCAGCGTGTTCTGCGCCAAAAAATAAATCACTCACCCCTAAAGAGGCTAAAATTTGTACACCATTAAAGGCAAAACGATCAGCTGGTTGCACACAAGCACTGACCGGCATTTCCACGACTAGATCAGCACCATTTTGCAAGGCCAACTTTGCTCTGGTCCATTTATCTAGACATGCCGGTTCTCCGCGTTGCAAGAAATTACCACTCATCGCAACTACGATCGGTGTGTCAGGCATAGCTTCTTTGACCGCTTTTATTTGATATAAATGCCCGTTATGAAATGGATTATATTCTGCAATGATTCCTGCTACTGGCATCGTGATCTCCTACCTTACTTTTGACAACTAAAGAACCAACGCGTCGTTTTCTCATCAGGAACCGCTTTGCCAAAATCGGCACTGACTTGAATATTTTTAAAACCTGCTTTTGCTAGTAATGCTAAATATTTTTCCAGCTCATAGGTGCGTTCATGATGGACCTCACTGACCCGTTCATAACTTTGCAAGGTTTCATTCCACACAAAAAATGTGAGCTCATGAACAGCGCTATGTTCAAAATCATCGGCAAAACTTGACCAAATAAAGGCTTGGGTTTCATCCGTATAGTTATACATATACCCTGGATAGATCTCATCTGTTTGATAAGGCGTGATCACATCAAAGATAAACTTGCCATCAGCTTCTAAATGGTTATAAACCTCATTAAAAGCTTGCAAAAGTTGGGCTTCATCTTTTAAATAACAAAAGGAATCGGCAAAACACGTAATGGCACTAAAAGTTGCCAGTTCTGAAAGATCAAGCATATTACCTTGCATAAATGCAAGCTCCAAGTTAGCTTCACGCGCGTGCATTTCAGCTAGTGAGAGCATTTCTTCTGATAAATCGACCCCACTAACTCGGTAACCCGCTTTAGCCATCATGACGGCTAAACGCCCTGCCCCACAGGCTAAATCTAAAACTTCACCTTCTGTTGGGTCAAGCTCTTGGTTCACAAATTCAAGCCATTGATCATACATTGTTGGATCCATCAACTCATCATAGAGCTTGGCAAAACTTGAATAAATCATCTTAATCTTTGACCCAAGCGCTGATATCAACTAGTGGTGCATCAGACCATAATTTTTCTAAGTTGTAAAATTGGCGTGTTTCTTCTTTAAAGACATGAACGATCACATCACCTAGATCTAATAAGATCCAGTTAGCGCCATCTTTACCTTCAACACTCTTGATATCTTGGTGTGTTTCATGCATTTTTTCAACGATTGCTTCGGTGATCGCCTTAACTTGACGTTCAGAACCACCTTGCATGATCACAAAGTAATCAGCTAATAAGCTGACATTTTCGACGTCTAAAGCTACAATTTCTTCAGCCCGCTTGCTGTCAGCAGCTTTTACAACTAATTCTAATAATTCTTGACTATTCATTAAATTTCTCCTTCGTACTGTGTTTTATTTAGCAACGTAAGCATTATACGTTAAGATTGCAGCGGGATAAATCGTTTTATTGCCATTTAATAAATAAAGTAAGGTGTGTTTTGTCTCAAAGGAAACGGCTGCAGTTAGGTCTTTAGCAGCAATTTCACGTGCTTCTGATACCCCCGGAAAATCACGTCCAGCTTCAATAAAATCAGCAACATAAACGATTTGATCCAGAGTCGACATTTGTGGTGCCCCCACGGTATGATGACGCACCGCATTTAAAATCGTGTCATCGGTGATCTTCAATTCATCTTTAATGATCTCTGCACCCACGACTCCATGCCAAATAAAATTGTTCCAATTCAATAGATCGGGAGCAAGTCCCTTTGCTTTGATCACGTTACAAAATTCTTCGGCGCTGCGCTCTTTTGCATAATCATGAACTAAGGCTGCCACACTAGCTGCTTCGACGTCAAAGTTATTAGCTTTAGCAAGTTCAATAGCAGCTTGTTCGACCCCTAAAATATGGTCAAAGCGTTTTTGACTTACTTGTGCTTTAACTTTGGCAACTAATTCTTCGCGTGTGCCTGGGTAATAATGCTTTTGATATTCAACTGTTTGTGTCATGATAGAGACCTTCTTGTTTGATATATTTTTCAACTTCGGTAGTTACTAAATATTTGATCGATTTTTGTTGGGCGATCTTGTCACGAATCATTGATGAGCTAATATCGATTCGCGGAACATCGACCCAAATAAGCGGATAATCACTCTTTTTTTCATAACCTTTTCGCTCAACACTGACAAATTGGATCATGTGAACTAGTTCATCGATCTTATACCATTTAGGTAAATAATCGACCATATCACCACCGATGATAAAATAAAAATCAGTGTGCGGATAAAGTTCCTTTAGCTCTTTGACCGTATCATAGGTATAACTGATCCCACCACGTTTGATCTCAAGATCTTCTAGTTGAAATTTTTCTTCGTTAGCGATGCTTAACTCAACCATTTTTAGCCGATATTCCGGTGCGATCGCACTTTTTTTATCAACGTGTGGTGGTAAGTTATCAGGCATAAATAAGACTTTATCAAGATCAAGCTGTTCTTGAACTTGTTTAGCCATGATCAAATGCCCTAAATGAGGCGGATTAAAGGTGCCCCCCATGATCCCGATCCTTTTTTTCGGTGCGTTCTCTAAGGGTTCGACTTGAACTTTAGGAGCGATCGTTGTTACTTGAGTCGTGCTCATGAGTACTTACCTCTATAATTTGGCTACTTCAAGTGAGTAGGAACGATTATCTTTCTTGTTAGCTTGTTTAAAGAGCACTAACACATGCCCGATTTTTTGAACTACTTGAATATCAGTATTTTCTTCGATAAAAGCGATCACTTCTTCATCTTCAACTAAAGCGTTTTGCAAAATATTAACTTTAAACAATTCACGCTTTTCGATGGCATCTTCGATTTGTGCTAACCAATTTGCACTTAAGCCTTCTTTTCCAACTTGAAATAATGGGCGCATATCATGTGCTTGTGCACGTAAATAACGTTTTTGTTTACCCTTTAATTGCATACTAAAATAAATCCTCTCTAAATCATTGCTCTTCTTAAAATAACGGCAACACCTTCTGGCGCCCAGCCAGCAACGATGCTATTAGCCTTGACCGTGACCCAACCAAGTCCGGCAAAAACAAGATCACTTTTTTCAGTTGTCTTGAACTCAAAGCGGACTAGCTTAGGAAAGTCTTTCATTTCAGCTTCAGTTGGTGGTGTCAATAATGTTCCTGCGTGTTTAGCGTAAAATTCGCTGGCCTTTTGCGTCTTAGTCCGGTGTGTCATTAAATTATTGTCCATATAAACTACAACGCCTTGTTTACCACCTGAAATATAGTCAAAACGCGCCAAAGCCCCAAAGAATAGGGTCTGACCTTCATTTAATTGATAAACTTTAGGCTTGATCTCTTTTTGAGGTGCAGCTAAACGTAATTCTTTTGGTGATAAATAGTGTGCCATTTGATGCTTATGAATGATCCCTGGAGTGTCGATCAAGTAATGTCCGTCACCAAAAGGGATTTCGATACGATCAAGCGTGGTTCCTGGGAAACGCGACGTTGTGATCAAATCTTTTTCACCGGTAGTTTCGTTGATGATGCGGTTGATCAAGGTCGACTTACCAACGTTTGTTACCCCTACGACATAAACATCGCGCCCTTCACGGTACTTATCGATCAATTCCAAGAGAGCTTCTAGATCTTTACCGCTCTTAGCACTTGTCAAAGCTACATCAACTGGACGAAGCCCTTGTTTGTTGGCTTCTTGGCGCATCCAATCTTTGATTTTCGTCCGTTTCAAAGAATGAGGTAAAAGATCTTCTTTATTACCTACTAAAAGCACGGGATTATTGCCTACAAAACGGTGTAACCCTGGAATCAAAGAACCATTAAAATCAAAGATATCGACCACATTAACGATCAAAGCGTCAGTTTGGCCGATTTGATTTAATAAACGCAAGAAATCATCATCAGTCAAAGAAACATCGGCTACTTCGTTGTAGTGACGTAATCTAAAGCAACGTTGACAATAGAGTTCGTTATTTTCTAAGCCCTTTTGGATCGCTGCTTTGGGTGTATAACCAGGTTGGCTCTTGTCATCTGGTTGAATCTTAGCCCCACAGCCAATACAATATAGTTCTTCATTTTCAGTCATCTAATGTGTGCCCCCATTTTGTACTAAATCGATTATTTTTGATCAAATATTGCTTGATCTGTTTTTCAAAGAAACGATTGATCTTAGTATTCCAAGCATCAGAATCAACTAATGGCTTAACTAAAATACTTCTGATCCCAGCATTATTAGCTGCCATCACATCAGTCATCAACTGATCTCCTACTAAAACAGCCTCAGATTTTTCTAAATCGTAGCGTTTTAAAGCTTCGTTGATCCCCCGAGTTAATGGTTTTAAGGCACGGGAAACAAATGGCAAGGGAAGATCTTTTAAAGCACGTTTTATCCGTTCATGCTTATTATTAGACACAACAACTACTGGGATCTTTGCTTCTTTCATCTTTTGCAACCAAGCACGTAATTGCGGCGTGCCACTTGGGTTATCCCAGGCAATCAAAGTATTATCGAGATCCGTTAAGACCACTTTAATACCTTTTTCTTTTAATTCGGTCGGGGAAAGGTCATAAATCGATTCGACCATCCATGTCGGCTCAAATCTTTTAAACAATATATTTTCTCCTTCAAATCTTAGTCTCTAACTACCATTATATGCTAGTAAAAGCATATTTAGCAAAAATTTATTCTATGAAAGAAAAAGCCGAGACAAGTGCTGTCCCGGCCTTTTCATACATGACAAATTATTTTGCCAAAGCTTTCTTAGCTTCATCAACAAGAGCTGTGAAAGCAGCTGCATCGCTGATTGCAAGTTCTGCTAACATCTTACGGTTAACATCAATGTTAGCTAATTTCAAACCGTGCATCAACTTGCTGTAGCTGATATCGTTCATACGAGCTGCTGCGTTGATACGAGCAATCCATAATTTACGGAAGTTTGATTTTGTCTTACGACGATCGCGGAATGCGTATTGGTAAGACTTCATAACTTGTTGCTTAGCTACCTTAAATTGGATATGCTTTGAACCGCGGTATCCTTTAGCTAATTTAATCATTTTTTTACGGCGTTGACGCGTAACTGTTCCACCTTTAACACGTGGCATGGTTAATTCCTCCTTAAACTTAGCCCGACGTTATGCGGGACTCACAAAACTGATCTGTGCGCTGAAAAAACGATTCAACAATCGTCATCGCAAAGCACAATTATGCAATGTTAAATTGCAACCGAGTAATAGAATCTCAATAATTATTTCATTTGAGAAAGCATTTGCTTGATACGTTTCATATCTGAAGCAGATACCATAGCTGGTTTACGCAATTGACGGCGTTGTTTCTTTGTCTTGCCGTGGAAACGGTGAGATGTGAAAGCGTGAGCACGCTTCAAACCACCATTTCCTGTACGCTTAAAGCGTTTTGCTGATGCGCGGTGTGTTTTTTGTTTTGGCATAATACTGTACTCCTCCTAAATAAACTATCAGCCTATTTTTCGGCTTTAGGCGCAAGCATTAAGAACATGCTGCGTCCATCCATTTTTGCTTTAGATTCGACTGTCGCAACATCATCTGTTTCTGCAGCAAATCTATCAAGAACTTCGCGTCCGATCTCTTTATGTGTGATCGCACGACCCTTGAAACGAATCGAGACCTTAACTTTATCACCTTTACCTAAGAACTTACGAGCATTCTTAACTTTAGTGTTAAAGTCGTTTGTATCGATCGTTGGGCTCAAACGAACTTCTTTAACGTTGATCACTTTTTGCTTTTTACGAGCTTCACGCTGTTTCTTCTGCAACTCAAAACGATACTTCCCATAATCCATGATCTTGGCAACAGGTGGTTTTGCTTTAGGTGCTACCAAAACAAGGTCTAAGTTAGCTTGCTCTGCCAACTTCAAAGCTTCTTGCTTAGATTTGACCCCCAACTGGGAACCATCATCAGCAATCAAGCGTAACTCACGTGCGCGAATGCCTTCGTTTACCATCTTATCAACTGCTATGGCGTTTCACCTCCAAAAAATTTCAGAGAAAATGCAGAAAAAATGCGGGTATCTCATAAAAATTTACAAGACACCCGCACAGATCCGTTTTTATCGGAATTACATTTCATAATTCTGCCCCGGGACTTGCTTGTCCCTTAGGCGAGAAGCGGGAGCCTCTGCTTTTTTTCTCAACTGCTATAGCATACCACAACTTTTAGCGAGGGACAACTCTTTTTGCAAAATTTATTTTAAATACTTACTGCCTTCACGGATACTAAGTGGATTTAAGCTAGCTTGATGAGTCGTAATAAAGTCTTTTACCCAGTCAGGGGCAGTCTTAGAATAGTCGCGTAACGCCCAACCGATCGCCTTATTGATGAAAAATTCGGTGCTTCCAAGATTATTTTGGATGATTTTGGCTAAGAGTTCAGGATCGGTCTGCTCTTTTAACAACAACTGTGCTTCAAGGGCGATCCGGCGACACCAAAAATTCTCTGCCACGCTCCAACTAAGCAGTACTTGAGTCATCTCTGTTGGATAGCGCAAGTACAACTCGGTAAATAGTTTGACCAAAGTGTCGACCGTATCCCACCAAGACTTAGTCTCAACTAGTTCTTGTAGCTTAGATAGGTCGGCAAGAGTGAGATACTTTTTCATTTTTACTAAATAGTCACACGCGATGTACTGAAATTCACGCTGTGGCTTTTGCCAACAAAAAGTGACAAACTCCCAAGAGATCTCACCAGTAGTAGCAGCTTTAGCAAATATCTCTCGACACAATTGCCGGCGTTTAGGGGTCTTGATCCCCAAAAACTCAAACTGATCACGCATATAAGCCGCCATTTGTGCAGCCGTGGGTGGATCACCAGCTAAAATCAACGCATCTTCTAAGGTGAATAAATCATTTTTTGCTTTCATACATATCCCCTATTTATCCTGAGACTAAAAACTGGTCATAAAACATGACCAGTTAAAGTTTATTTTTAAAAATCTGCTTCACGATAGCCCGCTTCTTGCGCATTTTTACGGCCACGTTGCAAGATATAGATCGCAACAATAACTAAGATGATCCCCACAACTTCGATCCAGTTCATCTCCAACCCTAAGAAGATCACACTTAAAACAGCCGTGACCGCTGGTTGTAAGGCATCCATGATACTGATAACATCTGAAGGTGCAAACCGCGAACTGTAAAGCAACAACCCAAAAGGAATGATCGTTCCAAATAAGATCACGGTCGAAAGAGTTGCCACTAATGTTCCGGTGATCGCTGGATGATCGCTCCATACGGGATGATATAAATTAAATAAGATCCCGGCAATCAACGTTCCCCAGCCCAAGATCACGATCGGGGGATGATCTTTAGCAATTGGCTTAGGTAAAACCACATAAAAGGCAGCCGTGATACCCGAACCGATCCCCCACACGAGTGAATCAAACGGAATCGACATCTTGGTAAAATCACCCTTAGTAAGTGCTAAAACGACACCGACTAACGCAATGATAAACGCAAGCATATCCGTAGTAAGCGGACGTTGGCGCTTGATAAAGATCCCACCTAAGACGATAAATAACGGACTTAGATACTGTAAGATCGTTGTTGCCGAAGCATTACCGCGCTGGATCGAGATGTAAAAGGTCAACAAATTAGCCATCAGTCCAAAGACAGCATAGGCTAATAACCAACCAAAAGTTTTCCAATCAGAAAATACGCCAAAAGTTCGTTTGCCATACATAAACAAACTAATAATCAACAAAATCACACCCGCGCCAAGCGTACGGACCGATAAGTACCAGTCAGCCGGAATATTTTGATTTTGTGAAATAAACTGCACCGTTGTCCCCGAGATCCCCCAAACAGCAGAAGCGACCGCTGCCCAAAAGATCCCTTTCATAACGGCATTATTAGATGTTGTTTTCATATATTACCTATTACCTCCAATTATACAATTATATTCGGAGTTTGGATTTTTGGCAATCTCACATGTTAGAAAAAGTTACAAAAACTAATCTCTGAAATGGAAAGTAATGTGTAATCTTATAGTTACTCTTTTTGACGTTCACCTATATTGAATCAAGAATAGCTACATCTTGTGTACGATTTTCAAATTCAGCTTCCTTACCGTGAAAAATATGATATGTATATTTTTTAACAAATGATACAGACGAGCACATTTCCAACTACCATTCTAATAAATATCCAGTCATCACTTGATAACTACGTATTTAAGAGTCTATTACTTCTACACTGATGAAGGGTAATTAACGAATCTAGGCGCTTGAAGAGAGTACCGATTTTTTGTTGTTCAATACCTTTCGGAATTTTTATCATTATCCTTCCTAAATCTTTAGAATTAATTGCTGGGTAACTTGTTCCTGTACAAAAATTTAAAACAGTAGTTACAAATTTTTCTTCCTGTACACAGTTCAATAAAAAGTTGCTATCCACGCCGGAGTATGGTCGTAATTGCGCATATCCAGTAGAAAAAATATAATTATTATATTGTAATTCATATAAATAGTTGTTTTTCTGGTATGGTCGAACAGTTTGATAAAATACATCACCTTTTTTTGCCAATCTTTGAGCACGCGAAGGAGCACTTTCTTTAAGAGTTTTGGTATGCTTAATCAAATCCGTCCCAACTACACTGCCCAAATCAACATATTCAAAAATATCTGGTACTTTTTCAGTTTTAGGATTAATTTCTAAAATCTCTTTTAACTTCCGCAGTTCCCAAGCGTTCGTAACTTTTTTGAGAGAATATCTATGCGCTTGACACAAACTATCGCAGCATAAATTAAGCAAAAAATCGTTATGACATCACTTGATCTAAACAATGTCATAACGATTTGTGAATATTTATTACTACGTTAAAAATATACCCTCAAAAATATCTACAGCTATTTCTCTAAAAAATTCTACGATATTTTATGCAAATTAGCTACTAAAACCAAAAATTCTGCTTAGTCAAAATTGACAATACTACATACCGTCAGGCTCAAATTTACACTTACTTTACCTTATTACTTACAATATTTTACAGCATCTGCCTAAAATACTCCCAAGATCCTTTAATAGTTACACGATTTTAACTCACACTGATGAAGGGTAATTAGCTCATCTAGGTGCTTGAAGAATGTGCCGATTTTTTGTTGTTCTTCAAAATTTGGAATATTTAAGACTAGCTTTTTTATGATTGAACCAGATAAATTGCCTTGTCCACCTTGTAAGTATTTATCTGTTATCTTCTGTTTTTGTAGCTTTAACCACTGCATTATGAATTGAGAACTGTATCCATCACATGGCTTAATAGCTAATATCGCTTGATTAATCGCTCCATTAATTTTAGATATACCTACTTCACCACTAGTTGCTCCATATAACGCATATAAAAGGTCTCCCTCTAATACTAACTTTGCAGATGAATTTTCGAGACCTGATTCTGTCAAAAATAAAGCTGTCCCACTACTATTTATTTCCCCAGAACGAATAAATGGAATATTACCGTTGTAGTAACTGGAATTCCCAACTGATGGTGTACCACCAGAAAATGAATTTGCAATTTCCCCCAACTTCCGCTGTTCCCAAGCGTTTGCCACAGATAACATTACCCACGCTTTTTTTCAGTTGCTAACTTATTTCTTGAAATTTGCTAAAAATTCTTGGAGTTCTTTATCTGCTTCAGAGGTAGTTCCCACTAATTCATCGAGTAAACCATATAACTCATTTGTTGTCTTTTCGATCTCTGCTCTAGTTTCATTAATGTTGGTAACAATTTCAGTAAGTGGCACAACTTCTTCTTCCTCAAAAGTATCAACATAACGAGGAATATTTAGATTAAAATCATTTTCTTTGATCTCATCAAAACTTGCAACATGGGCGAATTTATCGATATCTTCCCGTTTAATATAAGCATCCAAAATCTTTTGAATATGCTCATCAGTCATTGTGTTTTGATTTTTACCTTTGTCGAACTCTTTTGAAGCATCAATAAATAAGACATCACGATTGGTACGATTCTTCTTTAAAATGATAACAGTCGTCGGAATGCTGGTATTATAGAAAATATTTGCTGGCATACCGATAATCGTATCGATCGCACCTTCTTCCAGTAAGTGTTTACGGATCTTACCTTCTGCGTTACCACGGAATAATACACCGTGTGGCAAAACGATCGCCATCACACCACCATTTTGCTTCAAATGATAAAAGCCATGAAGTAGAAAAGCAAAATCAGCTTTAGACTTAGGTGCAAGAACACCAAAGTTAGAAAAACGAGGATCTTGCAAAAAGCCCTTATCTGCACTCCATTTAGCTGAATATGGAGGATTCATCAAAACGGCATCAAAGTCAGTTGGTTCATCAGTTGGCCAATCTTTATCTAGCGTATCAGCATTGTGTAACTTTTGGTTTTCATTTGCAACACCATGAAGTAACATATTCATTCTAGCTAAGTTATAAGTTGAAGTATTTAATTCTTGCCCATAATATGAAATATACCCCGGTTCATTACTGTATTTTTTTGCATTTAATAACAGTGACCCAGATCCCATCGTAGGATCATAAACGGTAAAACCTCGTTGATTTTCTCTACCATGTATTGCAATTTGCGTCATTAACTTTGCAACGGGTTGTGGTGTATAGAATTCTCCTGCTTTTTTTACTGATTCTCCCGCAAATTTTCCGATAAGGTCTTCGTAGGCATCGCCAAGTAATTCACCAGAATGTCCAGCAATATCTAGAGTGGATAGTTCTTTCATGATCGCTGAAATCGTAGCATTTTGCTTTTGTGGTGTTTGACCTAACTTTTTAGAATATAGATCAATGTCTTCAAACATATTTTCAAAAATTTCGTTTGCTTGTTCAATATTTCTAAAACCTTGTGCTAGCGATTCTAATTGAAATTCACCTGTATTTATTTGATTTACCAATGCTGTAAAAGTCAATTGTGGTTCGATAGCATAGGCTATTTCCTCTTTTAAGATATTTAAAATATCTTCTTTTTGTTCTGGATCACTATATGCTTCTTCATAAATTTTTTGTGCTAATTGTAAGTCATCTGTTTCTTCTTCCAAAAGATTATTAGCAGTATAGAGTAGTACCTTATCCGATAAAAATTTATAAAAAACTAGCCCTAAAAGATATGATTTGTAATCATTGGCGTCCATTTTTGAACGTAAAATATTGGCGCTATTCCAGAGCGCTTGAGATAACGTTTGTGTTCTTTGTTCTTTACTGTTTGACATTATAATTCTCCAATCATTAATTTTTATACAAACATTTTTGATAATAGTGTTTTTTTCAATACTTTTAGGTCATCTAACTCACGCTGATGAAGGGTAATCAACTCATCTAAGTGCTTAAAATACTTAGCAATTTTAATTTGCTCATTAATCGTTGGAACACGTAAATATATTTTACTTAGAGCTGGAAATTTCAAATTCCAAGTATCAGACGTCAATCCTTGAGAATTGATTCTAAATAACCAAATAACATCACTTCGTTTAAAATATTGCGCAAAGAATTTAGAATAAATATCTTCTTTTGGCTTTAAAACAGTGTATGCTGGGCTTAAAATACCATTATATGGAGAATAGCCACTTGCCCCTTGCCACATTCGCATTGAATTATACGCAATATCACCAACACGTACTACTTTATAATTTGCCTTACTTGAGCTAGAAATATCTTTTCTTTCTAATTCACTAGCCTTAATAATCCCCGAATTAATTGTTACAGAAATCAACTCACCTTTTTCTGATCTTGATGATCTTTCTTCAAAACATTCTCCTATCCTTCGCAGTTCCCAAGCGTCCGCAAAGCCTGAAAAACGTATTTCCGGGTATTTTTCATCATTTTTTGGAAACATTTTTGACAATAATGTTTTCTTTAATACTTTCAAGTTATCTAACTCACGCTGATGAAGGGTAATTAACTCATCTAGGTGCTTGAAGAATGTGCCGATTTTTTGTTGTTCTAACTTATTTTGTGGAACTGTAGTTATAGCATTTTTTACATCATTGGAATTAATAGATTCAAAAGTAGAACCTGTTACAAATTTATTCCAATATCCACTATTCTTCATTTTTTTCAATAATTGGTATATAAAGCTTGATCCTGTCAAACTTGCTACGCCTCGACCAATAACAATATCATAATCAGTAATTCCAACATCGCCTACCGGGGCTCGTACACTTAAAAGAATATTACCCTTGAATGCTTTTTTTGTAATTTGTGTAGTCCAAACTCTCGGTACTACTTTACCATCTTTTATATCAGCATTTCCTTGAACGAGGATATAGTCCTTTGGATTATTAGTATAATTAGCAGAGTTAGGAGATTGTCCCATTGTAATATTTGCAACTTCCCCCAACTTCCGCAGTTCCCAAGCGTCTGCATTATCACCCGCAAATTCCCTAAATCTAACTTCAGGAATATTTCTTTTTTCTTCTTTCATATCGTTCTCCTAACACCATTTTTGATATCATATCTCCACAAAAAATCTCATTTTACATAATTGTTAATTTTTCTAACACTATTTTTGCATAAATATTTATATTTTAGCACAATGCCTATTCTTCCTTCGTTGATTGCTCTAAAATTTCTAATGTCATTTGATCATTGTATTTGATCAAATCTAAATATTTTTTTCTAACTGCTAAAAGCTCAGCGTAAGCTTGACCTATTTTTTGTTGCTTTTCGATCGAAACTTCAGGTATGGTCAGTTGTTTTAAATTATTGATTGGGATTTTTTGAACAAAACTACTGACTCCTTGAGTTTCTCGTTCCTTTTGCCTTTTCATCTGTCGATTTTCATTAAATAAATAGATAAAAAAACGTTTATCTAACTTATCATTTAGAAACTCCACTCTTAAAAAGTTCATCGTTAATATCTTTCCAACACTCTCTGGACTTACGATCGTTGCCTGTTGCTTCATATTGTTGATTATAACGTCACCTGCTCTTAACGTAAAATCACCCTTTTGTTCTCGACCTAGGATATTATTTGGCAAAGGAGTTCTCAAAAGATCTTTTTCAAAATCTCTTTGATCATATAAATTTCCTCGATCTTCATTTCTTATCCGTGAAGAATTGATACCCTGTGTGATCTCAACAAAATCTTTTAGTTTTTTCTTCATCTATTTACCCCTTAAAAAGAAGTTTAACTAAACTACAAACGCAATTGTAATTTAGTTAAACTTCAAAGTCAACGATCAATTTAAAAATTATCTCCTATTTTGTAAAGGTTCGATCACCTCATCGATAACTTTGGTATATGCTGGCTTGAGCGAACGTAAATACTTCAATTTAGGGAGTGCTTTTTCACCATAATATTTCTTATAAGCTTCATAGTCACGGGAATTATTGAGTTCTTGTTCACCTAATTGTCTCTCTTTTCCCTTGCGATAATTCTTGACCACAAAAGCAAGTTCATCATACCCGACAAACCACTCATCGGCTACCTTTTTGATCGCAGTTGCAATCGTCTCTTTGATCATACTGTCTAAAATATTTGAAACTGATTGTCCAACATACTTAGTTGGATCGATCTGGATATCGAGCCATAAATTATTGATGATCTGCGCCAAACCTGAATTACTTTTACTTAATTCAGCAATATAATTATCAACGGCGACCTTATCTTTTTCCGGAAGTTCCTTGATATTTTTTTCGTCATCAGGAATAAGTGTCTGGATCAAAGATAAGATGTATTCATAATTGATCTCATCTGTATGAACACTTTCTAACTCATACATAATATCTAACGGGATCTCATTTCCATCTTCAGATCCATCTGTTTCGCCACGGCGTTTTAATTCTTCGATCACATTTTCATACGTTCCGGATAGCTCTTCGATCATTGACGCCTGTAAGCCATACTCTGATAAAACTTCATCCTCATCGTATTCTGAATAAACTTGGATCGATGAAAAAGTTTTATCGAACTCTTGATATGCTTTCGCAAATTTTCGCAATCTTTCAGTTGAAGAGCTTTCTATATCGATCGCATTTTCAGGATCAAAAGTCACATATTCTAAAACACTTGTCACTTTTTCATCAAATTTAGCTCTCTCTTCTTTCCAAGTTGGTGCAAGTACATAATCACCCCCACCGTTAGAATATAATTTAAGTGCGTCATCAACAGATTCTTTGAATTTATCTGGTTTTTGAAATGTTACGATCTGTCCGTAATTCTTAAAACGATCGAATAAGCGATTAGTTCGACTGAAAGCTTGGATCAAATCTTGTGGATTCATCGGTGCCCGATCAATAAATAACGTTGACAAACACGGGGCATCAAAACCTGTCAATAATCGATTTACAACGATAACTAGATCCAATTGTTCATGTCTAAAACTATAACGTTCTTTTTTACGTGCTAGACGATCATTGATATCAGCATTATATGCTTTAATATCAGCTAAGGAAAAATGCGTTTTAAATTCATCATTATATGCCCTAAGAGCCTCTTTCATCTTATCTTGATTTTCAGAACTCTCTTCTTCGTTTTCAGTGACCGAATAAGTTATCGCAAATTTAGGGAAATCTGGTAAGGTCCGTTTAACTTTTTCACTGATTTTAAGCCTTGGCTCCTCACCATTTTTGATGCGTGTCAATAATTCAAAATATTTTTGAGCGATCGGAATACTTTTGACCGTCAAAATAGCATCATAAGTCTTACCGACACCATTTTGAAAACCTAATTTTCTTCTCGAATCATTGAGGATCGACCTTAAAACTTCTATCATGTGTTCTTCTTGTTCATAGACACTATCCGGAATAGCATCTTCATCATTAGCGTCTCCAGAAATAACAGTATTCTTATACTCGACTTGAAAACCCAGCACCGCCTTATCATGGATCGCTTCTTTAACGGTATATTCGTGCAGTCTTTTGCCGTATTGCTGCTCTGTTGTTTGGGCAAGATCACCCTTTTGTTGACGTTTATTTTCTTTAAAAATCGGTGTCCCAGTAAAACCATACCATAATGAATTAACAAAGAACCTAGTTAGATTTCGCTGGCGTTCGGGTGAGACTGAACGGTGACATTCGTCAACAATAAAAGCCACATTTAAGTTTTTGATCCTGTTATATTCACGTTGATATTTTCCTTCATCAAATTTTCGTAGCATCGTATTGATCTTTTGAATAGTCGTTACTATCACTGTTTTTTCATCAGAATATAAACGTTTGATCAAATTTTTCGTGCTATCAGTTTCATCGACATCGATCACATCATTTTCAGCATATGAGGTAAAACTAGATATTGTTTGTTGATCCAAGTCAGTGCGATCAACAACAAAGATCGTCTTTTGAATTGCCGGGATCTGTAACAAATTACGTGCTACTTTATAGCTCGTCAATGTTTTGCCTGAACCAGTGGTGTGCCATACGTAACCACTTTTTTGCTCCTTACTAGCTTGTTTGATCGCTTCGATAGCATGAACTTGGTACGGACGTAATAAGATCAATGCTTTTTTAGCATCATCAATCACGGAATATTGCATTACCATTTGATGCGCCCGTGGAATAGAGAGCACGTTTTCCGTAAACTCCAGTAATTTAGTGATCGGTTTATTGTCCTTATCGACCCACTTAGTCAAAAATTGATCATTAAGCTTGTTTTCCCTTGATGCTGCAATATAGCGAGTATCACGACCATTTGAAACAACAAACATCTGTAACGTTGAATATATCCCTCTAAATTTACCTTCTTTATCATATTTTTTAATTTGTCTAAAAGCATCCATAAATGGTGCAGAGTGATTCTTTAATTCGATATGTATCATTGGTAACCCATTGATCAATAAAGTCACGTCTAAGCGCCGATCTCGATCTTCTGTCGCTACTTTATCACGAACTACTTGATTAACAACCTCGTAGCTTGATTTTCCTCCTGCAACATTATCACGCCACAAAACTTCCAGCCTGATCGTTCCGAGGTTAGCATCTTCACGCTGGACTTGAACTTTGGCTATCCCATTTTCGCCTGCGATCCATTTAGCCGCATCATAGTAACTATTAAAATTAAGTTGATTTTTGATCTGATTTTTTTCCTGCTCGGTCAATGGTACTCCATCAAGCCGAGCTACATTATTTTGTTCAAGTTTCTCAAAGAAATTCTTCCATAACAACTCTTCAGTCTTTATATCTGGCCTGTAAGTCCACTGGCTTTCCCCTTGCGTAAGTTGTTCGATCATATCATTTTCTATCTCTAATTCAGGTGTATATTTACTCATCTTTACCACTCCCCACCACAAAATTTCCATAGCTATTATAGCATAATCACACTGAAATTTAGACAAATTACAAAATATATATCGATTTTTCTTAATTTTTACTGACGCTTGGGAACTGCGAAAGCTAAGTAATATACTCACTGAGAGGAATGTACAACATCCTCAAAATGAAGAGTACACTTTGGTTTCATTTACGGTTGAAAAAGGAGTTACTCCTAAAACAGAGCGTTATGAACGTGAACAACTTGTTCGAGGAGATAAATCTGCTAAAAAATATAAAGTAACCGAGTTAGATGATATAGTCTACAATCCTGCTAATTTAAAGTTTGGTGCAATAGCACGTAATAAATATGGTAAAGCATTGTTTAGCCCAATTTACGTAACATTTGAAGTAAATGGCTTACTTGCTCTTCCTGAGTATGTTGAAAGAGTTGTTACACGACAAGATTTTATTCAGTACTCATTGCGCTATCAACAAGGGACAGTATATGAACGTCAATCAGTTAGCCCTGAGAATTTGCTATCAATAGATATTTACTTACCTTCTATTGAAGAACAAAGAAAAATCGGTCAAGTATTTGATTCTTTAGATAATCTCATTACCCTTCATCAGCGTAGGTCTAAGATTCAGCATATCTCATCTGATGCTGTAAAACTTGATTTTATGCAGTTTATCTTTAGTCACGTAAACCATCCTCATGAAGTAAAATGCTAATTACTTAGTCCAGATAGCGAACGCATGACTAAATCAACGTCTTTGTTTTCCAATTCTGCAATAATATGCAAGTATGTTTTTTGAGTTGTTGTCATACTTGCATGCCCCAATCTTCGAGCTACACTGGCAATGGATACCCCTGCAAATAGTAATAACGATGCATGCGTATGCCGTAAACCATGAATCGTTATTACAGGGATCCCCACATTTTTACAATGTCGTTCTAAGCGCTTGTTAGGTGTTGAATTCCAAACTTTACCTTTCACAAAAATCGGTTCGTCTTTTGGTAACCCCTTTAATAACTCGGTAAACTGAATCACCGTCTGCCAATCAATTTGAATTTTCCGATTAGAGGTAAAATTTTTAGTCGGCATAAACCCAGTATCATTTTTATAATCCCAGGTCTTATTAACGCGCACAGACTGATGTAAAAAGTCGAAATCATCTGGTGTTAGTGCTAGTGCCTCAGAAAAGCGCATCCCCGTTTTAGCGATCAACAAAATCATCCAATCCCAATTAATTGTCGGACCTAAATCTAAATCACTTAGAAGTTTGTGAACTTCAAACTGATTTAAAAATTTTTGCTTCTTTTCTCGGGGCGTTTTTCCCTTGATGATCGCCTTACGTGTTGGATCACGTGCGATCCAGCCTTCATCAACCGCATCTAAAATTGCTGCTTTTAATTGGTGATGAAAGTCCATTGTTGTTTGGCGTTCGTGATACTTAGCGTAATCATTTAGCAACTGCTGGTAAGTTGTCCGATTTAATTGACACATCTCCAAATCTGGAATCAACTTCACGAGCCATTGTTGTGTCATTTTGTATTTTTGCATGGTTACTTGACGGATCGCGCCTTCTTTATAAATCTTGATCCAACGAGCATAATATTCATGAAACAATTCGTGTTTAGTATTCTTAGTATTTTCCATTCTTATTTCCCCCATAAAGTATACTCATGAGGATGGCTTACGTTACTAAAGATCAGTTTTAGTTTACTACTAATTTACTAATTTTTAGCTATCAAAAATACTTCCTTACCTAAATAAGCAATGTCAATGGCAGATAACCTGTGTACTAGTGCGGGCGTTTACTCAACTTATATAATGCTAAAAATAATATGCTTGATCACAAAAAGACTAGTAGACTTCAACTACTAGTCTTTTTATCTATATACTTATTGGATCTAACTTTAAAGAGAAAAATATCGTCCTTATAACCATACAAATATATCTCTTTGCGTAAAAAAACACTCCCCACATTTCTGTAGGAAGTGTTGTCCGGTTCAGCCATATCAGTTGACCGACACCCGCATTTTTTTAATTAGCGTAATTGAAATGTTGTGTTTGACTCAAGGGATAAAGGGTGAACTGTTCACTTTCTAGATCGGCTTTATGCATATTTAAAGCTGTGATCTGACTATCTTCATACGTCTTATAATATAAGATCCCTTTATCTTTGTTATAACAAGCAGAATAGATCGTATATTCATACTTTCCTTCGCTCACTTCACAACAGCCTCGTTGTTGTTCGATCGCACTTAAAATATGGAAACCTTGACTGACACTAGAACTTTCATCTGTTTCACAAACTGAATGTGCTTTAACAAAAGCTGCTTTGACAAAACGTGAGCTCGAAGTCAAATCGCCTGGAAGACCTAAAGTTCCCATCCCACGACTGTATGCTGGTAGATCAACCGTCGGATCAAAAGTATTTTCAGGCGTTTTAGCCGATAGGCCTCGATAATTGTTCAAATTAAATAGTTGCTTATCAAACGTTGGATTATTGGTCATCACACCCACGGGATCATCATAGACTTTCATGCCATCAGCCAAAGTCTCGACCACGATCGTATTATCTTCACTGTCACTGATGATCCAGTGCAATGGAGCTAACGGTAGATCAGCACTAAATGCTTCATTGACTAAGTTGATCTTAGTCAACATTTCCTTAGCTTCAGCCACGTTTTTACATTGTCCTAAAATGTATGGAATAAATTCAAATGGAGTCACATTATCCATCGCATGATCAAAGTCATAAAAGACGGCATTGCCTTCAAAGTTCAAACCAGCCATAGCTAAGCCATGCTCGTTGACGGCATCATAAATAAGTGGCGTATTGTCAAAAACGGAAGTCAAACCGACCATTGCATAGTGTTTGCTCAAAGCCGGTAATTTTCGCAATTCAAAAACATAATTACGTGGGATGATGATCGCTTTTTCACCATAAGAGAGCTCATAATCAAAATTTCTCCCAAAATAGTGATCCTTTGTTTTAAATGATACTGCAGTACACATATCTATTTCGCTTCTTTCTGTAATTTAGTCAGAGTTTTTTCGATCCAACAAATGATATTTTGGACCCCTTGATTATCCTTTAGATCAGTCATCAAGATCGTCGCTTGTCGTTGTTTAGCTGCTATTTTAGCCCGTAACTTAGCTAGATCAACTCCGCGATATATAGCTAGATCGATCTTATTTACTAAAAACAAGTCAGCACTTAAAGTTGGTCGCACCTCACTTGCATTAGCATCGATCAAATATAGCGTTGCATCTACTGGGATCAAATAGCGACTCGGTCTTTCGATCAAAGCCTAGTTAATTTTACCACTAAGACGCAATTGATCCAACTCGTCTGCCAGCCCTATATTTAAAGGTGAGACGTAATTTAGATCCTCTACTGTAAAAACACCATCACTTAACGTGGCTAGCGAATAGCGCTCACTAAGCATCGCCTGGATACGTTTGATCAATAAAGTTTTGCCAGCACCTACTGGTCCACAAATGCCTAGTACCAAAGTTTCATTCTTAGTCATTGCTTGCCCCCATGTTAGATCACGGTCTAGCTATTTGGATTTAGCCAACTATCACCGTCTTTATGAGGATATACATTGATACTTGCACCGTGCAATAACAACTAAACGTACAATAGTTAACGTAAATTATCAAATCAGCCTGACACTCTCATGCCTTACAAGTAATAATCTACGCCATAACACCGCCTAAAAATATTCTTTGTTTTTATTTGATCTCAAAAAAACGTGTTTTTTCCTTAAATATCAAACATTTTCTTTACTCAAAAAATTTAGATTCTCCGTGCAAAGCTGTTCATTTTCGATGGTTCGTCCCCCTTTTAAAATCAAATCAAGCTAAAAAAACGCCAATTTATATAAATTAAAAAAATTTCTTGTTTCGTCATTATTTATAATAAAAATAACTATAAAATTATGAAATATAACACTTTTCAATGAACCAATTATTGGTCGTGCGCAACTTTAAAGCAATATTGCCAAAGTTACCAAAATCATTATATAATTTGATTGTTTAAAATTTTATAAGAACTTAAGATTTATCATTGGAGGGGATCTACCATGCATAATGAACAACTCTTTGATCATAAGAGTCTACAGATCTATTCTTTATTACTATTGCTACATTTACATAATAATCACATCCATAAATCTGAGCTCTGTCAAGCACTCAAGATCACTTCTCCGACCTTAAGTCAGCTGACCGAACAGATCAATGGATTTGATCCCCAGTTATTGACTATAACACGCCATGAGATCATTTTGGATCTTCCTTATAGCAGTCAAGCAGTTCAGAGTTTAAATAAACAGATCTTATCTTCATCATTACGCTTTCAACTCTTAGATCTTTACTTTAAACATTCAACGTTGACCCGTGAAGAAACAGCGCGTGCCTTAAATATCAGTTTGACTTCTACTAATAAATTGATCGGTGAATGCAATGAACTTTTACGCGAATTTAACTTAGAGATCAAACAAAATATGCTGCGTGGTACTGGATCACAGTTCTTTTATTTTTATTTTAATTTTTACTGGAACAACCATGCTAAAAGCACAGCTCTAAGAGAATTTGTTATTTCTGACCATGGTTTTAAAGCGTACGCCAAAGAAAAACTTGGTTCTCAGTTGAGCATCATTCAAAATGATCAAATCAGTCTATGGCTATCTTTACTCAGTAATAAACATGAATTGATCCAAACTTATTTTAGTAAACAAAAGTCAAGTACACTATTTTTTGAAGTTAAAGTGACTCCACTTTATCAAGCTTTAACAAATTATTTCAAGCAAAATTGGTTTTTTTTAGATCACGATCTAGCTGAATATTACAGCTATTTGACGTTTATTTTTTTAAACACTTATAATATCATCAGTTATCCGGTCACTGAGATAAATTCATTGTTTAAACATTCAAAATGTCAGCAATTACTTGAACAGGTCACGACGATCTTGACAAATAGCTATAATTTCAACAATAATTTCAATGCTTTGCGCAGCAGTCTTTATTTTACGATCAATAAGCTTTTATTGCTTGACGGTTACTATTACTCAAATACTATCCTCAATCTTGAAGCAAAAAAGGAAGCCTCGCAACCTTTCGAAGAAAAAGTTATCGCTGAGATCTTAAATATCCCGCTAGCACAAAGCTTTAACCTCAATACTTATAAATTACAAGCAATCCGTGATAACCTCAAAATGATGATCTATCCTCATAAAAACATGAAGCGCCGTTGCATCAGTATCGGAGTCGTCTCACAGCTTCCGATCGCAACGCGCTATGCATATATCACTGAGATCCAAAACATTTTAAGTAAAGGGCACAATATCTCAGTCAATGATTATCTTGAACAAGCACACTATGATCTAGTGATCACTGACTTTAATCTCCAAGATCTCGCTAGCTTTAAAGCACCGATCCTATATTTAGATGACCTAGAAGTGCCAAATAATGTAAAATTGCTCGAAGAGGCGGTCTCCCGGCTCGAAAGTGAAATGTACCAACCTTTACTTTTAAACTAACAAAATGACCTCCACTAGCGTCTAAAGCGACGTATTGGGGGTCATTTTGTTAGTTTAATTTTTGCGCTCAAAGATCATATACGCGTGCTTTCCATTATAAGGATGGCGACTGGTCAATTTGCAAAATCACTAAATTTTGTTTTTAAAACTACTTTTAGGCCTAAGTAAACAGCTAACAGCCCTAGCAACATATTAAGAGCGATGTATAACAATCCCACTACCACCTGCGAAGCATCAAATAAATTGACGATCCCATCAGCAACATCAGCAAATGAAGAAAAGGTCGTTAAACCACCACAAAAACCCGTTGAGGCCAATTTGCCAAATTCAGCTGAAAGTGTCTTTTTAAATAATCCAGCTGAGATCAACCCGATCAAAAAACAACCGCTAACATTAACGACTAAAATAGCGAAAGCCTCTGAAACACTAAGTCCGATCAAGGTCTCACAAACATAGCGCAAGGTGCCACCAAAAAAGCAACCACAGCCAACAAGCAATAATTCTGTTGATTTTTTCATTTTTCAACCTGATCCTTATCTAAAATAGCTTTCCAAGAGCTAGGCCTAAATAGACACAAACTAAGCACAACACCACACTACCACACCAATAAAGCACAGCATGCCCTGTTTTACCTTGTTTGAAGTACTTAAATAGACAAGGCTTTACCTTCTTTGCAGTTCTGGTAATAAGCTTTCTAATTGTAGGCTTGATGTATTTGGTAAGCTTAGCTCCCACTAAAGAACGCTATTTTTCGCTTTCGCTTTTTTGCTTACTTGGCGGGATAAAAATATTTTTTCTTACTCACTTTGATCACCTTTTTTGCTCCACTAGGCTCTTTACTAACAGGTAACTGTGGACATAAAGGTCCTGAATTAAAGAAATATGCTGAATTTTTTCCGTATATGATCGGGAGAAATGTAGTTGATGACCGCAATAATACTACTGAACTAGAAAAGATCTATCAAATAGCCGACAGCCAAGGCGCACTTTTGTTAAATGATAGTGGCTCTAGCTATAAGCAACCAAATACCGTTGCCCGTGAACTTACCAGCGTCATTATCAACACTAATTACTTGAACCTTTATCCTTTAAGAGATGTTCATAATAAAAAGATCATTCCTGATCCAGCATCCCAAAAATTAGTTTTGGTTTTCCCTGATACACCTAAAGATTTAGTCACTAAACGACTCAAATATGAGCAAAGAAATGATCCGATCGCACAAAAATATGGTATCAAAGTCTTTTACTCAAACCCTCGATCCAACCAGAACTTTAAAAATATCGTAACTGGTAAAAATATGGCAAATGAGATCATTATGATCGTTACTCCAGGAAACATCGAGCACGGTCTTACGCAATACCACCTCAATATCTTATCTGGCTTTGCCAATGATAGCTTGCTTTTACCACTTAAAAAAACTTCTTTAGGCAAACTGTCTCAGCAATGGGAGCCGATCCTAAAAAAATATAATTTAAGTGATAATGTTGCCCAGTTGATCCGTTATGATCGTGGTGAGCTTGAAGAGCTACGTCAAGGATTTGGTGATCTGTTAGCGCATTTTTATGAGCAACTTTTGCTCTGGCTGATCGTACTTGCGCTTAGTTTCTATTCTTTGCTCAGTTTTTTTAAGAAAAACCGCACTCAGATCGAACTAAAAAATACGTTTGGTTATTCACGCTTGCGAAATTACTATCCTTACTTAGTAATGCTTGGGCTCCAATACATCGTAATGCTAGCTTTTTATCCAGATCAAAATATTCCAAAAGCGGTATATCTTGTCGTTATTAGTTTGTTTTTTGTGCTTGAATTTTTCATCTTAAATCTCTTTATCAGTTACTTAGAAAGTGAGGCTAAAAAAAATGTCAAATGCTCTCATCTGTGTAACAGATCTGACTAAAAAATTCAAAAAAAAGTGCGTTTTTTCAGATCTTTGTGTAAATTTTCCGAAAAATCAGATCACTGTGATCTACGGTAAAAATGGTTCCGGTAAATCAACGCTCTTAAAGATCTTAGGCGCGATCGAAAACTATCAAGGTAATGTCTATTTTAACGGGCAAATGCTTCCCAAAGTTGGGTGCCACAAAGCTACTTTATATCGGCGCAAAAATGTCAGTTTCATCTTTCAAGACTATGGTTTGATCAAAGAAGCTACGATCAAAGCAAATTTAGAACTTGGAGTTGCTTATAGTAAACTCAAACATCGAGAAAAAATCAATAAGATGCAAGCAGCTTTGGCAGAAGTTGGTTTAAATTATTCCTTAAAGACTAAGGTTGCCGTCTTATCTGGTGGTGAACAACAACGGGTCGCTATCGCTCGAGCATTGTTAAAACCTGGTGAACTCATCTTAGCCGATGACCCCACCGGTTCACTTGATCTTGAAAATCGTTCACTCGTCTTTTCCTTGCTCCAAAAGCTAAAGGAAAAGGGTAAAACGATCATTATGGTCAGTCATGATCCATATTTTGAGCAGGTCTGCGATCATATCGTCAAACTTTGATACCTATTGAACTATTAAACATCTTGCCTTAAGAAATATAGTCTAAATAGAGTGTCCAACTTTATGGGTTCACTTCACACGCTTTTCAGATTTTTTGATTTAGAAAACTTGCAACATCTTCACTTTTTGAGTAAAACTTATCACAAAGAAACGAACGGAAGAGGAGCGCCGTAATAAAAGAGGCAGTGAGTTGGATACTATGAATATAAACGAATATATACTTTTAACAGCAAAAAACAATATGCTATTAAAAAACTCAGTCATTGATATCGCAACAATTATGGGACATACACCCACTCATCCTATCTCTTCACATATTTTTTGCCTAGAATTCAATTTCACTCAAGAAGATCACGATAAAATACTTTTAAAACTAAATTTATTGTCTGATAAAAAAACTTTAAATTTAGCAAAAATCCGCTCAGAACTAACAGTTGTGTCCCCGAAACATCAGAACTATTCGAAGAAATTTTTAAAGGTATGCTCAAGATATTTTTAAAACAATTTGACATACCTTTAACCATACCCGAACTAAACTAAAATAATTCAGCGCTCGTTTTTCGAGCGCTGTTTTTCATATTGCTCTAAAACACTTTTCCCGCGCTTATATTTCACTCCATCAGTAGACTCTCTAAAATCTCGCAATTCATTTTCTAACCTGTCTATTTTTGTCTTTCTAGCTATAAGATTTTGAAGTACAAAAAAACATCACGCTATCAAGTGATACATGATGTTTCAAACGTTAGCTATTTATCGATCCCAGGTGCTTGATCTAATTCAGCACTTACCATCCAAATTTTCTTTTCGATCTCAGTTTTAAAACCGATAAAGATATCTTGCGTACTGTAATCTTTTTCCTTATCGCTCACTTCGATCCCTTTTTGATATAGCTCTTCAAGATAGCGATAGCCGGCTAACAATTTACTTAAGTGTTCCGCAATCGTTTTATCATAACTTCCTGGTTCGTCTTTGATCCCCGTATGCTCAGTCATTTCACGAAGTGTTGAATATGGGGCTCCGTCAAGAATGATCAAACGCTCTGAGATCACATCAAGTTGATCATTGATCTCATCCATAAACTGATCCATCAAGGGATGTAACTTCAAAAAGTTAGTGCCACGCATATACCAATGTGTTTGATGAATGACCATCGACATTTGGCTCAAATCTGCAACAAGTTGATTCAAAACTTTTTTTGTTTCTCCATACTTCATGTAAAATTCCTCCCAAGATAAATTAGAATATTTCTACATAACTCACTATAACATTAATTTATCAGAATTTCTAAAAATTGAACTGGAAAATCAAGACGCATTTATCAAGATATTTTTCCCAATAAAATAACTAATCTTAAGCTAGTTACCCCAATAATATTTTAGCAATTGACCTAGTTCTGTCATAAAAAACATTCACTTGATCTTCTCTAGCTTGTTTGCACATCACAAAACACGCAAATTAAAGGCTCAGTTTTTGAGAACAAAGCTAAATTTAGTCCACGGCTTAACAAAATCAAGTAACATCAATTCTTCTGGCAAGATCTTGCCCACTAAGTTCTTACGTGGATCTTGATGTGGTTCTAAAATTATCTGCAATTCATTTTTATACTTACCAAAGTCATCATTTCCGATCACTACATCCCCCACTTGAAATTCTTGCCTATTATCGTGTGGTGGATTAGCAGCATTAGCATACTTTACCCTTACTTGCGTTGAACGTACCGCATTTGCTGTAATATCACCACGTCTAAAGTGCATCGGATCAGCTACGATCTTTCGCTCGAGCTCTGTTGCATTAGAGACAAATTCGATCCCTAAACTCAATTTATAGCGCTCACTAGTTGCTAACTGTGCTAATTCTTCATCTGATGCATACGCATTACCAATAATCACCGTGTCGATCAGACCGGTCGCAAACAGGTGTCTTGCTTGTAATTCAAGAGACAAATGACGATGCATCTCTAAAGTCGGCAAACCATCATTTATATCCCATGGTCCAATTTTTGCCTTTTGACTGGTCACAAAAGCGGCAGTTTTGATCCCTTGGCGCTTGAAACGTTGACTACAACTGACAAAAAAATCATAAGGCAAGGCCGAACCCGCTTGCGGATAAAAATTATGACACCCATAAATGAAAGGTTTGTTGGCCTCATACGATAAAATATTGTCTAAATATGCCACATCATTGCTCATATTGAGTTCAAGCGCTAAACCTTCAGGATTGTAACTCAGCATTGCTTCCTTACTGCCATCGAATCCTTCATCTAAGCGAATACCATCTGCACCTAATTTAGCGAAAAAGCTGAGGTCATCATAAGAAATACCTAGTTTGTCAAAAATCGTTGGTGCAATATCTAAGATCACTTCAAACCCCAGTTTCTTGGCATACCCGATGATCTCACTGAATTTTTGACTAACTTTTGTCTTATTGTTTACCTCTAGCATACTGATAAAAAGACGGGTATATCCTAATTTTGCAGCCTTTTTTAGATAACTCTGATCAGCCTGAGGATCACTGTGGTCAGGATAGATCGAAATACCTAATTCACGTTTCATCTTTTTCTCCTTCCAACTTATTCCAGCCCGTTTTGGCTAACAACTTCTTTAAACCAATACCCCGATTTTTTGATCGTTTTCAGCTGTGTATGGATATCATTAGAAATAAATCCGTAGCGATTCTTATAAGCATTGAGCCACGACCAACAATCGATCGGCGTCCACATATGATAGCCAAAACAATTAGATCCCGCCATGATCCCTTTATGCAACCAGCTCAAATGTTCACGCACAAAATCGATCCGATAGTTATCTTCGATCATCCCAGAAGAATTTTTAAAGCGCTCTTCATTAGAAACACCCATCCCATTTTCTGAAACATACCACGGAATATTACGATAATTTTCCTTGAGATCAAGCGCAATATCATAGAGTGCCTGCGGATAGATCTCCCAACCACGATCTAAATTGACTCGCCGTCCCGGTAGATCGTAGGCGTCATAATAACGATCTGGCATCCAATCTCCGACCGAATCTGGCGCAATCTCTGGCGCTTTAACGCGATTAGGATGGTAGTAATTGACCCCTAAAAAATCAACCGTATTATTTTTTAGAATTTCTTTTTCTACATCATTTGTTTCCCATAACACTTTATCTTTAGTCAGCAATTCTTCTAGTTCAGCTGGAAAATGACCATAAACTGCAGGTTCTAAAAACATTTTGTTATTCCAAAGTTCTGCAATTCTAGCTGCTTCTTGGTCTTTTGGATCATCTGAAGCTGCATAAGTCGGAGTCAAATTTAGCACGATCCCGATTTGAGCATCTTTAAGGGCTAATTTACGAAATGCTTGAATCGCTTTAGCCGAAGCGAGATTTAGATTATACGCAACTTGTACGGCTTTTTTGCTATCAACAATATTAGGATAATGGAATTGGAAGAGATATTGGCCTTCCACTACGACCATCGGCTCATTATGCGTAGTCCAAAATTTGACTCGATCGCCAAATAATTCAAAACATTTTTGGGCAAATCCAACATACAATTCGACCACTTTTTCTGATTCCCAACCACCATATTTTTGATATAGTTCAACGGGCAGATCAAAATGGTGCAAATTGATTACAGGCGTCATCTTTTCAGCGATGATCGCATCGATCACATTATTATAAAATGCGACTGCCTCTTCATTTACGGTATTTGTTTCTAAATCATCGATCAAGCGACTCCATTGGATACTTGTCCGTAAACTATTCATCCCAATTGAGCGCATCATTTTAAGATCTGCTTGATAGCTATTGTAAAAATTAGATGCTACATCGGGACCAACATGGTCATAAAATTTTTCAGGTTCAATCTCAAAGTGATAGTCAAAGACATTAGCGTGCTTTTTATTAAAACGCCCTTCACTTTGCGGGCCAGAAGTTGCGGCACCCCACCAAAAATTCTCGGGAAATTTTTTCATGATATTTTCCTTTCTATGCGATTACGCTTGCTGTTCTTTTTTCATTTCTTGTCTAGTAGCTAATGAAACAAATGGGAGATATATCACAACCGAAATAACCAAGTTAACTGCAGCTAAAATCGCTCCTGCAAAACTTTGTGTTGCTAGAAAACCACCAATGATCGGAGGAGTTACCCACGGAGGCATGACCGTAGCAACTGGGACCCAACCAAAACTCGTAGCAAAATATGCGGTAGTTACACAGACCATCGGCGTTAAGATAAATGGAATAAACATGATCGGATTTAAAACGAGTGGCAAGCCAAACATTAAAGGTTCATTGATATTAAAGATCCCAGGGGCTGCAGCTAAGTTATTTACGACCATATAAGGTTTGTTGCGTCGGCCGACTAAATAAATAGCAATGATCAGCCCGATCGTTACCCCTGTACCACCCATGTTGACAAATGAATCAATAAATGGCTTGTTTACAATATAAGGTGCTTCTTTGCCAGCAGCTAAAGCATTAGCGTTGGCTGCAATAGCTGGCGCGTTGATCGCTTGCATAAATGGATCGATCATATTGGCACCATGAAGCCCAAAGAACCATAAAAACGGTGTGATAAAGGCAATAAACAAAGCTGAACCATATGAATTTGCTAAGCCCATAAATGGTTCTTGCACTGCAGTATAAAAGGCGGCAAACATATCTTTGACACCAAAAGCGGCGATGATCGCTGCTACTAACCCAAAAATTGAAATCGTGATCATTGCTGGAAATAAGGAAGCAAAGGAAGTGGCAACTGCCGGTGGAACCCCATCAGGCATCTTGATAACTAATTTTTCATTTCCAACTAAACGAGTAAAGATCTCAGCAACTAAGATTCCCACGATCAAAGCAATAAATAAACCAGATGAATTCATCCCAGTCGTTGCTGCTCCTAAAGTGAAAAATGAAGCAACAGAGACGATTCCGGCACCGATTGGATCTTTACCGACACCTTTAGCTAAATTGTAAGCAACTAAAAAGGCGATAAAGACGGATAACACCCCAAAGGTTCCGTTCCATACAGCGGCACCAAAGCCAGTCCACGAAGTTCCACCAAAAATACTTTTCATAAAGTTTTGGAAAGCTGGGATCGGTAAGTTATTGAACATGACCGCTAAAGCCCCTAAGATCATTAGTGGCATCGTAACGGTAAATGCATCTCTGATCGCTACTAAATGACGCTGATTACCGATTTTTGATGCATATGGGATGAAGTATTTTTCCATAAAATTGATAAATTTGTCCATTGTGTCTTCCTCCTGATTCTGTCATAAATCATTTAACTTAAAAATAATCATAAAAACGTTGCTGCCCCTTTGGAAAAATTTCAGTTTCAAATTTTTTAGTTGCGGTTACTTTACCTAGAAAAAGTCCTTCTGCGAGCGTTAAGTCACCTAATAATAGTTCACTCCAACTTTGAATCGAAGCTTTTAACTCTCCCGGCTGATCGACCTTTTTACACGTTCCCTGCTCAAGTTGCCAACTGCCAATATTCCAAGGGCATTGCTCATCTTCGGTCACTTCAAGCACAATTTTTGCTTGATCTAATAAAATATGGGTAAATAATTGCTCAATATCGATAATTCGACTCATCATATAAGGGGATAAGGTACACGAAAGTTCTTGTTGTTCGCTAAAATAATGCTCAAGTATTTCATTTGCTGGACCATGATAAACGATCTCTTTAAACGACGAAATATGCGCTTTCACGTAAGTCAGCAGTTTACGTACAGCAAAATCATCTTCGTATGCGAACTCATCGATCACAAAAGTTGCTCCTTGCATCCGATAAATGAGATATCCTTTGGCAACATTTGCATCATTAAAGGCAACTGCATAAAAACGCCGGTCATAGTACTTATCTAAGCGTTCCCACCACCAAGCTTCACGGACAACCGTCCCAACTTGTCCAGGTAATAATTTTTGATAAAGTGAACAAATCGTGGGTTTTAATTGGTGCCAAGAGCCACGTTTGATGGTTCCATTGCATTCACTAGTCAAATTTGTAAAAGCTTGTGCTGAAATCCGGTACGTTTTTTGGTGGCTCGTAAATTCATAACCAAATTGGCGGTAAAAGGCTGCTGAAAAAGGTGCTAGTTGCGAAATTGCAACACCCTGCGCATAAAGATCACTTAACAGTTCGGTCATAATATTACTGATCTGCCCTTTTCCGCGATATTCAGGATAACTTGCTACATATCCGACACCTGCCATTTTGAGTCTTTGTTGAAAAAATTGGCTTTCAAAATGATTCGCCATAACCAGATTGGTCAGCTTATTTTCCTGTCTTACACCATAAGCATCAGCATGATCGTAGCGTGTTAGAAAAAGTGAATCATTTAGCAGTGATTGCGGTTTGTCGAAAGCGTATTCAACTAAATCCGCAATTTCAGCTAACGTTTGAGCGTTGCGTGCTAATTTCACATGATCACTTCTTCCTATTTAGCGGCCAAACGTTGGTAAAGCTCAACTATTTCTTTTGCCATATCATTGAAAGTAATACTTGTCATTAAGTGATCTTGGCTATGAACAGCTAGTAACGTAAGTGTCATTTTCTTTCCACTAGCTTCATCTTGTAGTAAGCCAGTCTGAGAATGATGCGCTTTTATCAAAGCCTGATCAGCAGTGGCTAATTTTTCTTTGGCTAAGGCAAAATCACCAACTTTAGCCGCTTGAATAGCTTCCATTGCATCACTTTTAGCGTTGCCCGCATTGATGATCAATCCCATTACCGCTTCTAATTGTTCTTGCTTTATTTCTTCACTCATTTGGGCTATCCTCCTTTAGTTCATCAATCCAAGCGCTGTTTTCAAAACTGCTTCACCATTCATCGTGCCATAATTTTTCATATCAATGACATCGACCGGAATACCTTTAGCTGCTAGTTTTGTTTCAAATTGACCTTTCATAAAACGAACTTGAGGTCCTAATAATAAAACATCGACTGGTTTACTGGAATCTTCTAATTTTGCATCGGCTTCTGTCGCTGAAACTGCAAAGATATCCGTTTCTAGGCCTTCATTTTCAGCTGCCTTTTGCATTTTTGTTACTAATAAACTCGTACTCATTCCCGCTGCACAAACTAACATAATTCTTTTCATGATAAACACTCCTTGTAATAAAATTAAGATATTTTTGCTTTACACTTTATATATAGCAATTTTCGTGCCAACTTTTCACCACATAAACGCCGGTATGATAAGGCTTTTAAGTTACACACAAAAAAACTAGAATTACACACTGTGCAATCCTAGTTCAATTTGATTATCTTCAAGTGTCTTAACAATATAAGCAATATCATCTTCGCTAAATTTGAATGCATATTTCTTTTCCAGTACCGCTAATTGAGTTGCCACATGTTCAAATAACTGATAGTGCTGTTGATGATAAGCTGTAACATTTTCAAATGGCGGTCTAGTTTCATTTTTCTTGATCCGCTCAACTAAAAAGGCAATATGCAAGTTTAAAGCTTGCAATACAGTATTTTCAATGATCAATTCTTGCTTTTTGCGAATCGCTTGGAGCACATCGTCAATTAAAAAGAAGAGCTCTTTGACATCAAATTGTGGCGAAAAATACTGCATTAGCGACTCTGACATTTCACTTACAGTGAGTGTACTTCCTAAGAGATCTTGAAATTCGATGATCTTATCTTTTTTAAACAGATTCATGGCCGGAATAAAAGGAATTTTTTGATAATGAAGTTCCATCGTACCAATGATCGCCACAATTTCTTTTTGCGAAATAATTTGGTCAATACGATGTTTAAAACTTTCACGCTCTAATGATTGCATTTGAATTATCTCAAATTCATCTAAGTTGACCAGCTGCGAAACGACTTCATTTAAGCGTTTTGAAACCCCCTCACCCGTAAAACAAGCAACAATGATCACTTTCTTTTGATCCTTTGGCATGGGTTCTTCCAAGTGAAGCATTGTTTGAAAGATCGAAGTAACACTGCTGTAGATCTCTTCTAGTGACCGTCCCATGATCGCCAATCGTAAACTTTCTAAAACAAGTATCGTACTTGCCATTGAAATTACGCGGGTCCGAATGCCCATCTCATGAAAAATCAAATTCCCAAAATTATTCGGGGAACCCATATCGGTCAAAATAATGAGCCCTTCTGTCAACTCTGCTCTATTTTGCTGAATATAACTTCTAATTTGACCATACATTGCTTCACTTTTTAATGTTAGTGGCATATTAAAAGCTATACCTTTACTTGTCCCCAAAAGTTCTTGGACCGTTTCTAACATACTGGAAGCGGTTGATTTTCCGTGCATAACGACTAACACTGCAACTTGACGTTCCATCGTCGGCTTGATTTCATGCGCATCCATCGTTAAAAACATCGTAATAAAACCAATTTCATCTAGTGGCATCATGATATCATAGACCTCTTCGATTCGATTGGAAAGCTCGATCGCTAGTTGAAATTCCTTGGAGTGATTTCTACGGACATCATTTAAATTAGGATGAGTGATAAGCTGCTCACTTTTTATGCGTTCAATTGTAGAATTAAGGTGTAATGCGAAGGCAAAGCGATTCTTTTCAGTGTATTCTCGCTGTAATTTTTCGGCAGCAAAATCATATAATTCATTAACCAATTGCCATAATTCATCAGAAATGATCTCTTGATAAACATTGGTATGGGAAAGTTCTTCAACATAAGTTTCAAAATATTTATCAACATCTTTTGATATCAATTCACCTAGATCGATCTCAGATAAGTTTTCGCGTCCTAGTTTTTCCAGCTTATAAGTGATCGAGTTATAAACTTCCATGTCTTTACTTGGATCTTGCCCCCAAACGACTTCTTGGGTACCTGGCTTTAAGGTCAAATAGAGATTCTTGTTATCTAAAAAAGGTGTTAGCATATCTTGAACTTCATTGACACGTAATAAGCCTTTTTGAACCACTAATGGGAGCTCATCTTCTCCGATTCTTAATTTTTCTTCGTTATCACTAGTTTGGTGATATAAAAAAGCCTTGGCACAAACTAATTTTAAATCACGTTTCAGCTGACCGATGTTTCCTTCAGCATGATAGAGTAAAAAAGCTAGCAAACTGCGCTTATCGATCGTGATTTCTTGACCTAGACGGTTAGCTTCTTGTTGTAAAAATTCTTTAATGATCGCTAATCTTTCGTCCAAAGAACGCTCCGCTAAAGCAGGCAGTTCGATTTGCATGGGAATCCGCCGGTTAAAGGTCGATAAAAACATTGAACTTGTCTCAGTTGTAGCTCCGATGATTTGGACCGAAGCTTCCTTTTCTTGACTGTCACCCAATGAGCGAAATTTTCCTTTATCAATAAAAGTGAATAACATTTCTTGCCCTTCTGGTGGCAAACGATGGATCTCATCTAGAAATAAAATCCCGCCATCAGCCTTTTCTAACAAACCAGCCCGTGTCTCTTCAGCTCCAGTAAACGCACCACGTTTTACCCCAAAAATGTGCCCAAAAAGTAATTGGGGATTTTGCGCATAATCAGCACAGTTAAACGTAATAAATGGTGCATCTTTAGCCAAAACATTGGCCTCAACGGCAAAACGATACATGCATTCTGCAAACATCGTCTTACCAGTACCTGTCTCACCAAAAATAACTGTGTGTAATCCTCTTGGCGGATATAAAATCGCTGCCTTAGATTTTTGAATCGGATTTTTCAACGAATCTTCGCGCCCAATCAAGTTATCAAAACTAATGTACTTTTTAGATAAATTCGGCATGATTTGAAATTTTACGGGACGCCCGTCAATTTTTTTAACTTTTCCCGCTTTAGTTAATTCATTCAAATAACGACTAACATTAGTCCGATCGATCCCTAAACGATCAGCCAAATCTTTAGCAGTCATTTCAGTTGCGTTTGCCAACAACATTTCTAATACTTCATCTTTTCTCGCCTTCACGATTTTCCTCCCTCTGATTGGTATAAACCAATTTAATTGTAACCCTTTTCTTTTAGATTTTCTAGTGATTCTCCTAGTAGTTTAATCATAAGAAAACTGACCGAACATTTTCTATGTTCGGTCAGTTTTAGTTCTGTCAATCTAGTTATTCAACTTTATCAGCTTTAAACCACAGCCAAACACCCTTAAGCGCAATGACTGCTGTGATAATTCCGATCCACCGTTGCCAAGTAGAATTTAATTTAAAAAACACTACCATCACCCCTAATAAAAATAATATTGCTATGAAAAATAACAACAACTCTCTTTTTTACCTTTCATTTATTTATCACCTTAGATTTTATGTTCGTAAAACTTTAGCCATTGGCTTACCTTGTGCTAATTCATCAACTAACTTATCTAAATAACGCACCTTACGCAAAAAAGGATCAGCAAGCACTTCTACTTGTATGCCACAAACTTTTCCTTTGATCAAATTTGCTTTAGGATTTAGCTTGATTTTAGCAAAAAACTCTGCTAGTGTTTGTGTGCTTGTAATAGTTTGCTCCAGCTCAGTAGTGTCAAGTTGGGTCAGCCAGCAAATAACTTCGGCTAATTCCTCTTTAGTTCGACCTTTGCGTGTGACTTTTTTAAATACGCTTGATAGATCATCACCCATTTCATTTGTTCAAGTTTCTCCATAAATTCGCCTCAAATTTCATACTATATTTAGTTTCATCATATCATAGCCCACAAATAATTAAAAAAATAGCGCTTTTTAAACATATAAAAAAGCAGCTGTTTTCCAGCCGCTTTTATAAGTTATTAGATTATTCAAACATTCGTTTGGCTGCTCGTAATAGAACCCGTGGATCCTTGTCAAAACGTGGATTTTTGACTAATTTACTTTCCGGTACTCCTGCAAAGTGGAAGGCTGCCACTTCACCTGAACGTACGGCACTTTGTTCGGTAAAGACCATTTGATATGGTTGTTCAACAAATTCACCGGTAAAGGCTAAGTTAGTTGAATGTTCTGGAATAACTTCCGGACGATCAGATTTAGCCCGATTATTGAATAAAGCTGAAGCATATGGCATGTAAACTGGAATACAGTTGATGACACTATCCATGATTGCTGCTTCTTTTTCCCGAATGTTGACTGGACCTGGATCAACCTTTGCAAGTTGGCCGATCAATTCTTGGGTCATTTCCTTACCGGTCATTTCAATATATGGCTTATCAACAAATTCACCGTGACGTCTTGGATACAAGAAATAGCCCCAAAGAACTGTTTCATTTGGCTTTTGCGTCGTAAAGTGTGGTTGATGGTGCACAACGATCGACATATTTACATCTTCATGGCCTAATGGTGTGATCGGTTCAGTAGACAAGAAGGAATTTAAAGCATTTCCTGGAACTTGAGTCGTGATTCGGGCAATTTCATTTAACAAAAGATGGTCTTTAGTCGTCAAAGTAAAGCTGACCCATTCAGAGGCCTTGCGATCAGCAAAGAATTTGTCTGGATTACCTAAATTATAGAAATGTTCAGTAGCTTGTTTCCAAAGTGACGAAGCAGCACCATAGTCCATATTTTCTGGAGCTGGCGTGTTGAAGTCACCTAGACTAGCAGAATCGGTGATCGAACCATTAGTAAAGAAGACCGCAGTATCTTCGTCAATGTCAACATGCTTCAGTTCATTAGTCTTAGTATCTAAGATCTCAAGCCCAGTAACTGTGATCTCATCTTGCATTGCAGTATCTTTGAAATCAAAGGCTTGTACCCGGCTGTTCATAATAAATTTACAACCTTGACCTTCAAGATATTTGATCAATGGTAGCATGATACTTTCAAATTGATTATAGCGTGTCCGGTTGACCCCAACTAAATGTTCAATTTGGGAGAATTCATAAATCATTTGATGCATGTAACGACGCAATTCTTGCGCAGAAGATTCCACTCGAAAGGCAAAGGTCGTTTCCCACATATACCAAAAGTTTGTTTGGAACATATGGGGATCATCCTTGAAGTATTCAGCAATCGACACATTGTCTAACTCTTGTTCTTTTTCATCCGGCATCATGACTAAACGGGATAATAACATCCGATCTAAGTTATTTAAGCCTAATTTATGGCCGTCAATAATACCTTTACCACCTTGCATTAAACGCGCCTTATCATATGTCCGATGATGGCGATCAAAATCACGAGTATCTTCGGCGGCAGTCATCCCTGGTTCTGTCACAGATGGAATCCGATCCAAGAGATCCATCAAATCAACATACGTACGGTAGTTAAGCATCCGTCCACCACGGGCAACGTAACCCTTAGTATTTTCCATTGGATGATTCTTGTTCCAATATTGTTCGGCGGCAACAGATGCTGCTGCCCCATCATTTGCACCATGGAGATCAAGGGCATAGAAAGTAATATCTTCGCCTTTCCAATGACCTTCTTGAATCAAATAAACGGCGGCTGCCATATTGGCGATCCCAGCGCCGATCATCACTGCTTTGTTCTTTAACATATCATATCACCCCATCAGTTATTCAAAATTCAACTACATTATAGTTCTCCTCGTACTATAATGCTCGACATAAGCCCTATAAATTAAACAAATTTAATAAAGTGTCGCACAAATTACTTATTTTTCCGTTGAAAAAACTAACTACCATAACTCATAGTTAGCTATAAAAATCCGTTTAATTATTTCCATATGCTGTTAAGATCTCACCTAACAACTGGGTGCCTTGTCCAAAATCTGCCAAACGGATGTGTTCATTGGGACTATGAACTTGACTGCCGGCGTAAGTTACTCCAAAAGCTAAAATTGGTAATTTGAGTGTCTTACCAAAAATTTCTGCTGGACCACCTCCAGCAGAATTAGGTAAATACTTGGTATCTTTACCATAGATTTTAGTGGCTTCTTTAAGGACTAATGCTACAAAAGGATCATTCATCTCAGAGCGAAAACCTAATTCGCCTAACCGATAATGAACTTTCAGATCCGCAAAACCATGTTTATTGAAATGAGCTTGAATCAAGGTAGCAATTTTTTTAGGATCTTGAGATGGGGATAACCGGCAGTCAAGTTTTGCTTTGGCAAGATGCGGAATCACTGTTTTGATACCACTTCCTTGATAGCCTGCATCAAGACCATTGATCGTTAAAGTTGGCTGATTAACAAGCTCAAACTTAGGATCTTGACTGATCGTTTTTCTTAAACCAGCTCGTTTTTTAACCTTCTCAAGATCAAAATCAGAATTTTTAACAGCTTTTATTTCTTGGTCTGATAGTGGTTCAATATCATCATAAAAACCTTCAACTAGCACATGACCTTGATCGTCACGAAGCGTTGCTAAGCCCCGAATAAGGCGCCAAGCAGCATTTTCTGCATATGAAGCTAAAGATGAATGTAAATCAACATCAGCCGTCCTTACTTCAACATCAAAAACACTGATTCCGCGCATTCCACCAACGATCTGGTAATTATCGCTATTATTTTTACCGCCACCTTCCCAAATACAGGCATCTGCTTTTAACAACGCTTTATTTTGGGTTACGATCTCTTCAATTTGTGGACTACCGATCTCTTCTTGACCTTCGACAAAAAACTTAACATTGACTGGTAAGCCACCGTGAGCTTGAAAGTACTTAACTATTAACAAACGCGCGATCAATTCGCCTTTATTATCTGATGCACCACGCGCAAACAGTTTTCCCTCATGAATTGTAGGCTCAAAAGGTTCGCTGTCCCACTTTTCAAGCGGTTCAGGTGGTTGAACATCGTAATGATGATAAAATAAGATCGTTTTAGTTGGATCATTACCATTAAATTCGGCAAAGACGATCGGAGCTGTCTTTGCTCCCAACTTTTTAACACATACTGCCCCAAGCTCACTAAAAATTTGAGCTAAATAATTTGCTGTCTCAGGAAGTTCTAAATTTTGAGCTGATATTGACTTAAATTTGATTAAATCAGCATAATCATTAATATGTTCTAGGGCATATTTTTCTAAAGTTTCTTCCATCAAATTACCTCTCAAAATATATTAATTTTTTTCTAAAGTATATTTAATATTAAAGTAGTTGTCAATTTATCAGTTAGCAAGATTTTCCCCAAAGATGTGTAGTTTTTCTGTGACCTTCGTGTAGTTTTCTCAAAAAAACTACACATTTCACTTTTGCTAAACAAAAAGTAGCACCACTAATTTCGGTGCTACTAAAATATTTGATTTATTTTCTATTTTCTTCAGCTTTTTGCTTTGCTTTTTTGACGAATTCATCATAACGCTCAGGTTCATAAGTCTTTAAATAATCAAGAACTAATGTATCTGGTTCATAGTCATTAAGATCTATTTTTTTATCCATCAAACTTCACCTCTTATCATCACTATCTTAATGCTAGGTGAAAGATGTTGCAATAAAATACACTTAACACCCAAATTCATGTAATAATTCATTCAAGTAGTTTGTTGCTTGCAAGAAATCACTAAGTCTGATATTTTCATCCGCCCCATGATCGTTACTCTTAGCATACCCAACACCCACACTTAAAACTGGTAAGTTTAAACCATCCCCAAACGCATATGCAGGACCAGCACCTGAGGCATTTGGCAAATAACATACTTGATCTGCACCATAGATTTTTTGAGCCACGGCGAATGCTTTTTGGGCATAACTTGAGTTTAAGTCTGTGCGAAAGCCCTTTTGCCCCACAATATAGCGCACTTTTAAATCTGCAAAACCATTTTTTTCGAGTTGTGCTTGAATGACCTTAGCAATTCTTTTAGGATCTTGATTAGGCGTTAACCGACAATCAAGCTTAGCCGAAGCAAAACGAGGTAACACTGTTTTTACCCCCGTTTCTTGGTACCCGGTTGTAATACCATTAATCGTTAAAGTTGCCCCATTAACTAATGCTCGTTTAGGGTCAGCGGTCAAAAATGGGCGCTTTAAGCCGGTTGTTTTTTGAACTTCCGCTTGATCAAATGTGTTGGTTTGCAAAATTTTTTCTTCATTTTCAGTCAATTGATCAGCATCTTTATAAAAATCTGCTATTAAAATATTGCCATTGACATCACGTAAGCTAGCTAAGCCTTGAACTAACCGCCAT
The DNA here is from genome assembly GCF_001434405.1 of Ligilactobacillus apodemi DSM 16634 = JCM 16172. Taxonomy (GTDB): domain Bacteria; phylum Bacillota; class Bacilli; order Lactobacillales; family Lactobacillaceae; genus Ligilactobacillus; species Ligilactobacillus apodemi. The sequence continues at coordinate 317,975 of NZ_AZFT01000053.1, read as the reverse complement.
GGCGCACTTTCAGCATAACTTGCTAAAGAAGAGTGTAGGTCGTAATCGGCTGTTTCTACAGTCACTTCAAATGCAACTATTCCGCGTAATCCACCTGTAATCTGGAATTTTTCGACTTCATTTTTGCCACCACCTTCCCAGATACAAACATCAGCGTTAAGTTTCTCTCGGTGAGCTGCAATATATTCATTAATATGGGCACTCCCGATTTCTTCTTCACCTTCAACAAAAAACTTAACATTAACTGGTAGTTCCCCTTTTTCCTGGAGATACTGAAGCAATAACAAGCGTGCGATCAATTCACCTTTATCATCCGATATGCCACGAGCAAAAATTTTTCCATCCCGAATAACGGGTTCAAACGGATCGCTAGTCCACCGCTCTAACGGTTCAGCCGGTTGGGTATCATAGTGATTATAAAATAGGACCGTTTGGGCTTTATTGGCAGCAAATTCGGCGAAAACAATTGGATTACCACCTAATTCATCCCATTTTTCAACTCTTGTTGCACCTAATTGTTGGAATTTTTTTACTAACCACTCACTTGTTTGAACGATTCCAATATCTTGGGCGGCAATCGTTTTTAACCGTAAAAGATCATAATAATCAGCTAAATTTTCATTTACATACTCTTCAATACTCATTTGCTCACCTCATTACTTTTTACCAAATGTCTCCCAAGCTGCGACACTACCACCTTTAGAAGTCTTTTCGATCACTTTTTTAGTTGCTTCAGTTTGATAGGCTTTAACAATTTTTTGATATGTTTTATTATTAACATCACTCTTGCGTGCGGCAATCACATTTACATATGGTTTAGAATCCTTGTTTAATGGTTCTAGATAGATTGCATCCTTTTTAGGGGTTAAGCCCGCATCGACCGCTACCCCATTATTGATCACAGCAGCGTCGACCGATTGGAGTGAACGAGCAGTCTGTGAAGCATCTAGCGCCTTAATGACTAAATGCTTTTTATTTTCAGTAATATCTTTCACAGTAGGCGTGTCCCCACTACCTTTTTTCAACTTGATCAAACCTGCAGTTGCGAGCAATTTTAGAGCTCGTCCACCATTTGTTGTATCATTTGGGATCGCGATAACAGCTTTATCCTTTAATTTTTTGACACTAGTCACTTTTTTAGAATAGACCCCTAATGGTGCGATCACGGTATTACCAATGCTAGTCAAAGTTGTTTTATGTTCTTTATTGTAGTTATCTAAAAATATCTGCGTTTGAAATGAATTCAAATCAATATCGCCCGCGGCTAAAGCTTTGTTTGGCTGATTATAATCGGAAAACTTTACATATTCGAGGTTGATTCCTTCTTTTTTCAAGCGTTTTTTAACGCTATCCCAAACATCTGTATCCGATCCGACCACACCTAATTTGACCGTTTTTTCAGCCGCATTTATTTGTTGAACTGAAGTTAACCAAAATGCTAAAAATGCCCCTACAACTAAAATATATTTAAATAATTTCTTCATGATTTTTACCCCCTATTTATTGATGAGAAATTTTCTTAATAATTAAATTACTGATAAATTGACTTAAAAATACTAAGATCAAGATCAACAGAGTAGCTACAAATGTTACATCATTTTCGAAGCGATTATAGCCTTGTGAAATTGCCAAATCACCTAAGCCACCGGCACCAACAGCACCTGCCATCGCAGTTAAGCCGATCAAACTGATCATTGTTAGCGCCGAAACTCTGACTATCCCGACCAAGCCTTCTCGTAGATAAACGCGACAAATGATTCCCAAACGACTAAGCCCCATTGCCTGAGCTGCTTCGATCAAGCCCGGATCAACTTCTAATAGTGCAGTTTCGACTTGGCGTGCAAAAAAAGGAATTACGGTAGCAACTAGTGGTACTAAAGCAGCTTTAGCACCGATCGTTGTTCCCACAATAAATTGAGTTATAACTGCTAAGAGCGCAAGTAAAATGATAAATGGGATCGACCGAATCAAGTTCACAAATTTATCTAAGATCCAAAAAAGAGTTTTATTCTCATACAAGCCACCCGGACGAGTTACTACTAAGATCACCCCTAATATTAGACCTAAGCCTCCACCAAAAATTGCGGCCCAAAAAGTCATATAGATTGTCTGAATAGTCGCATCAACGAATATTTGTGGATCACTGACAACATTTGGTAAATATTTTTCTAACAAAGCTTGCATATAATGCCCTCCTCTTTAGTCACTCGTATTAAGTAGTTTGACCTTAACGCCTTTACTATTTAAATACGCTAAACTTTCGCTTATTTTCTTTTTTGAACCAACTAAACTGACGATCAGTTTTCCGACTGGAACTTGTTGCAAATATTCAATATTTCCATATAAGATATTGGCTTTGATCTCAAAACGTTGATATAAATCTGCTAAGAGCGGTTCATTCGTTACTTTTCCGGTATAAGACAATTCGACCAATGTTTCATCTGGACTCAAAGAACTATTTTCAATAACTTTATGTAAAATATCTTCTTGGCGAAAAGCTGTTGCAATAAATTTTTTGGTCAATTCAGTTTTGGGTTCATTAAAAACTTGTAACACCTCTCCTTTTTCAACGATCTGTCCATTTAACATTACCGCTGTTTTTTGACAAATTTCTTTTACAACTTGCATTTCATGCGTGATCAAAATGATCGTTAAATTTAACTTACGATTTAATTTTTGAAGTAGTTTTAAAATTTGTCCCGTTGTCTTTGGATCTAGTGCGCTGGTCGCTTCATCGCAAAGCAAAATCTTAGGATCAGAGGCCAACGCTCGAGCAATGGCAACCCGTTGCTTTTGACCACCGGAAAGCTGACTTGGATAAACATTGATCTTGTCTGTCAGGCCAACTAATTTAAGTAGCTCTTTTACTTTAGCTTGTTGCTTTTCTTTAGTAATTCCTTGATATTTAAGCGGAAATGCTACGTTTTCACCGATCGTCCGTGCTTCTAACAAATTAAAATGCTGAAAGATCATCCCAATATCTTTTCTTTTTTGCCGCAACTGCTTTTCTGCTAATTTTGTTAAATCACAACCATCAACTAAAATCGTTCCTTTAGTCGGTCGTTGTAGCAAATTGATGACTCGCACCAAAGTACTTTTTCCTGCGCCTGAGTACCCAACTATACCAAAAATCGTTCCATCCTCGATCGTTAAATTAACATTTTTTACTGCATCAACCTCATCTTTCTCATTTTCATTAAAAGTGACTGATATGTTTTTTAATTCAATCATTTGCATACTCCTTTCCCATCAGCACAAAAAAACGCCCCGTAGCTAGACTGCTACAGGGACGTTATCACGTGTTACCACCCAAATTTATCGGACATCTCACAATGCCGACCTCTACAGGTACACCGCGGAAATGCAGTAGACCCGTGAGCTATAATGGGCTCAACCCATTCTTGGCTAGCATTTGCTCACCAAGACATCTTGCTCCAAGACCATCTTCGCTTAATTACACCGTATCTATTCTCAGCAATTTATAGACTCTCTGTAATTGGCGCAAGTTAAGTTACTCATCTTATCTTCGCTCGTTTGTGTTATGTTGATTATAATCATAAAAGCAAGTTATAATAATGTCAACACTTTTTTCAATTTTTATTAATCATCTCCAAAATTCTAAATATTTGCATATTTTACCTTAACGAATTAAGATATTTTCTGAAGGAGTTGATAATATGAATTTCAAGCGTACTTTGATGTTAGGACTAACTTGCTTTAGCCTTGGAACTGTAGCTACTATCACTTATCAAGCTAATTTCTCACAAACAATCGTTAAAGCGGATACGCAAAGTTCTAGTTCATCTGTACCAGAAGTTAAAACTGTATCAAGTAAAAAATTTAAAAAAGTTAAACTTGGGATGAGCAAACGTCAAGTAGTTGATATTATTGGACAACCCACTATTGATAACTATGAAGATTCACTATGGACCTTTAGCACTAGTGATGGGCAAGTAGTCTCGCTTTACTTTAGCAAAGATTCACTGGAAAACATCACTGATAGTTCCTTGATCAGCACTAACAACAGTGTTAAAAAGTCGACTACCAAAGAAACTAAGAAATCAGCCGTCAATAAAGCATTTGCTACATACCTAAAGAAAGTTCATGAATACGCTAAAGCTGGGCAAACAGAATTTTCTTGGTCAACTATGATCAAAAAGATCACATTTGACGGTGATGATGAAGTCAAGATCCAAACACAAAACGGCTTTGCTGAAACGTCAAGCACAGAGAAAAATGACATTGCTAAAAAGCTAGCTAAAATCAGTAAATCATTTCTTCATCGCTATAATTCAAGCAAATTCGACCTTGAATTCTACTACAATAATAAAGAGATCGGTAGCAACAAAGGAAATTCATTGACAAAATTTGAATGGAAAAGTGAATCCGATACGGACGACTAAAAATATCGTTAAAGTAAAAGACGAATGAATCGCTAATATTCACGATTCATTCGTCTTTTTTAATCACCTATATAAGATTTAAATGACGGTCTATTAATCTTCTTTTCGACTGTATGTTTCAATGTCATGTAAGATAAGATTTCTAAATTCATCTTGAGTCATTGTTTCAGTTTTTTCACTACCATATTTACGTACAGTTACTGTCCCATCGGCAACTTCTTGATCACCAACAACTAAAGTATAAGGTGTCTTCATCACTTGGGCTTGACGAATCTTGTAACCCATCTTTTCATTGCGATCATCAATGCTTACACGGATTTGATGTGCCCCCAACTTAGAACTCAATTGACGCGCATAATCTAAGTGCAATTCGTTTTTAACAGGGATGATTTCAACTTGTTTTGGTGCTAACCAAGTTGGGAACGCACCTTTATACATTTCTGTTAAGTAAGCTGTAAAGCGTTCCATGGTTGAAACGATCCCACGGTGAATCATAACTGGACGGTGTTCTTCACCATCAGCCCCTGTGTATTTAAGATCAAAGCGTTCAGGCAATAAAAAGTCCAATTGGATCGTTGAAAGTGTTTCTTCGCCACCAAGTGCAGTCTTTGTTTGAACGTCTAACTTAGGACCATAGAAAGCAGCTTCACCTTCTGCTTCAAAGTATTCTAAGCCAAGATCATCCATGGCAGCTTTCAACATACGTTGGGATTTTTCCCACATTTCATCATCATCGTAATATTTGTGAGTATTTTCTGGATCACGGTAACTCAAACGGAAACGATAATCTTTGATGTCAAAGTCGTGGTAAACATCAACCATCAATTGCAGCGTACGTTTGAATTCTTCTTCGATTTGATCAGGCGTTACGAAAGTATGACCATCATTTAAAGTCATTTCACGTACACGAGAAAGACCTGTCAAGGCACCTGATTTTTCATAGCGGTGCATCATTCCAAGTTCTGCGATTCGTAATGGAAGATCACGGTATGAACGAATATGGTGGTTATACACTTGAATATGAGATGGGCAGTTCATTGGACGTAATTCAAGCAATTCGCCATCGCCCATGTCCATTGGTGGGAACATGTCTTCACGGTAATGATCCCAGTGACCAGATTGCTTGTAAAGATCTACGTTAGCTAGGATCGGTGTATAAACATGTTCGTAGCCACGTGCAACTTCTTTATCGATGATATAACGTTCGATCGTTCGACGAATCGTTGCCCCATTTGGCATCCAGTATGGTAAACCAGCACCAACTTTAGGATCAACAAAGAAAAGATCTAAGTTATTACCGATCACACGGTGGTCACGTTCATGTGCTTCTTTACGCCGTTGTAATTCAGCATCAAGATCTTTTTGCTTATAAAAGGCTGTCCCGTAGATCCGTTGCAACATTGGGTTACTTGAAGCACCTTTCCAATAAGCACCCGCAACTGAAAGAAGTTGGTAAACTTTGATCGCACCAGCAGATGCTAATTGTGGGCCAGCTGAAAGGTCAACAAATCCATCTAAAGTATGCGCTACAACTTTGCCATCGTTATCAGCAGCGATTTCTTTAACTAATTCAGTTTGATATTCATCACCGGCAACTAATTTCAAAGCTTCTTCTTCAGTATATTCAACGCGTTCGATCGGCAAGTTTTGTTTGATGATCTCGTTCATCTTCTTTTCGATCTTTTCAAAATCAGCTTCAGCCACTTGACCAGAAACATTATCTGTATCAAAGAAGAAACCGTGTTCCAAAGCTTCACCTTGACCAAACTTCATCTCAGGATAAAGGCTGTGTAAAGCACTTGCTAAAACGTTAGCGGCTGTTTGCCAAAGAACGTTCATTCCTTCGACCGAGTCTTTCGTGATGATTTCAATTTCACCATCAACGGTTAAAGGTTCGGTATAATCAACTAACTTACCGTTAAATTTACCAGCAACAGATTTTTTAGCTAAACTGATGCTAATTGATTTAGCGATATCTTCTGTTGTTACGCCAGCTTCAAATTGCTTAACAGCGCCATCTGGAAACTTCACATTGATTTCTGACATTAAAAATTCCTCCTAAATTTGACAAACAAGACGCTAAAAGACGCCCCTAGTGCTACTAAATAACACTAGGGACGTCTTTTAAACGCGGTTCCACCCTATTTCAAGGTCAATTGACCTTCTCAACTCGTCTTTAACGGAAACGAACCGGATCACCTTTGCAGTAATCGTCTTAATAAAAGTGGTAAGCGTCACGTTAAGAGACTTACAGTCAAGGTCTCTTTCCCTGAATTGATCAGCCGTTTGTCTTTTATGATTGTAATTCTTATTTAAGCACGAAATACTATAAATTTCAAGTACCTAGTACAAAGTTATGGATTTCGCCGATTTTTGCCTACGACATGATATTGTGTCGCTAAAAACTTGATGCGCTCCATGATCCGTTTAGCTTTTAAAGGTTCGGCTTCTCCCCGATTATTGACGGTCAGGTACTGTTTTTCGAGTTGTTCGAGCGAAAAATTTGAGCTAAAAAAGGTTGGTAATTCCTCTTGCATCCGATATTGTAAAATCACACCTAATACATCATCACGTAACCAACTGCTTAACGAATCAGCCCCAATATCATCGATCATTAAGACCGGTGCTTTTTTTAAGCGCTCAATATATTCATTACTCTTATTTTGTCCGATCGAACCCTTGATCTCAACGGCAAAGGAAGGGAAATGGACTAATGTTGTCTCATAGCCCTTGCTAGCCAGCTCATTTGCAATCGCAGCTAGCAAATAAGTTTTCCCCACACCAAAACTCCCTTCTAAATAAAGCCCTTTATGAAAAGTCTTAGGATCTTTTGTATAACTAGCGATAAACGCCATCGCTGCTTTTAAGGCTTCCATCCGTTCATCACTACGATCATAATCTTTAAGCTGAGCTTTTCTAACACTGCGCGGTAAATTAATCGTTTTGACCCGTCTTTCAAGTGCCTTTTGTTCACGTTGAGCAATTAATTCGGCAGTAGGAACATAGACAACTTCGATGCGGTGATTACTAACCGTCAGTGTCGGTAGGTATCCTGGGGCAAAAATTTGCTTACCTTGTGCAAGTTGCTTTTTCAAAGTTACAAACTCATATAGCTTACTTGCACTTTTCATAATGTCAGCTTGAGTCAAAACATCGTTATTTTCAGCTAAAAATGTACGCACTTCTTCATCTTTTAGGCTTTCCGTGATCAACTCTTGATAACGCTGATTCCAATTGTTATCGGTCATTTTCTTTTGTAAATTTTTTCCTAGATCTTCCATTTAGCTCACCTACCTTATTTTGATTCACCCTTTTCTAATTCAGCAAAAAGTTCATCGATCTCAGCATTTAAAGCTGCTCTTTTTTCTTTTGAGAGTCCATTTTCTTTAGCCTCGTCCTTTTTATCCGATTCAGTTTCTTTAGCCCAATCAGGTAAGGTTTCTTTTTGAATAACAGTTCTTTTTTTAGCATAATACGTTTGTTGGCGTTTATTTTTTTCCGCTGTCGCTTGTTGGTTTGCTTTACGCATATAAGCCATAGCTTCTTCGGGGGTCTGAATCTTTTCTTCGGCTAATTTAGCTGCTGCAGCCGTAAAACGATTTGCCACTTTTGATTCTAAAACTGCATTATTTTGCACAATCAAATAGTAATGCAATAAGACATTAATCACCGCATTTGGCAAAACTTGTTTTTCAACTAAATTTTTGACAGTATACTGTTCTAAATTTGTCACAAAACTATTTTTTTGCTGTTTTAAAACTTCAATAAATTCTAACGGTAAATAAGCACGACAAACATTAGCCAGAGTCTGATCATTAGCCGACAATTTTACTTCTACTGCTGGTACAGCTTCAGTTTTTTCAACCAAATCAGCTTCTTTTTTTGGATTGGCTTGCACTTGACGCGAAAATTGCGTTGCCGCTGATTTTTTTAAAACTTCTTGATCAACCTGATTAGTATTGACATCTAGCGCTTGCTCCAAAAGATGTAGCAAAGCAGGTTCATCTAGACCATACAAAAGTGCAATCGTCTTTAGAGTATCTTCACACCGGATCAATTCTTTATCTGGCACAAAAGACCTAGCAACTAAGGCCTGCAATGTCTCCATATCTAATTCAAAATCTACTCTAGCGATCATTTTTGGAGTTTTAGAAATATTTTTCTTAGTTTCTTGAGCTTGTAACAAGCTCTCGCGCCCTACCGTAAAGACATCTAATAGCGACTTAGTGATCTCTTTTGCTTGAGGATGAGTGAATTTAGCAACAATAAACTCCTTTTGTAGTTCCTCATAGCGCTCTTTTCCTAAAAAATCACATAATAAAATACTTAACAGATCATCTTGAAAAAATTCTGGTGCACTTAAAGGCGCTTGTAATTCATAAATAAACAAGCGTCCCAAATCATCTTCTTGTTTAAATGTGCGCAATAATCCTAGTGCTTCTAAACGAATTCGCGCATCATAAAAATCTCGCAAACCTAAACCTAAAATATCTAATAGATTTTTATGCATCTTGCGTTCAAGTAAATTAGGTTCGCGCGACGCCATTACAGCCAAAATGGAATAAACACCATATGCGTTAACCCCCATCAAAGGCTGATAAAGCTTTAAGACTACTTTAAACTCGGTTGAACCAATATGAGCTTTTGAACTGACAACATAGCCGTCTTTGGGTGACATCTGCTTTAATGCTCCACTCAGTGCCATCATCCCCTAACTATGATTTTTTCTTTTGGTGGTGATTATCCTCATCGCGTGCCATAAGTTCTTGCAATTCATTAGCAAATGATGCCATATCCTTAAATTCACGATAAACACTCGCAAACCGAATATAGGCGATATCATCGACATCTGCTAAAATTCCCATGACAAATTCGCCGATCAGTTGACTTGAAACTTCATTTCCACCGACAGCCCTAACTTTAGTTTCAACTTGGTCAACAATATCTTCGATTTGATCCATTGGTACAGGGCGTTTTTCAGCTGCACGCATTACACCACGTAAGATTTTTTCACGACTAAATTCTTCTCTAGCACCATTTTTCTTGATAACTAATAATGGTGCTGCTTCTACTCTTTCAAAAGTTGTAAAACGAAAACCGCAATTTTCACATTCTCTGCGCCGCCGAATTGCATGTCCATTGTCGGCGGGACGACTATCGACTACACGCGATCCATTTTGATGACAATTTGGACATTTCATATTTTTTACCTCACTGCCTATTTCTCGATTAAATTATTTATCTTAAGCCATTTTATCACTTGCGCTTGCGTTTCTTCAACTGTTCCCGAACTATCGATCACAATTGTAGCCATTTTTTTCCTTTTTTCATCAGGAATTTGACTTGCGATCCGTTTCAAGGCTTCTGTTTTAGTTATTTTATCTCTTTGCATGATTCTTTTTAACTGTAGCTCTTGGGGTAAAGAAACAGTCATGACTGCATCACATTTTCCAGCATAATTTTGCTCAAATAACAAAGCAGCATCGATCACTACCACAGGTATTTTTGCTTGTCGAGCCTGCTTCAATTGACTAGTATACTCTGCTCTGATCAAAGGTTGCATTATTTGATCTAATTGTGCCAATTTTCCCGGGTTATTAAAAACGATCGTTCCTAGCGCTTTACGGTCAAGTTCGCCATTTTGGTCGATGATCGTTTGTCCAAAACAAGCTACTAACTGTTGTAAAGTTGCGGGACGTGAAATGACTTGACGAGAAATCAGATCGGCATCCAAAATCTTAAAATCAAATTTCTTTAAAAAATTACTGATCGTAGTTTTTCCCATACCGATCCCACCGGTCAGTCCTAATACATATGTCATTTTTTCACCTGCTGGCACTGCGGACAGTAATGCGTTCCACGTTGACCCACCACGATTTTCTCAATTGGTGTCTGACACCGGGGACATGGCTTACCTGTGCGACCATAAACATCTAATTCAAATTGGAAGGCCCCGCTTTTTTCAAATGCATCAGTATAACTCCTAACAGTTGTACCACCTGCTTTGATTGCCCGCGCTAATTCTTCAATGATATTATCATGTAAAAGTTTTACTTGTTCAAAGGTCACCGCTGAACATGGCGTCAAAGGGTGCAATTTACTTTGCCATAATACTTCATCTACATAAATATTTCCCAGACCAGTTACTAAAGTTTGGTCAAGTAGCGCGGTTTTTAAAGCTTTTTTCTTTTTTTGTAACTGTTGATAGAAAACATCAACATCAAATGTTTCTGCCGTTGGTTCTGGCCCCAATTTTTGTAAGCTTTTTAATTGGTCTTCTGTTCCTGTTTTTAATAATTGCATCCGACCAAATTTGCGCACATCATTGTAGCGTAATTGCTTGTTATCTTCAAAGGTAAAGACCACATGCGTATGCTTTTCGAGCGGTTCATTTGCTGGTTTAACATAAAACTTGCCTTCCATTCGCAAATGCGAGACGACCGTCCATCCTTCTGAAAAACGCAACAATAAATATTTTCCACGGCGATCGACAGTCTCAAGTGTCTTACCTTGCAAAGTCTTTTCAAATTCAGCTACATCACCTAGGATCATCTTTTCATATAAAACCTTAACGTCTTTTACTGTTTTTCCTTGGACTAATTTTAATAGTCCCCGTCGAACTGTTTCAACTTCTGGTAATTCTGGCATAAACTTTTCTCGCTATCAAAAATATTTACAAGTTTCTAAACTTTGCGCACTTGTAAAGTATAGCTTTTCCTTTCCTTATTTAGTATCAAACCATGTTTTCCCACTAGCACTTTCAACTTTTAATGGCACGGCAAGTTCAACCGCTGAATCCATTACCTTAGGAACGAGTTCTTTTAACGTCTCCAGTTCTTCTTTAGGAGCTTCAAAAATCAACTCATCGTGAACTTGTAAGAGCATTTTGGCTTTCAAACCAGCCTTTTTCAATTCTGTTTGCATATTGATCATGGCAACTTTAATAATATCAGCCGCACTGCCTTGAATCGGTGTATTCATTGCTGTTCGTTCCGCAAAAGAACGTAAATTATAATTTTTGCTCTTGATATCAGGTAAATAGCGTCGGCGATGGAAAAGGGTTTCGACATAGCCTTTTTCACGTGCTGTTTTGATGATATCTTGCATATATTGGTGTACTCCTGGGAAAGAAGCAAAGTAAGTTTGCATGAATTCTTTAGCTTGTTTACGCGTGCTACCAATACTTTGAGCCAAGCCAAAATCACTGATTCCATAAACGATTCCAAAGTTGACCGCCTTAGCTTGCCGTCGCATATTTGGTGTTACTTCACTTGCATCATCAAGCCCAAAGATCTTCATTGCTGTACTGGCATGAATATCAGAGTCTTCTTTAAAGGCAGCTTGCATATGGGGATCCCCCGAAATGTGAGCTAAGACCCGTAACTCGATCTGCGAATAATCCGAAGCAAAAATCTCCCAATCTGGATAACTTGGTACAAAGGATTGACGAATCTTGCGCCCTTCTTCTAAGCGTACCGGAATATTTTGCAAATTAGGGTCGATTGATGACAAACGTCCAGTTGCCGTTAATGTTTGGGTGTAACGCGTATGGACCTTACCATCAGTAGAGATCACCTTTAATAATCCCTCAACATAAGTTGATTGCAATTTAGCTAATTGACGGTAAGCCAAAATATTATCGATGATCGGTGACATTCCACGAAGTTTTTCTAAAACATCAACTGCCGTAGAATAGCCTGTCTTAGTCTTCTTAACAACTGGTAATTTTAACTTTTCAAATAAAATAACACCTAATTGTTTAGGCGAATTGATATTGAATTCTTCACCTGCTTCTTGATAGATCAATTGTTCAAGTTCACTTAAGCGTTCCTTAAATTCACTTTGCATTATATCTAAACGTTCCCGATCAACGGTGATCCCCGCGATTTCCATCTGGGCTAATACTAAAGATAGTGGCCGTTCGATCTGCAAATAGAGTTCAACTTGTTCATTTTTCTTTAGCTCAACCATTAAATCATCTTCAAGGTCAGAGATTGCTTTAACTTTATGAGCTAAATGTTCAAAGTACACCTCATCTTCAGCTGGGAGACTACGCTTAGCTCCTTTACCGTAAACTTCTTCATCAGTTTTAACATCATAGTAATCATGTCGATGGGCTAAATTACCTAAATCATTACTGTTATCACTCGTATTTAATAAATATGACACTAATAACAAGTCAAAATTAATATTATTCAAAGTGATCCCTAACCGATTCAATGCTGCATAAGTCCGCTTCCCGTCGAAAACATCAATTTCGTATTTTTCGTCTTCAAAAAGTTGACGTAATTTAGGTTGCTTTAAAAGTTCAACATCTTTAGCAGCATAAAATTTATCATCGATCTTTAAACCAAAGCCCCAAAAATCAGCAGTATGATAGTTGTCATTTGCAAGTTCGAGATAAAAACTAATATCAGAAGCTTCTGTATATGAAAGATCGGCCAAATTATCTGCTGTTAGTTCACTTACGTCTAGTTTACTTACAGCTTCTTCATCATTTTGGGCATCTGAAGTCTTGTTTAATTGTGCTAAAAAGCTCTTAAAATCCATTTCTTCAAAAAAGGCAACTAAGTCTTCACGCTTAGCCCCATCCCATTTAGTATCAGCTAATGTGAGCTCAAGAGGCGCATCGGTTCTGATTGTAGCAAGATCTTTGCACATAAAGGCGATTTCTTTATCGGCGAGCAAGTTTTCTTTTAACTTAGACTTCTTCATTTCATCAATATGCTCATAGATCCCCTCGATCGTTTCATATTGTTTCAATAATTTAAGCGCAGTTTTTTCACCGACCTTGGTCACCCCAGGATAATTATCTGAACTATCACCCGTTAGTCCCTTCATATCAATGATTTGTTCTGGACGTAACCCATATTTTTCGATCACATGAGCCGGAGTATACTTTTCAATTTCAGTTACCCCCTTGATCGTTACTGCAACACTGGTTTTATCCGTAGTTAATTGCGTCAAATCACGATCTCCAGTCACGACTGTTACTTCATAACCATTAGCTTCGCCTTCTTTCGCCATCGTGCCGATAATGTCATCTGCTTCATAATCAGCCAGTTCGTAACTCTTAATTCCATAAGCAGTCAATAGTTCTTTAATATAGGGAAATTGCTCAGATAATTCACTTGGTGTTTTAGCCCGTCCACCTTTATAATTATCGTATTTTTTAGTTCTAAACGTAACTTTTCCAGCATCAAACGCAACTAAAACATTAGCCGGATCAGTTTCACCTAAAATTTTATCTAACATCAATTTGAAACCGTAAATTGCATTAGTGTGCAATCCATTATGATTTACAAAACGCTCGAGTTGATTATGCAATGCAAAAAATGCGCGAAAAGCGACACTATTGCCATCAACTAATAGTAATTTCTTATCTTTAGCCATAATATTTCCTCGTTTTCGTATTCTCTTTTATCTATTCTAACAAATTTTAGGCTAGATTAAAAAAAGCCCCTCCGCACAAAACGAAGGGGCGAAATTTAACTAGTCGCGACTCCCGCCAACACCAGCAAAGATATTCAACAAGTTAAGGAAAATATTGATAAAGTCAAGATAAAGTTGTAAAGCACCCATCAAGGCTAAATTATTGATATTAACTTGTGAACCCATTTGTAAGTACATTTGACGAAGTCTTTGTGTATCCCAAGCTGTTAAGCCCATAAAGATCACTAATCCAATAAAGGAGAAAACATAAGAGATCATTGGGCTTCTTAAGAACATGTTAATGATCGAAACAATGATCAAAGCGATCAAAGCGGCCATCGCTTGACGACCGATCCCTGAAAGATCTTTTTTAGTTGTCATTCCCATGAAAGCTAGGACCGCAAACATAACAACCGCTGCAACAAAGGCACTCGTGATATCTTGAGCAGTATAGACGATAAAGATCCCGCTAAACAAAAGTCCTTCTAACGCAGCAAAGCCAAATAATCCTAATGCACTAACTAGTGGTGAACGTTGTGATTTAAGTGATGACATCGAGTATGCCATGATCATTTGGATCACAAACACACCGATCAAGGCAATGGGATTACTCATGATACGGATCACCGTTTCACTATATGATCCAATGTAGGCAGTCAGAGCTGAAATAGCCACTGCAACACCCATGTAGCCGTACATTTTGGTGAAAAAGCTATTTACACCAGCTGTACTACCATCAAAAATTTCTGGATTATTATTCATAGTAAATTCTCCTTCTTTAAATTTTATCTACTTAAAAATGCAGCTAATCTTGTTGACGCGGAGGTCGAGCCATGATTACTGAGTCTAGGACCCGCTCATTATTACTATTCGTACCTTCCACCGAAATCATCACTACTTCTTTCATTGTGTCAACTTTGATAACTTCAAAGCTAAACGTAATGATCTCATCATGATACACCGGCATAATATAATTAGCAGAAAAATTAACAATTTCACTTCCTGGTCCTGGAAGTAACTTAGAAACTGAACTGGTAATGATTCCACTAAGTAAAACCGGTGGTACGATCGGTTTTTCGTGACCTAACCGTTTAGCATATTCATTTTGAATATACAATGGATTATTGTCATTAGTTAAACCTAAATAAATTAAGAGGTCTCTTTCTGAGATACTCTCTGTTACGGTTAACGAGTCGCCTTCTTTGATCTCAGCAAGCGTTTTTCCCAACCTATGCACATCATCAGGCATATAGCTTCACCTTCCTCTAAGTGGTCTGCCTATATAATATCACAACCGGACCTTTTGCTCAATTTTGGTAAACTCGCACTTGACCTTATTAGAAGATACCCAGTAAAATATAATCAAAATTTAAAAACAGGAGTACTTTTATTCATGAATAGCTTACGCAATCTAAAACACGCAAGCCTTGAATTTTTCTCACATGCAAAGGAATACCTTACTTTATTTTTGGTCATTGATCTCGTGATCGAATTTGGACTGGTCCCACTTTTTGGACAATTTGCCAGTTTTTTACTCACCCAAAGCGCGATTCCTTATTTGTCCTATACAAATTTTTTAACCATCATCACCCAACACCCAATAACTGCACTCTTATTATTTAGTGAACTTTGTTTGCTGATTTACTGTGTTTTCTTACAATTCTACGTTTTTTTATTTGGAATAGTCCGAATCAAACAAGGAAATTTTTCTTTAAAAGGACTAGCCATTGATTTACGTCAAGCGATCCGCGCTCCACGAATTACAAGTTTTATTTTCTTTAGTGTTTATTTCTTATTGATCATCCCGTTTAGTGGTATCTTTTTTAAAAGTCCACTGCTTAGTAAAGTCGTGATCCCTAAGTTTATTTTAGAATTTCTACTGCAAAAGCCCCTTTATTTGAGTTTGATCGCTACCTTTTACTTGCTGGTCTTTATTTTAAGCATTCGCATGCTATTTGTTTTACCTTTGATGTTTTTCCAAAAACTTTCCTTACGCCAAGCCTTAACAACCAGTTTTTCTATGACAAAGAAACGTTTTTTCTTTTTTTGTCGAAAAATTTTGTTATTAGCCAGTGTTAGCACCGTAATTTACTTGACCTTTTTTGGACTACTTTATGGCTTACAATACTTACTTGATCGTAGCCCTGCTTGGTTGGCTTTTTTAGGCGCAACCTTGAATCTATCCCTACTTCAAGTCGGTAATTTAGCAATTTCAATTTGGAGTACCGTTATTTTTGGCACAACTATGATTTTACCAAAGATCAACGTTCCTACAGTAGCTGTGGTCAAGCAAAAATCTTGGCGTTTCACCAAGCCTTTGATCGGATTTTCCTTGATTTTGTTTCTTTTAAGTAATGCCTTTTACTTTGCAGATACTCGGTATAAATTACCCTTGATCATCTCTCATCGTGGAGTCAATAACGAAAATGGGGTTCAAAATACCTTACCTGCGCTCAAGAAAACAGCAGCATTAAAACCTGATTTTATTGAAATCGATATCCAAGAAACTAAAGATCAGCAATTTGTTGTTATGCATGATACTAATCTCGAAAATCTTGCGGGAATCAATGTTAGCCCCCAAGAATTGACTTTAGCTGAATTGACTAAAATTACGGTTGCTGAAAATGGTCATCAAGCTAAGATCGCAAGTTTTGATGCCTACTTAGCTAAAGCCAAAGCATATAAGCAAAAGCTACTTATTGAGATCAAAACTACCCCAAACGATTCTCCTAACATGCTCACCGACTTTGCTAAAAAATATGGTAAGATGATCCAAGCACGTCATCATCAAGTACAATCCTTAGACTATAATGTGGTCACCCAAATCAAAAAATATGATACTACGATTCCAGTCTACTACACTTTACCGTATAACTTTATCTTTCCACACACTCCGGCCAACGGATATTCAATGGAACAATCTACCTTAAACGATTCATTCGTGACCCAAGCTAAATTAGCATCTAAGCAAGTTTATTCTTGGACTCCAAATACTGAAGATGAATTTACTAGCGCAATGTTTTTAAACGTTGATGGTGTGATCACTGATAATGTCTCTGGCGTTAAAGAATTTTACCGCTCATTGACCCAAGATGCTAGTTATGCTAAGCGACTACTAGATTATACGGCCCTATTGCCAAACTAATTTTAAACACAAAAAAGTCCATGCAAAAAATCTGCATGGACTTTTTTACTGCCTAGTTATTATTTAAGCTAAGGTCACTGAGTAATTTTTCATAAGCATATTCATACTTTTGAATATCACCAGCACCCATAAAGACAACGACATCATCATGATAGTCAAGTAATGGTGACATATTTTCCAAAGCTAAAACTTCGCCACCCTTAGTGATTTTTTCACCTAGGTCTTTGGCAGAAACTTTACCATCATGCTCACGGATCGAACTAAAGATATCGGTCAAATAAACTTTATCCGCTAAATCTAAACTTTTAGCGAATTCATCCATCAGTGCGATCGTCCGACTAAACGTATGTGGTTGGAAGACAGCAATGATCTTTTTATCAGGATATTGTTGCCGCGCTGCATCTAACGTAGCTGTGATTTCGGAAGGATGATGCGCATAATCATCAATGATCACCATATCAGCAACCCGTTTTTCAGTAAAGCGTCGTTTAACACCCTTGAAAGTCAAAAGTTCTTTTTTGATTTCTTCTTGATCAACTTTTTCCATATGTGAAACAGCGATCACGGCTAAACTATTTAAAATATTATGCTTACCAAACATTGGAATATCATAGTTACCTAAGAATTCATCCCCAAGGTAAACATCGAAATTTGAGCCTTTAGTTGTCCGCTTGATGTTTTCGGCACGCACATCATCATCTGGCTCTGTTCCGTAGTAATAAACCGGAACATCAGCTTTCAAGTTGCGCAAATACTTATCTTCGCCCCAAACAAAAAGACCTTTTTTTGTTTGTTTAGCCAAAGTCTCAAAGGCATCACAGACGTCATCGATCCCAGTAAAATAATCCGGATGATCAAAATCAATGTTTGTCATGATCGTATAATCTGGGTGATAAGCCACAAAATGGCGGCGATATTCATCAGCTTCAAAGACGAAGAAACGTGCATCTGGTGTACCTTTACCAGTACCGTCACCAACTAAAAAGCTTGTTGGTGAAACTCCACTCAAAACATGAGCTAATAGTCCGGAAGTACTCGTTTTACCGTGAGCACCTGCGACACCGATACTAGTCGTTTCTTCGATCAGCATCTCAACAACTTCTGGATAACGCATGACTTTGAGACCCATTTCATGCGCTTTTTTAATTTCTTCTTGATCATCATCAAAGGCATTTCCCGCTACTATCGTCATCTGGTCTTGGATATTTTTTTCATCAAATGGGAAAATTTCAATTCCTGCCTGTTCTAAACCACGTTGGGTAAAAGTATATTTCTCAATATCTGAGCCAGCGACTTTACAACCCTTATCATTTAAAATTAGGGCCAACGCACTCATACCTGTCCCCTTAATGCCTACAAAAAAATATGTGGTGTCCATATTCATGGTAATATCCTCTTTTCTTAATTAACGGTCAAAATAAGTTTACCATAGATATCTTAGCATTTAAAAGACTTACTACCTTGAATCAGCCTAACTTTCTTCAAAAATAATATTTTTTAGGACTTAAGATCAGCGACCGTAGAAATACCACACCTAAAAGATGATCTAAACTTTGCCTAACTCAGCTTACTATCCTAAACTAGCTAATAGCTATGATGACTAAACGTGGCTGTGACATAAGTCTTTTTTCATCCAAGACAGCTACGCTTTGCTAGCTGGATCACGTTTTGTAAACTGCTCAAAATTTCCTAGGAAATATAAATTTATCTGCAATGCAACGGACTACAGGTGGCGACTTTTCATTGAGCAGACCAAGTACTTGTAAACACCAAGCTCTCGAAGCCTTTTTGAAAAGACCTGCGAGATAATTTGGTCAATTCATATATGGTCTCTTCTTGTTCTTTAGTGAGTCGAGTTTGTTTAGCTAACGATAGCCTTGAGAGCTCTGATTTTAAGTTCTCGATCGCCTCTGAGATCTCTTTAAATTTTACTGAAAGTTTAGTGAGACGATTTATTTTATTATACGCTTTTTGGGTCGCTTTTTTGCTGTGTCATTATCTAACGAGTCGTACAATTTAGTAAGTAGCTCATTAACATGAAATATGCTGGTTTCTTTGTTTGAGCTCTATTGACCCAAGAGAAGATACCCAAAAATTCTTAAAAAACTCATTTGGGCAAAATTTTTCAGTTGATCAATTGATATTTTTTGAAAAATTTGTGGGCACTGACGACACAATGATCAGTCATATCTAAAAAATCTCCGCTATCAGCCATAACATACATCGCATAACCGCAAAAACCACCACCAAGCGTACCTACCATTCCAAGTTTTAGATTAGCTACAGTTGAAGGGCTCAAAGCTGGCATCACGATCAGCAAGCGTTTGTCGACCCATCTTAAGTAGCCTTTAGCAAAGGCTTCTTTGACCCATAGCGGTGGGGTTTTGTCATGTGGACTCACTTGCCACACCTCAACTATCTTGCATGCAATTTAGCCTTCATCTTACTCACCTTCCTAAAAATTACATGAATTAGGTGTTCCACCTTGACCATAAGGACCACAATTATGTGCTCTGAAGTTTCGTGTAGCACCACCATTTAGTTGTTCAGCTGTGGGGGACCTTACCCAAGCCACCAAACAAGCCTACAACCGCCCCACCTACGATCATTCGTTGCTCGCCATCAGACAGTTCTTGATGATCAGTGTACATGTATGAAAAGTCACTCATCATTTTCAGCTACTTAGTTTAAAACATTTTGACTTCAACTACCATAACCGTAGCAGATTTTTCTCAGCACATGCATTTTTTATCCTATTTGGGCATTTATTTATCAAAACTGGAACTCCTTGTAATAATTGTTTATCACTTAAATATATTACGCTATTTTTTATCCACCCCTTCAAGCGACTTAATGAAAATCATATAAATATTAAAGGCTATAGCATCCTCTCTAACTATTAACTAAGTTAGCGTAATAGCCACCTTTATTCAGTAATTCTTCATGATTCCCGTATTCCACTATCCTACCACTATCCATGACTAAAATATTATCTGTTCGTTTAGCAATCGCTAGACGATGTGCGATAAAAATAATTGTTCTATCTTCTAGCGAAAGTAAATTATCAACTAATGCTTTTTCAGTAATTGTGTCTAATCCACTTGTTGATTCATCAAATATCAAAACTTTTGCAGATGATAATAGCGCTCTTGCAATCGTTATCCGTTGCTTTTGTCCACCAGATAATGTGTTTCCATTCTCATCAAGCAATGTATCATACTGAAGTGGCATTTTTTCTATCTCATCTGCGATCATAGCTAAACGACAAGCCTCCGATATATCTTTTTTGGAAACTCCGGATTTATTCCCTAAAGTCAAATTTTCCATAATAGACCCTGAAAAGATATATGGCTCTTGCGAAACATAATTAATATACTTTCGCAAGAAATGCTTATCTACATTTTTCACTTGCGATCGACCAATAGTTATGATTCCCGAGGTAGGTTCAAAAAAATTAACGATCAGCTTAACTAAGGTAGATTTCCCAGAACCACTCATACCTACAATTGCTAATTTTTCATTTGATTTAATAGTTAAATTGATATCATCTAAAACATTTTTTCCATACCCATAGCAATACGATACATCTTTGAATGTTATCTCTCCTTCTAACTGGTCATCTGACAATTGATGACAAGAATCACCGAACTCAGTTGGTACAAAAAGAATTTCATTTAACCTATTATTTGCCACTTGTGCACTTTGAAGCTTAGGCTGTAGATTAATTATATTTTGTAACGGTCCAGTAAAATATGCCACCAAAGCACTATATGCCATTAATTGCCCGACCGTGAACTTCTCTTCGATCACCATTTGTGCACCGATCCATAAAATGACTACATTGAGACTTAATTGTACGAAAATTTTTAGTGACTGTTGTAATAGATCCATCTTAGTATACGCTAAATTTTTACCCAAAAAATCAATAAATTGGCTATTTATTTTCTCATATCTATTATTTTCACTATTTAGAGCCTTAATAGTTTCTATCCCTTTAATATCTTCAATGACTGATGAGCTCAGAGTTGCATTGCTTTTCATTTGCTCAACATTCAATTTTTCAAATTTCTTTGTAAATGCCAAGATCACTATTAAGTAAATAGGCAAACAAATTAGAGTAACAAAAAAAAGGAGCTTATTTTGAATTGCTAAGATTCCTCCCATAACTAAAACTATTCCTACATCTAAAAATATAGAAATCACTGCACTCGCCAATGCATCAACTATCTTATTGGCATCATTAAACCTTGAAACTATGTCCCCTGTTTTTCTAGTTACAAAAAAATCCATTGGTAATTCAAAAATATGACGAATATATCCTAAAATAATTTCAACTGATAATCTTTGACCTAAAATTATCAGTAAAAAATCACGAATATAAACAAACATTGAATTAAATATATATACCACTAATAACCCACTAGCAATTATTGGCAAAATACCGTTTGCTTTTTTGGGAATATATTCATCTATCAATATTTGTAAAAAATACGATCCCAAAATACTGATAAAAGTTACCAACATTGCTGCTGAGACGATCTTCATGAGCAATTTCCATTGTTTTTTTAAATTTCTAAACAGCACCAATAGTCCCCGTTGATTTTCTTTTACAGGATCATATCCATCATTTGGCGTAAATAAAAGAGCAACACCACTCCATTCTTTTTCAAAATTTTCACGTGACATCTTAATAACACCAATATCTGGAGCAGGATCAGCTAATAAAATACTCTTCTCATCTGCCTTCAAAATTACATAATAATGCAGTAAAGCCCCATTCTTTATTACATGTGCGATAAACGGATAGGATAACTCTGAAACTTCAAATAATGACATATCAGCTTGAATAGCTTGTGTCTCAAGCTTAAATTTTTGTGCTGCCTTGACCAACCCCAAGGCAGTCGTCCCTTCCAAATCTGTTTTAGCTAAATCACGTAAACGAGCTAAAGACACTTTAGTTCCATAACACTTTAATATCATAGATAAGCACGCAACTCCACAATCCATCTCATCTACTTGTGCTGTATAATATTTATAGAATTGACGCATATTTCCCCTCCTCGTACGGTTTTATCCCCTACTATTTTCCCTATGCTGTAGCAATTTTTTGATTACTTTACTGGCCCGCTTAGAATAATATTCAACTTTTCCATTAACAAAAACGACCTTGTGTGTCCCAATATTCATCAGATAGATATTATTTTCATTTACCAAACATGAACTCAAGATCCTCCATAAGCTTGCGCTACTTTTTGTAGCCTATCAGAGATTTCAAAGCTTCCATCTGTCGTATCTAAACATAGCCGATATGAGTAGGTAGTTGTCTTTATGCAAACGATATCATCTAACTTTTCCGCATAAAGACACGTTCCTCTTCGGCAATAAAGAATTATTTGTTTGGCTCTATTTGCCAATTCTAACTGCTCAACAGCCTGTCAGATCACATTGTTCAAGCGACTTTGAATGATATCTCTGCCTTTTTTAAATCAATACAATCTAACACCGTAACGTTATTTTCAAAGATCAAATAACTCCGTAAAATATCTATCGTACTTAAGATCAACTTGGCCTGTTTGTCAAACATTTTTATTTTTTGAGCGAGCTTTATTCCTCTTTTTCTTCCAAAAACACCAGTTGCAAAAGTGTAAATACTGTCTACTCTTTGTTCTTGGATGATATGGCTTAATAATGCATATGGATCAATAAAGATCCCACCTAGCTGTAGCTTTACGTGGACCTGTTCATCTTGAATCATGATCGCAATTTTGACTAAGTTCCCCATATCCGCCTCAAACTCTGGATCTGCACATACAAAAACTTGATATTTCATAAACATTCCCCTTATTTATTCAACTCATGTGTTAACTAAATTAAAATCTATTGTGCTATAATTACTTTGTGCAGTAGATGGCATTGTGAAAAAAGCCACTAATGCATATATTTCGCCTGTTTTGTGGCGCCCTTTTGCCCCCCCTAATCTCCTTGATTTTTTTCTCTGAAATGGTTGTATATTTTTTCTTCATTATTATTTCTCCTTGGAGGTGAATTCCTATGTTTTATCTTGTGATAGGATATGTTTCTTTATTTTTTCAAGGTCTTATCATCACGTTATTATTTAACCAATTAAATGTTATCTCTTTGCAACGAAAATTTATTGTGCTTCTAAGTATATCCACGTGTTTTACTTACGGGTGGTGGGGCTGCTTGATATATACCATTATATTTGGCATGATCATTAGTCACCTTTCGCAAAAAAAGATCCCCATTCTATTAAGTATGTTCTACGTCTCGTACCTATTAGTCTCGACTGCCATTATTTATCAATTATTGGACAACGTTTTAGCTCTGATAGAGGGAAATTACACCTTAATGATCATGATAGAACTGCTCGTTTTACCTTGGATCGTCTTTTACCTTCAAACATCTCTGCTATACTACTTCAAACGTTACTTGGTCTACTTTGCGAATCATATTTTAGCTAAATATCGCTTTCAAGCAGCTATTTTGGATGTGACTTTGTTAAGCTATATCTATCTTCGCTTTTCTGACCTGCCTAATAAGTTACTTATCGCCAGCATTATTTTGGTAGTTATTGCAGCCTATATCTACTGCATCACACTATACTCACAAAAACTGGCAATAAAACTCGCTCAAGCAGAACAGCTACAAAATTTGATCGAATATACCACCCAGATCGAAGAGTTATATGATAAACTACGCCGTTTCAAACATGACTACAAAAATATTTTGCTTTCCCTAGAATATTGCCTGGATAATAATGATCTTGCTGGGGCTAAGAAAGTTTATCACCAAGCGATCGCACCTACCAGATCGATCATTTCCCCAGAACTGCAGCTCATCAGTCAATTACAAAATATCAGTGACCCAGCACTTAAAGGGATCTTATCCAATAAATTGGCTTTAGCTCTCACAAAAAAACTCCGTGTCACTTGTGAAATAGCCCAAAAGATCAAACTTGATCCACGTGTTACACAATTAGATATGGTTCGGCTCTTATCGATCTTTATGGATAATGCGATCGAGGCCGCCTGCCAAGTCAATAAGGGCTGTTTAGACTTTGCCTTTTTTGAACATGATAACGAACAATTCATCGTTATCCGCAACAGTACCAAATATGAAAAAATAGAGCTTCAACTTCTAGATAAAGTTGGTTATACTACTAAAAATAGCCAAGGTCATGGTTATGGGTTAGCCAATGTTTCGGCTATCTTGCGTGACTATCCCTTTATCAGCTTAAACACCAGTTCCAGCCATTATATATTTCAACAAGAATTGATCATTACAGGAGGTTTATCAAGATGAACATTGCTATTTTAGAAGATGAATCCATCCATATTTATCGCTTAACAGAGATCATCAGCTCGCTTTTAAAAGATCTAGGTGTGTCTAGCTATGACTTAAAAACCTTCAAAGATCCCCAAGCACTACTAGCCGAGCTTTTTATTCCAAGCAATCAAAATATTTATTTTTTAGACTTAGAACTCAAAGGTGATCAACAACAAGGTTTAAAAGTTGGCCAACAGATCAGAGACTATGATAGTCAAGCTGCCCTGATCTTTTTTACTTCACACGCCGAGTTGATGCCCTTGACCTATAAATATAAAGTAGCTGCCCTAGACTTCATCGCCAAAGATAGTCTAACGATCTTAGATAGCATCAAAGAAGACTTCAAGTTAGTGCTAAATAAGCGTCAAAAAAACACATCTGAAATGTTTGCGTTGCAAGTAGGCAATCATTTTATCGATCTTGAATTTGCGAAGATCTGCTTTTTTGAGACCCACTATTCAAATAGTCACGCTTCGATCTTGTGGCTAACTGATAATCGTAAACTCCAGATCGCTAAAAATCTCCATGAGTTAGAGCAACTCGAGCCACGACTCATCAGAGTTCATCGCAGTTTTTTAGTCAACTTGAAAAATGTTGAAGTCGTTGATAACTCGCAAAAATTGCTCTTCTTTAAAAATGGACTTTCTTGTCCGATATCGCGCCGTAAATTAAAGTTATTACAAACTAAAAACAAGGGTAGCTACTAAGCTCGCTGCCCTTGTTTTTAGTTTCTATTTACTCTGTTCAAAACCGGCATCAAACCCGTGGAAGACATCATCGCGATGTGTCCAAAATGAAAAACTAGCGAGCACTACCAACAAAATGACCCCAACTAAGGCTAACTTCGCCTTTAAACTCTTCTTGTATCCCATTTTAATCATCTCCATCTTTTAAATTTTAAAATACCGATGACTTAAATTCCACTTACTTCGCCAACCTAATTGGTAACCATAGCCTTTCCAGAGCGCTTTTTCAATATCATAACCGCCCTTGATCTGATTTAAATCAGTGATAACTTGAAATTTATTCATCTTAGTCCCTCCATAACCTCTACTTTGGATAGTTGTTGAACCCTTTGTCAAAGCCGCTCATAATGTCTTTCCGATGTTTGTATCCTGAAACCCCAATTTTCCATAGCATACTGTAATACCATCCAGGGACACCACCACCAACTATTGAACTAGTGGCTTTTGTATCCAATAGTTTGAAACTTTCCAATTTATCCATTAATGTCTCCTCCTTTTCTATCCACCTTCATTCTACTACATAAGCTTTGCTTAAGGGACCCTATTTCAGTAAACGGTATTATTTTTGCAGTAAATGGTCTATTTCAAAAAAATTATTTTTTTAGGGTTACATATCGGCAACTCATTTCGTTATTAGTAGTGTAAGGGCGATCGGTTCACTTTGGCAAATATTTCCCGCCGTTATGCACTTTTCAAAAGATGTTTTTTACAGATTTCAAAAAATAAATAGCTAAAAATTGGATAAAAAGAGACCTAGGGGAGACCCTGAGAGAGACCCCCAAAGAGTCGGGCTAGGTGGTTTAGAATAGTGTATGATTTAAAACGTTGGAAGTTCCAGCGCTTTTTTTATTTTTACTTGGGTATGATATACTGAAAACAATCAAACAAGGCTAGCCACTTCCTAGATCGTCTACGGGCGCTAGGAAACTTTTTTATTTTCTGATGTATGCTATAATGCTGTTAGGGTTTCTCAATCGATTATTTTACCATGTTTATAAAACAGTCCTTTGACGTCTTGCGATCGTGCAAGGCGTTTTTATTTGCGTCGTTGGGATGTGATCGTCCACAATTGGACAACGTGCATCCCTGAGACGTGATATAATACGTTTAACATGAGTTCCAAAGGTGGAACTTGCTAAGAAGGCTCTTACGATCGTGCAGAGGGCTTTTTGCTTATTTTGGAAAGCGTTCGGCTAGTTTCTCATTAGCAAACGTGATCAATGCTTCTAAGTCTTCCTTGGTGGCTACTCTGCAGTAACTGCGTGCCATGGATCTTTTAGCAAGATAGTATTTGCGTTCCTTGTTCTTTTCGTTCCAACGGTTGGAAGCATCACGTTGCGCCTTGGTCGTTTTCATTGTCATTAGTGTAACTCCTTACTTGCATTCGTATATTAAATATAATATACTTGAGTATGAAAAAAGGCACTAAGTAGCTGCAACTACTTAGCGCCAAGCGTGGTTTAAGGCTTAAAGTTTCCTAGCTAGTCGCGATTGTTAAAATCGTGATTAGCTTTTTTTATTATCCAATAGGCACGCGCTACGTTTATTACCAGTCTTGCTAAACTGAGTATTAAAGGCGGTGCTACTGAGATAATAGCAACGATTAACACCGTGGAACCTCCAGCCTATCCGAATTATCATAACTTTAGCCTCCCTCCGCGCGGTTTAGTAATTGAGAAGTGGCCAAGCCTTAATAATTCCCACTAAGCCACTTGTTAGGTTTGCAAGTCCTAACTCGTGACTATGTCAATATTATGTATTACATTTCATATAAAAACAAGCACTTTATTCTTGGCTTATGCCAGTAGAATAATCAAAAAGGGATATACCAGCAACTAAGCTAGTGCATCCCTTTTAATGTATATGGATATATTTAAGCAATTGATACAGTTGGCTATTACTATGTGGATAAAGACCTGCTAATTTACGCAAAACGTTCGGCTAGAGTCTTGAATTTTTGACGTGAGATCGGACATTTCAGACCATTAACAAAGGTCGCAGTAGCGTTCAACTTATCTAACATATAGACATTTCCCGGGTTAAGGAGATAACTCTGATGACTGCGCCAGAGACGAGGATTTTCTTTTTCTAAAATACGCAAATTCTTAGGGACTTGGAGCGATCGTTTATCCATAAGCCACAAAACAGCAGCATGTGTATTAGAGCAATGCGACTCCACATAACAGATCTGTTCAAGCTCGACTTTGATGACTTTCCCCCTGCTTTTAAAGCAAAGCTCCGTAGCTTTCTCAAGCTCTTGCAATGCAGCCATCAATTCTTGATACCATGTTTTAGCATAACAAAAAATAACTGCAGTTACCTGTAATTGATAGCGATACATCCAATAGCAAAGCTCTTTTTGATCAACTAAGAAAATAAATTTTTGACTTGGATCCAACTGCTGACGTAACTTACAGGTTGCCAAAGTCTGTTGGCACAACTTCTGGGTCAAAACTACGATCCAGACTTGCGCTGACGTCTTCTCTAAAGCCTGAAGTTCATCACAACAAGGTACTTTCGCCAGATAATCTTTTAACTTGGCATTTGAATCTAAAGGTGCTGTCGGTACAAAATACATAACCTCCATTTTTCATTCCCCCTTTAGCGTAATTTTAACGCAAAACTATCCCCGTGGGTAAAATATTTTGAATGAATTTTTCTTCATTGCTCTCCATAATAATTACAAGGCAATAACACTGAACCTTCTAAAATTAAGTTAAACAACTCCGTTCCCGGAACTATTACTTGAACAACATATACTCCATTTCCTTCATAAATATCCCTCACGTAAGTCCTTCTTTTACATCTTTTCAGTTTACTAACCTCTTCTGCTATCAATCCATCAACATTTTTGTGAAATTTCTTACCTTTCCTATAATTCCAATTTCTTATTGGTCTATTACTTAAAAATTCAAACCTTAGCATTATTTTAATTAAGTTATATTCTTTCCATTGTTTATCTAATCTCTCAAATAATAATTGGTCTTCTTTACCAAATAATAATATTAGTTGCAGTAATTCTGTTACTGCTCTGATTGTTGCATACTCTAAATCTAAAGATGTTCCTGCTCCATATAATGGATATTTCCATTTTTTACCTTTAGATACACATAGTATCGTAGGTATAGAATAAACATTGTGTATTCTAATTAATCTAACTTCTGTACCAGATGTTGCCTCAATTGACCCTATTAATACTCTAATATTATATGGTAATGTTTTCTTATCAACCTCCCAACAATCACAATCATCATAAATTCCCAAACCATATCTTATTAATACTTTTGAAATAGAATCACGTTCTATAACTTCATTTAATGCATGTAGTACCGCCTCTTTTTTTGTTGCCCCAATAGCATAACCATTGTCTGATCTATAGCCAGATATATCACTATCGTCATTATTATCTTTAAAATTTACATCATTCAATACACATGGATAATAAAAGCTTTCATTGTTATTTATCCCTAAAAATTTATCAACTTGCACGTAAGCTGATTGTCTATGTAACAGGTTTATAGGATAGCTATTGACTCCTAAAGATTTCAGTTGTCTTTTTAAGTTCTGCGCCGAAAAAATTATCTGTTCTCTATGCCTTTGCGAATTATAGTAAAAGTGTTCAATCGTTTCAAATATTGCACCCACTAATGGTTCGTCGCCTAATCCTTTTCCATTACCAACCGCAATTACTTCCTTCCTTTTTTTAAAATTCCACGATAAATTTTAAACTTATGATCATTTGTGCTAAATTCTTGTTCCTCGTATGTATAACCTTGTTCTTTTACCCAATTTAGGGCAAAGTTCTTAGCTTCTTCCGTCGAAAATTCTCTCTCAATATTAAGCATCTTTATTCCCCCTAATTTATAAAAGCTCGTAACAAAACTTGTTACGAGCTTTAAAACACTAATACTTAACAACTTTTGCACCGCTTACCATCAGATCATTTAGGCTTACACATTTTTTATTCTCTAGCATTTCAAAAAATTGCTTTTGCTTGTCTGACAAAGATGCAAAGCCACGTCCGATGCGTTTACCATTGATTTCTGTCCTTGCTGAGCCCATATTTATCACCTCCTTTAATTTGCAGAATAGTAATTCTTCATCCCTTGGTTCCACTCATAACGCGATAAGTAATATAGCGCTACACAGGCGATCGAGAAATACACAAGTTCTTTAACACTACCATCCCCTTTTATAATTTCGACCGGCATATTAGTGACTGTTAGTACAGGAACTACAAATGTAAAAACTAACTGAATAATAGTCGGAAAAAACACTTTTGGTCTACTGAGCATACTCGTTAAGTCTTCTATCACACCACCTAATGAACTTGCTTTAGCTAGCCAAAAATTAAAACATATGCATATCCTATTCAATAAAAAGATCATCATTACACCCATGATCAGAGCCCATATGATCATAAAAACTTTTATGATCCCTAAAGTATAATTCTGGAGCAAATAAATAAATACCGCTGTTGTAACAACTAACTCTATCAAGCTAGGCATATCAAAACCAACTAACATCACCGACCAGTACGGATCTAATGGTTTGAGCAATAAACTATCCAAGCCCCCATCAACAATTAGCTCGCTTAGTTCTTCATGACCCAAAATAAATATAAAGTTGTAAGCCGACACCATAACTGATATACCCGTCACTAATACTAAATAATCAGTACGATCCCAACCATTTACCGACGTATTGCTCGAAAAATATACATATCCTGTTACATACTCTATTGCATAGAAAATAATTGCTAACAAAAAAGTTAACCACCCTGTTGCTCGATAGATCATAAACTGTTTAAGACTTTTATCCCAAGCACAGCTTAACACACGCATCATATACTCTCGACTCCTTCATATAGACGTAATCCATGCTTTAAAATAAGCCTATATATCACTAAAAATATGAATGTCCATCCAAGCGTAACAATTAAGTATTGCATCAATTCATATCCAGACAGACCAACAGTTAAAAAGCGCGCTGGTATGTCAGTAACTAGAGAAAAAGGATTATATTGAATTACTATAAAAAACTTGTTAGGTAAATGTGACAACGGAAAGTAACGTCCCCCAAATAATAAGTAGCACGCTGTCACAAATGAACGCAGTGGCCATAATTCGATCAACCAAAACGCCAGCATTCCTAAGATCATCATCAAAGAAAAAAACATTACGCCTGCAAAAGCCAGATATATTACTAAGAGAAGTAACATTAATACTGAAATTCCCGATAAAGACCCAAAATATACTACTAAGCATAAATTTATCACTATACCTAGAAACTGATCGCCTATAAAATATGCCAGATGCTCACCGTATAAAGAAATAGGCCGTTCAAGAAGCGTTGAGAGGCGCCCCGATTTTATTTGCGTCGCTAATCTAAAGGCTGGGGCAACACTAAAGCTCAGCGCTAAAAAATTGGCTAGAAAAAGGTAGGCATTTAATTTTTCCAGACTATAGTTTGGAACTACCAAAGCTTTCTGGCTATATAGCGCCTCCCAAACAAAAATACTAACTCCTACCTGCAAAATAGTCAGCCCATACTCTAGTACGATATTAGTCCGATAGATCAATTTTGCTTTTAAACTAGCTAAAAAAACATACAAGTATTTCATATACTATCCCCTTTAATAAATTGCAGGATCAATTCTTCTAGTTCCATACCTCTTTGACTGACACGTAAAATTCTTTCTGCGGGTATTTTAGCCAGAATTTCATTTAGTTTATCTGGGGCACACGTTAGTTTTTTCTCCACTGATTTTGAATTTAAGAAATCAATATCAAATAAAATTTCGGTGGTTAGTTCTTTTGGTAACTGCTCTAACTTGTCATTAAAAATGATTTTTCCCTTGTTTAAGATAATTACTTTATCTGCTAATTGCTCAATATCTTTGATATAGTGCGACGTGGTTATGATCGTTGTCTTGTGATACTGATTTTCAAGGCGCAAGATCTTATAAATAGTCTTTTGTGTTACAAAATCTAGTCCTAAGGTGGGCTCATCTAAAAACAAATACTTCGGTCGATGTAGCAAAGCCGCGATCAACTCACACTTCACTCGTTGACCTAGTGATAATTTACGTACTGGAATGTATAACAGTTCAGTTACTTCCAATTGTTCGCTCAACCAAGTTAAACGAGCATTATACATTTGCTTTGGTAGTTCGTAAATGGCAGCCAACATATCATAGGTATCGATCGCTGGTAGATCCCAAATCAACTGAGATCTTTGCCCCAATAAAACACCAATATTTTTTAGGAACACTTTTTCCCTTTGATAGGGCAACATTTGATCGATCTTTATCTCTCCTTGCCTTAAAGGCAATATTCCGGTCAATAATTTGATCAATGTTGTTTTTCCAGCTCCATTTCTGCCGATCAAACCTATCATTTCCCCTTCATTGATCGTTAATGAAATGTCAGATAGTGCCTCGACCTGAATGACCGATCGCTTGAAAAAATCATGCATGACCCCTTTTAAACCCTGTGATCGCTTAAAAGTTGTATACTGTAGTGTCGCGTTTTTGACTTCGATCATTTTTTCATCCCCTTTTTGCCCTAAGCTTAAGGCAACAAAAAAAGCTCTGCAAGTGCCATACAGGATTTAGCACTTGCAAAGCAGGATTTAGTTGATCAGCATTTCCAAATAAGACAGCGGACTTGGCTGCCATTTATATAGAGACTTGTATCACAGCCTCGTTTTTATTTGACTTGACTAACAAAATCAACGATCTTTAAAAGTTCTGATTTCGTTTTAGTGTTGAAAATATAACCAATATCACCCATAACTTCGGCAAAAACCCCCGGAACAGTTTGGATATCCTTTAACGCATATCCATATTTTTCCTTGATCATTTCTTCATCATACCGATATGTGCGCTTGTTATTGCGTGAAATATATACACTATAGTAATAACAGTCATTGGTCCTATAAAATTTATTTTCTTTAACGATATGCGCATACTCATCAAATAGATCTAATTCATGCGCATGATTCATCAGATCGATCGAAGCACCACCTGGAGGACGACAATTTAATTCTAAGGCGTACAATTTGCCATCTTTTGTACGGAAGAATTCAAAATGAAAGAAACGCTCTCGCACATCAAAAGCTGCCACGCTCTTTACCCCATATTCGTAAAGATCTTTTGAAATATCACGTGTCTCATAATAATACATGTCACCGCCACGGTTTACCGTTTCTAGTGCTGGTTCCATGTATACTAAAGATGAATAAAAAACGATCTTACCATTTTGATCAGTCAAACCATCAAAAGTTATGATATCACCTTCGATAAATTCTTCCATAAAATAAGCAACATTTGACCGTTTCTTTTGTAAAAAGTCGGCAAAATCAGCTTCACTGGTGATCTTATAAGTATCACTCGCACCTACCCCAGAGTCGGGTTTGATAATAACGGGATAGTCAAATTTTTTCAATAATTTTTTAGCTTCTTTATCGGTTTTAAAAGCTGCTCCTGCCGCAACGGGAATATGATGCTTTTTAAAGACTTCTTTCATTTTCGATTTATATTTAATGACATCAATATCCGCCAATTTATAACCAGGGATATTAAAATCAGTGCGCAGTCTAGCATCTTGGAAAAGCCAGTGCTCATTTTGAGATTCCAATCGGTCGATCTTACCATACTTAAAGGCAAAATACGCTACTGCCCGATACATTTCTTCATAATTTTCCATATCATTAACTTTGTAATACTCTGTCAATGCTTCGCGCAAATTTACACTTAAATTTTGATACTCTTCATCCCCGATTCCAAGCGTGGTGATTCCATTTGCAGCTAAGCGCACTGAAAAATTTTCAAAATTTTCTGGAAAATGGGGTGATGTGACAATAAAGTTCATTAAATTCTTCCTTTCTATCGCTATCAAAGCTGTCCAAGTTCAACTAATTTTCCTAAATAATATGGCATTTGTTTGCGCCACCAGATCCAATCATGAGAAACATCTTCGCCCCAATAATCAAACCAACCAGGGATATGCTTATGTTGAAAGGCTCGTTCTAATTTTTTAGTTTCTTCGACTTCTTCCCATGGTCCCAATCCAGTACAAATAATATAGGTGTTCTTAGCATATTGTTCTAAAAACCACGTATCGGCTAAATTTCCCAAATAGTCAACCGGAGAATTTAAATAAACTAACTCGTCGTTGCCATAGTCACCACATAAAAAGCGAATATCGTATAATCCACTCAAAGAAATAACGGTATCAAAAACGGTCGGATATTTAAGCCCAAAGTTCACCGCATGATAGGCCCCCATTGAACAGCCTGTAGCTAGCAAACCTCCTTGCCAATCATTTTCAGCACGGATCAATGGAACAAATTCATCAATAATAAAACGCGCATATGCTTCATGAGCTAAAGCACGGTCATGTGGCGATTTCCAACTAGCTTCCCATGACTCATTGTCATATGAATCTGGGGTATAAAAGCGAACTTTACCACTAGTGATCCACGGTTCACAAGCTGCGATCATCCCAAAATCACCATATTCAGCATGACTCCCACCTGATGATGGAAAGACTAAAATAGGCTTACCTGCATGCCCATAAACATTAAACCCCATATCACGACCTAAATTTTGACTATGTAAATAGCGATTTTCAAAAAACATTGTATTTCTCCCCATCCATCTCTATTTTCATAACACTTTTTAATTTTTATTCACGATTCCTTCTCATAAAACAGTTAATCTATGTTTTATTTTCGCTAAAAAACATAAAAATATCTTTTAATTTACTCTAATTTTTTGTTAATATTATCACAAAATTTCTTCCTTGTGAATAGTTTTCACCATATAAAATTAGTTCTTTTTAATCATTTAGCAATTTAATTGGTATTTTTTAATAAAAATTTCAAAAATATTGTATAATTAAAGTGTAAAGAACTCGTTTGAACTGTTTTTGCAAACACCTTTAATTGCTTGCTTTAGCACAAAGATAAGAGGTGAACGATATGTGGAATGAAGAAGAAAAACAAAAGATCAAAAAAATTTTTAGAGTGAAACATCCCTTTAGTCTGGGTTTTCCATCCATTTAAAATGCTTTTTTATTTGATCTGTATGACTTTTAATAGTCTTCATCGGTTGGCAGCTCATTTTTGGGACGCAAAACGACAACACGCTGGAGCAACACCAAACATCTCCTCAGACTGAAATAATAATCGAATGATCAATCATAATATTTTTTAGAAAGGACGCTATTTGCTAGCGCTACACATAAATTATGGTCTATACGAATAATTTTTACTTAGAATTAAAAACTCATTATTTGACAGTTCCCTATTCTCCTGAAAAACGTCGCGTCAGAGTCTTATTACCACAAGATTATTTTAATGAACCTACTAAAAGATATCCTGTCCTTTATTTGCATGACGGGCAAAATGTTTTTCACAGTCATGAAGCCTTTGCAGGATATTCTTGGAAAATCATCCCATTGATCAAAAGTCATCCTGAAATTCCTCCGATGATCGTTGTTGGTATCGATAATTCAGGTGAATATCGCTTAGATGAATACGCTCCTTGGAAAACTACCTTTTTTAAAGACGGGGGCTTAAATTCTTTTGGTGGGTTAGGTAAAAATTATGCTGATTGGCTAGCTCGAGAGCTTAAACCTTTTATCGACCGAAAATATCGCACATTACCTGCCAAAGAAAATACACTCTTAGCCGGCAGTTCCATGGGAGGATATATCACCGCTTATATCGGTGCCTTATATCCCGAAATTTTTGGAAATTTAGGTGTTTTTTCTAGTGCAGCTTGGTTACGCGCCGATAAATTTTCACAATTCATCTATACTCATCCGCTCGACAAAAATGCCAAAGTTTATATTCAAACTGGTGCCAATGAAAGTGATGCTGGCGACGATGATGTCTTACCACCTAACCAGCAAGCTCAAGCCTATATTGACGAAGCATTAAACTATCAACATGCATTACTTCAAACTGGATTACCGGTTTCACGAATTCGATTGCGGATTTTTGCCAATGAATCACATCACGAGTATTACTGGGCTAAACATTTTTCTGAATTTTTAAATTTCATCTTTAACGAATGGTGATATCAATAGTAAAAAGACCAGGTAAAACTAAGAACCTTTAGTTTTACCTGGTCTTTTATCAGTTTGTACGTAATTTATCTAAACCTTCTTGGGTCAAAAAGACTTTCCGTGGTTTAGCACCATGCGCTGGTGATATATATTGTTTAGCTTCTAAATCTTCGATCAAGCTAGCCGCACGATTATATCCGATCGAAAAAACTCGTTGTAACTTAGAAGTCGAGATCGTTTCTTCATTAACGATATAATCTAAAACTCGTGGCATTAACTCATCTTGTTTTTCTGTCTCTAAAGCGCGTTTCTTTAGATTATCTGGGTCAAACGCATACCGTGGTTTACCTTGTTGTCTGATAAAATCAGTCACAAAATCAACTTCATCTTCAATATACGTTCCTTGCAGACGCATTGGTTGACCTGAACCATTGCCCAGATACAACATATCTCCTCGGCCTAAAAGGCGCTCAGCTCCAGCTGTATCTAAAATAGTCCGTGAATCAACTTGACTAGCGACCATAAACGCAATTCTAGTTGGAATATTGTTTTTGATCGTCCCAGTAACAACATCCACACTCGGGCGTTGTGTTGCTACGATCAAGTGGATCCCAGCAGCTCGAGCTTTTTGGGTGATCCTTGCGATATAATCTTGAACTTCTGAGGACGCTGCCATCATCAAATCTGCTAACTCATCAATGATGACTACGATATACGGCAATTGTAAGCCATATTCGCCAGCTGCCTTAGCTTTTTGATTATACGCTTCAATATTTCTTGCTCCTGCTGCGGCTAAACGTTGATAACGTTCTTCCATTTCATTAACCAACCACTTAAGGGCTGCAGCAGCGGCTTGCGGATCAAAAATCACCGGTGCCAAAAGATGTGGTAGATCATGATATGGAGCCATTTCAACTGCTTTAGGGTCGATCAAGACTAACTTAACTTCATTTGGTGAAGCTTTATACAAGAGAGAAACTAATAAACTATTGATAAAGACAGATTTCCCTGAGCCAGTCGCACCTGCGATCAAACCGTGAGGCATCTTTTGGATATCGGTGATCTGTGGTTCACCAAAAAGATCTACACCTAAGGCGATCGTTAAAGGTGAAGAGGCTGTTTGAAATTTTTGTGAGCATAACACTTCCGATAACATTACTGGACGTGATACTTTGTTAGGGATCTCGATCCCTACACTACTCTTACCTGGAATTGGGGCTTCGATCCGAATATCTTTAGCTGCTAAAGCTAATTTTAAATCATCGGTCAAGTTGGTGATCTTGTTGACTTTAACCCCACGACCCAATGTTAATTCAAACTGTGTAACGGTTGGTCCGATCGTCCAATCGCTTACTGTGGCATCGACGTGGAAAGCTTTAAGCGTCTCATTTAAAGTTACTACTTGCTCATTGACCCATTCATCCAACTTAGGGTCATCTTCGATCACGGGAGCAGGCAATAAGCTTAATGGTGGAAGTTGGTAACCTTTTTGGTCAAAATCTTGTGTCATTTGCGGAGTGACTTGTAAAGATTCTTGTTTTTCTTGTTCAACAAGATTTGCTTCATGTGCCATCGCTGCTTTTAAACCAGTCATTTTTTCACGTACTACATTAGTTTCAGTTTGAGACTGACTAGTATGGTAAGCTTGTACAGATAATGATTCAGATCCACTTTCACTTTGACTGCTATCTGAAACTACACTTTCGCTACGAATTACTTGACTTACAGACTCTTCTGAAGTGGCTACACTAGCGCTCTGATCAGCTGAATCACTTGGAATTGCCTGTGTTTGAAGTTCACTTGAACTAACTTCACTTTGGCTAATAAATTCACTGGCAGATTCACTGAGCGAAGGTACTTCAGTCGTACTACCACTAACTTCACTTACTTTTTCACTAGCGATCTTATCTATAGTTGAAGTCTCACTTTGTTTTTCTACCGAAACAATCGGATTTTTAACCGTGAGATCAATTGCTTTTGTTCCTAAAAAAACAGTACTTTCAAATAATAAATAATCATCGGGCTCTTTTTTCATTGACCAGATCAATTTTTCATAATCTGTTTTCTTCGTATTACTTTGCCGTGAAACTACTGAACGTGGAACATACTTGGGACTAAATGCCCGGGTTGCGAAATCCTGAAGTTTTTCTGCTTTTTTAGCAGAATTTTTTTGTGGTCTTTTTACAGTTTCAGTTTTAGCAACAGACTTGGCTGGTTGCTCAACACGTTTAGGTGTGGTTTCTTTTTGACTATTGTTTCTGTAAAAAGCTGGGCCATCATAATGTTCCATTGCTTTCATCCTAACTTTTTAAACTAACTTCCCTATGTCATAGGAGGCAATTACAGCTTTTGACTGCAATATTCATTAATTCCATTATAGTAAGAAATCGTTCAAGAAAAAAGTACTTTCCCTTTTAGTACTTGGATTAATTAATTTTATTCTTACTTAAAAATAAAAATGCCCAGAATTTTCATTCTAGGCATTTTTTCTAGTCAACAAATAATTGAGCTGCTTTTTCAAAATCAAATGCTTCGCCGACTTTAAATTCTATTGGATCAAGCACTAAGATTCCGCGAGCTTGAGGGGCATTTGGTAACGCTAATTCTCTAGCAGCACATAGCATCCCAAAGCTTTCTACACCACGTAATTTACCGGGCC
Organism: Ligilactobacillus apodemi DSM 16634 = JCM 16172; assembly: GCF_001434405.1. Classification (GTDB taxonomy): domain Bacteria; phylum Bacillota; class Bacilli; order Lactobacillales; family Lactobacillaceae; genus Ligilactobacillus; species Ligilactobacillus apodemi. The sequence goes on along the minus strand of NZ_AZFT01000053.1, from coordinate 280,167 downwards.
AGATCATCGCCCCGTTTGGCATCATCGCCCCGATTTTAGCTACGACCACGTTTTGACCCGCTTCAATATTGGGCGCACCGCACACGATTTGAAGCGTTTGGTCATTATCAACTGTGATCTTAGCAATGTGCAAATGATCAGAATCTGGATGTTCCGCTAACTCAGCTACATATCCAACCACAAATTTAGGTTCAGCGTCATACTCTAATTCAGGTTCAAAACCAGCTGCTTGCAATGCTTGATTCAACTCAGAAACTTGCTTAGCATCTAAAAACACCTGACCATTTCCTGTTAGATCCGCCAAAATTTGTGTGGCTGCTAAAAAATTGAACCCTAATGTTTCTTGTGTTTTAACATCATAAATTCTAACGATATCGCCTTTTTGTTCGCTGGCTTGTTCAGCCGTTTCTGGACGGATCATCGTCAATAAAACATCACCCATTTGGGTTGGATTATAGCTAGAAATTAACATTATCTTCAATACTTCCTTTTTCTAAATATTATTCAAAAAGTCTTCAACTTCTTGTTTGGTTTTACGATCTTTGTTTACAAAACGAGCTTTTTCTTGACCATCTTCATAAACAACAAAGCTTGGGATCCCCATGATCATCATTTCTTGACAAAGGTCAATATTTTCATCACGGTCAACTAAAATAAATTCATAATCTTTGTATTCTGCTTCGATCTCTGGCATTGCTGGCTTGATAAAACGACAATCAGGACACCAGTTAGCAGTAAAAAATAATACATACTTACCCGAACTTAATTTTTCTTCTAACGCCTTTTTATCCAATTTTGCTAATTTTTCCATTTTCAAAAACTCCTCCGAGATAAATTAATTTACTTACTTTTTGTATTATAACTTACCTCACCTTGTTTTAAAATTTATTTGCTTAATGCTTAAAATGCGCTTCAAGTTTATAGATGGGTTGCCCTTTTTGACTGAATTTTTCTTCATATTCAGTCATCACATTATCGGTCAAATCTGGGGTTTGATGTAAATCAAGCCAAACTTGATCGAATTCCATCCCGTAATTATTTAAACTAGTCAAAGAATACTCAAACAAACCACGATTGTCTGTTTTAAATTCTAAATGACCCGTTGGTTGCATAACTTCTTCATATTGAGCTAAAAAGCTCTTATAAGTCAAGCGCCGTTTTTCATTGCGATTTTTAGGCCAAGGATCAGAAAAATTCAAATAGATGCCACTAACTTCATTGGGTTCAAAAAATTCTGTCAAACCACTACCGTTAGCACAAACTAATTGCAAATTGGGTAACTTTGCTTCGATTTGTTTTTTCAAAGCAATCCCGGTCGCAACTGTCTGCATCTCAAGTCCAATGAAATTACGTTCAGGATATTTTTTAGCCATTTCAACGATAAAACGACCTTTTCCCATTCCGATCTCAATGTATAATGGTTGTTCTTTTTCAAAGCGGCTTTGCCAATTTCCTCTAAGTGCAGCCGGGTCAGTGACTACGTATTGCGGATTTTCTGCAATTAAAGGCTTTGCCCAAGGTTTATTTCGTAAACGCATATCTTCTTGCTATGTAATGTAGGTTGCTTACATAGACTTCCTTTCTTTTTAAATCGGTATTATTGATAAACCTACAAAATAATGACTAAATTCACTAAATAAGGGACAAAAGGTGCTTGAGCCTTTCATCCCCATTAGTTTCAAATATAATTTTGATTTTTGATTACTTGACTAAGCTTGATAATGTCTTGGTTCATTTCATGGAAATGACCACGTTGATAGTTATGCTTGATAACCAGCAATAAATTGATCATGGCATACCAATTGATGCGCATCATCATTTCGGCTGTCGGTAGACGCTTTTCGTACCGCTCAAGCCATTGCTTCCAATCTTTACGTGGGACATATTGACACATTAACATACTAAGATCTAAGGCTGGATCGGCTAATTTAACAGCCTCCCAGTCCACTAGATATAGCTGTCCTGACTCCGATAAGAGCCAGTTTTTATGATTTAAATCGCCATGACATACTTCGTAATTCGAGCGTTCAAGTTGTGGCTGTTTTTCTTTCAAACGTGACGAAACATCGTGTAATAACGGGTGTTGGCGCAAGTCATCACTTAAACCATTAAAATACTGTGCTAATAAATCAGCTGGAGTATATGCTTGACCACCAACTTGCAACAGCATTTTTTTCAATAAACTCGAGTGATGCAAGCGATAAAGCAACTTCGAGACTTGTAAGGAACACATCTCATTACGCTTGAGCGAACGACCATTCAACCATTCTTGAGCTGTTAAAGTGTCACCCGAAATGGTGCGCTTAGACCAAATCAAACGTGGCACGATCTCCTCTAACGAAAGAGCGGCTAAAAATGGTGAAGTATTACGCTTTAAAAAAATGCGTTCATCGTTATTTACTGCCATATATGCAGTACCTGTGTCGCCACCGATCGGAAGAATCTCCCAGCCTTGTTCCAAATTGAAATCCATCTGGGGCTCTCCTTTTGAAAATATCGATAACTAAGATAAGTCTACAAAGAACTCACATCAGTGTCAAGCTCTTTTTCCTAACCGTGACTTTAGATAAGGCCCAGTTAATCCTATGATTTCAAGGAATAAGACGACTGCGATCTCTCCGCCTAAAAGCCAAGTGTTGGTTTGTAAACTGTTGATCACGGCAAATAGAAGTGCGCTAATGCCTAAAGTTACTTGCAAAACTCGTTGAAATGCTTGTAATTTTTGTTTTTCAGTCACTGGATACAAGTGAGTAAAAACGATCTCGTCAAAATGACGATAAAGTGCCATCAACTGGAAGCCTAACATGTAAATAAATAAGATACTTACTAAAAAAGCTAACCACGGTTCGTGGACAAAATATAAAATGATCGCACCTAAAAGGTTTAATCTGATGATCAAATCACTGTATTCACCATTTCGCACCAAGGCACGCCAATACAAATAATGATATGGGTGCTTGGGTTTTGGGCGTGGCAAAAAGCGATCCAAATATTTTCGCCGTTTCGCTGCCGCTTGCAGAAATGGTACGTCCGTAAATAGATTAAAGAAACGGTACAATACTAGCATTCTTGCCTGTTCATTTGCAATCGCTACTTCCCATAAAAAGACTTCTTGGGTTTGGATTTGTTTTACCATGCGTTCAACATAAATTCCAAGCGCTGCCGTGATCAAGACAAAATACAAGCCATTGAAATACAATGCGCCTAAACAGATCAGTAAACTGAAAAAAACATCAAGCAACAATTTATAGCTTAACTGTGCAAATTTATGCTGATACAGCGCCAGATATTGACGTTTTAACAGTAAATATTTCAAGCTAAGTACCACTAAACCTAAGTAGATCAATTGGATACTCGTAAAAGTCGTGGCATACAGTAAAAATGGTGCTAAACATAGCATCACCAAGATATCAAAGCCCCACGCAAACAACAAGGAATGATTAAATGCTTTATTCAAATAACTTGGCATTTCAGCTTGCTTCGGGGAAATAAATACGATATCAGCTGATTTTAATAAAGTCGCTAAATTTCCGACTTGCAAGGTAACGACTAAAATCAAAGCCACCAGTGGCTTAGCATAAAAATAATCGGCATGTAAAGGCAAACTTTTCAAATAATTTGAATATCCTAAACCCAAACCACCAAAAATAAAAAGTAACGCTAAGACAAAATGGTCGTTAAAGACATAACGTAAATACTTAAACATCTGTCTTTGGTGGGCACTTTGTCGTTCATTCCACAAATTAAGCATTACGTTCACCTACTCTTGCTAATTCAAGATAGATCTCAGAAAGTGAAGCTTTAGGGGCTGAAAATTGTTGACGTAAATCAGCCAAATTCCCCTTAGCCGTAAGTTGTCCTTGATCGATCATCACAAAGCTATCACAATACTCTTGGGCCGTACTCAAAACATGAGTCGACATCAAAACCGCTGCACCTTCAGTTTTCTTTTGGGCGATCAAGTCTAATAGATCCTTTGTCGCTAACGGATCTAACCCTAAAAAAGGTTCATCAATGATATAAAGTGATGCTTCAGTAATAAAGGCACACACGATCATCACTTTTTGTTTCATCCCTTTAGAAAAATTTGCTGGAAACCAATCCAACTTATTTTCCAAGCGAAATGTCTTGAGTAATTTATTGGCTTTTTCCCAGGCTTGCTTAGTTTCCAAGCAATAAGCCATCATTGTTAATTCAAGATGTTCTTTTAAAGTCAATTCTTCATATAAAATGGGAGTTTCTGGAATATAGGCCATTTTTTGCTTATAAACCTGCGGAGAAGTTTTTAAACTTACTCCATCGATCGTTATCTTACCTTTTTGTGGCTGCAACAAACCGATAATATGTTTGATCGTAGTTGACTTACCAGCACCATTTAACCCGATCAAACCTACTAATTGACCTTGTTTGACTTCAAATGAGATATCTTTTAAAACAGGAACTTGTGAATAGCCCCCGACTAGATTTTCAACTTTTAACGTCATAAAATCCCCTACTCTATCAATTGTTTATCGCCTAACAATAACTTTAATTTCAATAAAATTATTGCGCTTAGTTACTAGTTTACAACAATTACATATAAATAGTGTATACTAAGAACAGATTTAAATTTTTTTGAAAGAAGGGTTAACTATGACAGATTGTATTTTCTGTAAGATCATTTCTGGAGAGATCCCTAGTACGACCGTTTATGAAGATGATCAAGTCAAAGCTTTTTTAGATATTACTCAAGTTACACCAGGACACACTTTAGTAGTACCTAAAAAACATGTCGTTGATATTTTTGAATACGACGAAGAATTAGCTCAAGCTGTTTTTAGTCGTATTCCTAAAATTGCTCGTGCGTTAAAAAATTTTGACCCACGTGTCAAAGGTGTTAATATTGTCAATAACAATGGTGAGGTTGCTTACCAAAGTGTCTTTCATTCTCATATTCACCTTCTTCCGCGTTATACAAAAGAAGATGGCTTTAAGATGACCTTTACCGATAATTCAAAGGACTATGATAGCCAAGCGCTTCAAGCGATCGCAACTAAAATTTCAGAACAGATAAAGGACTGAATTACATGAAAAAATTACTCTGGGTAATTGGGATCACCGGTGCCGCCGGTTATTATCTTTACCGTAAGCGCGATGATATCTTAGCTTATTGCACGGAAAAAATGATTCAGCTTGAACAAACAAAAAATGAGCTTAAAGACTACTCAACAAAAGTTCAAGCGGTCAAAGACAATGCAACTAAGTTTGCCAATGAACTCCAAGCAGCACAACCTGTGCTTGACTCATTGACTCAAGATATTCAACAATATGCTGATGAAATCGAACCTTTAGCCGAAAAGATCCAAGCAGATCTGCCTGAGTCAAATAATTGATTATTTAAGAATTATTAAAAACAATAATCATTCCCAGTAATTTTGTGTTATATTATACTTATTAATTTTTACGAAATGGATGTGTTTTACGTAATGAAAAAATTGCTTGTGGCATGTGCCAGCATTTTGCTAACATTTTCACTTGCAGCTTGTTCTAAAACAGTTGCAACAACTTCTGGTGGTAAGATCACTGAAAGTGAATACTACAGCAGTATGAAAAATACTACTTCTGGTAAACAGATCTTACAACAAATGATCTTAGATAAGATCTTAGAAGGTAAGTATGGTGATAAAGTTACAACAAAAGCAGTTAACAAAGAATACAATAAATATAAGAGTCAATATGGTTCTTCATTTTCAACTGTTTTATCTCAAAACGGTTTAACAGCTTCTTCATTTAAGAAGAGCATTCGTTCTAACTTGCTCTTACGTCAAGCTGTGATCGCTAATACAAAGATCACAAAATCACAACTTAAAAAGCAATGGAAGAGTTATGAACCTACGATCACAGTTGCACAGATCTTAGTTTCTAAGAAATCAACTGCTAAAAAGATCATTGCTGAATTAGAAAAAGACGGTTCTTGGAAGAACTTCAAGAAGTTAGCTAAGAAGTATTCGATCGATACATCAACTAAGAGCTCTGGCGGTAAATTACCATCATTTAACAACACTGATACATCACTTGATGAAACCTTCAAGAAAGCAGCCTTTGCTTTGAAACAAGGTAAGTTCACAACGACACCAGTGAAGACAAGTTATGGTTACCACATTATCTACAGTATCAAGAATCCTGGTAAGGGTGAGATGTCTGATCACATCCAAGATCTAAAAGATCAAATCATCGAAGAAAAGATGAATGATTCTGCTACATTACAAGCTGTTATCTCTAAAGAATTTAAAGAAGGTAACGTAAGTATCAAAGATAGTGATTTGAAAGATATCTTAGCTGATTACCTTTCATCATCATCTTCTACAAGCAGTAGCTCTTCTAAGAAGAGTTCCTCAAGTTCTAAGAAGAGTTCTTCATCAAGTTCTAGTTCTGATGCTTCAAGCTCGTCTGACAGTTCAAGTTCAGATTCTAGCTCTGATGCTTCAAGCAGTTCTGAAGAATCTTCTTCGGCTGAAAGTGCATCAAGCAGCGCGGATGAAGCTTCAAGTGCTGACACAACAAGCACAGCTAGCTCAGCTGAATAATAAAAATTAAAAATAACTCTAGGTAAAATGAAACCTAGAGTTATTTTTTTGCGTTAAATTAATCATAAAAATACGAAGTTTGCCACTTACTTAGATCCAACCATTTTCTTGTGCCAACATAACAGCTTCTAGTCGCGAAGTAGTTCCTGTTTTACTCAAGATAGCTGAAATATAATTACGGACTGTTCCTTCTGCTAAAAAGATTTTCTCAGCGATTTCTTTAGTTGTTGCCGTAGTTTTCATCACTCGCAAAATCTCTAGTTCACGTTTCGTTAACGGAGGCTCTTTAGTGGTAAACATGTCTTTGACTAACCTGCTCTCATATATTGTTTGCCCAGTAACGACCGCTCTGATCGCCTTAGCCAACGTCTCGCTAGGTGAATCTTTTAAGAGATACCCAGCAACTTGGGTGTTAATTGCTTGTTTAAAATATTCTTTTCGCGCAAAAGTTGTCAAAATAATAATCTTTACTGGTTGTTTGAGCAAAGCCAATTGCGTTGCCACTTCTAATCCGGTCAAACCGGGCATTTCAATGTCTAGTAACGCTACATCAGGATGTAACTGCAAAATATCATGCAAAGCTTGTGTACCATTGGGCGCCGTACCAATAACTTCAAAATCTTCTTCTAGTTCAAGCAATAATTGTAATGCTTGCGCGATCATCATCTGGTCTTCTGCAAGATAAATTTTTATCATCAGTTCGCCTATCCTCTCTTTTTGGGAATCGTTAATATAATCTGTGCCCCATTATTGTTCTTAAACATACAAGTCCCTCCAAGTTTTTGAATACGCTGTTTAATTCCGCTAAGCCCAAATGATTCTTCTTTCTTACCCGCTTTAAACCCAACCCCATCATCTTTTATGATAACATGATATTTTTCGGGACTTTCATCAAATATCACTTTCAAAAAACTAGCTTCACTATACCTGATAGCATTGGTGACCGCTTCATTTAAAACGGCTCCAATGGTCTGCTGTACTTCTTGATCAAAAGACATTGCTCTAGTCTCATTTTCGACCAATAACGTGATCTTGGCTTGTTTTAAATTATCACTAGCAACATGCAAAGTTTGCAATAAAGTCTCATGTTTCAAGTCACATACTTTTTTAACATTTGCTTGAAAAACAACTTTTCTTCCACATCATCCACATACACCGCTACGGCTATAGCATGATCTACTAACGTTGCACCTTTTTGCTTATCTCCCACTAAAATCAAACATAGTCCTTCTAAAAAAAGAATTTTATTCTTGGCGGAATAACATTTTCTACCGACAAAAATATCTAACGCATTCTCAATATCTTGTAATAATTTAACCATATTCTTGCGTGTACCGATGCCCTTAAAAATAAATTCGGTCAGTATATCTGCAATCTGAATCAGCACAAAGTCTTGGCATTCTCGTCGGTGATATTGTCTGAGCATTCTAAAATACAACAATTCAGTCGTCTGACTATCTAGACAAAAAATTATACTTTTAAATAAAGTAACTTCATATCCCCACCAGTAATTAGAATCAAGCAAATAATTCGTCAACTTCTTAATCTTTTTTTCTCAAAAGGTAAACCAACATACTGATTTATCCTTTGTTCCACAATAATTGCATTGAATTGATGCCGAAAATTGCTATCCATGCTATACTTATCTTTTTCCTCTGTTGCAAGCAGTTGTAATTCTTCTAAATCCTGTTTCTCTAATAACAATTGTAGTTTATTTAGAAAAACAAGTTGTTGATCTAAGTGTGTAACTAATGAAAAATTCTCTAGCTCAAAACTAAAGAAATTCAACCTATCTAACAACTCGATCAACTTTTCAGCACCAATACCACATTCATTTCTCTCAAACTTAGACAACAGTTGAACTGACATAATCTTAGTTGCTACTTCTGTTTGTGTGAGTCCTTTATCTTGCCGCAAGATTCTAAATTTTTCTCCAAAAAACATTTTCTCATCCCCTTTTATCTACTGATTATATTTTTTCCACTCGTAATTACAACTTAATTAATATAACTAAAAGAGCCACCGTAATTGCATATCCAACTACGATGGCTCTTAGCTCAAATATTCTATTTTTCGGGTAGCACGATTTTTTGGTTAATTGATCCCACAAGCTTCCTTGGCTAATTGATCAGCTCGCTCATTAAATTTTACCCCAGTATGAGCCGAGATCTTTTTAAATTTTACAGTCAAATCATTTTCTTTTACTAGTTTTTTTACAAAATTAGCATAACGTTTAGTCACGTCTTTTTTAGCTTGCCATGAACCATCCGCCCAACTAGCGATTCCTTGATAGTCATGACAGATCGTGACTTCTTCCATCCCACTTTTGACAGCGTATTGCAAGGCATAGCCCGTCGCTAATAATTCGCCCCCAACATTATGCAAAGCGATAATTTCATCGTCAGCGTTACAAAATTTATGTTCATGGATACTCTGATTATCTTTTACGACCACGAAACTACCACCAACCAATTGTTTTTTCGCATTAAAACTGCCATCAACAAAAATACTTTCGCATGGTAACAAGTCATCTTCTTGATCGCTGATAAAAGCTAAGGCTTCTTCTTTCGTCGCAAATCCTTTAAATACTGGACTTTTCACCTGCTTTAAGGCAGTCTGACATTCAGGCCAACTCGTGTAGATTTCACCCGTATTTTTAATTGCGTAAAAATTCTTTTTTGCCATTCTCTTTCCTCGCTATCTACATTTATTCCTTTTCTGATGGACGATAGAAATTCCGTCCATCTAGGCCAAAGATCCGTTCAGAAAAGTTGCCGGGTTCCGTATGTGAAAGACTCTTTTGTAACATTTGCAAAGAAGCATCTAAATTATCAAGTTGATGCAAGACATCGGCTTCTACTAGATGTGGCTGAACTGGTGAACCATACTCTAGCAAGCCGTGATGTGAAACGATCATATGGCGCAATAAGACGGCATCTTCACTTTGAGGATCGATTCCTAATTGTTCACAAGCTACCATGATCTGTTCGTCGATCAAGACGATATGACCTAATAAATTTCCGGCTAAAGTATAACTAGTTGCCACTGGCCCTGAAAGTTCTAAGACTTTACCTAGATCATGTAAAATAGTTCCAGCATACAACAAAGCTGGATTTACTTGATCATACTGGTTCGCAACTGCTTTAGCTAGCCGTAAGATCGAAAGTGTATGATATGCTAAGCCCCCCGCAAATGCATGGTGATTTGACTTAGCTGCTGGGAAGCTAAAGAATTCATCGTGATACTTCTTTAAAAGTTCACGTACGATCCGGTTCCAAGTTGGATTAGTGATCTCAAAAATATATTGGTTTAATTCTTCTTCCATCTTAGCAGCATTTTCAGGTGCACCTTGTAAATAGAGCTTAGGATCACTAGGCTCGTCTGCATTTGCTAACCGCAATTTAAATATTTTTATTTGAGGGTTATTTTGGTAATTTTCCCTTTTTCCGGTCAAATGAACGACTTTACCAGGAACAAAACGTTTGATATCTTCTTCAGAAGCGTCCCAAAATTTTGCACTGATAACACCCGAATTATCAGAAAAATTAAAAGCGATAAATTTCTTACCATTTTTGGCAATTCTTGTTTCTGCCGATTTGACCAGTACAAAAAGTTCTAAATTTTCGTTGACTTTGTAGTCAAATAATTTTTTTATCATGGTATTTCCCTATCCATTTCTGTTATTCTTTTCTGCTATCTAACTGTAACACACTTTCTGACCTTGTGCAGAAATTTTAGAAAGCTAATAAAAAGAGCACGCTGATAACCAGCGTACTCTAGCGATAATTAGTCACGATACAACTCTTGTACCGGTTGGAAAATGATTTGGCTCAATTCGTCCATCAACATGCTTAAAGCTTGTTCTTTTAACATTAATTGTTGTAATGTTTCAAAGTCTTTTGCTTTTTCGCCAGCAGCTTGAAGCTTCTTGAAATCTTCTTCCGTGATATTGCCTTGCATTTGCTTGTGTTGCATTTCTTCTTGTAAACCTTGCAATTCTTTGAAGCAAGCATAAGCAGCTTCATCAGCTTTCAATGCTTCATAAGCAGTTTGGAGATCCTTATATTGTTGTGTTTCTTTTAAATCACTTTCTAATTGATTAGCTGTATCGTAAATATTTACCATAACTAACTCTCCTTTAAATTTAATAACTTTATTATACCGCAGATAGACCTAAAATGTTTCAACTAACACCTAAATTTAATTACCAAATAAACTATTTAAGGCATCCTTACCTTTTTGCAACCAAGAGCTAGCAGAATCCTTCAAATTAGAAGCACCTTCTTCAACTTGTTGACCGGCGTTTTTGATTGTATCCCATAAACTATCCGAAGAACTACTGCTACTTGTATCATCCGTATCAGTACTGTTTTCTGCCGCCAAAGTTGAAGCAGCTTTTACACTAAACTGAGTCCCCTTAGTATAAGGCAAGATGTCTTCCATCAGCGTCTTAAAGAGCGCGGAACCGCCACGTGTTCCTGCATTTTCGATCGAATACTTGCTTGAGTCAAAGCCGACCCAAGTAGCAACAACCACATCTGGTGTATAGCCAACGTACCAGTGGTCGGTTTCAGCCGTAGATGAATCGGTCCCATTTCCTTCAGTCGAACCTGTTTTCCCGGCAATTGTATAGCCCGATGGTTTAGCACTGGCACCAGTTCCGATCTTATAGACATCAATCAGCATACTTGTCATTTCATTTGCATTTGATTTAGACATGACTTTAGTTGATTGAACTTTAGTATTATCAACGATCGTATTGCCAGAAGCATCAACGATTTTTCTGATCAAATGCGGTTGATAACGAACACCATTATTGGCAAAAACTGTATAGGCACTAGCAATTTGATATGGCGAAACGCCTTTCTTTAACCCACCTAAAGCTAAGCTCAAGTTAGCGTCAGATGAATCAAGCGTGATGCCAAATTTTTCGACCCAGTTATAACCTGTTTTTACACCGATCTTATTTAACAACCATACCGCCGAAGTATTTTTACTTTCAGCAATCGCTTGATACATCGGTAATTCACCACTATAAACTTCATTCCAGTTATGTGGCGTATACTTATCAGTCCCGTAAGATTTTAATTCATCTGGCAATTCAGTATCATAATGATATCCCTTGGTCAATGCTGGGGCATAGACGGCTAATGGCTTGATCGTTGAGCCCGGTGAACGAACTAACTGAGTACTACGATTATACCCACGAAAGACATGGTTTTCTTCACGTCCACCGATAAGCGCTGCAACCCCACCAGTAGTTGGATCAATTGCAATTGAAGCACCTTGAGCCTGAGTTCCATCACTTGCATTTTGTGGGAATAAAGTTGAATCAGAAAAATCTTCTTGCATCTTAGTTTGATAATTTTGGTTAAGTGTTGTATAGATCTTATAACCACGATTCATAATATCAGATTCACTTAACCCATATTGCTCAATAGCTTCGGAAATGACAGCATCAAAGTAATAAGGATATTTATAACCCGAGTTATAAACATACGTATCTTTGGTTACCATCGCAGTTGCTTGATATTGTTTAGCTTGCTCAGCTGTTAATTTATTATTCTCTACCATTAAGCTCAAGACGACATTGCGTCGTTTTTTGGCTGCAGCGGGATGATCAATCGGGTTATACGCATTTGGACTAGTTAGCATCCCTGCTAAGGTAGCCGCTTGGGGAACCGTCAATTCACTTGCACTTACCCCAAAATATTTCTTAGCGGCATCACCGATTCCCCAGACACCATTGCCAAAATAAGCATGATTTAAATACATTGCTAAAATTTCTTTTTTAGTATAGACATTTTCAACTTGCATTGCGATAAAAATTTCTTTCGCTTTCCGTGAAAAAGTCTGTTCTTGGGAAAGAAAGGCATTTTTGACCAATTGCTGTGTCAAAGTACTTCCCCCACCACTGATCGAACTATTACCAGTTAATTTATTTTTTACATACATTAAACTAGCACGGGCGATCCCTTTGAGTGAGAAACCATATTCATTATAAAAATTTCTATCTTCGGTCGATAAGACAGCATTAATAACATTAGGTGAAATATTATTGATCGAAGTCCACGTTCCCTTTTGTGAATATAAATACCCTGCTTTTTGATCACTATTGTCATAAATTTCTGTTGCTTGCTCTAATGTATTTTTTAATTCTTTAACATTTGCGGTTTTGGCAACATATGTCAGATAAATACTCATACATAAAAAAACAGTTAATGTTAGTGCTACTAACCAACGCCAAATTTGATAACGATGAAACTTAGCTTTCAGCCAAGTCCAAAAAATACCTCCATAGTGTAAAAAATTTCGACGTAATTTTTTCAAAAAATCATTCATCTCAAAATTCCTTTTCTGTTAAATTCAGTCTGAGCAAATATAATCTTAGCATATCGTCATGCTTTTAGACAAAAAATAGTTGAAATTTAATAATAATTCAAATTTAACAATAACTCTAATCTAATAAAAGCAAGTGAACCCTTTTGGTCACTTGCTTTACTATCTATAATAAATTGTCTAGGTCTACATGCTCATTAAACATCGCATTAACGTTTTGTGCACTTTCTTTTGTGGGGCTAATGACTACCAACGTATCAAATCCAGCGATCGTCCCCGCAATATCAGATAGCGCTAGGTCATCCAAAATCGCTGCTAGTACGTTAGCATTGCGTGGTGTCGTGTGGATCACGTTCATAAACTCGACCAAGGTGATCGAAGTAACTGAGTCATTGATCGCTTTATATAATTTATCTTGTTCTGATTGGTTATTAGCCTTAAAAATAAAGTATCTTAGATTGCCATCGCCATCTTGTTGCTTTACGATCTGCATTTCTCGAATATCACGTGAGATCGTCGCTTGAGTGGCAGTAATTCCCATTTCTTTTAGTGCTTGCATAAGTTCTTCTTGATTAGAAATGATTCGTTGATTGATCAACTGTTCAATTTTTTCTTGTCGTAATTCTTTTTTCAAAAAATACACCTCGTAACTTAAAGCAGATCTTACTATTATTTTAGCAAACTTTTTATGACAAGCAAATTGTTGTTATTTTAGCAAATTTCGAAAAAATGTCTGCTTAGAAAATTGTTCAACGGCAACTTGCGTTAACATCAACTTGCGCCGGCCTTTTTTTAAGATCCCACGGCGACAAAGTTCATCAATGATTTGATTAACCGTTGACAATGAAGCCCGTGCAAACGAGGCTACCACACTTTGATCGATCCGGCGTGGCAACCTGAGCCAACTTTGTTCTTGCTTAACACCGTAAAAAAATGCTAAATACAACAATATTCGTTCTACGCGCAAATTCATGGGAGTAGTATAACAATAACTGTTAAACAATTTTTCGCGGTTAACTAAATTTATCATATCATTTATCAATATTTGGTTAAAAGCAGTTGAATACTCTCTTAAATGCTTAACTGCAAAAGCTGGGATCAAAATATAAACTACATTATCATCAAACGCGACTAATTCTTCTTTGGCATCTTTTTCGATAAAATATGGTTCATTTGGACGACAAAATGCAATATAGTTTAACTTTTGTTGTTCATAATCATATATTCGAAGTGCTCCTAAACCACTAATAAAATAACAAATTCCCCCAACATCTTGGTCATTAAATTTAATTTCTTCATTGTACTTACAATCACGTACATGACAATTTTTAGAAAAATACTTGCGCTCAAGCTCCCCTAGTGTAGTTAAGCGTTCTAAAAAAGCATTGACCACTACTTGGCGCTCATCTCTTCTATAAACTCCCAAGCCGATCACCTTCTTTTTATTATATTTTTCTTTAGTCTATCATTTAACCTCCATAAAATAACTTATATATTAATAATTTTTTTGTAATCGAAAATTCAAAAAGTCGGCATTAAATGAGAAAGCTCCCAATTAATACCGACTTAATAGTCTATTTACTACATTTCATCTGGTGCACTAACACCTAATAAACGCAATGATTCTTTTAATACTTCTGCCACGCTAGCAACTAAAGCTAAACGTGCTTCTAATTGATCATCTTCCACTAAGATCTTCGAATGTGCATAGTATTTATTAAATGCTTTTGCTAAGTGGATCGCATATTTTGCAATTACGGATGGTTCATATTCAGCAACTGCGCGCGCAACTGTTTCAGGGAAATCGCCTAAAAGACGCAATGTTTCCCAAGCATTTTCGTCAGTTAAACGATAAGCCTTACTTGGATCGATCTCTTTGACTCCAGCCTTACGTAAAATACTCATTGCACGTGCATGTGAATATTGTACATATGGACCAGTTTCACCTTCAAAACGAACAACTTCTTCTAAATCAAAGTCAAAGTTATTCAAGCGTTCATTTTTAAGGTCATGGAAAATAACAGCCCCAACCCCAACTTCTTCGGCTACTTGTTCTTTATTAGCCAAACTAGGGTTTTTAGTTTCAATTTGTTCTTGTGCTAAACTGACCGCATCATCTAAAACTTTTTCTAACAAGATCACCCGACCAGAACGAGTTGATAATTTTTTACCACCTTGTGTGATCAAGCCAAATGGGATGTGATGAATGTCATCTGACCAGTCATAACCCATTTCTTTTAAGACAGCCTTTAATTGTTTAAAGTGGTTAGATTGTTCATTCCCTACAACATAAAGTGATTGAGCAAAGTCATATGTCCGCTTGCGGTAAATAGCAGCCGCTAAATCACGTGTGATGTAAAGTGTTGCTCCATCAGTCTTTTTGATCAAAGCTGGGTTTAAATCATATTCTGAAAGATCTACGATTTGCGCACCTTGACTTTCTTGTAAGAGGCCTTTATCTTCTAAGATCTCTACCACTTCATCCATCTTATCGTTGTAGAAAGCTTCACCATTATAAGAATCAAATTCGATTCCTAAACGATCATATACAGTAGTAAAGGCTTTAAGTGATTCTTCACGGAACCATTTCCATAAACGGGTAGCTTCTTCATCGCCATCTTCTAAACGTTTGAACCAATCACGTGCTTCTTCATCCAATTCTGGGTTCTCAACGTCTTCTTTGTGGAAGCGGACATAATATCCTAAAAGTGAATTGATCGGGTCATTTTTAACTTCTTCTTCACTTCCCCAGAGTTCATAAGCACGCATCAATTTACCAAATTGTGTGCCCCAATCGCCTAAGTGGTTGATTTTAACTGGCTTATAGCCTGATTTTTCCATCAACAAAGCAATTGAATTACCGATGACAGTCGAGCGCAAATGTCCCATTGACATTGGCTTGGCAATATTAGGTGAAGACATATCGATCGGAACTTGACGATTTTCACCTGTAGTAGCATCACCAAAGTGTTCTTTGTTAACTAAGACATCATTTAAGATGTCAGCACTAAATTCGGCTTTATCTAAGAAGAAATTCACATAAGGTCCAACCGCTTCGATTTTTTCAAAGCCTGTTTTATCGATTTTTTCGACTAATTCTTGCGCGATCATTTGCGGTGCTTTACGCAAAACTTTAGCTAAAACGAATGCTGGAAATGCATAATCACCTAAATTTAAAGCTTTAGGACGTTCGATCTTAGCCATGATCTCTTCTTCACTTAACTGACCATCAATTGCTGTATACACAGCTTGTGCAACTAATTGCTTGTAATCTTTCATACTTTACCTCCTAAAAAACAAAAAGCCTCTTGCTCAGCGTTACTTACGCTTTGCAAGAGACGAGATTTTCCCGCGGTACCACTCTTTTTGATCTAGATCCACTTAATATTTAATTGCTCCTAAGAAGCGCGCTTCGCTTGCTTAAATAATCTGGCTTTCACCCTCCCAGACTCGCTTAGTATCGCTACAAGTTACTCCTCTTCTATGTTCAGAGTTAAGTTAAAAAAACATCCCTAGTAAAATACTAGAGATGACCTTGAAGCGGGTGACGAGAATCGAACTCGCGACATCAGCTTGGGAAGCTGGGATTTTACCACTAAACTACACCCGCGACAACAGAGATTATTATAGCACCTTTATCTCTGTTTGTCATCACTTTATGCAGATATTTTTTTCATATGATTCAAAGCAACGACAGCACGATTATGAAAATCGCTAACAACTACCGTATCATCTTTATGATGTTCTAAAATTTCTACCACGGCAGAGTTTTCGTATATTTTTTCGATTGAGCCCACAAAATTGTGTGTCAACGAAGCAAATTTATCGCATGTTACTTTGTCGCCCACTTTTAATTTTGTTTCCATGATCAATATTCACCTACTTTGTCTGGCAATGTCCTAAGAATATTATCAAAATTCAATCTTAGATGCAAGCAAATAAGCCAAGAAATTTTGAGTTATTACCAAAAGTTAGAAAATTCATACTTGATCACTTAATTTACCATAGCGTTCAGTCAAATAAGCCGTTACGATTTCAATAAAAGCTCGCGTCGAAGGTGTTTGTTGCGCCTTAGAATGAGTCACTAAAGCAATCGTCCTAAAATGGCGTTTGGAAAATGGATAACGTACCACATTTCCAGAAAGTTTTTGTAAAGCTAAGTCAGGTAAAATCCCTAGCCCTAATCCCGATTCGACCATTGCAATGATCGAAGCATCGTCAATACTATATTGTAAAGAATTAGCAGGAACGTCGTAAGCGTCTAAGGCAGCTTTAGTATTACGGTCATAATCTATTTCTTGCAAAATAAATGTTTTATCCGCAACATCGGCTGCAACAACTGCTTTTTTGTCTCGGGGCTCAAATCCTTCAGGTGCAACACAATAGATTTCGTCGCGATACAACGGTAAAACTTCCAAATTTTCTTTGATCGGTAGCGCTGAAAAACCTATATCTAGTTCACCTAACTTGATTTGTTGAATAACTTCATTAAAATCACCTTGCCAGACTGAGATCTCTATTTCAGGATATTCCTGTTTAAACGTATTGATCATATCCGGTAACCAATTAATACAAACACTACTAAAAGCCCCTATTCGTAATCTCCCTTGATCTAAACCATTGATCCGAGCTGCTTCTTCTAATAACTTATCTTCGGTATTTAAAATTTCTCTCACAATCGGAAGGATCTTTTCGCCAGCAGAAGTTAATTGCACACCGTTACGATTTCTGAAAAAAAGGGCAAATCCTAATTCTTTTTCCAAGCCATTGATAGAATGACTGATCGCAGAAGGCGTTACATTCAAAACTTTAGCCGCCGTAATAAATGCTTTTTGCTTAGCAACTTCACTAAAAGCTTGATACATAAAATTACTCAATCTCACTCGCCTCAACTTTCAAATCAAAACATACCATCTAGTCTCTTTTCCGTCAACGACTAGTAAAAAACAGCCATTGCAGCGAATGGCTGTTAAACATCAGAAATCTTTAGCACTTTTATGTGTTGCCTTTTTACCAATATCTTGTCGGTAATAGCAGTCAATAAATTCATGTTGCCCAAGATAGTCGTAAACTAATTTTTGGGCAGTTGTTAAATCTTTGGCTTTAGCTAGAACCGTCAAAAGTCGGCCACCATTTGCACGCAGTTGCTCACTATGATCATTTTCACTAACATTTGCAAAATCAAGTGTGACATCATCAATGCTCTCAAGCGTTGGCAATGCTTGGCCCTTATGATACTCACCTGGATAACCTTTGGCAGCCACGATTACACCTAAACAGGCATCGTTTGTTGCTACAACTTCGGGAAGCTTTTGACCTTCTACGGCAGCATCAATCAACATTGCAAAATCAGAAGCGATTCGTGGTAAAACAACTTGTGTTTCAGGATCACCTAACCGAACATTATATTCAATAACTTTTGGACCCTTAGCTGTCATGATCAACCCGATGTATAAAATTCCACAATAATCAAAATTTTCTTGGCGCAAACCAGCAATCGTAGGCTCAACCACTTCGGTCAACATGCGTTGATAATCGTGTTTGGGTAACTGTGGTAAAGGGCTGTAAGCTCCCATTCCACCAGTATTAGGACCTTGATCATTGTCGAAAGCTCGTTTATGATCTTGAGCCATCGGTAAAATCTGATAATCTTTACGACCAACTGCAACAAATAAGGAATACTCTTGTCCAGCTAAAAATTCAGACAATACGATCTGCTTTTGACCTTTTTTAAACATTAACTTGATCTCTTTTTTAGCTTGTTCTTTAGTAGGCGCGATTACGACTCCCTTACCAGCTGCTAGACCATCGGCTTTAATAACAATTGGTTCGGCAAAATCAGCTAGAGCTAAAATTGCAGCTTCAGAATTTTGAAAAGTTTCAAAATAAGCAGTCGGAACTTCATATTTATTCATGAAACGCATCGCAAAATCTTTAGAACCTTCGAGCATTGCAGCATCCTTCGCTGGACCAAAGATTTTAAAGCCATCTTTTTCAAACGAATCCACAATTCCTGCTACAAGTGCATTTTCGGGTCCGACAAAAGTCCAAGCGATTTCCTCTTCATAACAAAAACCTTTTAATGCATCAAAATCCAATTCTGAAATCGATACAAGGTTGATTCCATCTAGCGTCATTCCAGGATTACCTGGTGCACAAAAAACTTGGGCAACCTTAGGACTAGCTAGGAGTTTCTTGGCGATTGCATGCTCACGTCCACCCGAACCGACAACTAATACTTTTAGCTTATCTTTCATTATTCATACCTCAACTAATGTCTGAAATGACGGATTCCCGTAGTCAACATTGCGATGCCATATCTATCCGCCATTTTGATCGAATCTTCATCACGGATCGAGCCACCAGGTTGAATGATTGCTTTGATACCGTTTTGGGCAGCATATTCAACACAGTCATCCATTGGGAAGAACGCATCAGAAGCTAAGACGGTTTCGTCATCAATATCATTTTTGGCGTGTGCGATCGCAATTTTAGTGGAATCAATTCGGTTTGGCTGACCTGCCCCGATTCCAAGCGTTCTTTTAGTATTGGCGACCACAATTGCATTAGACTTAGTATGTTTAACTGCTTTTAGAGCTAACAACAATGCTTCTTTTTGAGCTTCTGTTGGTGCAGTTTTAGTCACTAAAGTCCATTTGGTTGGATCTTCTAAGGTCATATCTTGAGCTTGCACTAAGAGTCCCCCCATCACCGAAACTGTTTCAAAGCCTGGAGTTTCATCTTTAGCACTAAAATCTAATTGCAATAAGCGGAGATTTTTCTTTTGTTTTAAGATTTCTAACGCTTCTGGTTCAAAATCAGGTGCAATAATAATTTCTAAAAACAATTTATGCATCTTTGCAGCTGTTTTTTGATCAACCGTGCGATTTAAGACAATGATTCCTCCAAAAATCGAGATTGGATCGGCAGCATGGGCTAGATCCCACGCTGCTTCGATCGTTTCTGCTTGTCCGATTCCACATGGGTTCATATGTTTTAAAGCTACAACTGCTGGACCTTCAAATTCACGTGCGATCCGTAAAGCAGCATCAGCATCTTTGATATTATTGTAGGAAAGTTGCTTACCATTTAATTGTTTAGCAGCCGTGATCGCATATTTTTTAGGTAAAGCATCTTGATAGAACCATGCTGGTTGATGGGAATTTTCACCATAGCGCATCGTATCCTCTAAATCATAAGTCAAGGTTAATTTTTCTGGAGCTAAAAGTTCAATTTCGTGGTTTAAGTATTGTGCGATTAGAGCGTCATAACTTGCTGTATAGCGAAACGCCTTAGCGGCTAAACGTTTTCTTGTTTCTAAGGTCGTGGTTTGGTGCTCATTTAGTTCGGCTAAAACGGTCGCATAGTCGGCTTTATCGACCACCACGGTTACATCATTGAAGTTCTTAGCCGCTGAACGAAGCATACTAGGACCACCAATATCTATATTTTCGATTGCATCAGCAAAATCTTTTGTTTCATCACTGGTCGTTTCTTTGAAAGGATAAAGATTTACGCAAACTAAATCGATCGGAGCAATAGCTAACTCTTCCATAGTTTCAACGTGTGACTTCACATCACGCCGCCCTAAAAGTCCTCCATGAATGTAAGGATTGAGGGTCTTAACTCGCCCATCTAAAATTTCGGGAAAATGAGTTACCTCTTCGACTGCGATCGTTTTGATCCCAGCTTCATCTAACATTTTTTTAGTACCACCAGTCGAAATGATCTCAAAATCATGTTCAACTAAGCCTTTGGCAAATTCAACAACTCCACTTTTATCTGAAAGACTGATCAATGCTCGCTTCAAAAAAATTCGCTCCTTTTAAAATATCTGTTTTAGTGCTTGCGGATATAATTCATATTCACACGCATGAACACGTGCTTCTAAAGTTTCCAAAGTATCATCTGGTTGAATAGGGACATGTTTTTGTAAAATTGCCGGTCCCGTATCTAACCCTTGATCGACATAATGGACTGTGACACCAGTTTGTGTTTTGCCATGTTCAACATGATCTTGATAAGCTCGCTCGATCGCGTGTAATCCTTGATACTCAGGTAAGTATGCCGGATGAAGATTTACGATCTTGTGATCATAGGAACTGACAATATCTGGACCTAAAACTCGCATATAACCAGCTAAAACAACAAAATCAATTTGATGTTTAGCTAATATTTCTAAAATTTTTTCTTCGTAACGTGGTTTGCCACCACATTCTTTAACCGTAAAAGTCTCAACTGGAACGGCTAACTTTTTAGCCCGCTCGATCACTTTGGCATCAGGATGATCACTAAACAGTAAGGCTAACTCAGCATTAAATTCACCTGCTTTAAACTTTTTAGCCAAAACTTCAAAATTAGTGCCATTTCCAGATGCAAAAATCGCTACTCGCATCTAATCACCTCACACATTGATCACGATCTTAGCTTCGTTTGCAGGTCGTTTGACTAAAGTTCCGATTTGGTAAAATTTTTCTCCTTGTGCAGTTAACTCTTGTTCGACTTGAGAAACATCTGCCAAAGAAACTGCCAAGACTAGTCCGATACCCATGTTAAAAGTTTCGAGGCAATCCGTTAATTCGAGATTTCCCATCTCCTTTAGATACGTAAAGATCCCTGGAACTTCCCACGAAGAAAGATTCAGTTGGGCTTGCAGATCATCACCAAACATCCGAGGAAGATTTTCAATCAAACCACCACCGGTAATATGACTAACACCCTTGATCAAACCAGCCTTGATCAGCGGTAAAACTTCTTTTACATAGATTTTTGTTGGTGCTAATAGCGCTTCTCCAACAGTTTGTCCTGCCAATTGAGCCGGTTTTTCAGCTAAATCAACGTGATGATCTTTAAATAAAATTTGTCTTACTAACGAAAATCCATTTGAATGTAAGCCATTTGAAGGTAAACCGATCAAAGCCATACCTGCTTCGGGCAACTTGTCATCTAAAATTGCTTTTTTCTCAACTGCTCCTACAGCAAAGCCCGCTAGATCGTATTCTTCTTTGGCATACATATCAGGCATTTCTGCCGTTTCGCCCCCGATCAAGGCAGCACTTGCTTGACGACACCCCTCAGCTACACCGGAAACGATCTGCGCCATTTTTTCCGGTTCATTTTTCCCCGTTGCAATGTAATCAAGAAAATACAACGGTTCAGCACCTTGAGCTAAAATATCATTCACACACATTGCCACACAATCGATCCCAATTGTATTGTGTTTATCAAGCATTTGAGCGATCATTAATTTTGTGCCCACTCCATCGGTCCCAGAAACAAGAACTGGTTCAGTTAAATTTAACGTGCTTAAATCAAACATTCCGCCAAAACTGCCTAAGGCACCTAAAATACCTAGGCGTTCAGTCGATTTAACATCTGCTTTGATTTTTTTGACCATTTCATATCCAGCGTTCACATCAACGCCAGCTTCTTCATAACGCCCCATAATTAAAGTTTCCTTTCCGTTTGTTGTTTGAGTGAAGCTAAGTAACCAGCTTCATAGTCATAAAGTGGTGTCGGATAATCGCCATCAAAATATGCTACCGTCAAACCGCCATTTTTACTTGCTTTAGCCCCAGGAATAGCAATTGCTTTGATCAGACTTTCAGTACTTAAAAATTCTAAAGAATCTGCTCCGATCAACTCTTTGATCTCTGCCACACTATGATCAGCAGCAATCAATTCAGCCCGTGTCGAAATATCAATTCCGTAAAAGCAAGGAAACCTTAACGGTGGGGAGGCAATTCGCATATGAACTTCTTTTGCGCCAGCTTCTTTTAACAATTTCACGATCTGCTTAGATGTGGTTCCGCGGACAATCGAGTCATCAATGATTGCAACTTTTTTACCTTCAACGACACCGCGAACGGCTGAAAGTTTGAGTTTTACGCCACGTTCACGTAATTCTTGAGTCGGTTGGATAAATGTACGTGCAACATACTGACTCTTGATCAATCCCATTTCGTATGGCAAGTTAGCTGCTTCGGCAAAGCCAGAAGCTGCTGAAAGTGAAGAGTTGGGAACACCGATCACAATGTCAGCATCAACTGGACTTTCCTTAGCTAATAACCGCCCCATCTGTTTGCGCGCAGTATGAACATTTACCCCATGAATGATCGAATCTGGCCTGGCGAAGTAAATATATTCCATTGAACAGATCGCTAACTCAGTATCAGTGGTATAATGATCGATCTGTAATCCATTTTTATCAATAATGATCAATTCTCCTGGTAAAACATCACGCACAAATTTTGCACCTAACATATCAAGCGCACAAGTTTCGCTGGCCACAACGTACGCTCCATTTTTCAATTGACCGATGCACAAGGGGCGAAAACCGTTAGGATCTAACGCAGCAAAAAGCCGATCTTTTTGTAGTAATAAGAAAGCAAAACCACCTTTTACTTCATTTAAACTAGCTTTCAAAGCAGAGACAAAGTCTTTATCGCGTTTTTGACGGATCAAATGGATCAAGATCTCAGTATCTGAATTTGATTGAAATACTGCACCTTGTGCTTCAAGTTGTTTCCGCAAAGTCTTAGCATTCGTTAAATTTCCGTTATGC
Source organism: Ligilactobacillus apodemi DSM 16634 = JCM 16172 (assembly GCF_001434405.1). Taxonomy (GTDB): domain Bacteria; phylum Bacillota; class Bacilli; order Lactobacillales; family Lactobacillaceae; genus Ligilactobacillus; species Ligilactobacillus apodemi. The sequence goes on along the minus strand of NZ_AZFT01000053.1, from coordinate 256,698 downwards.
GCTAAGGCAACATCCCCATCATAAAAGTTAAATAAGAAAGGTTGTAAGTTATTGATCGAATCATTACCACTCGTAGCGTAACGTACATGTCCAATAGCTGATATCCCATCAAGTGCCGCTAAATCAGCTTCATTAGCAAAGACTTCAGATAAGAGACCCTTATTTCTAAATTGTTTTAATTGTTTACCATCACTTGAGACGATCCCTGCACCTTCTTGCCCCCGATGTTGCAAGCTATGCAAGCCAAAATAGGTCAATTCATGGGCCCGCTTAGTATTAAAGACACCGAAGACACCACATTCTTCATTTAGTCCTTTGATTTCATGAGACACGGTATTGCTTCCTCCCATAATTTTTGTGCTGTTGCTACTGGAACACTAAAGTTTTCATCGGTTAAAGTTACTGCTAGATTTTCTGTCGCTGTGACTTCTCCGATTTTTGTAGCAAATTCACCTAAAGCAGTTTCAAATGCTACCTGATCTTTTGGTGAGACACTGACTACAAAGCGACCAGCAGTTTCACTGAAAAGTAATTCTTTGGTCAAGTCCAGTTCGACACTTGCGCCTAAGCCACTGCCAAATAATGTTTCGGCTAAACAAACACCTAAGCCACCTTCACTGGCATCATGACTACTTTGTACTAAACCGGTTTGCATCGTGGTTAAGAGTTTTTTCATGTAATCATTGATCGTCGTTAACTCAACCGGATTTAAAGCACCAAAAATTTTTTTAGTTTGCATTTTTTGTAACTCACTACCCGCAAAATCAGCTTTTGTCTTCACACCGACTAAGTATAATAAGTCACCAGCTTGCTTAACAGTCGATGAAATGATGTGTTTCACATTTTCGATCAAACCGACCATCCCGACCATAGGTGTTCCATAAATAGCTTCCCCGTTATTTTCGTTATATAAAGAAACATTTCCCGAAATAACCGGAGTATCAAAGACTTCACATGCTTTTGCCATCCCAGCGACTGAATGATGTAATTCATAATAAATTTCTGGATCATTAGGATCACCATAATTCAAGCAGTCAGTCATGGCTAATGGTAAAGCGCCACTAGAGATCACATTGGCGCAAGCTTCTACTACTGCCATTTGTCCACCGATCTCAGGATCTAAGTAAACAAAGCGACCATTACCATCTGTTGTCATTGCTAAGGCCTTATTAGTTTTTCTGATTCGCATGACACCAGCATCACTTCCCGGGCCAAGGACGGTACTTGTCCGTACTTGTGAATCGTAAGTTTGCGTAAACATTTCCTTAGAGGCAATCGTTGGCTGTTGCAATAAAGCAAGTAATGTTTGCTTAGCATCAGTAACATCTGGAGTCCAAGGTGCCATTTCTTTGGCTTCTTTTAAGCGTTTAGGCATCTGTTCTGCACTAGGTTCTTCTAAAACATCGTCAGTTAATGTTGTAACGGGAATATCAGTCACAACTTCACCATGATGTTTCAAGACATATTGCCCATCGTCGGTAACACGCCCAATCACGACGGCTTCCAAATCAAATTCTTTAAACAGTTTGATCACATTTTCTTCATAGCCTTTACGCACACAAAGGAGCATTCTTTCTTGGGATTCCGACAACATGATCTCGTATGGTGTCATTTCAGTTTCACGTTGAGGAACTTTTTCTAACTCTAAAACTAAACCACTACCGGCTTTTGAAGCCATCTCACAAGATGATGATGCAATTCCTGCGGCACCCATATCTTGGATTCCGACCAACCAATCAGCATGTTCATGAGTTAATTTTAGACAAGCTTCCATTAAAAGCTTTTCCATAAATGGATTACCAACTTGGACTGCCGAACGTTGTGTCTCTTTTTCATCGCTAAAATCACTTGATGCAAAAGTTGCTCCGTGAATGCCGTCACGCCCAGTTTTAGCGCCAACATAGATCACAGCATTACCGACTCCAGCAGCGCGACCTTTTTGCATATCTTTTTGTTCCATCAAACCAACGCTCATTGCATTGACCAAACAGTTACCACGATAGCAATCATCAAAAGTCATTTCACCACCGACAGTTGGAATTCCCATACAGTTACCGTAACCACCGATCCCGGCAACCACACCATTGACCAAATATTTTGTCCGTTCGTCAGTTAACTCGCCAAAGTGTAACGAGTCCAAAGAAGCAATTGGTCGAGCACCCATACTGAAAATATCACGTAAAATCCCGCCAACACCGGTAGCAGCTCCTTCATATGGTTCTACTGCTGAAGGATGATTGTGACTTTCGGCTTTGAAAACTACGGCTAGATCATCGCCAATATCAACGATCCCTGCCCCTTCACCAGGGCCTTGCAAGACGCGTTCATTTTTATTGGGGAACAATCGTAAAACAGGCTTTGATTTTTTGTAAGAGCAATGTTCACTCCACATGACAGCAAACAAGCCGGTTTCGGTATAGTTAGGCAAGCGATGTAATAACTTGTCGCAAATATAATCATATTCTTTTTGCGTTAAGCCCCATTCAAGATATGGTTTGAGAGTTTGGATCTCTTTTGGTGTTAATTCAGCCATTATTTTCCCTCCGTTTTGACCGTACCTGATGTCAATAATGATTTAAAGACGCGTAAGCCATCTTCATTGCCAAGCAAAGCTTCAACTGCTCGTTCTGGGTGAGGCATCATCCCTAACACATTTCCCCGTTCATTACAGATCCCCGCGATGTCATGCAAGCTACCGTTAGGATTTTCTTTGGCGTAACGAAAGACAACTTGACCATTTTCTTCTAGTTGCGCTAACGTTTCTTCATCAGCATAATAACTTCCATCGGCGTGAGCGATCGGCAAATTGATCACTTCACCATTCGTATATTCATGAGTAAATGGTGTTTGAACATTTTCAACGACTAACGGAACTGTCTTGCACACAAACTTTAAGCTATTATTTTGCTTAAGTGCGCCAGGCAATAATCCCGCTTCGGTCAAAATTTGAAAACCGTTGCAAGTTCCAAAAACTGGCTTACCTTCATTAGCCATACGCACGATCTCAGGCATCACTTTTGAGAAACGTGCAATGGCACCACAACGCAGATAATCACCGTACGAAAAGCCACCTGGAAGCATTACTGCGTCAAACTCGCTGAGATCTTCACATTTATGCGACACATATTCAACATCGGCACCTAAAACCGTGTGTAAGGCTTCATAAAGGTCAATATCACAATTAGACCCTGGAAAGACAACGACTGCGATTTTCATTAAACTTCCTCCATCACTTTATATTCATAAGTTTCAAGGTTAAAGTTCACCAATAGTTCTTCGGCAATTTCTTTGACTGCCGTTGAAATATCTTTTTTAGTCGGATCTAATTGAACATCGAAAAATTTACCAACTTTTACATCTGCAACTTCATCGTGTCCAAGTGCATGGATCGCTTGTTTGATCGTATCTCCTTGGGGGTCAAAAACTGATTCCTTATAAGTTACATAAATTCGTACGTTTGTCATTATTTTTCCTCCTCTAAAGCTACTTTTAAGCGATTTAAAACTTCTTCGTAAACTGGGGTCAACTCGCCTAGATCTTGGCGGTAAACATCTTTATCTAAATGGGCTTTAGTTTCCTTATCCCACAAACGACAATTATCAGGGGAAAATTCATCGGCTAAAACTAAAGTTCCATCACTTAAACGTCCAAACTCTAATTTGAAATCAACTAAGATCATATTTGCTTTTAAAAAGAGTGCTGATAAAAGTTGATTAACTTGACGCGAAAGTTCCCATAATTGAGCCAACTCTTCTTTTGTCGCTAAACCTAAGGCTAATGTCTGTGATTCGTTAATAAAAGGATCATCTAAGGCATCACTTTTATAGTAGGTCTCTTCCACTGGTGTTTTAAAGACTGTGCCATCTTCAATACCAAAACGAGTAACAAAATGCCCGGTCGCAATATTGCGAGTAACTGCTTCAAGCGGAATGATCGTAACTTTACGCACTAACTCTTCTGTAGCAGAGAGCTTTTTAATAAAGTGAGTCTTTAATCCTTTTTGCGTCAAATACTCAAAAATAAGCGTTGAGATTTCATTATTGATCTGACCTTTACCTTTGATCTCATCTTTTTTCTTACCATTTAACGCAGTTGCTTGATCCAAATACACGACCCGTAATACTTCTGGATCATCAGTACTCCACATTTGTTTTGCTTTTCCGGTATAAATTACTTCTCCCATGGTGATCATCTTGCTCCTTTAATTTAAATACGAACTTTTTAAAAGCACAAAAGACATTTCATTCGTTATTTCACAATAATAAGATAACAAAATCTCTAAATATCGTCAATAAAAAAAGACGTACATTTTATTTTTAAGAATATAAAAAGTACGACTTTATACAAAATTAAATTTAAAAACAATTTACATTTTACACAATGTAACCTAAAAACCGAACAAATTCATCTGTGACGCCATTTAAAGATTCCATTAAGGTAACTAATAACACTTGCTTGTTTTTTCCGTGGGTAAAGCATGCCAGCAGTTTGACTTTTCTGCTTTATACCAGCAATAATTCGTTGTGAACGTTTAGCATTTGGTTCTTTTACACTGTATAAAGCCCCTGGTAAATCAGTGAATGAAACTTTACCGGTCGCATCGCTTGCAACAACATACGGCTTTTGTGCCCGCAAAAGATTTTTCTTACCTTTTTTGTCATACAACCCAAATTTGATCCCTGCAAGTGGTGCTCCAGTCTCAGAAACACAGTAAAAGCTTAAATCAAAATGCTTTTTACGTAAAATCGCTGCGTGCATCGTTTTAAACAATACATATAATAAAAAGCCAAATAACAACACACATCCAGCTAAGATCAACCCTTGTTGCAACATAATGTTACGATCAGTATCTTTGATTTGTTGATCCATTTCAGCTGTATACGGCACACGATGTCCCTTTAAGACTAAGCGGTGTGTATTTAACATATATGGAGTACACGTCAGTAGCGAGGCAATATCTCTCCCCGATTCGACTGCTAAAACAGACGTATCCGTTGGTAAAACAGTCTTGATCGACTCGATCTCATAGGCGATTTTTTGGTTATACACTTCAAAAATGAAGATGTCGCCTTTTTTTAACTTATTTAAGTCGGTAAAAAGCTTTCGTTCAGGTAAACCACGGTGACTTGAGACAACACTGTGCGTACCGACACCACCGACAGGAAATGACGTTCCATCTAAAACGGCCGCCCCATATTGGATCGTTTTACTATTAGTTGTATCAAACAACGGTAAATTGACATTGATCTTAGGGATGATCACATTACCGATCAAATGCTCTTTTAAGTTTGTCTTAGTTGATTCCGAGGCATTTTTAAACGGATCACTTGCCGTATTTTGTGATATTTGCTTATTCTTTTCCTGTAAGGCTTTGAGTTGTGCTTGATTAGCCGCATTATTTTCCTTAGAGATCCTACCGATCCGATATTGATCGATAAAATTATTCAAAGCTCCCACATAGAAAGGATACAGTGCAATCACGATTCCAATGATAAAAACCGCGACCAGCCCCACTTGCAACCAAGCCCTATTTTGCTTCTTTTTTTTCATATTTTTTCCTTTCTTTGATATTAGAAAAAGGGTTGAGAATAACTCCCAACCCCTTTATAACTATTTAACGTTTAAATATTAAACATTATCATTTTTGTTAACACGACGGAACCATGCATAAGCACCTGCCATTAAAGCAAGACCTGCAAGTAAGAAGATGTAGATCCCGTAACCACCAGTTGAAGGTAAGAGACCCTTCTTAGCGTTTTTAACTTCGACTGGATTTGCTTTTGTTGTCTTGTATGAATCACGTTCAACTGTAAATTCTACATTTCCACCTTTAACATAACCTTCTGGAGCCTTAACTTCGACTAATTCATAATCAGCATATGGTAAGTATTCTAATTCGATCATACCTTTTTCATCTGAAGTATAAACAGTTGCTTTGTTGATGTCAGAAGTCCATTTTTGTTCTGTACGGTTACCAGCGTTGTCTTGGTTGAACTGTACATAAGCTTTTTGTTTTACATCGTAAACCACGAATTGTGCACCTGCTAAAGCAGCATTTGATTGTGCATCAACCTTCTTGAAGTTGTAACCACCAACAGCCAATGGCTTGTGAGCTTGGTCTGCCATCACTACCGCAGCACGAGATGCCAATAGTGAAATTGAGTTTTGAGTTGCTGTTTCATCAGTTGAAACTTGTTCACCGGATGTTGTATCAGCTGTAGCTGTGATAGAGTTATCGACTGGGTTATCCAAAGATGATTCTGTCTTAGCTAAGTAAGCATAGTAAGTAATCACTAGAGTTTCACCAGCTAAGTCAGCATTGTCAGCACCAGTAATGTTTAAAGTAAATTTGGAGTTACCGCCTTCTTGACGATCTTCTTCATACTTAACTGTTGCATTAATAACCTTGTCACCAATTTTTACTTGAACGTTGTCACGTAAAGTAGCAGGATCAGCGTTAAGTGTATCAACGATCGTATCTACAACTTTTCCATTTTCAACAGCTACTTGTTCTGGTAAAACAATACCAACACCTGGGTCATCGACGATTTCGATCCCACTGTTTTCAGCAAAAATTGTTGAAGAAGGCACATGGTATGTTACTTCATATTGCAATAAGCGACCAACACGAGGAGATAACACAGTGTCATTGATCGCACCTAAACCTGTCCAGTTTGTATGGTGGTGAACAGTGTCATCAACTAATTCTTTGGAGATCTTACCTTCGTAGTTATCGTTATTTTCAGCGTTTTTTGGATAAACATGGATATCACTCAAAACGTTTGTTGTTACTTGACCATTTGCATCGTAAGCGTAAACTGGCATTGTCAACACGATTGGTGCAGCTTTTTCAACGATTGCAGATGGTGACTTTGTTTCTAAGATAATGTATGTTTTAAATTCATTACCAGCTTTTGTATCTAAGCCACTAAAAGTTACGTCACCATTTTTATCTGTTAATTTTTGGTCTGCAGCTACATTTGCTGGAGTTGCATTAGTATATTTTTCAACTAAAGCAGCTGTTGCATCTTCTGCAGTACTACCTGAAACTTCTTTGATATATTCATCTGTAATATCATAAACCGTAAAACCAACGTTTGGTAAAGCATCCCCACCAAAGTCACTCATGATATTACCGGTATTTTGAGTTGGTGCTGGTGTTTCACTGTCAAACACACGTTTATGCACCGTCACATTGACTTTGTCAGGGATCGTTTCATCCGCTGAAACTGATTTAACACTAGCCAAACCAGGTACAATGATTGAAGCTAGTAACAAGATACTCATAAAAATTGCTTTAAGCTTATTTTTCATTACTTCCACTTCCTTTGCTTACTTTTTTTAATTTATATAATTGCATTGCTGCTAAGATTACCATCAAGACCCCAATTAAAGAGATCCATTCTTTTTGTTCACCTAACTGGGCTAACATGCCACCGATACTTGAATCAGTCGCATCACCTTTTGCGTTAGTTGAACTAGCAGTTGTTCCTCCAGTTGAACCACCATTACCTGATTGGCCTGGAGCACCTGAAACTACTTCATTATCGGTATTTGAAGACGAATCAGCTGGATCTTTTTTACTATCACTTGTTTCATCTTCTTTATCAGTTGTAACTGCATAGTTTAAAACTTTTGGTGCTTGCGTAAATGAGCTTGGAACCATTCCAGCCACTAATTCAGCTAAAACAATTCCGTTTACACTAACCTGGGTATCAGTAACTTTCACCACAACATTTTTAGCTTCAGTTGAGATCTGATAACCAGTTGGTGCACTAATTTCTTCAAAGAAATATTCGCCATTGGTCAAACCAATATCACATAAAACTAAGCCATTTTCATCTGAGACAAATACTTTTAAGTTAGCATCTGTTGCTGGCGTTTTACTTGCAGTAAATTCTGTCCCAGTAGTAGTTAAATATTGCTTTTCGCCTGAAACTATCTTACCTAAGACAAACTTAGCGTTGGCCAATGGTGCGCTAACTTCATCTTTAACGCCATACTTGTAAAAATATGGTGCTCGTGTCAGTTTGACTGGTTTAGCATACAACTCAAAACTTGTTTGTACACTTCCATCTTCATTGACCAACGGTAAAGCAAATGCGAGTGGCATGATCGTTTGCCCATCTATGATCTCATCTTGGACGATCAAATATGCCCCTTGATTTGCAGCTAGCTCAAATTGTGCTTTACCATTGGCAGCAGTAGTTACACTTTGGAGCTTTGTGATCTTATTGTCAGCTAGATAAGTTTTTACTTGACTAGCTGACATTTGCGCAAAACTTTCCAAAAATGCCTCTGCTTTTGCAGTCGTCTTTTGTTGCGCATATTCTTGGCTAAGATCATACAGTGAAAGTCCTACTCCAGCAGCCGGAATAAGCGAACTGCCATTAGGATTTTCAACTTGATTTTGCACCGTGATCTGTACTTTTTGTAAACTGCCGTCATCGGCTTTAGCCACGATCCCTTGCAGTGAGAACATTAAGGCGATCATCAAAAACATTACTTTAAATAACCTTTTCATGACCTACACCCCTTTTCTCTTACGAAAGACCGTGATCCCACTACCAGATAAGATGATCAAAATAAGACCAACGATCGCATATAACAAGATCCCTTGTCCCCCAGTTTTTGGTAAAAGACCAGCTGGGTAATTTTTGATCGTTAAAGTCAACGTGTTTTGACCATCGTCAGTTAAAGTAAAGTCAGCATTCTTATCAGCTTCTACCGTACCACTAGCAGTGATCGTAAAGTTGATATCTTCGGTTAACTTCACGTAACCTTCTGGAGCTTTTGTTTCTTTTAAGGTATATGATCCTGGTTTAAGATCTTTAACCGTAAAGATGCCATCAGTACTTGAAACTACTTCATAAGCGTTACCGTTTGCATCAGTTACGGTAAATTCAGCTCCAGCTAATTCTTTTTGCGTATAACCATTGATTTTTTTAATGGTCAACGTTGTGTCTTTAAGCGTATTTTCACGCGCGATAAATAAATCAGCTGAACCTTCACTTGCTAAATAAAGTTGATTCTTAGCTGTTGGTGTACTTGCCGTGATCTCTTCGCCATTTTCGTCAAACCATTTTTCATCTTCCCACTTAAATTTGACCAATGTTTCGTCTAATTCGTAACCTGTAGGAGCAGTGATTTCACGTAAAGCATAGTGACCAGACTTAAGTTCACTTAAAACTTCTTCTGTGTTAGCAACGATTTGTTTAGTAAAGCTTTCATCGATCGTTTGCCATTCATCAGTGTAACGAATCAATTCAAACTTAGCGTTGGCTAACTCTTCTTTATTTTGGTTATATTTTTTAACTGTCACACTACCCGTTTGCATTGCTGTATTTTCTACTGCAAATTCAATTTGGTTAGTATCAGTATCATCCTTAGCAAGCGTTACCTTTAAATCGGTCGGTTGCTTTTCAAATTCAATTTCACCTTTGGCTGTGATCGTGAATTTGATTGGATCTTCTAAAAGATGATAATCTGCTGGAGCTTTCGTTTCCGTTAAAGTATAAGTTCCTGGTTTTAAATCCTTGAAGTTAAGCTTAGTCTTAGCTTCATCAGCGTATTCAAAAGCAATTACTTCACCTTGATCATTTGTTAACTCAAATTCTGCCCCTGAAAGACTATTTCCTTCAGTGTCAGTTTTCTTTAACGTCAATTCAAATGCTTTTAACGTATCGACCTTCACTCCAGTCAAGATGTATGCATTTTCATTTGAAAGGTTCAAATAAAAACCATCTTTGTCTTGCTCACCTTTTGTAGTTGTGATTTCTTGGCCTGCTTCATCATAGAACTTACCATCTTTTACACTAAATTTAAGTGGTGTTTGATCTAATTCATAACCCGTAGGAGCTTTTGTTTCGATCAAAGCATAATTTCCATTAGTGATATTTCCCGTAATATCTTTGGAATTTCCGCTTAATTTTTGTGAGAAATCTGGATCTTCTGTGACAAAATCGTCAGTATATTTAACTAACTTAAATTCTGCCCCAGATAATTTATCTTGTGATTCGGCAGCTCGCTTTTCAACTTGAACCCCTAGTTGAGTGTTAACGATCTTCCATTTATTATCCCCAATGTGTTCGATCTGTGTATTAAAGCCATCAACAGCGGTTTCTTCACTGACTGTATATTTATAGTCATTACCAAAACCATCATATTTTGCTAAATACACTTGACTTGATCCAACGGTTAACTTTTCAAATTTTTTCTGCCAATTATCAGCGACGGTCAAAATACCAGTTGCTTCTCCCCAAGCACCATTAGTGGCATTTTCACGAATCACTTTAAAGCTGATATCTTCTGGCAAGGTTACGTCATCACTAAACGTCTTCCATTCTTTAGTAACTTCAATGCTTGTCCCTGAAGCTTTACCCGAAGGAACCCCGAATTTTGTATCACTGATATCATCGGCTTTAAAAACAGCTGTGCCACTGATTTGATACCAATAATCCGGTTTAAAATTCTCTGTCCCAGTCTTCAAGCGCACTTGGTAGTGAAGTTGAATTTCTTCGTCTTTACTCAAGTTAATACCATTTAAAGTTATGGTGTTGCCTGAACCACCGATCCAAGGAAGTGCAGCCGTTCCCACAGTTTTTGAGCCAACAGATTTTACAGTTGCAGCATTAGCATCTACATATTCGTACTGACTGCCTAAAGGTATTGTAGCTGTACCATTACTGATCGTGCTAAAACTACTGATAATATTTTCAGTCTGACTATCTAAATAGTTAGTGATCCCAGCAGCAGATGTAACCGATTCATAATGTCCTGGACTCGCTAATTTTTGCATGTTCGCTTGATATTGATTTGCAATATTAATACCCAACGCCCGTAACGAAATACCTTGGTTTTTAATCAAACGTGCTTCACCTAAAGTAGCGGGCCATGTTGTATTTATCGAATGACCATTAACGGTATATGATGAAATACTCGTGGAAGTTCCATCGCCATCCATATGATTGTAGTCAAAACTTGTCCCGTATACGGTACCATTCTCAGTAATAGCACTCTTCACTCTAAAGGAACCAGTAGGCTCACCATCCGTTAATAGGATGATCATTTTCTCGTCACCGCTACCTTTTTCTAACATCGGTTCCGCTGCATGAAGTCCGTTTTGGGTATTTGTACCACCTGTTGGACTATTATCGTTAAGCATACTATTTATCTTAGTTGCATTAGTTGCTGCACTAGCCAATTCAACTGTAGTTAAAGACGAGTAGGTATATGTGACTAAGCCCACATTAACATTATTCTCTAATCCAGCTTTTTTGATATCTGTAAAGAAGTCACTAATACCTTTCTTAATATAGCTATACCTACTATCGTTATTCATACTTGCAGACCTATCGACTACAAAAACCAAATCAAGTGTTTTGGACTGTTTGATCGTATTACCTTTGATATTGGTATAGACATCAAATACCCCAGGTGTGCTCGTTTCGCGGGCATATTGGCGGATCGCATAGTCTGGATCACTAGCATTGCCATAGTTGAAATATGAATTAGTAAGATTGCTTGGATCTCCATTCCAGCTTGTATTCCCATCATAACCAGAACTTGTGCCCCCTTGGTGGTTGATCACATTTTCTTGGCCGGTTGGTTGCCATGATGCAGCTGGATAAATTCCTTTATCATCACTGTTATATTTAGGCGCTAAGCCCGAATCCGCAATAATCGTTTGTGGACTGAACATCGGAAAAATTAAGCATATTAATGCAATAACTGTCAATATTTTTCTAAACATTTTCATCCCTTCATCTCCTTTCCTGCTTAATACACTGTTTGATCATGTAACACCTCCAACAACTATCGACTTCCCCACATAGATAGATTCAAATTACATACAAATACATAGCTTAAGTTTTAAATATTATACCTAAAATTATATATATTGTATTCAAATTTTATCTTATATGATTACTCTCATTTTGGCAACGGTTTTACTAATTAATTTTTTATAAATATAATCAATAATTAATTATTTTATTGATTAAAAATTATAAAAAAGCAAAAAAATAGTATCTCCAGTACGAATATCCTTCGTATTAGAGATACTATTTAACATTATTTTTTTCTAATTATTCTAAACCAACTTTTTTAAAGATATCATCAATATGACGTAAGTGCCAATGGTAATCAAAAGCATCATCTAAGTCTTCTTTAGATAACTTACTCATGATCGTTTCATCACTTTCAAGTAATGGTCTAAATTGTGTTTGTTCGTCCCAAGCTTTGGCAGTGTATGGTTGCACTAAATCATAAGCTTCTTCCCGACTCATACCTGTGTCGATCAACTTAAGTAAGACACGGCCACTGTAGATCAAACCAAAAGTCCGATCCATATTGCGCTTCATATTTTCTGGGAAGACCGTTAAGTTCTTAACGATGCGCCCGAAACGGTTCAACATGTAATCGATCAAAATCGTCGTATCTGGTAAAATGATCCGTTCAGCCGAAGAATGTGAAATATCACGTTCATGCCAAAGTGGCACATTTTCATAAGCAGTTACCATATGGCCACGGCAAACACGCGCTAGACCACAAATATTTTCAGAACCGATTGGGTTACGTTTATGTGGCATTGCAGAAGAACCTTTTTGACCCTTAGCAAAATATTCTTCAACTTCACGAGTTTCTGATTTTTGCAAACCACGAATTTCAGTGGCAAATTCTTCTAAACTCGTAGCAATCAAAGCTAAAGTAGCCATATATTCTGCGTGAAGATCACGTGGCAAGACTTGGCTAGAAACTTCTTGCGCACGAATTCCTAATTTTTCACAAACATATTCTTCAACAAATGGATCAATATTAGCGTAAGTACCTACCGCACCACTGATCTTACCGGCTTCAACACCCTTAGCAGCATGATCAAAACGCTCGATATTACGTTTCATTTCTGAATACCAACGAGCTAACTTAGCTCCAAAGGTTGTTGGTTCGGCATGAACACCATGTGTCCGTCCCATCATAACAGTATTCTTATGTTCACGTGCCTTATCTGCAACAATTTCAGTGAAAGCTTCAAGATCTTTACGGATAATATCGTTAGCTTGTTTTAATTGGTAACCATACGCCGTGTCGACCACGTCCGTACTTGTCAAGCCATAGTGGACCCATTTCTTTTCATCCCCTAAAGATTCAGACACATTACGCGTAAAAGCAATGACGTCATGATGAGTGACAGCTTCGATCTCCCGAATGCGGTCAACGTCAAATTTAGCGTTAGCTTTTAGTTTTTCAACATCTTCACTTGGAATATGTCCTAACTTAGCCCAAGCTTCGTCGGCAGCTAATTCAACTGCTAACCAACATTCAAATTTCTTTTCATCTGTCCAAATGGCAGCCATTTCTGGACGTGTATAACGTGATATCATTAAAAAATCTCCTTTGACTCTATTAATCCCATACTTTAGTTGCTGTGATCTCAGCTAAAGTCGTTGACAAATCGTTTGTTAAAATTGTGATATGCCCCATCTTACGATCATGGCGCACATCTTTTTTGCCATAATCATGAAAATGCCATTGTGGTTTTTGGGCGATCAAGGCTTCACTTCCTGCCTTATGTTGCCCCAAAACATTGACCATAACAGCCGGACGTAATAATTCGATCTGTGGTAAAGGCCAATTTAAAATTGCACGATTATGAATATCAAATTGCGAAAAATTGCAAGCTTCGATCGAAAAATGTCCTGAATTATGCGGACGTGGCGCTAGTTCATTAACATAGATCTCTTGGTCTTTTCCCACAAAAAATTCTACGCCCAAAATTCCATGTAAATCTAAACTTTCAGCAATTTTAAGCGCAAGTGCTTGAGCTTTGTGTTGTAAATGTTCATCCATGCGCGCTGGAATAATACTTTCATGCAAAATATGATTACGATGAATATTTTCACTAACAGGAAAAACGGTTGTGGCGCCACTTACATTACGCGCAACCATAACTGAGCATTCCATCGAAAAATCGACAAATCCCTCTAAGATGCAAGGTCCTTGTTGTAATAGTTCCTCAGCTTCTAAAAGATCGGCTGACTGCTTAAGTGTTACTTGAGCTTTGCCATCATAACCACCTTCGCAAGTCTTTAAAATACTTGGCATTCCTAGCTTAGCTACCGCTTGTTTGAGCTCCACTTTATTTTTAACAGCCTCAAATGGTGCTGTCTTTAGCCCACTTTCATGCAAAAAAGTCTTTTCAGCTAAACGATTTTTAGTGATCTTTAACAGCCTTGTTCCTTGTGGTAAAAGTTTAGCATCTGTTAGATGTTCAAGTGCTTCTAAATCAACATTTTCAAATTCATAAGTCATAACATCAACGCGTTTAGCTAACTTTTCTAACGCCGAAAAATCATCATACGGAGCCACAATTTGTTCATCTGATGCTTGCCCTGCTGGACAGGTTGGATCTGGGTCTAAAATGACTGTTTTAAGTCCCATTTCCTTAGCTGATAAAACGAGCATTTGTCCCAATTGACCACCACCAATGATTCCGATAGTTCCATTTTGAGCGACCATTTTATTATTCAAGAAGATCACCGCTTTCAACTGCTTTATCATGCATTTCTTTCCGATATGAGAGCAATTTTGCTTGGATATCTTTATCTGTGACACCTAAAATTTGTAAAGCTAACAAGGCAGCATTTTTAGCACCAGCTACACCGATTGCCGTTGTAGCAACGGGAACCCCAGCAGGCATTTGCACGATCGATAATAACGAATCTAAGCCATTTAAAGCTCGTGATTGAACTGGAACCCCAATTACTGGTAAAACAGTATTGGCTGCAATCATCCCTGGTAAGTGAGCTGCCCCCCCTGCACCAGCAATGATAACTTCAATTCCATTTGCAACTGCACCTTTAGCAAAAGACAACATTTCTTCTGGCATTCGATGGGCTGAAATCACAGCCTTATCATATTTTACACCAAATTCATCTAAAACTTCAGCAGTATTTTTCATTGTTTCCCAATCCGAATAACTGCCCATCACAATACTAATTCGATTACTCAAGCTAATCCCTCCCTAAGTGCTTTAAGCATAACAAAGCACTTGAAAATTGTCAAAATAAAAATCGAACTATTATCCAATTTATTCATTTTTTATACGTATAATACTTAAAAAAACAATATTAAATTTCTAAATTAGTTAGAATAACCGAAAGAAGCACCGCAAAATTATGCCGTGCTTCTTTCATCATTCACAAGTACTACGCTTAATATCTTTCGGATTTAAGATCACTCGCTGTTCGATCACTGGTACGCTACGTTTCTTCAAGAAAAGTGGCACTTTTTCAAGATGAACTTCACTTGTCTCTAAACCAAACCACTGAACCGGAGTGGTACTGTGATCTTGTAGAAAGATCCGCGCCGAGATCAAAAGACGGATCCATGGTGAGATCCGCGTATTAGGCGAAAGGACTTCTTGAATCATCAAAACAGAGAAGTTGCCTACAATTCTCCCGGGATTTGTCGTATATTTTTGCGGTTGTTCGTCAATTACATCTTTTTGCATCAAATCTGAAACGATCTGGTAAAGATACAAATTGACACTTGGGCTCATTTTATAGCCTAAATACAGCTGCAGATTAACGATGTTACGTGTTCCCATCATATCGACCGTGTAATAATTAGTATATGGTTCATCGGTAGTATTAACACTGACAAACCAATAAACTTTTGCGCGCTTAGGTTTCTTATCTAAAATCGAGTACAAGATCTCACGTTTGATACTCAAATCGCGCTTAACTTTTGCTAAGATGATCAAATTATCCGTAAAAAGGGGTTCACTTTCATCTTTTGATAAATCGAGTAACATTTGTTTATAGTTACGTAAATTAACCATTTCAGAGCGATCAGCGTATCTTTCACGCACACGATTACCAAAATACCAAGCAACCATCATCGCTAAGATCAAAGCCGTGATCACCGCCGTAATGTAACCCCCGTGAGCAAATTTACTCAAACTGGCGAGTAAGAAAATGATTTCAATTACTCCAAAAACGACTAAAACAAGGTACGCTAATGGTGTTTTTTCTTTCATACGCAAATATTCAAATAATAATAACGTCGTCATAAGCATCGTTAAGGTGATCGCTAGCCCATACGCTGCTTCCATATGCTCGGAAGTTTTAAAGTAAAATAAGACTAATGTAGTACACAAACATAGTAACCAATTGACAGCAGAAATATAGATCTGTCCCCGCGAAAGGCTAGGATGTTCAACTTTCATGCGGGGCAAGACCTTAAGTCCGACTGCTTCTTGGACTAAGGTAAACGAGCCAGTGATCAAGGCTTGTGACGCAATGATCGCTGCTAACGTCGCCAACAAAACACCAAATAAATATAAATTTGGCGATAAGATCGCATAAAATGGATTTTCAAAAGCTTTAGCCGCTTTGATCTGAGCTAAATGTGTGATCAAATATGCTCCTTGACCAAAATAATTTAGTAAAAGCGCTAAGCAAACTAGTGGCCAAGTCAAATAAATATTTTTTCGTCCGACATGCCCCATATCAGAGTACAGCGCTTCTGCACCTGTAGTAGCTAAAAAGACGCTCCCTAAGATAAAGATCCCAACTTTATTAGTCTTAGAAAAAAGTAACATCAGACCATAATGCGGTGATAAGGCTTTTAAAACACTGAAATCAGCAAACATATTACTTAAACCAATGACTGCTAAAAAACCGAACCATAATAACATGATCGGACCAAAACCCTTACCAATAAAACTCGTTCCAAACCGTTGTAATAAAAAAAGAACCAACAAAATCGAAAATGTCACGATAATAACATTACTTTGCGAATTGATCCATACTTTTGAGCCTAAGTAAACACCTTTTAAGCCTTCGATCGCACTTGTGACGTCACTGCTGGTGTTAGTGTTCCATCGGCTAACAACGCTGCTCCACCGATCAATGCAGGGTAAATCAACCATTTCTTGTGCTGTCTAACTAACGCATACAACGCAAATATCCCACCTTCACCGCGGTTATCTGCGCGCAAAGCGATCAAAACATACTTAACAGTAGTCATCAGCATCAAAGTCCAAAAAATCAGTGATAAACAGCCAATCACATATTCTTTAGTTAGATATTGTGGTCCGCCTAGATCAGTTAACAAAGCATTCATTACATACAATGGCGATGTTCCAATATCACCATAAACAATTCCCAATGTGATCAATGCGCCGATAAAAATACGGCTTTTTTGTTGCTTCATCTTCTCACGTGCCTTTCTAAACAAAATATTACTTTGCTTATTGTAATAACATAGAAGAATAATAGTCCTCTTGACCCTATTAGTCAAATATTTTTGATTTAGTTGAGTTTGAAAAAAAACTGTTAAAACTGTAAGATAATTAAGGTACTTAAACTGAGA
This sequence comes from Ligilactobacillus apodemi DSM 16634 = JCM 16172, assembly GCF_001434405.1. Lineage (GTDB taxonomy): Bacteria > Bacillota > Bacilli > Lactobacillales > Lactobacillaceae > Ligilactobacillus > Ligilactobacillus apodemi. Next base: position 239,322 of record NZ_AZFT01000053.1, on the reverse strand, counting down.
GGATGAACCTATTATGATCACATTAGCCGGAATAATCGGCTCGGGAAAATCGAGTTTAACTCAACTTTTAGCCGAGGAGTTGAATTCGACTCCTTTCTTTGAACCAGTCGAAGATAATCCTGTTTTACCACTTTTTTATAAAGGAAATGAGATCGCCGCTAAAAAACGACAAGCTGGTGACAAAGATGCTACTAATCCATATGCTTACCTTTTGCAGACCTTTTTCTTGAATCGACGCTTTATGATGATGAAACAAGCAATGCAACAAAAAAATAATATTTTAGATCGCTCGATTTATGAAGATGCGATGTTTATGAAGATGAACACTGATATGGGAAATGCAACTGCGATCGAATATGCTACTTATCAAGAATTACTAGGACACATGTTGACCGAATTAAAACTTGCTTCGCCCACAAATAATGCCGATTTAATGGTTTTGATCAAAGTTTCATATGATACTATGATCAAACGGATCCAAAAACGTGGCCGTGACTATGAACAGATCTCAACTGATCCATCCTTAGTCGACTATTATCAACGGTTATTGCGTTATTACGACGAATTTCAAGCAAATTATCAACTTTCTGAGCTACTTATCATTGACGGCGATAAATATGACTTTGTCGAAAACTCAGCTGATCGGAACCATGTTTTAGATTTGATCGAAGACCGCTTGGTTACACTCGGAAATCTCTCAAAAACACAAGCTAATGATCTTAAAGAAAAACGTTATAACTAAAAAAGGAGCTACAGCTAATAAACGGGCTGTAGCTCCTTTTTAAAAAATTGCTAATTATTATTTTGCATACTCGACAGCACGGGTTTCACGAATTACCGTGACTTTGATATGTCCAGGATACTCGAGTTCTTCTTCGATCTTCTTTCTAATATCACGTGCTAAAACGGTTGCTTCTAAGTCATTTACTTCATTTGGTTTGACAATGATTCGAACTTCACGACCAGCTTGGATCGCATAGCTCTTCTTAACGCCATCAAATTCATTTGAAATATTTTCTAATTTTTCAAGTCGGTGAATATAGTTTTCAAGCGACTCACTTCTTGCTCCTGGTCGAGCGGCCGAAACCGCATCAGCAGCTGCTACTAAAACAGCAATAATTGATTTAGGAGCAACATCTCCGTGGTGTGAAGCGATCGTATTTATGACAACTTCATTTTCTTTGTACTTCTTAGCGAGTTCGACCCCAATCTCAACGTGGGATCCATCTACTTCATGATCGATTGCTTTACCGATATCATGAAGTAAGCCTGCGCGTTTCGCCATTGTAACATCTTCACCTAATTCAGCAGCTAAGACACCTGCAATTTTTGCAACTTCAACCGAATGATTCAAAACATTTTGACCATAACTGGTTCGATAATTCAAGCGTCCGATCGTCTTGATCAAATCTGGATGCATCGAATGGATACCAAGGTCAAAAATCGTTTCCTCACCAGTTTGGCGAATCTTACTATCCATTTCTTTGGTTGCTTTTTCCACCATTTCTTCAATTCGAGCTGGATGGATCCGACCATCTTGGATTAATTTTTCAAGTGCCATCTTAGCGATCTCACGTCTAACTGGATCAAAACCACTCAACACTACAGCTTCTGGTGTATCATCGATAATCAAATCGATCCCGGTCAATGTTTCTAAAGTACGAATGTTACGCCCTTCACGACCAATAATGCGACCTTTCATCTCATCATTAGGCAAATTAACGACCGAAACTGTTGTCTCTGATACCATATCAGCAGCACTTCGTTGGATAGCTTGCGCAATTAGACTCTTAGCCGCTTTGTCAGCTGAAGCCTTTGCTTGGGCTTCACTGTCTTTGATCATTACGGCTAATTCATAGCTCAATTGATTGCGTGTATCTTTGATGATCAAATCTTTAGCTTGTTCTTTAGTCAAAGCTGCAATTTCTTCCAGCTTATCTTTTTGCTGTTGTTCAAGCGAAGTGACTTCTTTAGTTTTTGCTTCTAATCTTTGTTGTTCAGCAGTTAACTTGCTCTCTTTACGAGTTAAGATCTGTTCACGTTCATCTAAAACAGAATCTTTACGATCTAGATTCTCTTCTCGTTTTAACAACCGATTTTCTTGTTTTTGAACCTCAAAGCGACGTTCTTTTAATTCACTTTCAACTTCCTTACGGTAGCGATGGCTTTCATCTTTTGCTTCTAATAAAGCCTCTTTTTTGGCACTAGCAATAATACCCTTAGCCGTTTGAGTTGCTGCGTCAAGTGATTGTTCATACGTCCGTTTGCGGTAAAAAATTCCTAAAGCAAAACCAAGTACTAAAGTCAAAACAGCGATTGCGAGGATGACGACCAAATAATTCACATTTGCACCTCCGCGATCTATGTTGTGTAAAATAAATGTAACGTTTAATTCACACACAATAATATTTTAATGTTTTCTATCACCTGATGTCAATAATTATCAGTTACACGGACAAACAAAAAGCGTAATATTAACCAGGAAAGTAATTCCCCTTAAATAATTACGCTTAAAAATATTATTTATATTTTATTGTCATTATTTATCTTTTGTTTCTTTATCAGCTTTCGCCAAACTAACCGGTTTATTAGTTTTAGTAGTTTCTGTAGCTGTTGTTTCTTCTACCGGTTCTTCTTTTGCAAAATTGCGCACTTTTTGAGTGATTTCTTCCATCACGTCAGGATTTTCAGCTAAATAACGTTTAGCTTTTTCACGCCCTTGACCGATATGACTGCCATTATATGAGAACCATGAACCACTCTTTTCGATGATGTCTCGTTCGACCGCCATGTCGATCAATTCACCGGTCTTGGAAATTCCCTCACCATACATAATGTCAACTTCTGCTTGTCTAAATGGAGGAGCAACCTTATTTTTCACAACTTTGATCCGAGTTCTATTCCCAATCACTTCAGCGCCATCTTTAATTTGTTCTGCACGACGCACTTCTAAGCGAATCGTTGAATAAAACTTAAGCGCACGTCCACCTGGAGTCGTTTCGGGATTTCCAAACATCACACCGACTTTTTCACGAATTTGATTAATAAATAAAGCAATCGTCTTTGTTTTATTGATCGTCCCAGAAAGTTTTCTTAGGGCTTGTGACATCAAACGGGCTTGTAACCCAACATGTGAATCGCCCATTTCACCATCAATTTCAGCCTTTGGCACCAATGCTGCTACAGAGTCAATAACAACAATATCGACCGCACCAGAAGATACTAAAGCGTCGGCAATTTGTAAACCTTCTTCACCTGTACCAGGTTGTGATAGTAGAAGATCGTCGATATTAACACCAAGAGCAGTTGCATAGGCCGGATCAAGTGCGTTTTCAGCATCAATATAAGCAGCTAGACCGCCTTGTTTTTGCACTTCTGCTACAGCTTGTAAAGCAACTGTCGTCTTACCAGAACTTTCAGGCCCATAGATTTCAACGATTCGACCACGAGGGAAGCCACCTACACCAAGCGCTTCATCCAATGCTAAAGATCCACTTGGAACCGTTGAAATTTGCGTATCGGTCTTTTCACCCATACGCATAATTGCACCTTTACCAAAGTCTTTTTCAATTTTTTTAAGCGCCTTATCAAGCGCTGCTTTTCTTTCATCAGCCAACTACAAGTCCTCCTCTTTTCCGTTTAATTATCTCGTATCTATATCATACTTAGTTTCAAAATAAAAAGCAAGCATTTTACGAACTAATGTTTGATTTAATAAAAAATCGCTAAAAAGCTCCCTATTTAGTAAATACGCTAAAACTAACTAAATTATGCTAAAAAAACCGCAAAAATGCGGTTTTTTAATTATTCCGTTAAGATCAATCGTTAAATGAGTCTGCAAAAACAAAACGGCTCTTCCAAAAATACTCTATTCCTGAATAGACCGTAAAGAATAAACAGATATACAATAAAATCTCACCGATCATAATATGAATGTTGATGAAAAATACGTTGTTTAAGTATAAGAAAATAATCGCAAACATTTGGGTCATCGTTTTGATTTTACCTGGCAACTCAGCCGCCATCACTTGACCATCGTTTTCGACGACGATCAAACGTAGACCAGTAACCGCTAATTCACGGCAAACAATGATCGCAGCTACCCAAGCAGGTACTTTCCCCATTTGTACTAAAATAATAAATGCTGTCATCACTAACATTTTATCAGCTAACGGATCAGCAAATTTACCAAAATTAGTAACTAAATGTTGTCGTCTAGCAATTTGACCGTCTGCAAAATCAGTGATCGAAGCAATCGCAAAAATCAGCGCTCCGACTAATTGTGTGGTCGGGATCGTTGTGTGAGCAAGAACAACGTTACCCCAATCTAGTGGTAATAATAAGACGAGCATAAAGATCGGAATTAAAAAGATCCGCATGATCGTTAATTTATTTGGTAGATTCATAACTATTCACTGTGCTAAAAATTAACCTTATTAGCACAGCATCCTTTCTTTGATTTTAATACTCTCTTTTTAGCTGTCTCAAAATAAATTTACTTAAAATCAATTACTTTGAGATTGTTCTACATTGATCGTGATCGTTCTAACGGTTGAAGAACTATTTTCTTTCAAGAAATTAAACTTCTTACCGTTGATCTTGATCGTTGTTGCTGTTGAGTTTCCTAAACTAAGTGTGATCGTTGACGTATTTTCTGGAAGATCTACAGTTTGGCTAGATGTCGAATCACTAAGCGTCCCTTGCCAAACTGTTGAACCATCAGCTGAAACCGAACTCCAAGCAGTTGAACCACTAGCAACAGAAAGCTTGATCACATTTTTAGATGGTGCATTAGCCAAGGTATACACAAAGCTTGAACCCGAAGCTGAGGTGTTGGTGATCGTTTGTTTGCTTGCTGTTGTAGAAGACTTCTTCTTAGAACTGCTACTTGCTTTTTCGCTAGAAGAACTGGATTTTTTAGCCGAACTACTACTTACTTTTACACTTGAAGAGCTCGTCTTTTTAGCTGAACTACTACTTGTTTTTGTACTTGTTGAACTTGATTTAGCACTTGAACTAGTTTTTTTGCTAGAACTACTGCTCTTTTCGCTTGCAGATGAAACTGAAACCGCAGTATTAGTACTATCGATCTGAGTACTTTCGTTACGGCTTCTATCCCCTAAGGCAAACACATAGATCGTACTTAAAATCGCAACTACGATCACTAAGATAATAAAAGTCGGTAAGTATCTAATTGCTTTTTCTAATAGTGGTGAAACCGGCTTTTCTTCACGTTTTACTGCTTCAGTACGTGTTTTTGCCGTTGCCTTCTCTTCACTTTCAGATGTTTCATTTTTTTGTTCATCTAATTTAGTTAAAAATTCTTCAGGATCCAATCCAACTGTTTCAGCATACTGTTTAATAAAAGCGCGAACATAAAATTTACCAGGCAACGCATCAAAATCATCTTCTTCAATCGCGATAAGATAACGCTTTTGAATTTTTGTTGTTTGTTGTAAGTCATCCAAAGTCAACCCTTTTTCTGTACGGGCTTCCTTCAAAACTTTTCCAATATCTTCCATAACTCACTCTGCCATATCTACACCAATAGGATAATATCCTATGTAAAAATATAGCTTTTCCTTTCTCAATTGTTTATTACCACTATCCCCGTAATTTTATGCAGTAAGTTTAAATCTAAATGTTCGATCAAAACATCTTTAATCATGTTAATTCTAACTTTTTTGCCTACAATACTCAACTCATGACTACTTTAGCCAACCTCCAGTTACATATAGCGTTTGTCCGGTTAAATAGCTCGCTTTTTCATCTAATAACATGCTAACAAAATAACTGATCTCAGTCGGTCGTGCAAAACGCCCGAGTGGAATCTCTTCACAAACTTCATCTTTTTCATTTTCTGAAAACACTTGATTCATTTGCGTATCAACCGCACCTGGGGCAACCGTATTAACCGTGATATCCAAAGAAGCAACTTCTTTACTATATGCTTTACAAAAAGCACTTTGCGCTCCTTTGATCGTGCTATAGGCTACTTCTAGCGAACTACCAGCACCACCGTAAACAGAACCAATAAAAACGATTCTCCCAGCTTTACTTTGAGCTAATTTAGTTTCTAATAAAGCAAGTAAGCGCAATGGACTTTGAACTTGCATATTTAACATAGCGGCAAACTTTTTGGGTGGCAATTGGCTAAACAGCCCATATTCCGTAGTTCCTTGAGCAAATATCACCGCGTCCAAGCCACCAAAGATACTTTGCGCCAGTTTTTCGACATTTTTTACTTCAGTTAAATCACATTGAAGTGGCAAAAAATCTTGTTTAGGGTAAGTTGTTGCCAAATTTTCAACTAGCTCGGTCACCTTTGCTTGATTGTGATGATAATGCAAATAAAGCGACCAGCCTTTAGCTGCTAGATCACGTGCGATTTGACTTCCAATGTCACCGGAAGCCCCACAGATCAGAGCCCAACTCATGACAGATCATCTTCTTTCGGTAAAATCTGATAAACGCTAATTGCCTCAGAGCGCAAGAATTGCTGAGCTACTTCTTTGATATCCCTCAAAGTCAATTCTTCTAAAAGGGGAACAACATCAAATAATGTTGCCCCTTCAAAAAGATCACCTTCGTAACTGTTAGCAATACTTTCTAACGAATTTAAAGCTTGAATGTTACGCCCGACCATTTCTTTTTTGGCTAATTCAAATTCAACTTCTTTACCCTCTAACGTCTCTAGCGCATGCTCTGCGATCTCGATCACTGCATTTGATAACTCCTGTGGTTTATTGGTATCACCGGAAATAGAAGCAAAATGAAAACCACGTTCAAGCGAAAAGTCATAACTAAAACTATCATCTAAAACTCCTTGATCATAGAGTTCTTGATAACGCTCAGAAGCTTCGCCGTAAAGTAAATACAACAGTAATTCGATCTTTAACTTATAACTTAAACTTTCACGTCCACCAGGCAATATATCTAACCCTTTAATCCCGATGATCGTTTTTGGCCGTTGAACTGCTAACTCTGTCATACGATAAGGAATTATTTCTTTTCCTTGAGGATCAAAAAACAGATCCGCGCGTTCGATCGGTTGAGCTTGTGGGAAAGTTCTTTTAGCTTGATTTTTCTTGATCAAGTCAATCATTTCTTCAACTTCAAAATTGCCCACTAAAAAGAGATTCATATTACTTGGTTGATAGAAAGTATGGTAACAAGCATATAAATCAGCAGACGTGATCTTTTCAATCGATTCTACGGTACCGGCAATATCGCTACTCAAAGCATTTTTAGGGTAAAGGTTACCTATAATTCCAAAATATAGTTGCCAATTAGGGTCGTCATCATACATTTTAATTTCTTGTCCAATGATCCCCTTTTCTTTAGCAACAGTCTTTTCTGAAAAATACGGCGTTTGCACAAAGTCTAATAACGCTTCGACACATTTATCAGCATTTCTAGTCGTTGAAAAAAGATAACTCGTGCGCGTAAAACTGGTAAATGCATTCGCATCAGCACCATATTTTCCAAAAATATCAAAGGCATCGTGATCTTCTTTTTCAAACAGTTTATGTTCCAAAAAATGAGCGATGCCATCAGGAAAACGACGCATGTTCGTTTCGCCTAAAGGAACAAATTCATTGTCGATCGAACCATAATTAGTAGTCAAGATTCCATAGGTCTTATGAAAATCTTTGCGCGGCAATAAATTCACTCGTAAGCCATTATCCAAAATCGTTGTATAAAGTGATTCCCCAAACTGCGGATAACTATATAGCTCCACTACTCTTGCCCCCCATCTAAAAAGTAGATTGCTTGTAATTCTACTTTTTGTGCAACTTGCATAACCTCTGTTTTGGTAACTTGATTTAGCTTTTGGAGCCATGAAGCTGGTGACTCACTTGTTTTAGTAATAAATTCCAGCTGTAACCGATTAAGTGCTGTCATTTGACTATCAAGACGACTTTCATAGCTGTTAGCTAAATTTAGTTTGATATTTTCAAGTTCTTCAAGCGTAAAGTTCCCCGCCGCCAAATCAGCGACTTGTTCTTTGATCAAAGCTAATGCACGTCTTTTATCAACCGACTTGATCCCTGTTTGGATCACCAACAATTGACGAAAAGGATCAAAACTACTGCTAGCATAATATGCTAAACTAGCTTTTTCTCGCACATTCATAAATAACTTGGATTGTGGCGAACCACCTAAAAGTGCATTAAAAATCAAGGCCGCATAGTGCATTTCACCGCGATATGGCACAGGTAAGCGATAAGCCAAGTCTAATTTACTCTGGTTTAAAGTTTGTTGCGTAATTTTTTCTAAGACACTTTCATGCCGAGGCTGAGTATACAGATAATTTAGTTTCGTAGCCGTTCTAGGCTCAAACGAAAGTTCTTTTGCACAGGCTAAAACATCTGCAAACTCAACATCCCCTGACACTAAGATCTGAATATTATCTTGTTGCAACATTTTTTGATAATACGAATAAAGTTCGCTAGCAGTAATATTAGTTAAATCTGCTAAATCCCCATATTGCGCACTTTTTTGAATCGGATCATCAAAATACATTTTTTGTAATTCTAAAGCCGCATATGTTTGTTTATTATCTTTGACAGCTTCAATATAAGCAGCTAAATTTTCCTTTTGACGCGTAAAAGTTACTTCATCAAAAGCATTTTCTTCTACGAGTGGCGCAAAAATCATCTCTTTAAGAAAGGAAAAAACTTGCGCCAACATGTTTTCTGGTTGTAATAAATAATTATCATTCACACAGTTTACGATGAAACTTAACGTATGTAAGCGGCCACGACGACTGACCGTCGTGCCAAAACTGGCTCCATACATTTTAGATAGCTCTAGAGCAACATCTTTTTGGGTCGGATAGGTCTGACTACTTGTTTCTAAAATGTTTGAAAGCAACGTTCGCATAATCGTTTCTTCACGGCTAGTAAGCTCGGTAACAAATGAGACAACAACACAATTTGTTTTAAATTGTTGCGTTGAAACAACTTGCAGTTCCACACCATTTACTAATTCCTGTTGCACTAACAGCCCTCCTTACACTAAGAGATCATTTTTTCGTCCTAACAGCTTTAAATCTCTTATAAATTCTTTTTATTTAGTAAGTAGACAAAAATCTACACTTTATTATCATAAGGTAAATAAACCGCTATGACAAGTTAGAATACGGGTACTTTTTGGGGCTTTTTTACACGTGATCTTCTTCATCTGAACTAGCTTTTAGGTAAACTTGACGTGATTTTGCCCCATTTTGTGGACCGATAAAGCCATGATTTTCTAATTCTTCCACGATCCGCGATGCTCGTTGATACCCGATTCTAAAATGTCGTTGTAGTAACGAAACACTACATTTTTGTTCTCGCGTAATAAATTCAACGACTTGGTCAAATAATTCATCTTCACCGCCATTATCATCTTTAGTTAATTCATCAGCCGAAACTTCCAGCTCTTCATCGTAGACAACTTCACTTTGTTCTTTGATAAAATCGACCACATTTTGAACATCTTCATCGGGAATAAATGCCCCTTGGACTCGTGTTGGTTTATTTTGTCCCATTGGTAGATACAACATATCACCGCGACCAAGTAGCTTTTCAGCCCCAACCTGATCAATGATCGTCCGCGAGTCTGTCCCACTTGAAACAGCAAAAGCCATTCGCGAAGGAACATTGGCCTTGATGATCCCAGTAATAACATCAACCGAAGGCCGTTGTGTTGCTAAAATCAAATGAATCCCTGCAGCTCGTCCCATCTGTGCAATACGTGTGATTGCTGCTTCAACTTCATTACCCGTTGTCATCATTAAATCAGCTAATTCATCAACCACCATTACAATATATGGCATTTTTCCATAATTTTGTGGCTCTTTTTGCGCCAACTTATTATAGCCATCTAAGTTACGTTGACCTGTTCTGGCAAATTCTTCATAACGCTGTTGCATCTTATTTACGACTTTATCCAAGGTAACAGCCGCTTTACGTGGTTCAGTCACAACTGGTGTCATTAGGTGCGGCAAGTCATGATACATCCCTAATTCTACTTTCTTTGGATCGATCAACACTAACTTCACTTGGTCTGGTTCACAATTCATCAAGATACTAGTCAAAATTACATTGATCGCCACCGATTTACCACTCCCAGTTGAACCAGCGATCAACAAATGAGGCATTTTCGCCAAATCAGCTGTGATCAAGCCATTAGAGATATCCCGTCCTAAAGGTACTTCTAGTGGGGCAAAATCAGTGGTCCGAAATTCATTCATCAATTCTTTAAATGATACTGCGGCAACATTTTGATTAGGTACCTCGATCCCGACTAAAGCCTTTCCTGGAATCGGCGCTTCGATCCGAATATCTTTGGCTGCTAACGCTAAAGCCAGATCATCGGCTAAACTAACAAATTTAGAAACTTTGACCCCGATAGCCGGATGAAGTTCATATTTAGTGACTGCTGGACCTAAGATAATATTTTTTAATTCTGCTTGAACCCCAAAACTCTTTAATGTTTCCGTCAAAACTTGTTGATTTTGTTTGATTTTTTCTTTTTCAAGTGCGCGATCTGGTTGTGCTAAGTCACTTAAAAGCTCGATCGTTGGTAATTCATAGTCAGGATTGGCCGTAGAAGTTCTCATTTGTTTTGGAACTTGGGGTACCACCTTTTTAGTCGGTTCAGCAATTTTTATCGGCGTTTCTGCTGTCTTTTGCGTTGTTACTTGAACAGGATCTTTTTTCGGTGCTATCTGTATTTCTGGTTCCATCGGGGACTGTTCTTTAGGTGAATTCGTTCTTTTTTCTTCTTCATCTTCAGCAAAACTTTCGACTAATTCCTTAAAAACATTTCTCACATGAGCCACAAACTGCTTTAATAATTGTCCAAGTTTTTCTAAAAAAGTCGCAAATGAGATTTGAAAAAGTAACATTCCACCTAAGAAGATCAAGACTCCACTTAAAATATATGAACCTACCTGTCCCATTAAAAAATAACTCAAACTATACAGAGCGACTCCGATAAATCCTCCTGCAAGATCTTCGTTAAGCGAACCAGAGACTAGCTCATTACCTGCCCGTTTAAAAAAGACCGTTAAAAAATCACTGTGGATCTCTGAACTAGCAAATGCATATGCACTGATAAACAATAAGATCCCTAAAATAACTAAAATACTGCCGAGCCAGTAATTAGCCTTAAGCTTCGGACGTTGATCAAATAGTAACCAATAGATTCCTACTAAAGCAAGACCGATCAACCCTAATTGATAAACATTACCGACCACGATCCGCATCATATTTGAAAATAAGGTCCCTAAAAAACCTAGGTCTAAAAAGCCGATCACAGAAAATGCAAGGGCCAAAGCACCACACAGCCGTAGAGATAATTGCTTAGTTGTGCGTGATTTTTTTTTACTTCTAGTATTTTTCTTTCTCTTAGTATTTGCCAAAACTACCCTTACTATAAAATATAGTTTTTCCTTTCCTAGATTTAGCAACTTCACAAACCACATAACCATACCTATATGTGTTTTTTGTGAATTTCACTAACTTTTTCACTCACAAAATTATAACATATCTTCTATTTTTACCTTAACACTAAAAATAGATAAATTATTGTATCAAATATCTAGAAACGGCTTAAGTTTAAATACTTAAACCTTCAAAAAACAAACTTAAATAATCACCTTGTGATTATAATTTCAATAAAATATAATTACAAAAAATTAAGAATCATTTTAATTTTTAGGATACACTTATTACATTTTTTAGATAAGGGGAAAAAAATATGTCTCTTAAACATTTTTTGACCACAAGTGCGTTAGTAACTCTTTGCACACTTAGCCTTAGCGCTTGTGGCACTCACAAACAAGCCAGTAACGAAAGTAAGCTGGCACCAAAACAGGTTTTAAACTGGTCTTTACAAACTGAGAACTCAACCTTAGATTCTGCTGCTGTTACCGAAAGTGAAAGTGCGGATATCGTCAATAATGCAATGGAGGGACTTTACCGCGTCGTTAATAACAAACCAAAAAACGGTCTAGCAACTTCATGTAAAAGCTCTGCTGACGGTGATTACAAATTAGTCGTTCAACTTGACCAAAAATTACCATATTTTAAACTATTGATGGGCGATGTTTACTTTTTCCCACAAAATAAACAAGCAGTCGAAAAATACGGCAAACGTTACGGTACGAGTGCTACTACGACCGTCTATAATGGACCTTTTGTGGTTAAAGGCTGGAACGGCTCGAAATTAAAATGGAAACTCGTGAAAAACCATACTTACTGGGATCAAAAAAACGTCAGATTAGACACTCTAAATGTCAATGTTGTTCAAAGTCTTTCGACCGCATATAACCTCTACCAAGCTAACAAACTTGATTTTACTTACTTAAATGCCGAACAAGGTAAGCAACTTGCTGATAAACTTGGATACCGAGTTTTCCATCGAGCTCGAGTCTCATATATGGAATTCAACGAAGTCAAAAAAGAATTCAAAAATCAAAAAATTCGCCAAGCACTCTCCTATGCGATCGACCGCAAACAAATTTCAGCTAGTGTCTTTGGCAATAATGCTACTCCGCTGACTGGAATCGTATCTAAAAACCTGATGTCCTTTAAAGGCAAAGATTTTTCTGAGCTAGCCCAAACTAAAGTTGGTACAAGCTATAATCCAAAATTGGCGCGGAAGTTAATGACTGAAGGTCTACGCGAATCAAATAAAGACCAACTTAAATTTACACTATTGAGTTCTGATAATGAAAATATGAAAAAAGAAGCGGAACTCTTGCAAAGTCAAATCGAAGAAACACTCCCACAAGTCAAAATTTCTGTCCGAAATATTCCGCTAAAAAATGTCCTCAACCAAACCCTTAAAGGTGATTTTGACGTTCAATTAACTGGGTGGCTGGCGGATTTTGCTGATCCAATCAACTTCTTAGACGTTGAAGCAAAGTCTAGCCCGACTAATGTAGGCAAGTGGGATAATTCCGAGTATAACCAACTACTTACAGCAGCCAAAACAACTAACGCTTTGAATCCAGAAAAACGTATCGCAGATCTCGTGAAGGCTTCTAAAGTCTTGAATCAAGCTCAACCTGTAATACCACTCGTTCAACTTGGTGAACCCGAGATCTTGCGTCCAACAGTTCATGGCTTAGTACAAAATACGGCTGGAACTACCGATGATTTTAAAAATGTTTATATCACCCAATAATGAATACCAAAAGCCCACTGAGTTACTTGAAGCTATTACTCAGTGGGCTTTCTATGATTGTTACACACTTTCATTTAATTTCAGCGCTCTTTGAAATCATATAAATTATTATATATTTTGCAATAGACTTAAATTAAAATAAACAGTTTAATATATAAAAAACAACCTTAAATAATAGCCTTGTAATTATAGTTTCAATAAAATATAATTACAAAAAATTAAAAAATACTTTAATTTTTTGGGATTCACTTATTACATTTTTTATTTAAGGAGGAAACATTATGTCTCTTAAACATTTTTTAGCGACTGGTGCGCTAGTGGCATTTTGTACACTTAGTCTAAGCGCCTGTGGCAATCACAAGCAAGCTAGTAACGGAAACAAACTGGCAGCTAAGCAAGTTTTGAATTGGTCGATGCAAAACGAGATCGCTACCCTAGATTCCGTTACGGTCGGTGAAAGTGAAAGTGCCGATATGATCAATAATACAACGGAAGGCTTGTACCGCATCGTCAATAATCAACCTAAAACGGGGCTTGCAACTTCATGTAAGGGTTCAGCAGATGGATTGACTTATACTTTAACTTTGCGCAAAAACGCAAAATGGTCAAACGGAGAACCGGTTACTGCGCATGATTTTGTTTATGCTTGGCGTCGTGCCGTTGCCCCTAAGACCCAAGCTTTAGGCTCTTATCTTTATAGCGGGATCAAAAATGCCGATGATATCGTGGCTGGCAAAAAAGATCCCGCTACTTTGGGAGTCCAAGCCGCTGGTGACTACAAATTAGTTGTCCATTTAGACCAAAAAATGCCTTATTTCAAACTATTGATGGGTGATATCCGCTTCTTCCCCCAAAATGAAAAAGCGGTCGAAAAATATGGTAAACGCTACGGTACCACTGCAGCTACGACCGTTTATAATGGACCTTTTGTGGCTAAAGGGTGGAATGGTTCAAACTTAAAATGGAAACTTGTTAAAAATCCTACTTATTGGGACAAGAAAAATGTCAAACTAGACACCCTAAACGTCAGTGTCGTTCAAAGTCCGTCAACCGCCTATAATCTCTATCAGGCTAACAAGCTTGATTTTACTTACTTAAATGCTGAACAAGCTAAACAACTTGCCGATGCGCCGGGATATCGTGTCTTTCATAGCGCGCAGATTTCATATGTTGAATTCAATGAAGTTAAAAAAGAATTCAAAAATCAAAAGGTCCGTCAAGCTCTCTCATATGCGATTGATCGCAAACAACTTTCAGCTAGCGTCTTTGGCAATAACGCTACCCCACTGACAGGCCTTGTCCCTAAAGATTTGATGACCTTTAAAGGTAAGGACTTTTCACAATTAGCACAAACTAAAGTGGGGACGAGTTATAATCCTAAATTAGCCCGTAAATTGATGGCTGAAGGTTTACGTGAGTTGAACGAATCTAAACTTGAATTCACCTTACTGGCCCGTGATAACGAAAATGAGAAAAAAGAATCTGAATTCTTGCAAAGTCAAATCGAAGAGACCTTACCACAAGTCAAAGTTTCTGTCCGCAACATCCCACTTAAAAGCGTCATCAGCCAAGCATCTAAAGGTAATTTTGACGCCCAATTGACTGGATGGCTCGCTGACTTCGCAGATCCAATCAACTTCTTAGATATCGAATCTAAGACTAATTCAACTAATATGGGTAAATGGGATGATCCTGAATTTAACCGCCTACTCACAGCAGCTAAGACGACTGATGCTTTAGATAAAGAAAAACGTATCGCAGATCTCGTAAAAGCTTCTAAAGTAGTAAACAATGCGCAACCAGTTGTCCCACTTGTTCAAGTTGGTAAACCTGAGATCTTACGCCCAACAGTACACGGATTAGTGCAAAATACCGCCGGGATCATCGATGACTTCAAGTCAGTTTACATCACCGAATAGTCTCTAAATAAAAAGGCTCGTGTTTACCATTACAGTAAACATGAGCCTCTTTTTATTTTAATTTATCATTTTCGTAAGTATGTGTCTTATCTAGGCCAGGAAATCCTTGTTGTCTTAAAGCTTCGTAAGCCACGATCGCTGCCGTATTAGATAAGTTAAGTGCGCGAATATGGTCATCATTTTGTGGGATCCGGATACACTTTTCTTCATTTTGACGCATGAAATTTTCTGGTAGACCAGTAGTTTCTTTGCCAAATAAGAAGTAATGATTTTTATTTTGATCGGTATAATCAGCTTCGGTATATGTGCGACTAGCAAATTTTGAAACAACATAAAGTTCATCATTTGCTTGTAATGTTTCCAAAAAGGCTGGCAAATTAGGATGATAAGTAATTTTCACCTTATCCCAATAATCTAGCCCTGCTCGCTTTAAGTATTTATCATCAGTTGAAAAGCCAAGTGGTTCGATCAAATGTAATTCAGTATTTGTCCCTGCGCAAGTCCGCGCGATATTGCCTGTATTGGCGGGCATTAAAGGTTCAAATAAAACAATATGATTAGCCATGCAAATTCTTCTTTCATTTTTATTTAGACACAAAAAAAGCGTAACCATTCGGTGTGGGCACGGCGAACAGTTACGTTAATGAAGTACAATCACATAGCAACTAACGCCAGTTCCGTTAATTGCTCATAACCGATTTCTTAGTAACTATCATAGCATTTTCAATTTTTGTTTTCAATACTTTTTCAAAATTATTTTTCGCCCATTAACAAAGTTACATCAACTGAGATCTTCGTTAAGCCTTTTTGTGCCACTTCTTGTAACCTTGCTTTGCTTGCGCCCCATTGCAGTGGCGTCATTTTCAAAAGATTTTCAAATAATTTTGGAGTTAATTCAAATTCATAAGAAATCCGCTGAGTTTTAGCCTCAGGATAGTGTTGATAAAATAAATCCAACACTTTTTGATTACTATAGGCGTGTTTTTCATCATTTTTATCGTATAAAGCCCGCCGTAATTCACCCAAGTAATTTGCATTAGGAATAATTTTCAATAACTTTCCTTGGTCAGTTTGCACTCGTTTAAATTCATGATAAGCCGATGGGGAAAAAATATCGATCAAATAATCAAACGATTTATCCCTAAAAGGCAACGCAGCTAAGTCAGCAACGCAAAAAAATCCCGTAGTTTCTTGCTGGGTTGCGAGATTGATCGCCCGTTTAGAAATATCAAAACCTACATAACTCTCAGTCTTATTTTGACGCAATTCTTCTAAACGGTGTAAGACACTGCCTTCACCACAGCCAATGTCTAAAATATTGGCATTAGTAGGTTGATCCATTTGTGCTATGATAGCGTGTATAATTGGATCAAATAGTCCTGCTTGTAACAAAATCCGACGTGCTTGCCACATTTCATCGTCATCATAATCACTAGTTACACCATGTTTGATCAAGTAAAGCGTTCCTTTTTTGGAAAGATCAAACTGATGTTTATGCGCACAAAAAACGCTATGCTCAACTACTTTAGTAAAATCTGCTTGACATACTGGGCAACAAAAAAGTTGGAGATTTTGGGCAACAAATTGTGCGCCTCGTTCTATTTTCTTCATGTTTTTATCCTTTTGAGACCTGAATGTATTTTCCTTTGACAAGGTTGACTAAGTCGCTTTGTTTCAAGCGCACCGAACGCCCAACTTTTCCCGCCGAAACTGAGATCTCTTCAAAAGGTTTGATCCGTTCGTCAAAATACACTGGGAAATTTTTTCGCACACTGATTCCGATCGGTGTGTTGGCACCGTGAATATACCCCGTGATATTGATCAAATTCTTATTATCAGCTAAATGTAGTTGCTTTTTTTGCAATTGTTGGGCTGTCAACTTCAAATCGATCTCATATTCGATCGGCAAACAAACAACGACATAGTCTTTAGGATCTTTGTTGGCTTGTAAGACGATCGTTTTTAAAATACTTTTTGGATCTACCCCTTGCGCTTTAGCTTCTTCGAGCGCAGATTGATGCTTAGTCAACCACTCAAAATTAGCTTCACGATAGGTAATATTATGTTGATCTAAGATCCGTTCATCATTTGTCTTTTTTTCTTTTATTTTTTTGTTTTTCTTCGCCATCTCTTTGCCTCGCTTTCATCTCTGATATTTTAACGTCAATTACTAAAATTGTCGACCACAGCTCTTAATGAACATTCCAGCAAAATCCGAACTTTTATTTAAAAAATAAGCAATTTCATTTGACTTACTTTGACTAATAAGTTATATTTATTCTTGCTCAAATGAGCAAACTATTTTTTTTACGAATAATAACAGTTATAGATAAAGGGGTATATAATCATGCCAGTATTTGATTATGAAGATATTCAACTTGTACCAAACAAATGTATTGTTAAAAGTCGTTCCGAGATCGATACACGCGTCAAGTTCGGACCAATGACCTTTAATATTCCCGTTGTTCCAGCCAATATGCAAACGGTGATCGATGAAGATTTAGCTATTTGGTTGGCTCAAAATGGCTATTTCTACATCATGCACCGCTTTGATGAAGATGAACGCCTACCATTTGTGAAAAAAATGCACCAACTTGGCTTGTTTGCATCAATTTCTGTTGGGGTAAAAGAAAAAGAATATCAATTGATCGATCAATTGGCTGAACATAATCTCATCCCCGAATATATCACGATCGATATTGCTCACGGACACTCTGACACAGTGATCGATATGATCAAGCATATTAAAAAGAAACTGCCTGGAAGCTTTGTGATCGCAGGTAACGTTGGTACTCCTGAAGGCGTGCGCGAATTAGAAAATGCCGGCGCCGATGCAACAAAAGTTGGAATCGGACCTGGGAAAGCTTGCATCACTAAAGTCAAGACCGGTTTTGGGACTGGTGGTTGGCAATTAGCAGCGCTTCGTCTCTGTGGTAAAGCTGCTAGCAAGCCAATTGTAGCTGACGGTGGGATTCGGACAAACGGTGATATCGCTAAATCCGTACGCTTTGGCGCTTCAATGTGTATGATCGGCTCAATGTTTGCGGGCCATGCTGAAACTCCAGGTGAAATTATTGAACAAGATGGTAAAAAATACAAAACTTATTTCGGCTCTGCCTCACAATATCAAAAGGGCGAGTATAAAAACGTTGAAGGTAAAAAGTTATTAGTCCCATATCGTGGACATATTGCAGACACCTTACGCGAAATGCATGAAGATCTTCAGTCTTCGATCTCTTATGCTGGTGGTCGTGATCTATCAGCTTTACGTAAGGTCGACTATGTAATCGTTAAAAATTCAATTTTTAATGGTGATCAATACTAAAATAAAAAAGCTTGGGTTTTGAAGCCCAAGCTTTTTTATTTATTAGCCATAAATAATTTCAGTACCTTCTGTTACAACTGGCATTACATGTGGTTCAAGGTAAAGAACGTTATCTTGCAAATGTTCTTTAGCTGGCAATTCCTTAAAATTGAGTACTGTATGCCCAATTGAGGTCAAGTTACTTTTAACTAAGCCACCTAAATATTTAACTTGATATTCTTGCTCACCGATCTTAATTGGTGAACCAACTTTTAAATCATAATTTGCAACCGCATCATTTTCAAAACGTTGAATCAAAGAAACTTCTTTTAATCTATCTGATGCAGTTTCATCAAATAAAATCAAGATAGGTTCACTCTTAGAAATAGCTTCTGCCCCAATTGCAACAACTTTACTCTTTATCATAACTAATACCCTCTCTTCGCTGCCTAATACGGTAAATTTGTATAAAAGCACCTTATACACCACCATATTATACAGCATTTCACTACAGAAAAGTAGTTTTTCCCCTATCCAGTCAAATAACAGCTCAGCGATAACTTTTCAAGCTAAATGTGTTAAAATAAGTTAATTGAATAAACTAGTAATCAAGCTAATAAGTAGTTAAGATCTAGCTCTAATTATTACAGAAAGGATACTATAGACCTGTGTTCGTGACACAAGCGCAATATAGTATATTAGGTGCACCTTGATGAAAGAAAATATTTATTTTGGTACGTATACTAAAAAAAGTAGCCAAGGGATCTATCGGGCTACTTTCGATCCAACCACTGGTACTTTAAGCACTCCACAACCAGTCGTTGCGGTTGAAAATCCAACTTATTTGACGATCTCTCCAGATAATACTTTGCTTACGATCGCTAAAGAAGGTCCTCTAGGCGGAATCGCTGCCTATGATCCAAGTCAAGATAGTTATGCACTTTTAGCCGATGCGTTGACCGAAGAACCAAATCCGTGTTATATTGCATACGATCAAAAACGTCATTTTATTTATACAGCTAACTATCATACTGGTCAGATCAAGGTTTACCAGTTTGATAATGGTAAAGCGCTTACCTTATGTGATACGGTCACGCATAAAGGATATGGTCCACGTCATGAACAAGATAGTGCGCATATTCACTATACTGATTTAACTCCAGACGGACGCTTAGTTGCTGTTGATCTTGGCAATGATACGATTACAACTTATGATGTGACCGAAACCGGCAAACTCAAATTTGTAGCGGTCTTAAAAACTAAACCAGGCTTAGGACCTAGACATTTAGTTTTTGCCCCAGACAACGAAACTGCCTATCTAGTAGGTGAACTCTCCAGTACTTTATCAACCCTGCACTACGATAAAAATGGTGGTACTTTTGCCCTATTAAATACGGTGTCAACGATCCCTGAAAATTGGGGACAACATAACGGCGCGGCTGCAATCAAAATTTCCCAAGACGGACATTTTGTTTATGTCTCAAATCGTGGTCACGATTCAGTAGCCGTTTTTGATGTAACTACCAAAAAACCACAATTACTACAATTGGTAGACACCAAAGGAGCATTTCCACGTGACTTTGCGCTTGATCTAACTGATAAATTTCTCGTGGTAGTCAACCAAGAAACTGACAATATCAGCGTTTATCAACGTGATCAAGCCCAAGGTACTTTGACATTATTGAGCCAAGATATTCCCCTACCTGAAGGAGTTTGTGTCTATTTTGATCCAACTAACGCTTAAAAATTACTTTTGTAACAAAGGAATGAAATAAATGCTTTATAAAGAAGTTTGTCTTGAAAATTATACTAATTTACCACAAGCAATTTTAAATGGTGCTAATCGCATTGAACTTTGTGATAATCTTGCTGTCGGTGGTACTACAGTCAGCAAAGGTGTTATGGGTGAAGCCATTAAATATACCCATGAAAAAAATATTCCCTTAGTTATTTTAGTACGTGCTCGTGGTGGTAATTTTGTCTACAATGATATTGAACTAAAAATCATGGAAGCCGATATTTTAGAGGCACAAGCAGTAGGCGCTGATGCGGTATGCATCGGAGCTCTAACCGCTGACGACCAAATCGATTATGAGGCAATGGAAACTTTGATCGCTGCTGCTGGAGGCATGGAACTCGTATTTAATATGGCCTTTGACCAACTATCTTTACCAGCACAAAAAGAAGCGATCGACTGGGCAGTCGAACAAGGATTCAGTCGTATTTTAACCCATGGTGGTTCTAGTGATACACCGATCGAAGGTAATTTCGAACATTTAAAAGAACTTATTGCTTATGCAGATGGCCGCATTACAATTCTTCCTGGTGGAAAGATCACTGCCCAAAATGCCCAAGCCGTGGCTGATGCTTTAAACGTCAAAGCTGTGCACGGTACAAAGATTCTTTAAAACTAAAAAAGACCTCGGAAATTTTCGAGGTCTTTTTTTAGCTAAAATTTTATCAAAGCAAATACCATATACATTAATCCGATTAGCGTAACTACACTTAGTTGTAATTTATATGTGATTCGCAAATATGCAATATATTCACGCATAAACGCATTTAAGGTAAAATACCACCGCGTTTTGGCACCAAAACCCACACATTTTAACCCTTGTCTTTTAGCAATTACTAACGCACGGTAAACGTGATAGGAATTCGTTGCGATACCAAATTTAGCATCTGGTTTCATTAATTTATGTGAAAATAAAATATTTTCATATGTCGTCGTTGACTTATTTTCTACCAAAATATCTTCGGCAGGCACGCCTTGTTTAACTGCATAATTTTTCATTGCTTCTGCTTCTGCAATAACTTCATCCGGTCCTTTACCACCAGACATGATCAATTTCATGTGCGGATTTTTTTGATAAACTTTGATCGCCCGATCAATTCGGGCTGCTAGTAAAAGAGTAACTTCTGTCCCATTTAATCCAGCACCTAATACTACGATATAATCAAGTTTATTTCGCTTAAAATGAAGTAAATTTAGCCATAGTGTCAAGGTATACATCATCATTACGCCAATAAAATAAAGCGCAAGGGTCCCCAAATATTCATAGGTATAGCGCCAAATATTGCGGTTGCTAAGATCTCCTACTAATGGCCACACAAATAGGTACCCAATACAAAGAAAAGCAAAAAATAGCGATAATAAATTATGTGGTTTGAAACCTTCCTTAAATAAGATCTTAATACCATTGTATAAAAAAGCTAAGATCAAAATGAAGGGTAACATCAATCCTACAAGTACTACCACCATCGCTAACAAACTAAGCAAAATATGCACTGGCTGATGTGCCATGATCACTTCACTATAGTGGAAAAGAATCGATAAAATAAACGCAACGCTCATCGCTAAAAACGCGGTACAAGTTGCCCCAGCCCATAATGAACGAGGCTCATGATACATCGTGTAGCCAAAAGCACCTGCAGTTACTAAAAACGCCAAAAATATAATAAGCATCAACATTGTTAAATCACCTTTTTTATGTCCCCATGAAAAATTTCATAAATAGTTTAGCAATATTAAAGTAGATCAACACAGAAGTCAAATCACTTAAAGTTGAAATAAACGGTCCCGATGCTACCGCTGGATCTACTCCGATCTTATTCATCAAATTAGGAATAAAGCTCCCCGCTAAATTAGCGACTGTGATTGCACATGTCATTGCCATCCCGATCACAAAACCTAAAACAAAATTTTGTTTCCACAGACCAACAATCAAAAAGATCGTTGCTCCAGTAATCAAGCCCGTAACCAAGCCAGTCAACAATTCAAGGATAAATTGACGATAAATCGAAGGCTTATCTTCATCACGGCTTGACAAACGTCTAATTGCCACCGCTAAACTTTGCGTCCCCGCATTTCCGGCCGTCCCCGTAATTGAGGAAACAAAAATTGCTAAAATACTTGCTTGGCTGATCATGCCTTCATAATGCGAGATCAATGTAGTCGTCGACATCCCTAATAAAAGCAACACGATTAGCCATGGAAGACGATTACTAGCTGCTTTTAGCGGGTTATCGGCGATTTCTTCGGTATCAACCGCAGCCAACCCGGAATAATCTTCTGCAGACTCTTCATCAATAACGTCAATAATATCGTCAACGTTGATGATCCCGATCAATTTTCCTTCATAATCTGTTACCGGAATTGCTAAGAAGTTATAATCACGAATCGTTTGCGCAACTTCGGCTTGATCATCGGAAACTTTAACTGACATAACTGGAGTAGTCATAATATCACTGATCATCTCATCATCGTCGTTTATCAATAGATCACGTAAAGTCAACACACCGATCAGTTTGTTATCAGGTTCAACTACATAAATGTAGTAAATCGTTTCTGCTTCACTTGCCTCACGTTTTACTACATGCATGGCAGAACGTACGGTTTGATTACCCACGATCTCAACATATTCAGTGGACATGATCGCCCCGGCCGTCTTATCTTCGTAGTATAACATTTCACGAATCTCAGCTGCTTTTTCGGTCGGTAAGAGTCGCAAATAACCTGCTAATTCCTTTTTAGGAACGTACGCCAAAATATCAACCGCATTATCGGTATACATTTCGTCAATTACATTTGCAGCATATTGTGGTGCCATCTCTTCAAAATACTTTACGACTTCTTCTGGTTCATCTTCGATCGCGTCAAACATGTCACCTACTTCATTTGCCGTTAAATAGCGATAGAGCCTCGCCCTTTGTTGTTTATTTAATTCCGTAAAAATTTGAGCTTGTTCATAGACGTGTAAGTCTAAATAATTTTCTCTGAATTGCCGTGCTTTTTGGCTGTTCAGAAGCTGGATGATCTTTTCCTCAGTTGCTTGAGTATTCACCAGATTTTCAGCCATTCTCATCCCTCTTTTCTAATTTTTGCAAATATTCTTGCATATCTCGTGGAATATCACTTACAAATTCAATTTCTTTTTCTAAAAATGGATGATAAAACCGTAAACGATGGCAGTGCAGTGCTTGTCTAAATAATGGCACTTGTTTTTGACCACCATATAGTTGATCGCCGACTAAAGGATGGCCTAAAAAAGCACTATGGACCCTGATCTGGTGAGTCCGACCAGTGTGCAATAAAATACGATAGATCGTCATCTTGTCTAATGCCTGTTCACGCCAATATTCCGTTTTGGCTGGCTGTCCGTTAGCTGTTACCATCCGTTCGATCATACTGTTAGGCTTCCTACCGATCGGTAATGCTACTTGAAAATGTTTTTTCGTTAAATTACCACTAAGAAAAGCAAGATACTCTTTTTTTATTGTGTGCGCTTGTTGTTGTTGATCGATCAAAGCATGCGCATAACGGTGCTTAGCAACCAACACAAGCCCAGTCGTATCACGATCTAAGCGAGTAGCAATATGAACTACGCTTTGTTGATAATCCTGCAAAGTATAATACCCTACAATTCGATTTACCAATGAGTCACTTCGTTGATGCGGTAAAGGTGAAGGAATCGTAGTCAAATGTGCAGGTTTATTTACAATCAAAAAGTGATCATCTTCATACACGATGTCTAACGGAACATACGAAGGTTTTACTTGTCTTTTTCGTGGGTGTTCCGGTGGTAAGGTGATCGTGATAACATCACCTTGTTTTAACTTATCGACGATTCGCCCAGAAGCATGATTGACTAATAATTCGCCACCCTCATGTCGAATTTTAGCCGATAATCTGCGCGAAACACCTTTTTGTTTTAAAAAAGTTTTTACATGACAGGGAGTTTCTTCCTTATAAATCCATTCTATCTTCATCTTCAGTTCCTATAAACGCCTCTTGTACTCGTCGCCAAAAATGCATGTGACGATATTTTGCAAAGTAGATCCTTCGCTTGGATACTTTATATTGAATTTCACAAATTTTCCGATTATGATATGAGTCCGAATCGACTGTTAGGATAAAATCGCTCCCTTTAGTTGGTCTAAAAGTGATCCAATCATTGGGGGCAATAATCATTGGTGAACTAAGCGTCCGGAAAACACGATTATTGATCGACCCGATCTCGGCAATCTGCAAAACTTCTAAATTTGGGTGCACTACTGCCCCATCAAGCGACTTATTATAAGCTGTCGATCCTGTAGGGGTGGAAACACACAAACCATCCCCTCTAAAGCGCTCAAATAGCTCACCACCAATATAAACATCTGTTACCATAGTAGCACTATTACGCTTTAAGGTAGATTCATTCAACGCTAAATAACGCGCTCGGGTAGGACTATCAGCATATTTGACCGATACTTCTAATAAAGGATAGCTTACAGCTTGACGATTATCAGATTGTAAACTTACCACTAAATCGTCAATCTCATCATCACGCCAATCGGTATAAAAACCCAAATGTCCGGTATGAACACCGACAAAACGAATCTTTTCTAAATTATCTTGATAATGATGAAACGCCGAAAGTAAGGTTCCATCTCCGCCGATCGAAATCACCACATCAGGATCTTTGTCATCTAAAATAAAATGTCGTTCGATAAACTTTTGTTGTAACTTTTGTTTTATTGCTTGAGATTTAGGTCGTTTGTTTGCAAAAATTGCGATTTTCATTTTTTTCACTTCCGTCGTCACCCAAAGCTATTTTAGATGTTTTTCTTTATTTTCAAATAAGTGTTGGGCTTCATTTACTTCTTCACGAATACTGGACATTTCTTGGTCAAGTGCAAAAGCTATCTCAGCACTTTTTTGTAACCTTTGCGCGATCTCAGGTGGAATGTCACCTTGATATTTATAATTGAGCGAATGTTCGATCGTCGCCCAAAAATTCATCGCCAAGGTGCGAATCTGAATTTCAACTTTGATCATTTTTTGCTCATCGATCAATTGAACTGGATACAAAACTACTAAATGATAAGAACGGTAGCCACTATCTTTTCTAACTTTTATATAGTCACGTTCTTCTACCACTTGCATATCTTGACGTTTACGTAAAAGTTCAACAACTCGGTAAATATCTTCAACAAATTGGCACATAATGCGGATCCCCGCAATATCTTCCATATCTTGTTCCAAGCGAGCCTCTTTGATACGTCGTCTATTCATTTTTTCCAAAATACTTGCTTTTGGTTTTACTCTGCCGGTGACATATTCAATCGGACTACGGTTGCCAGCCTTTTTAAACTGAGCCCGCAATGCTCTTAATTTTAACTTTAGCTCATTTACAGCTTGTTCATAGGGTTCAAAAAACCTACTCCAATCGTCTTCCATTAAATAAATCACCACCTTTCCATACTTTAACAGTTTAACACAGGCTGACTATATTTTACAAAGTGGTACCATTTTATATAAATAAAATCAACTTATTTCTCTCACCTTCAAAAAGAAAACGCTTTTGTAAACCTTTTAAGTCAGAATTATTGCAAAATTAGCTTTTTTTGCTTAAAGTATAAATATAGTAAAAAAGGAATATTATTACTCAAGTGGAGGAAAACACAATGTTAGAGATGTATTTGTTTGTAAATCCTCTTGGCGCTAAATGCTATGAAGCGGAACAAAACATTTTAAAACTTGCTGAAGAGTCATCTAAGAAGATCCAGATTCGTTTTATCCCACTTTTGAACTTGCAAACAGTGTCCAAGGCTATGTCTATCATGGAGATTACCGGAAATTCATTGCAAGTCCGCAATCACGTTTCCCAGATTTTATATCACGCTATTCTCGATTATAAAGCCGCTCTTTTCCAAGGGCGTAGACGTGGGCGTGATTTTTTAATGAGTGTTCAACACCAACTTCACGTTGAACATAAGAAATACAGTGAAGAAGTTGTAATGATCGCAGCTAAGAAAAGTAAGCTAGATTTAGAGGTCTTTCAAAGTGACCGTCGCTCTGAACTTGCAGTTAACAGCTTTCGCGCTGATCAAAAACTAGCAGCTGAAATGAACGTCGATACTCCTCCATCTGTAGTTATTTACGATATAGATGGATTTGAATGGGCTGTTTCATTTGAAGATTGTGCTTCACTTGCAACTTTAGAAGAATTGATCTTAGGTAACGGTAGTAAAGAATTTGTTTGCTCGAAGAAAACCTTTGGCAGACAAAACTTAGCCCCCACAGTTCACCAATTGAAAAAGTAATTTCTTGATTACAATAAAAACAGGTAAATTTCTCAAAAAAGAGAAACTTACCTGTTTTTTATTTTATCCAATTAGACGGTCAATAAACTGTTCAACTCCGCTAAGCGCTCAGCAAACACTTTAAAAGCTTTTTCTAGATATTGCCCATTTGTCATATCTACCCCAGCTTTTTTCATAACTTCAAGTGGTGCTTTAGAACAACCAGCTTTTAAATAATCTAAGTAAGCTTTGGTATGCTCTGGATCTTCATCCAAAATGCGTGTTGCTAAAGTTGCAGCAGCCCCAAAACCAGTGGCATATTGATAAACGTAGAAATTGTAATAAAAATGAGGGATCCTTGCCCATTCAAAAGCAATTTGTTCATCATTCTCAACACTTGGGCCATAATAATGTGCATTTAATTTACCATAAAAATCAGAAATCATATCTGCAGTCAATGGCACCTGCTTAGCATCTTGTTCGTGTAACCAAGCTTCAAATTCAGCAAATTGGGTTTGGCGGTAAACCGTTCCTTTAAAGCCATCCAAATAGTGATTCAAGACATATGCCCGCACTTTAGGATCAGTTTGAGTTTCTAGCAAGTACTGCGTCAATAGATTTTCATTAGTTGTCGAAGCAATTTCTGCCACAAAAATCGAATAATCACCATATTGATAAGGTTGATTTTGGCGTGTATAGTAGCTATGCATTGAGTGACCCATTTCATGCACTAAGGTAAATAAGTTATCCAGTGTATCTTGCCAATTAAGTAAAATATATGGTGCAGTGTCATAGGCACCACCTGAGTAGGCCCCGCTACGTTTGCCAGCATTAGCAACCACATCGATCCAACGTTTATCAAAAGCTTCACTTACATGTTTTAAATAATCTTCCCCTAAGACACTAAGCGCTTCAAGCGCCATTTGCTTAGCTTCTTCATACGTAAAAGTCAACGTTGGTTCACCAGTTAGTGGCGTGTACATATCATACATGTGCAATTCATCAAGTTGTAAGACTTGCTTGCGTAAAGCCACGTATTGGTGCAATAACGGTAGATTCTCATTTACAGTTTTGACCAATGTATCGTAAACAGCTACTGGGATCTCATTTTGTGCTAAAGCTGCTTCTTTGGCACTTTGATAGTGACGGATCTGTGCTGAGAAATTATGCTTACGTACATGAGCAGCCAAAGTCGTCGCAAACGTATGTCTAAATTGGTGATAAACTTCGTATAACTTTTCAAAAGCTTCTTTACGAACTCGGCGATCGGTCGACTCTAACAACGTACCGTAAACACCGTTTGAAAGTTCTACTTGTTCTTCTTTTTCGTTTGTCACGATCGGAAACTTCAAATCGGCATTGTTTAAAACTTCAAAAACATTTGAAGCATTCGCCAAGATATCACTGGCACCAGCTAACAAAGATTCTTCTTGTTCACTTAAAACATGTGCACGTAACCGCGTCCAATCATTGATCAAGGTTCGATATTGGTCTAACTTGGGCTCATTTGTGAAATAAGTAGCTAATGTCTGGGGATCAAGTGCTAATAACTCCGGTTGGAACCAAGCAGTTGCGGTTGATACATCCGCCAGTAATTTTTGCACCCGTGACATTAACGCCTGATACTTAGCTTCGGCTGTGTCTTGGTCATTTTTCATGCTAGCATAAACATAGACAACTTCTAAGGTCCGTTCTAAAGCTAATAATTCCTCTAAAGCGACTAAGAGCGCATTTGCACTTTCACCCAGAGTTCCCTTAAACTTGTTAAATTCACGTGCTTTTTGCGCAACTTCGCTAAATTTTGCTTCAAATTCAGCATCATTTTTAAAGATTTTTTCTAAGTCCCACGTTAATTCAACGGCAACTTCTTCTCTTTTTGGTAAACGTTTGACTGCTGCCATCCGCCACACCTCATTTCTTCTTAGTGCCTTAATTTTAGAAATTTTTATCTGGAATTGCAACCCCTTTCGTACTTATTTCAAAAAAAGGCGACAAATATCCATTAAAATAAAGGTTTCACTATTTAAAAAAGCCAGCTGGTACCCAAAATTTTGGGCTATTTTTTTCACATCAACATTTTCATTAACTACCAAAGCTTGCGCATGCCACCAAAATAAAGCTTTGCAATAAATCGGACTATATGGGATAAAATTTAAACCTCTCGCAATAATTTCATCCAAATTAGCTTGCTTTACATATGCTGTTTTTTGTAAAGAAAACATTTCTCCGCGTGAA
The DNA here is from genome assembly GCF_001434405.1 of Ligilactobacillus apodemi DSM 16634 = JCM 16172. Taxonomy (GTDB): domain Bacteria; phylum Bacillota; class Bacilli; order Lactobacillales; family Lactobacillaceae; genus Ligilactobacillus; species Ligilactobacillus apodemi. The sequence goes on along the minus strand of NZ_AZFT01000053.1, from coordinate 210,615 downwards.
TAATAACGCATTTTTTGCAATACACGTAACTGATGCATGTGATCATTTGGTAAGACCATCGGAACATAGGTCAGCTGATAGCTTTTAAAAAATGACCTTAATTGTAAAAAATCACTAGTATACCAACGTAAATATCTAAGTGGTAAAAAATCAACCATTTGAAGCTGATAAGCAACTTCAATTCTTTTTTGAACTACATCAACATAAATCAAATAAAAACCGCGCACAGCTGACCAATTAAGAAATTGAGCTATTTTTTGAGTCATTCTTTTGCCTAGCCGATAGTTCTTTTTGCCTAAAAACCAAAAGAAAGCTAGACCTTGCTGACGATAACCAGTCGAACGCTCAGATAGTTTGTCATAGGTTAAAGGCGCACACTGAAATTCTACGGCTAAGTTTTTATTAGCTTTTCTAAAAACCAGTAGATCAGGACGCTGTTTTAGTTCACTAAGATACGCTTCAAGTTCTACATGGTCGTAATATTTAGCAAAAAAAGCCAGTAAAAATTTTTTACCTTGTAAATGTTCACCTGTTTCACCTTCACTAAAGGCCAAACAAGCTGTTCTCATATGGGCAAAATGGGGTAAATTATGCCTTCCTTGTCGTAAAATAAGTAATTTTTTACATTGCGGACAATAATAAGTCATATTTTTATCCGCCTGATTTGCAGCAACTAATTTTTTATCTCCTGTAATTCCATAAAACATCACGTTCATCCCCTTCACTAAGTAAATACGCAGTAAAAGGAATAATTCATTTAAAAAAAAGCAACTATGCAAAATATGCATAGTTGCCTAAAATTTAGCCAAAATGATAACGTGCTAGCTCAAAGGCAGCATGTTCCATGAGACATTTTCCACGTTCTTTGACTACTGCAGATTCAAATTGCTCTTTTTTACCATATTCATAAACTAACGCCATTGCATCTTGAACATCAGCTGGTTCCATCTGATCAGCAAAGAAAACTAGTTCAAGATAGTAAATACCATCGAGACTATATAGATTTGAGACTGTACTATCATAATTAAATGATTTTGCAAGTTGAATAAAATCTTCGAAGTCTGCAAAACTAACTAAATAACGATATTGCGAGTCTTTATCTGTATTCAAGTAACCCGAAACTCCATCTCCGTCATCAGTCAACGCAGGTGTTTGACGTTGATACTTCTCATTGTCTTCGGTCAGCTGTTTTCTAATATAATCAGCTAAATCGTTACCGATCCCCGCACCTGCAATGTTTAACTGTTGATCGTCTTGTCCACTTTTACTTGAAGCATTCCGTGGTAGTGAACTCGAACTTTCTGTCTTGTTTGGGTCAACCTTTGTGATAAACAATTCCAACCCATTTTGATTAGGGATCAATTGGAAAGTTACTGCATCATTATCACGAAATTCATGGTCTTTATCGACCTCTTCTAAAATGCTGAAAAAGAAATTTTCGATTTCTTTTTGATTACCAAGTAGATCCAGGACGGTGATGCCACGATCGGTCAAATCTTCAGTTCCGAGTAATACCCGAATAGTATTCTCATTAACCTTTTCCATTTCCATCTGTGATCCTCCCTTTCCTACTTAAATGCTCGCAAAAACACTTAATTTGCAACACTTATCATACCAAAAATTATCAAAAAAGACCACCCAAAAAACTTGAATGGTCTAATCTATAATGTATCTTATTATAAACTTTAGAAACCCGCTAATTCACGTGCACGTCGTAATTCGAGTGCTCGTACTTCGCGTGGAAGGAAACGACGAATTTCATCTTCGTTGTATCCGACTTGAAGTCTCTTTTCATCCATAATAATTGGTCGTCTTAACAGGCCGGGATGTGTTTGAACTAAATCGAGCAGTTCTTGCAATGGCATTTCTTCGATGTTGATATCTAATTCTTGATACGCCTTTGAACGTTTAGAAATAATTTCTTCTGTTCCATCTTCTGTCATTTGCAAAATTTGCTTGATCTCATCAATACTCAATGGTTCCGAAAAAATGTTTCTCTCACTATAAGAGATATCATGATTTTTAAGCCATGCACGTGCCTTGCGACATGACGTGCAACTTGGTGATGTGTATAAGGTAACCATATAAATCGCCCCTTCTTCATAAAACCTGGTGCAACCATACAATATATATCCTCATTCATTATTATACACCTATTTTAAAAAATTGATACCTTTTTTCTAAAAAATATCCTCGCTAACAATTTAGAAATTTTCTAAACTATTAACAAGGATACTATACTTTTAGTTATTTTATTAAAAAAATTTATTTATTCATCCCCATTAACGATAAGTTTCAAATTATACATAAATAAAAATCTATGAATTTAAATTCAAAAATGCCATAAATTCGTGTGTCGAAAATTGTGTTGTTCACAATATTCATAAGCTATATGCAATATCATAGCTTATTATTTTTATGTTTATCTTTCTAAACAATCCCAGATCACAACTTTATCAGCTGCTAAAGATTTTGGCACATCAATAATTCTTTGATTTGAACTACCACGGAACTGCAAGGTCAAATCTTTCAGATCTTCCATAAAACGTCCATCTACTAAAATATCAATTTTTGATAATAATTCTAGTTTATCCTCAGATTCAAGTTGCAATTCATCCCACGTATACCCTGTCCATGACCAAATATCCTTAGTATGACCATATTCTTTTCGAATTCGATCAACTAAACGTAAACAAACTTGGGTATTTAAAAATGGTTCGCCGCCTAGTAACGTTAACCCCTGAACATAATCTTGTCCAAGATCAGCAATAATTTGGTCTTCCAACTCTTGGGTATATAACGAACCATAATTAAAGCTTTGAGCAACTTTATTATAGCAACCTGGACAAGCAAACTTACAGCCACTAACATACAGACTACACCGGACACCTTCACCATCAACAAAGTTAAATGGCTTATAATCAGCGATCCGTAACTGACTTAGATCTTTGGCTAACCATTCTTGTGGTTTCGGATTTTTGGGTTTACGTCGCGCTGGTTTCTTGGGTTCTTTACGTGCTGTTTCTTTGATTTGATCAGCTTCAACAAAAGCTGTATCACCACCAACCGTGATCCGTAACATAGAATCACCTTTACTCATCAAAAACCATCCCCGGTCCAATATTTTTAGCGCGTGAAGCAATTTCAGCATGGCGTCCATGCACCATTGGACGTTGTAATGGATTACCTAAATAACCACAAGTCCGCTTAACACAATCACAAGTCTTAGGGTCATGGTTACCACAATCAGGACATTCAAAGCCCCGCGCAGTTGCCTTAAATTCACCTTCAAAGCCACACTTATAACAATGGTCAATTGGCGTGTTAGTCCCCAAATACCCAACTTTATCATACGCAAAATCCCAAACTGCTTCTAAAGCCTTAGGATTTTGACGCAAGTTAGGATATTCACAATAATGAATAAAACCACCCGCAGCGTACTTAGGGTAATCCATTTCAAATTGTAATTTTTCAAATGGGGTTGGGTGTTTTCGAACATCATAGTGGAAACTATTAGTATAGTAATCCTTATCCGTGATGTCTTTTACCTCACCAAAACGCTCTGTATCTAACTTACAGAAACGATCCGTTAAAGATTCACTTGGAGTTGAATAGACACTAAAATGATAGCCACTTTCTTTAGACCAAACTAGACAAGCATCATGTAGTTGTTTGACGATCTCTAACGTAAAATCATGAGCTTCTTTATTGTGTTCCCAATTTGGACCATAAAATGTTGTACCAACTTCGTAAAGACCAATATAGCCGATCGAAACCGTTGCGCGTTCATTTTTGAAAAGCTTAGAAACATCTTCACCTGGCTTTAAACGTTGACCAAATGCACCGTATTGATATAGGATCGGCGCGTTTTCTGGCACAGCGTCTAACACGCGATTGACCTTAAAGTCTAGTGCCGTTTTACATACTTGAAGCTTATCATTAAAAATCTTCCAAAAGAGAGCCTTATCACCTTTTGATTCTAAAGCGATCCGTGGTAGATTCAAGGTAACCACACCTAAGTTCATGCGCCCCGAATTTACTTCACTGCCTTGTTCATCTTTCCAGCCTTGTAAAAATGAACGACATCCCATTGGTGCTTTAAAACTCCCCGTCAATTCCTTGATTTTATCGTACATCAAAACATCAGGATACATCCGCTTAGTAGCACACTCAACGGCTAGTTGTTTAATATCGTAATTAGGATCCCCTGGTTTTAAATTGAGACCTTTTTTGATCGTAAAGACTAATTTAGGAAAAATAGCAGTCCGTTTTTCACGTCCCAAACCACCGATCCGAATTTTTAGAATGGACTTTTGAATCTCACGTGAGATCCATGACGTTCCTAAACCAAAACCTAACGTTGTAAAAGGTGTTTGACCTTGCGAAGAAAAGAGCGTGTTGATTTCGTATTCTAAGGCTTGCATTGCATCATAGATATCTTTTTTAGTCCGCTTTTTAGCGAATTCTTCTTGCTTTGCAGGGTCTTCGATATATTCTTTTGATTCAGCTAAATGCTTCTCATAATTCTTCATTGCAAAGGGTTCTAATACTTCATCGATTCGGTCAGCCGAACACCCACCATACTGACTTGAAGCCACATTAGCAATGATCTGTGACATTTGTGCTGTAGCTGTTTGGATCGAATGTGGACTTTCAACTTCGGCATTGCCGATCTTAAACCCATTCGTTAACATTTCTTTAAAGTCGATCAAACAACAGTTAGTCATGGGACTCCATGGTGTATAGTCAAGATCATGGTAGTGAATATCACCGCGTAAATGAGCTTTAGCCACGTGTTTAGGCATCATACGTAGTCCTAACGTTTTTCCCACAGTTCCAGCAGTTAGGTCGCGTTGCGTGTTAAAAACATTGCTATCTTTATTGGCATTTTCATGCACTAAGCTTGGATCTTTAGATTGGAGACGACTCAAACGGACTGCTGGATCAGTTTGTTTAGCCCAGTCTTCTTCGTCAAGTTTATGTACAGTAATAAATGCAGTTGCTTCTTTTTCATAACCATGCTTTTTTAAAACGGAAAGCAACTCATCATAGATCACTGTCGTTTTAACAACTTGAGCATGACCGAGTTTTTTTAATAACTCAACTAAAATAGTTTCACTTTGGTCAGCAAGACCTAACTTAGCCAAAACAGTTTCTAATTTATAAAGTCCAAATGGCACCTCATAACCATCCGTTTTGATCACCATTTTTGGCAACTTATATTTTTGATAGTTTTCAACTTGCATCATAACCTTCAGATCCCTTCTAAAGATAGTCTTTAAATTGAAAATGAACCACGATTTTTCATCCTATCATGGTCCACTTGTTTCAACATACTAACTATCTAACTCAATATACTATCTATCTTTAAATACATAATAATTCCTTAACCACTTTATATGATATAACCATTTGCTTTTAAACACAACATATAGTGTTTGGTTTCACAAAGCTGTACTATATATATTGAAAACAATATAACCAAAACGAAGTGCGTCTTTATCAAAAAAATAAGCACTCAAGTGGCTGTGAAACTTTTTTAAAGGATTTTTCTTTGTCTCAAATTCTTGGTATATAATGAAATATGAACTAATTAATAAAAAGTAAGGATGGTTTTTATGCAAACAGATGAATTAAAAACAATTTCTAACCAAATCAAGACCGGCTTGACCGAATTTTTGGAGCAAGCTGATTTTAAAAAACACGAACTCTTTGTACTTGGTTGTAGCACCAGCGAGATCCAAGGCAAAAAAATCGGAAAATATTCAAATTTAGACGTTGGTCGCACAGTGATCGAAACAGTTACTTCAGTTTTAGAACCACTCCAAATCGATCTTGCAGTGCAAGGCTGTGAACATCTAAACCGTGCCTTAGCCATGGAAAGAGAAGTTGCAGAAAACCATGGCTTCGAAATCGTTTCCGTTTGCCCTAGCCTTCATGCTGGTGGTGCTACTCAAGTTGCGGCCTTTGAACACTTCAATGATCCGGTTGAAGTTGAACACGTCATTGCAAAAGGTGGGATGGATATTGGTGATACCGCAATCGGGATGCACGTTAAATTTGTTCAGATCCCTGTCAGAACATCGATCAAAGAAGTCGGTGATGCACATGTTACTTATTTGAGTTCACGACCTAAATTGATCGGTGGTGAAAGAGCCGTTTATCGCTTTGAAAACTTAAACCAACAAGTTGATCCACTGAATCCTCTTGCTTAAAAATAAAATACCCCCTAGGTTAGATTTTTGGTCCAACTTAGGGGGTATTTTTAAGCTTTTACTCACTATTTTCTAGCCATAATTTTTTAAAGTTCTGCGAATTTCACGTTCTTGGTCACGCCGTTTAATCGTTTCACGTTTATCATAGTTATGTTTACCTTGAGCGATTCCAAGTAAAACTTTTGCAAAACCATTTTTTAAATAGACCTTTAGTGGGACTAAAGTGATCCCTTTTCCACTTGTTTCTTCCGCTAAGCGCATGATTTGCTTTTTGTGCAACAATAACTTGCGATTTCGTAAAGGATCGTGGTTAAACCGATTCCCTTGCGTATACTCAGAAATATGCACGTTCATTAACCATGCCTCACCATTTTTGATTTGAGCAAAACCATCTTTTAAATTGATTCTGCCGGCACGCACTGACTTGATCTCAGTCCCAGTCAAGGCGATCCCTGCTTCAATGGTATCTAAGATATAGTAATCATGACTTGCCTTGCGATTTTGGGCTAAAGGTCGGTCCTTTTGTACTTGTTTGGCCATTTACTTCAGTCCTTTTTAAAATTATTTACGTTCACGTCTTTTTTTATAAAATGGTTTACGCCCATTTTGATTTTGTGAATTACGTTTGTGGTCACGTGGACGTTTACTATGCTTTTTATATGGACGTTTTGGACCACGTTTATCACCATTTTTACGGTCAAATTTCTTACGTGGTGGCATTTCTGGCAATTCAACCCCGTCTAAAAGATCTGTTTTTGGTGCTTCACCTAAATTCAATAATTTAAAATCGATCTCTTTTTGCTCAGCATTAACGTTAACTAATTTTACTTTGATCGGTTGTCCAATACGGTAAGTTTGCTTTGTCTTACGTCCGACCAAGGCCATTTGTTTTTCAACAAAGACATAGTAGTCGTCATTGATCTCACTGATATGGATCAAACCTTCGACCGTATTTGGTAGTTCAACAAACATCCCGAACTTCGTAACTGAACTTACGACCGCATCAAATTCTTCACCCACATGATCAGCCATATATTCGGCTTTTTTCATTGCATCGGTATCACGTTCGGCATCAATTGCTCGTCTTTCGGCTTGTGAGCTATGTTGGCTGACTTCTGGCAACTGTGTTTGGAATTTAGCTTGGCTATTTTCCCCGATCCCATTGTCAGCATAATAGTGGATCATCCGGTGTGCCATCAAGTCAGGATAACGTCTGATTGGTGAAGTAAAGTGGGTGTAATCTTTTGCTGCTAAACCAAAGTGACCTAATGGTTCTGGCGAATATTTAGCTTGTTGCATCGAACGCAATAACATTACTGAAACCATTGGCTCTTCTGGCTTACCTGCGACTTTTTTCAAAATACCTTGTAGCATTTTTGGTTGAATATCACTGAGTTTCCCAGTTACTTCTACTCCTAGGCCCGAAAGCATTTCAAAGAATGATTTGATTTTTTCTTCTTTTGGTGTTTCGTGGATCCGGTAAATGAATGGCACGTTTAGATTTTTATAATGAGCTGCAACAGTTTCATTTGCAGCCAACATAAAGGATTCGATCATCCGTTCACTTGTACCACGTTGACGCAATTGGATATCGATCGCATGACCTTTTTCATCGACAATGATTTTAGCTTCAGTATCTTCAAATTCGATGGCACCACGACGTTTACGCATTTTAAGCAAAATTTTATGCAATTCGCCCATTTCCTTAAACATCGGTACAAGATCAGCATAGCGTTCCTTAGCCTTTTGGTCGTCTGCTTCTAAGATTTTGTTGATTGCCTTATAAGTCATCCGTTCAGTTGTTTTGATCACACTTGGGAAAATTTCGTGGGAAACAACCTTACCTTCCGGATCGATCTCCATTTCACAAGTTAAGGCCAAACGTTCAACTTTAGGATTCAAAGAACAGATCCCATTAGAAAGCTTAGCCGGAATCATTGGAATAACACGGTCTGTTAAATAAACCGAGGTTCCACGTTCAAAAGCTTCCCGATCCAACGGAGTATTAGGGGTAACATAGTGTGACACATCCGCAATATGAACCCCCAAATGGTAATTGCCGTTAGCTAATTTACGGACACTGACCGCATCATCCAAGTCTTTTGATTCGATACTGTCGATCGTGACCATTGGTTCATCTGTTAAATCGCGCCGCCCAACTTTTTCAGCTTCCGTTACATGATCAGGAATATCTGCAATTTGTTCCATCACATCGTCTGGGAAAGTATGCGGAATATCATGTTGATAAACGATTTGTAAAATATCGATCCCTGGATCATTGACATTCCCAATGACTTTAGTTGCTACCCCTTTAATGATTCCTGGTAAATCACTACTTGGATAAGCTGTAATGTCAGCTAAGACGATTTCTCCGGGAACCGGCGAAAGTCCCTTGTCTTCTACTAGAAAACGATAATTGGATAACTTTTTATCTCGCAAGTGGATTGTTCCAATAATACCCGCAGGAAGGTTCTCATCTTCTGCCGCTTTAAATTCTCCCACTACTTGAGTTAAATTACGTTGTACAATTCCCGTAACTTTACCTTCAGGGCGTTTCCCGCTTGCAGGATCACCAGCCTCGATCATTTCAACCTCAACTTCATCCCCATTCAATGCAGAAAGAGTTTGCGTTGGATTGATAAAATAATCTGGCTCTTCTGGATCGACCGTTACAAAGCCAAAGCCCCGATCATTTGCATGAAAAATCCCCGTAAAACGTTGCACTGGTTCTTCTTTTACAATTGCAAAAGAACCTTCATCGTCCAACTTGATGACCTTATCGTGTTCAAGTTGTGCGACTGCTTGCACAACAAAATTAAATTGGCCCGCCTTATTCATCTCTAATTTATCTGCTAGTTCTTGTACTGTGAATTTTTTATCAGGTTCACTTTCCATATAATTTACAAGTGATTCTTTTATTTTTTCTTTTTCCATTTATATCCTCATCATTTCGAAATAATTAACACTCATCACTGTTATACCACATCTGCTAACTAAAAAGCGACTAATACACTGAAAAAAGCCCCCTGTTTTTATTATGCAGGAGGCTTTACTATTTGGAGCTAGCGTGCTGAAATATATACTAAAGCTAATGAAAGCGCAAAGAAGATAATTCCTAAAACAGCTGTGACTCTTTGCATAAACGCTTCAAAGCCCCGTGGTTTTTGTTTGCTGAATAACTCAGTTGCTCCACCTGATAAAGCTGATGAGGCATTATCAGTTTTAGCCGGTTGCATTAAGACAGCAACGATGATCAAAACAGCAACGATCAGCAATAATGTTAAGAGTATATTGTACAAAGTATGTACCTCCTTACCCGCTATGGTAAACTACATCTACTATAATTTAGCATATCTAACAGAAATTTTCCAGTCACAATTAAGCTGACATTTTTTGTAATGCCGTCCGCACCGCCTGTACTTGCTCATTTGCAACTAAAATGAGCAACGTATCTCCCGCTTTAAGTACAGTTTTACCGTGAGCCAACATTTCTTTTTCCCCTCTGCGCACTGCTAAAACTAGACATTCTTTAGGCCAATTTATTTGAGAGATCATTTTATCTTGTAATTTTGAACCAACAAAAATTGGCCATTCCAATTGATCTTTTTGCTGTTCACCTGTCAAAAGCGCTTGTTGCCCCCGATGTTTCACTAAATTTTCTAGCATTGCTTCATAGATCGGGCGTCCATGTAACATATCAAAAACTGCATACGCTGTTAACGACACTAAAGCTAACGGCATTAAATGTTCCAAGGTCCCGACCATCTCAGTTACAAGCAAAATAGCGGTAAAAGGCGCTTTTCCAATACAAGCAAAATAACCTGCCATCGCATAAATTATGCAATTGACCAATACCCCACTTGATAAAATTCCCAGCTGAAAGGCAACCGCCCAATAAATCGCTCCTAGAAGCGAACCAAGTGTTAAGATCGGTAAAAAGATCCCTCCAGGTAGACTTGAGCCATATGATAAAACAGAAAAACACAGTCGCAGTGCAAATAACCCAACTAAGATCATAAGTGAGTAATTTGCCTGTGCTAGCCCAGTAATCAAATGATTACCACCACCAAGCGTTTGAGGCCAAAAATACCCGATAAAAAATAATAAGATCAACGGAATCACCCCATAAAAACGTGGTGACAAAAATTTTATTTTTTGATAGAGACGACCACAATTTAACGTTAAATATTCGTATAGTAGACCAAAACAGCCTAAAAGAACACCAAGCACAATTAATTGCCAATAATCACTGATTGGAAAAGAATGTTCTTGCGGCATATAAAGAACTGGCTTTAAGCCAAAAAAGTTAAGTGAGACAAAGTTTGCGGTAACAGCAGCTGCTAATGAAGTCGTCCAAATAAAAGGTGAAAAATTATGGTAGACTTCTTCTACCACAAATAAAGAGGCTGCGATCGGGGCATTAAATGCTGAAGCCAAACCAGCTGCAGCCCCTCCGGCAATTAGGCAACGTTTTTTAGTCGAACTTAAATGTAGATACTCGGCTACCCCTTGACCGACACTTGCTCCCAATTGGATCGATGGACCTTCCCGGCCTAAATAAAGTCCTGAGCCGATCGATAGTACGCCACCGATCCACTTACGCCATAAAACTGACCACCAATTTAGCGATAAAACACTTGCTAACTGTCCTTCAACTTGTGGGATCCCCGAACCACTAATATTGGGTTCAGATTTTAAAAAGTGGGCATTGACCCCCAAAACAAGCAAAAAGAATAAAAGTAAAATCATGCCTGGCATTACCCCACTTTTCCAGGCTAAAAACAAGTGCTGAACGGTCGTTAAGATCGTTTCGATCGCTAAGCGAAAAAAACTTACCACTAGCCCTGAAATGACCCCAACTAACGCACCACGCAAAATAAATTTAACACGAATAAAGTTTAGCTTTTTTAAATTATTTAATATCATCTTGATTCACCTAAAATTATATTCAGTTGTTTCCCCAAAATTAACAAATATGTAAAAAGAAAAGAGACCTGCCTAAACAGATCTCTTCTCTAAATAGTAGCTAAGCTACAAGATAATTAAGTCAATCAATCAACTAATTATTTTTCTTCGATAGCTTGACGAGCTTGTTCGCTCAAGTTGTAGAAGGAGTTGATGCCTTTGTATTCAGCAACACCACTTGTTAATTGATCTTCGATACGCATTAATTGGTTGTACTTAGCGATACGGTCTGTACGGCTCATAGAACCTGTCTTGATTTGGCCTGCGTTTGTAGCAACAACCAAGTCAGCAATTGTTGTATCTTCTGTTTCACCAGAACGGTGGGAAACGATAGCTGTGTAACCAGCTTCCTTAGCCATTTCGATAGCTTCAAAAGTTTCTGTCAAAGTACCGATTTGGTTAACTTTGATCAAGATGGAGTTAGCACAACCCATGCGGATACCTTTAGCTAAGTATTGTGTGTTTGTAACGAAGAAGTCGTCACCAACCAATTGAACTTTCTTACCAAGTTCAGCTGTGATTTCTTTCCAGTCATCCCAGTTGTTTTCGTCGATAGGATCTTCAATTGAGATGATTGGGTATTTAGCAACTAAACCTTCAAGGTACTTGATGAATTCAGCAGTTGTGAATTCTTCACCAGTTGACCAACGAAGTTTGTACTTGCCTGTTTCGCCATCCCAAAGTTCGGAAGAAGCAACGTCGATAGCGATAGAGATATCTTTACCTGGCTTGTAACCAGCAGCTTCGATAGCTTTGATCAAGTATTGTAATGGTTCTTCGTTGTTAGCAAAGTCAGGTGCAAAACCACCTTCGTCACCAACAGAAGTTACCTTACCATCAGCTGCAAGAAGTTTTTGCAAGTTGTGGAATGTTTCAGAACCCATGCGTACAGCTTCTTTGATTGAAGAAGCACCAACAGGCATGATCATGAATTCTTGGAAGTCAACCTTGTTATCTGAGTGTGCACCACCGTTGATAACGTTCATCATTGGTGTTGGTAATACGTGTGCGTTTGTACCACCCATGTAGTTGTACAATGGCACTTGTAGTTCATCAGCAGCTGCACGAGCAACAGCGATGGAAACAGCCAAGATAGCGTTAGCACCAAGCTTACCTTTGTTTGGTGTACCGTCCAAAGCGATCATAGCTTTGTCGATTGCGATTTGGTCTGTTACTTCGTAGCCAACGATTTCTTTTGCGATAACATCATTTACATTAGCAACAGCTTTTGTAACACCTTTGCCCATGTAACGTGACTTGTCGCCGTCACGCAATTCAACAGCTTCGTGTTCACCTGTAGAAGCACCGGAAGGCACGATACCGCGACCAAAACCACCATCTTCTGTGTAAACTTCAGCTTCAACTGTTGGGTTGCCACGTGAGTCTAAGACTTCGCGAGCATAAATTTCTGTAATTGCAGACATAAAATATTACTCTCCTTTTAGTTTGATTGACTTTGAGAAATATTGTCCTCATCCATTATTTTAATGGTTTTAGACGGAACTTTCAATTGATTTTATGAAGGTCCAAGTAAAAATTAATCTTAGTCGTTGAAATTAACCAATTCCAAGTATGATTCAGGAACTAAAGAAGCCCCACCAACTAAACCACCATCGATGTTTGGTTTAGCCATTAATTCTTTAACGTTAGCAGGTTTTACAGAACCACCGTATTGGATACGTACCTTATCTGCTACGTCTTGGTCGTATAAATCAGCAACAGTCTTTCTTACAACTGCACAGATTTCTTCTGCTTGGTCAGATGTAGCTGTTTTACCTGTACCGATAGCCCAGATTGGTTCGTAAGCAATAACCAAGTTAGCAACTTGTTCTGCTGTTAAATCTTTAAGAGCAGCCTTAACTTGTGCTTCAACCCATTCTTCAGCCTTACCAGCTTCACGAGTTTCTAAAGATTCACCACAGCAAACGATTGGTGTCATGCCATTGTTAAAGATAGCATGTGCTTTTTTGTTGATGTCTTCATCTGTTTCATGGAAGTAATCGCGACGTTCTGAGTGACCGATGATTACATAGTCAACGCCCATTTCTTTCAATACTTTAGGTGAAGTTTCACCTGTAAAGGCACCTTCATCTTCAAAGTAGCAATTTTCAGCAGCCACTTTTAATTCAGAACCTTTAGCATTTTCTAATAATGCTGGTAAGTCAACAGCTGGAGCAGCGATAACTGCTTCTACTTCTGTTGCTTTTGGTAATTTATCTTTAACAGCTTTTACAAATTCCGCAGTTTGTTCTGGATTCATGTTCATCTTCCAGTTACCTGCAATAATTGGTGTACGCACAAAAATCATCCTTTCAAAGAAAATTGTTTAAACAAACTGGCAGGGGCAAATAACTTACCCCTGTCAGCTGTGATCAATGGTTATTATTTGTTGGAAACAGCAGCAATACCAGGAAGTGTCTTACCTTCAAGATATTCAAGTGAAGCGCCACCACCAGTAGAAATGTGTGTTAATTTTTCAGCAACGCCTAATTCATTAACAGCAGCTGTGGAGTCCCCACCACCGACGATTGTTGTTGCATCGGATAATGTACCTAAGAATTCACCAACGCCAAGTGTACCCTTAGCAAAGTTTGGCATTTCAAAGACACCCATAGGTCCGTTCCAAACAACTGTCTTAGCGTCTTTCAAGACATCTTTGAACAATTCAACTGATTTTGGTCCAATATCAAGAGCCATGTAGCCATCTTCAATATCGCCTTCAAATACTTTTGTAGGAGCATCATTGTTGAATTCTGTTGCGCATACGTTATCAACTGGTAACACGATCTTGTCGCCAGCTTTTGCAAGCAATTCTTTAGCTAAATCGATCTTGTCTTCTTCAACTAAAGAGTTACCGATCTTGATACCTTTAGCAGCGTAGAATGTGTATGTCATCCCACCACCAACGATGATCTTGTCAGCTTTGTCAAGTAAGTGTTCGATCACACCGATCTTGTCAGAAACTTTAGCACCACCTAAGATAGCAACAAATGGATGTTCTGGGGTGTCAACAGCTTCACCTAAGAACTTGATTTCTTTTTCTAATAAGAAACCAGCTGCTGCTTGGTCCATGTTACTTGCGATACCAACGTTAGAAGCATGTGCACGGTGAGCTGTACCAAATGCATCGTTAACGAATACATCGCCAAGAGATGCCCAGTACTTGCCAAGTTCTGGATCGTTACCAGATTCTTTCTTACCGTCTAAGTCTTCAAAACGTGTATTTTCAACAACTAAAACGTCGCCATCTTCCATTTCAGCGATAGCTTCTTCTAATTGTGCACCACGTGTAGCAGGTACAAATGTAACTTTCTTACCTAAAAGATCAGCTAAATGTTCTGCAACTGGACGTAAGGACAACTTAGCTTTGTCTTCTTCTGTTTTTACACGACCAAGGTGTGAGAACAAGATAGCCTTGCCACCGTTGTCTGTGATATATTTGATTGTTGGCAATGCTGCCTTAACACGGTTGTCGTCACCGATCACACCGTCTTTGATAGGAACATTAAAGTCAACACGAACTAAAACTTTTTTACCTTTAAGATCTTTTAAATCTGAAACAATAAGTTTAGACATAAAGTAACCCTCCATAAATTTTAAAAAATAAAAGGCGGAAGGAGTCTGCCTCCCCCCGCCTCATAACCTGCTTAACAAGTTAAAAATTAGCGTTTAGCTAAATCTTAAAGCATGCTTGCAAATTTTTCTAATGTACGGATCATTTGTGCTGTAAAGCCAGCTTCGTTGTCGTACCATGCAACAGTCTTAACAACTTGTGCATCGCCTTCGCCAACAACTTGTGTTTGTGTTGGGTCGAAGATTGAACCAAATGATGTACCAATGATATCGGAAGAAACGATACCGTCAGCATTGTAACCAAATGATGGGTTGTTTTCTGTAACTTTCTTAACTGCTTCGTTAACTTCTTCAGCTGTAACTTCTTTGTCAAGAGTTGCAACTAATTCTGTTAATGAACCTGTGATAACAGGAACACGTTGTGCATGACCGTCTAACTTGCCGTTCAATTCTGGAACAACTAAGCCGATAGCTTTAGCAGCACCTGTTGAGTGAGGAATTGTGTTTTGAGCTGCAGCACGTGCGTTACGTACGTTACCACCGCGATCTGGACCATCTTGTAATTTTTGTGTAGCTGTGTAAGCGTGGATTGTTGTCATTGTACCAGCTTTGATGCCAAATGCATCGTTAACAGCTTTAGCAAGTGGTGCCAAGCAGTTTGTTGTACATGAAGCAGCAGAAACGATCTTGTCTTCTGGTGTCAATGTATCATCGTTAACACCGTAAACGATTGTCTTCATCTTGCCGGCTGGAGCTGAAACAAGAACTTTCTTAGCACCTGCATCGATGTGTGCTTGTGCCTTTTCTGGAGATGTGTAGAAACCTGTTGATTCAAGAACCAAGTCTACGCCATCGTTCTTAACCCAAGGAATGTTACGTGCATCTGCTTCTGCGTAAACAGGAATTTCCTTACCGTTAACGATAAGTGCGTTTTCTGTTGCGGAAACTTCACCTGCGAATTGACCATGAGCTGTGTCATATTTCAACAAGTGTGCTAACATTGCTGGAGATGTTAAGTCGTTGATAGCAACGATTTCCAAATCTTTTGATGTTTCAGCAATACGACGGAATGCCAAACGGCCGATACGACCAAAACCATTAATACCTACTTTAGTAGTCATACTACAATTTCCTCCTTTAGGAAATAAAAATTTATTTTAAAAAGTAATGATTAAACACTACTCTTTTAAAATCGCCTTTGCAGCTCCTTCATCCGTGATCAAACACGTTTGTTTGGGAGCGTGATTCATGTAGGAGACGATCGCTTTTGCTTTGGAAGCACCACCAGCGACCGCAACTACACAGTCCATAGAAGCGAGGTCTTCTAACTGGATCCCGATACGAGAGATCCGATACACGACACGTCCACTTTCATCAAAGAAATAACCAAAGGCTTCACCAACTGCTCTTTTTTCTTTGAGCATTGCGACCAAGTCTTTTGACATTGAGCGCCGATGAGCCATATGCATTGCCGTACCAATGCTGTGGATCACAGCATTACTTTGCTTGATCAACGCGACTACTTCTTGAATAGCCGGTTCCTTTAATAGCGGACGATACGTACTCTCGCTTACCTGCTCGGGAACATATAATGAACGGCTTTTCCCGCCAGTACATAATGCCATCCGAGCACAAACATTATTCGCCTGAATCTCAACGCGTTCTCCCAAGCCACCACGAGCCGGTACAAAAAGCAACTCACGATTTCTTGAGATCTCAGGTGTAAGACAATCAGCAATTTGTGCCATTGTTGTTCCACCCATCGCTGCGATCACATTTTTTCCATGTGGCAATAATGTCTTTAAAGTGTTGGTAACTAACTTTCCCATTTCATCGACCACATCACGATCATTATCGCTGTTACCAGCGACCACTAAACAATTTGTAATGCCGAGTTTTTGACTCAACTGAACTTCTAATTGTTTAAGATCTAATAACTGATCAATGAAACTAGATAATCCCTGAATAACTTCACGACCCTTATCGGTCAAGATCATGCCTGACTTAGTTGTCGCAATCAAGTCTTGCTTTTTCAAGCAATCGGCTTCTGTCCGCAAAATTCGTTCACTCATGCCCACTGCATCAGCTAACGAGCGTCTTCCGATCGGACCTGCCAGCGCAATGTGCTTTAACACTGCATATCTGCGACTAATGGTATCGATCACATCAGGAATTACCCGTTCGATCCACTCGATTTCTTGATGCATAGTCATTCGTCTCTCTTTCTGTGGGACGCAAACCGTCCAGAGATCTCATCAAACCTTAATTAGATGATGATAAAGTAGGTTTACAAAAAATTACTATTTGTAAATTCCTACTCTCCCAAGCACACTGAAATTATAACAACAATATTTTTCTTTTGCAAGGTGTAACACACTAAAATTAAACAAAAAAACCGAGAAATCCTTAGTATTAATCCTTATTTAAATCGCTTTATCCGAAATTTAACTTAAAAAAAACCGCAAACGTTGAAAGATTGACGAACGATAACTATGAAAACGTTACTAAACACCCGTAAATCAAGGAACATTTAAGTTTTTTCACAAATGTAAAATAATTACTAACAAAATCTTTTTCGCTTGGATGCAGCCGGGATTTGTAACTTTTCGCGATACTTAGCAACTGTTCTTCGGGACAATTTTAGTCCATCAGCTTGTAACTTATCTAAAATCTTTTGATCAGATAATGGTTTTTGTTTATCTTCAGTTGCAATCAATCGTTGGATCTGCTCTTGGATCTTAGCTGCACTAATGCCGGCACCATCTTGATCATAATTAACGGCTTGTGAAAAAAAGCTGCGTAATTCAAAAACTCCAAAATCAGTTTGTAAGTATTTTCCATTAACTGCCCGACTGATCGTTGATTCATGTAATTGTAGTTTTTGAGCTACATCGCGTAACAATAACGGTTTTAATGGATGGTTTGACTTAGCAAAGAAATCGTATTGATGGGCAATTATTTCTTGACCTACACGTTCGATCGTCCTTTGGCGCATTTGAAGTTCTTCTAGAAGTGAAGCATACTGCTTTTTCTTTTCCTTGAGATAAATTACCACGTTTTTGTCTAATGTTCCGACCAAACTTTCATAGTAACTTTTTCGAAAAACTATTTTGGGCTTAACTAAGCTTGTTGCCCGTGCCTGATACTTTCCGTCCACTTTTTCAACGATCAGATCTGGTGCGATATATGCCGTTGAACTTTGATCATAAGCTTTTCCCGGTGCTGCTGATAACGTCTTGACATAGTCTAAAACACCTTGAAACTCTTCTTTACTTAGCTTCATCTTTTTTATGATCTCATCCCATTTACGCTGGGTAAAAAGCTCGAAATTCTTAGCGATAACTTGATAAGCAAGCTCTTCTTGCCCGCGGTCATTTTCGATCTGCAACAATAAACATTCTTGCAGATTACGCGCACCTACCCCTGGTGGATCAAGCCGCCACAATAATGTTAAGGCATCATCTAATGTTGTTCGATCGATTTTTCCATCCTTAAGTAACTTAGTTGTATCTAGTGTTAAATAACCATTTTGGTCAATATTTTGAGCTAAATACACGACCCAATCCCGTAAAACAGTCTTTCGCATGGTTAAATTTATTTGGTCCATTAAGTATTCAAAGAGTGATTGTGATTTTGTTTCCACCGCAAATTCTGAAATATCAGCAATTTGTTGGTTAGAACTACTTACCTCCTTAAAGGACACCGAAATAAAAGGATTTTCTAATTCTACTTGAGCTAAATAATCTTGTAATTCGCTTGCATTAAATTTGAGAATTTGAATCGATTGTTGCATTTTTTGCGTCATCATCAAGTTTACTTGTTGCTTTTGTTGTAAGTTTACATCCTGCTGAAGTTTCATTTTCCCATCCTTTCACAAACTTTCACAAATTTAACTTGTAATTTCATCGAATATATTTTAATATAATAAAGTACGCATCGCTAGTGTAATGGATCGCACGCAAGATTCCGGTTCTTGTAATCTGGGTTCGACTCCCAGGTGATGCATTGATTTCCCCGATCTTCTTCAAGTTGATCGGGGCTTTTTTTATTTTATAAATCCCCGTTAATACTATTATACGTTAGGCTGAATCATTAATAAAACATTTTAAATTTTTTAGTTGTATCCACTACTATTCAAAAAGCCGCAAAAAATAAATTCTATTGTTTGACCATTTTTGACCAATAGATTATAATATCAATACATTGTCATTCATGACACAAAACTATAATAATTGCGGAGGTTCCCACTATGAATTTAGTTCCTACAGTCATCGAACAATCATCTCAGGGAGAACGTGCTTATGATATTTACTCACGTCTATTAAAAGATCGCATCATCATGGTTTCAGGCGAAGTTAATGATGATATGGCCAATGCCATCATTGCACAATTACTTTTCTTAGACGCTCAAGATTCTGAAAAAGATATCTATATGTATATCAACTCTCCTGGCGGTTCTGTTTCAGCCGGCCTAGCTATTTATGACACAATGAACTTTGTTAATGCCGATGTCCAAACGATCGTTATGGGAATGGCAGCTTCAATGGCTTCTGTCCTTGCTACAGCTGGTACTAAGGGTAAACGATTTGCACTTCCAAATTCAGAAATCATGATCCACCAACCTTTAGGTGGCGCCCAAGGTCAATCGACCGAAATTCAAATTGCAGCTGAACATATTTTGAAGACCCGCAAATTGATCAACGAAATTTTAGCTGAACATTCTGGTCAAGACATCGAAACGATCGACCGCGATACTGAACGTGATAACTTTATGACCGCACAACAAGCAGTAGATTATGGTTTGATCGATGGTATTATGAAAAATAAGAAGAAAACTAAATAAGCAAAAAATAGTAGCTCGGAAAAATTTCGAGCTACTATTTTTTATTTAGTTTCGATCAACAAATCTTGTGGTGAGAAGAGTTGCCACTTTTTAATAAATAAAAAGCGCATGATAAACCCTAAACAAATCGGAAATACCACAAATAAACTAACTAAAATCACCGTGCTGGCAATTCCTGGAGTCATAAAACCATAAGCTGTCAGCGGTCCAACTAAACCACTGAAACCAAAACCTGCACTCATTGGAGTTCCTTGAATATTAAAAATTGCTCCTAATGCTCCTACGATTCCGGCACTTAGCATTACTGGTAAATAGATGACCGGCTTTTCCATCATATTACCCATTTGGATCTTTGGAGTTCCAAAGAAGTGAGCGATCACCGTACCAACACTATTGACCGAACTCCCCATAACAGCTAAAGTAAAGGCACCAGCAGTGATACCTAAATTAGCAGAACCTGAAGCGATTCCCGTCAAGCCAACTGCTGCACCGATAGCAACCGAACTAACTGGTGAACAGATCAACACTGCAAACGAGATCCCCATCAAAATTCCCATTAAGATCGGCTGTAGGCTGGTGAACGTCTTAATAACCATTCCGATAAATCCAGTTACGGCTTTGACATATGGCAAAGTGAATAACCCTAAACTTCCACCAACGATGATAACTACGATCGGTAACAAAAGAATCGTGTAGCTCTTAAACCGATCACCGATGATTTGAGCTAAGATCACAGCAATCGTGATCGTGACCCCTGCATTTATCACATCCCCTGTTCCTGATAAAATAAAACCTTGTTGTCCTTTTTGGATCACACCCGAGCCGATCATGGCTGCCCCAGCGATCGAACTCATCTGCACCATATTCATTTTAAAAAGGTAACCAACGCTAAAGCCAGCCATCGCCGCTAATAAACTCATATTGAAATTGACGATATCTAAAACGCCATTCGCAAATGTTGGCCAAACGTCAACCAGTGCTTCCATTAGCTTACCTAAAATTGCTGATGGGATCAACGAAACAACGACCCCCATACTGATACCATTCAAAATATTTAATGCAAATTCTTTTCCTTTTATCTTCTCACCCATATATATCCCCCTTGTTACACACCTTTTACTTACAAAACTAGGACACGATCACACTCACTTAATAAAGTTTTAAATTAAAACTTTGTGTGCTTTATTGTCCCCTCTTACTTGAGTATTATTTGCTAATTTACTATATCTAGATTATAAAGTCAACGGATAAATTATATAAAAATTAATTTTTTAATTTTAAGTTAATAAAAAGGCACACCATCTCTAGCGTGCCTTTTATTTGATCATACTTGACCAGCTTTTAAATTTTTAGCGTACTCATTTAACTTACGTAAACGATGATTGATCCCCGACTTTGAGATCGGACCGCCTGGAACTAATTCACCTAACTCTTTTAAACTTACTTCTGGATGAGCTACTCGAGCTTGAGCTACTTCTTGAAGTTTAAGTGGTAATTTTTTTAGACCCACTTGTTCATCAATAAATTGAATGTTTTCGATTTGTCGTTTGGCGGCATCGGCTACCTTATTCATATTGGCTGTTTCACAATTAACGATACGATTGACCGAATTTCGCATATCTCTTACAATGCGAATATCTTCAAATTTCAACATCGAACCGGTAGCTCCGATCAAAGATAAGAAATCAGCGATCTTTTCTGCTTCTTTGAGATACGTAATATAACCGCTACGTCTTTCAGTTGTTCGTGCATTTAACCCGTAACGATTGATCATTTTACAGATCGTTTCGTTATGATCTTCATACAGCGAATAAATCTCTAAGTGATAACGACTCGTTTCGGGATTATTTACAGAGCCCGTTGCTAAAAAAGCTCCTCTTAAATATGAACGCACTTTAGCATCATCATCTAAAAAATCGACCGGAACAGTTTCTTTGATCTGAAAACCATCTAAGATGTCTAAATCCTTTAAAACATGATCGCTCCCAGTCTTTAGCCGAACAATATATAAATTGTTTTTCTTTAATTTCATTTTTCGGCGTACTAAGAGTTCACTTTCAACTTCATAAAATTGTTTCAGTAAAACATAGATTCGGCGTGCAATCGCTGGATTTTCGGTTTGAACACTCAAAACAAATTGATGGTTAACGATACTAAGTGATCCATTCATCCGGATCAAGGCCATTAATTCTGCCTTAGCATTGCCAAAATGGACCTCTAGCGTCGTTAGCTCCTTTTTGACGTCACTAGCGTATGACATTTAGCCACCCCTTTAATTTAGTTCATCAGCATACCAGGATTTTGGTCGGCCAATCAAGCGCATCAACTCAGATACAACTTGCGTCCCGTTGTGAAAGACGCCGTGATCACGTAATTCTAAGAAATTATCCGAAATAACTCGGCATCCCTGGTCACGTAAGCCATTAAAGTCATAGGCAACTTGATATAAATATTCATCATATTTTTGCCGATCCAAATAGTCCTTTGGCACAGGTTCAGTATTGACTAAAACAGTATCAATAAATTTTTTCCCTAAATGTTCATTTAAGATGCGCACGTGATCGGCATCAGTAAAATGCTCAGTTTCACCTTTTTGCGTCATAATATTACAAATATAAACAACTTCGGCATTTGTTTGACACACTGCTTGTCCCACATTAGAAATCATCAAATTTGGTAAGATGCTCGTAAATAAACTCCCCGGTCCTAAAACGATCTGGTCAGCTTCCATGATCGCGGTGATCACTTCTTCTTTAGCATGTGGCTCTACATCGTCGATCGAGGTGACCCACACTCGCTTGATAGTTTTACCAGCAGCCGAAATATGTGATTCTCCGGCTAAACTAGTTCCATCAGTAAATTTTGCATTTAAAGTTAACGGGACATCTGAGGCAGGATATACGTGCCCTTCGATCTTCATCAGTGCCGATAATTCCTGCACTGCATCAAAAATACCACGATCATCCATTTCAGACAAAGCTGCAATGATCAAATTTCCGATCGCATGACCTGAAAAAAATTGATCATTTGAATTAAAACGATATTGAAAAATTTTCTTATACACATCTGGCATATTTGATAATGCCACTAATACATTCCGAATATCTCCGGGAGGGACCACATTGATATAATCACGGATCACACCCGAAGAACCACCATCATCGGCCACGGTCACTACGGCTGTGATATCAACATTATGGCTCCGTAAGCCATTTAAGATAACTGGTAAGCCTGTGCCTCCACCGATCACAACGATTTTCGGACGCTTTCTGCCAATTCTATCCTTTGTCATGAACGATTTACAGTCTCCTTTCGCTTATTCATATCCCGATGCGTAATATTGACTGGATAATCTGTTTGTAAAGCATGACCGATCCGATTAGCCAAGGCGACCGAGCGATGTTGCCCGCCAGTACAGCCAATTGCGATCGTAACACTTGTTTTACCTTCTTTTTCATATCCTGGCATGACAAAGCGCAACATTTTTATAAATTGTTGGTAGAATTCCTCTGTTTTTTCAGAATTCATCACATAATCGTACACTGCTTGATCATTACCTGTTTTATTGCGTAAATCCTTAATGTAGTAAGGATTTGGCAAGAAACGAACATCCATCACAATATCCGCATCAATCGGAACACCATATTTAAACCCAAATGACATTACATTTACATGGAAAGTTGTTTGTTGATCGCTTTCAAAATTTCTAAATAGTTCTTCGCGTAATTGACGAGGTGAAATTTTACTTGTATCGATCACTAGCTTGGCTTTTGAACGTAATTCTGCTAACAATTCACGTTCACGGTGGATCCCTTCTAAGATCCGCCCTTCCATCGCTAATGGATGTGCCCGCCTTGTTTCTTTATAGCGTGCTACAAGTTCTTCATCAGAAGCATCTAAAAAGATGATCTGTGGGCGTAAATTATCATTCCCATCATCTAATTCTTGAAGCATCGTAAAAATCTCATCATAAAAAGCACGCGATCGTAAATCGATCACCAGTGCAACTTTATTGATCTTCCCTGATTCTTTTACAAGCTCCCAAAATTTATTAATGAGTGCTGGTGGCATATTGTCGACACAAAAATACCCTAAATCTTCAAAACTTTGCATTGCAACAGTTTTTCCTGCACCACTCATTCCAGTTACGACTACTAATTGTATTGCTTCTGACATTTTGACTAACGCCCCCAATTAAATTTCCATTGCCTAATTATAACATAGCCGGGTGTGTCATAGGTATTTGATGCAAAAAAGCAGCGCTAAACTGCTTTTTACCGGCTAAATATTTAAATCAAGCTCTTGACCAAAAATCTTCATTTTCATCTTAGTACCTGTAGGTGTGGCTGCTAAGCCTCCTAGACCAGTTTCACGTAATTGTGCTGGTAATCGCTTGCCGATTCGTTTCATCGCTAAAATAACTTCATCGGCAGGAATCTTATTTTCTAACCCCGCTAACGCCATGTCAGCCGCAGCTAATGCATTGACTGATCCGACAACATTTCGTTTTACACACGGAATCTCCACTAAACCTGCTACTGGATCGCATACCAGCCCTAAAAGATTACTCAACGCCATCGCAAAGCCTTCAGCTGCTTGGAGCGGCGTGCCACCACAGATTTCGACTGCCGCAGCTGCCGCCATTCCCGAAGCACTACCTACTTCGGCTTGGCAGCCACCTGTTGCACCAGCGATCATCGCATTGTTAGCTGTCACCATTCCAAAAGCACTAGCGCAAAACAAAAAGGCAATCATTTGATCTTCTGTAAGTGCCCGCTTTTTTTCCAACGCAAATAAGACCCCAGGAATCGTGCCCGAAGATCCTGCCGTTGGTGTGGCACAGATCAAGCCCATAGCCGCATTGACCTCATTTGTTGCTAGCGAATTTTCGATTGCATATAATACGGTCTCATCGGTCAATCCTTGACCTGACTCGCGGTATTTCCGCATCTTTGCCGCTTCTCCTCCCGTCAAGCCGGTAGGTGAAAAAACTCCATCGCCTGTTGTTCCACGCTTAGCTGCAGCTTTCATAACATCTAGCTGCCGTTTCATCTTATTCCAAACTTCCGTGCGACTTGAGCGTGAATACTGAATTTCTTGTTCTAGCATCAACTCCCAGATAGGAAGTTTTCGCTCCTGCGCTGTCGCTACGATTTCTGCTACACTGTTATACATAAAAATTCCTCAATTATAAACAAATCAACCCGCTACTAACTGCTTTTATCTGATCTAAAACTTTCGGATGTGGCATACGGTCAAGATCTAACTCATGAATATAGCGTCCACCGGCTTGCGACAAGGCACTTTCTTTTCTGATTTGAATATTATCATGCGATAAATGTGCCTTAATATCAACCGGATCATTGCCCCCAGTCCAACATAGCATGATCGGTAAAGGTCCGAGTGGAGTAAAATGGCACCCCTCTACTTCTAAGTCACGGATCTCGATCGTTCCACCGCCGATCGAACACCCACTAACTTTGATTTTTTTAGTGTCATTTTCAAGGGTGATGATCGCAGTGTTTGGATGGTTAATCGGACTAGTTCCTTCATGTTCATTAAAGATAACTTCGATCCCTTGTTTTTGTGCAATTTCAACCGCACGTGGTACGCGCAAATCATCGGTTTCCATACCTAAAACACCAGCGATGATCGCATAGTCTGTTCCGTGCCCTTGATGTGTTTTTGCAAATGATTCATAGTAATCAATGGTTACTTTTTTTAGTTTTTCTCCAAAAATTTTGTGTGCTGCCTGCCCGATCGCAACGGCACCAGCAGTATGTGAACTAGATGGTCCAACCATTACCGGTCCGATAATGTCAAAAACACTTTTATAATTACCACCACTCATCGTCTATCCTCACTATCTATTTTTTATTTAATTTAACATAATTTTAGACTCACGGTTCAACATGTGAAAAATTTAATTTATCTAATGGATTTCTCTTGGCATCAAAAAAGCCCAAAATGAACATCTGTCATTTTGGACTTTTTAAATTATTCCACTACCTTACGTTCAAAAGGATCAGATGAAATGCCTTCGGCTAAGATCTTTTCGCACCATTCTTGTGCTGAGAAAAGCGAATGGTCACGGTAATTGCCACAGCTCTTAATGTCTGTGCCTTGAACATCTTCCCAAGAAGCGTTCAAAATATCGTTAAGTGAGGCTTTCAATGCTTTTGCAACCTCAACAGTGTCATGTTCACCCCACATGATCAAATGAAAACCAGTCCGGCAACCAAATGGTGAACAATCGATCACACCATCCACATGATCACGTAAATATCCCGCTAACATGTGTTCGATCGTGTGTAAACCTGCTGTTGGAATAGCATTTTCATTTGGTTGAACTAATCTAAGATCAAAATTTGAGATCTTATCTCCCTTAGCGCCTTCTTCCACAGTGATCAAACGTACATAAGGTGCTTTGACCGCTGTATGATCTAATGTAAAGCTTTCAACTTCTGCCATTAATATCAACCTCACTTTATTTATCTTACTCTTTTACTCTAGCAGTTTATTTTTAAAAAGCAAGTCTTAGTCTTCCTTGCGTTCTTCATAATGTCCATTTTCAAGTAATGGTTTTAGATATTTTCCCGTGTAACTTTGCTTGATTTCACATAATTGCTCTGGCGTACCTGTTCCCACGATCTGTCCACCACGTTGGCCACCTTCAGGCCCAAGATCAATCAAGTGATCAGCTGATTTGATCACATCTAAATTATGTTCGATCACAAGAACGGTATTTCCCTTGTCGACTAACCGTTGTAAAACATTTAACAAACGCTTGATGTCATCAGTGTGTAACCCTGTTGTCGGTTCATCAAGAATATAGAAAGTCTTACCGGCTGATTTTCGATGTAATTCTGACGCCAATTTCATCCGTTGCGCTTCGCCCCCAGATAGCGTTGTTGCTGGTTGTCCTAAAGAAACATAACCTAAACCAACATCAACGATCGTTTGGAGTTTGCGCTTGATTTTAGGGATCGCACTAAAGAAATCTAAAGCCTCTAGAACATTCATTTCCAAAATCTGCGCGATATTTTTACCCTTATATTCAACTTCAAGGGTCTCTGAGTTATAACGCGCCCCATGACAAACTTCACAAGGAACATAGACATCCGGTAAGAAATTCATTTCGATCTTAATGATTCCATCACCCTTACATGCTTCACAACGACCACCTTTTACGTTAAAGCTAAAGCGTCCTTTGCCATATCCACGTAGCTTAGCTTGATTTGTTTGGGCAAATAAGCCACGAATATCATCAAATACCCCCGTATAGGTCGCTGGATTGCTTCGTGGAGTACGACCAATCGGACTTTGGTCAATATTAATGACTTTTTCAAGATTTTCAACTCCCAAAATCTTTTTGAATTTACCCGGTTTTTCAGAATTATGATGCAATTTTTGTGCCAAAGCTCGTTTCAAGATCATATTGACTAAAGTGGACTTACCAGAGCCAGAAACACCCGTTACTGCGATAAATTCACCTAGTGGGAACTTAACATCAATATCTTTTAAATTATTTTCTGTCGCCCCGATGATCTCAACGAAATTACCATTGCCTTGTCGCCTTGTCTTGGGGATCGGAATATATTTTTTTCCAGATAGATATTGTCCAGTCAGTGACTTTTTAATACGTGCAACTTGCTTAGGTGTTCCCGCAGCCATGATTTGACCACCTTTTACCCCTGCGCCAGGGCCAATATCGATCAAGTAATCGGCCGCACGCATCGTATCTTCGTCGTGCTCAACCACAACTAAAGTATTACCAAGCTCACACATCGCACGTAAAGAAGCGATCAAACGATCATTATCACGTTGATGTAGACCAATTGATGGTTCATCTAAAATATAAAGAACTCCGGATAAGTTGGAGCCAATTTGGGTCGCCAATCTGATTCGTTGTGCTTCGCCCCCAGATAAAGTTCGCGCTGAACGACTCAAATTCAAATAATCTAAGCCAACATTTACCAAAAACGTCAAACGGTCATTGATCTCTTTTAAAATTGGCCGTGCGATCTGCATTGTTTGTTCACCAAATGTCAAATTCTTGAAAAACTTCAATTCGTCTGCGATCGATAAATCCGAGACCTCACCAATATGCTTGCCAGCGATCTTAACTGCCAAAGCTTGCTCATTTAAGCGATAGCCGTGACATGTTTGGCAAGTTAAACTTGTCATATATTTACGCATGACATCACGGGTAAAATCACTGTTTGTTTCGTGATAACGCCGATCAACATTAGGAATGACCCCTTCAAAAGTTGTATCAACATCACGGATACCACCAAAATCATTTTTATATTTGAAATGGAATGTCTTTTCGCCTGCACCGTACAAAACAAGATCACGTTGTTTTTTAGGTAACTTTTCAAATGGTGTATCCATATCAATGCCAAATGCTTCACATGCTTGCTGCAACAAAGTCGGATAGTATTTTGAACTGATCGGATTCCATGGCTCCATTGCTCCTTCATTTAAAGTTTTTGAAGGATCAGGTACTACTAGATCAATATCAACTTCTAATTTCATCCCTAGACCATCACAATCAGCACAAGCACCAAACGGAGCATTGAAAGAAAATAGCCGGGGTTCTAGTTCACCGATCGTAAAACCACAGTAAGGACAAGCAAAATTTTCGGAAAATTGTAAGGTCTCACCGCCGATAATATCAGCACTGGCACGTCCATCCGCCAAGCGTAAAGCAGCTTCAAAAGAATCAAACAAACGGGAACGAATTCCTTCTTTGACCACGATACGGTCGATCACCACTGAAATATCGTGTTTTTGATTTTTATCTAATTCTAGCTCTTCTTCTACATCGTGCATTTCACCATCGACCAAAAGCCTAACAAAGCCTTCGCGCTTGATTTTTTCAAAGACTTTTTTATGTTGGCCCTTTTTTCCGACCACGATGGGAGCTAAAATCTGTAATTTAGTTCTTTCTGGTAATTGTAATACGCGGTCGACCATTTGTTCAGGTGATTGGCTAGTGATTTCATGTCCATCGTTAGGACAGATCGGTGTACCGACACGAGCCCATAAAAGGCGAAAGTAGTCATTGATCTCAGTTACCGTCCCCACCGTTGAACGCGGATTTTTCGAGGTCGTTTTTTGATCGATCGAAATTGCTGGTGATAAGCCGTCGATCGAATCAACATCTGGTTTATCCATCTGGCCTAAAAATTGCCTTGCATAAGCGGATAAACTTTCTACATAGCGTCGTTGTCCTTCGGCATAAAGCGTATCAAATGCCAACGAACTTTTTCCCGAACCAGATAGTCCCGTGATCACAACTAGCTTATCCTTAGGAATCTCAACATTTACATCTTTTAAATTATGCTCACGTGCCCCACGGATCGTAATCTTATTTTTTCCCACTGTACTTATCCTTTCATTTCCAAATTATTACCCTATTTGTGCCTTTAACTCCATCACAGTATCGCGTAAGGCTGCCGCATCTTCGAATTCCAAGTTTTTGGCTGCCGTGCGCATCTGTTCTTCTAAGCGAGCAATCATTTCTTTTTGCTCTTTTTTATTTAGTTCATCAAATTCAATCTCGGCATCTAGATCACGTTTTACGATTTCTTCTGACTTAATCGTACTTGTGATCACGTCACGAATCTCTTTTTTGACCGTCTTTGGTACAATACCATGCTCAATATTATATTCCATTTGGATCGTCCGCCGACGCTTAGTTTCTGCCATCGCTTTTTTCATCGAATCAGTGATTGTATCGGCATACATGATCACATGACCATTTTCATTACGGGCAGCGCGTCCGATCGTCTGAATAAGAGAACGTTCATTGCGTAAAAATCCTTCTTTATCAGCATCTAAAATCGCTACTAAGGAAACTTCCGGCACATCAATACCTTCTCGCAACAAATTGATCCCCACAAGAACATCGAATTTACCTAAACGAAGATCACGCACGATCTGTGTTCGTTCTAAGGTTTTGATATCTGAATGCAAATACTTGACCTTAATGCTCAATTCCTTAAAGTAGTCCGTCAGATCTTCGGCCATCTTTTTAGTAAGAGTCGTCACAAAAACACGTTCATCACGTTTTACACGCTGTTCGATCTCAGCCACAAGATCATCCATTTGACCCATGATCGGTCGCACTTCTACTTCTGGATCGAGTAAGCCAGTTGGGCGGATGATCTGTTGGACTACGGTGTCGGTGCGTTCTTGTTCATATGGTCCTGGAGTTGCAGACATATAAATTATTTGATTAACTCTTTGTTCGAATTCAGCCAATTTAAGTGGGCGATTATCTAACGCACTTGGCAAGCGAAAGCCATAATCAACAAGCATTTGTTTTCTAGAGCGGTCACCATTATACATTCCTCGAACTTGCGGCATGGTAACGTGAGATTCGTCTACCACGATCAAAAAGTCATCGGGAAAGAAGTCTAACAGCGTATAAGGTGCTTGCCCTGCCTTACGTCCATCCATATGTCGCGAATAATTTTCAATTCCTGAACAATATCCCATCTCACGTAACATTTCAATATCATACGTTGTTCTTTGCTCTAGGCGTTGAGCTTCCAACAACTTACCTTCGTCACGTAATTTAGCTAGTCGATTTTCCAATTCATTTTCAATGCTTTTGATCGAACCCTCTAACCTTTCACCACTTGTCAAAAAGTGCGTTGCCGGGAAAATCACCACATGATTGCGATCGCCTAAAATTTCTCCCGTCAAAGGATCAACTTCTCTGATCCGATCGATCTCATCACCAAAAAATTCGATTCGTAAGGCTTGCTCATCACGCGAAGCAGGGAAAATCTCTACCACATCGCCGCGAACTCGAAACCGCCCGCGCTGGAAATCGATATCGTTTCGTTCAAATTGAACATCAATCAATTGATTTAATAACTTATCGCGCTCAAGTTCTTGACCTACCCGTAACGAAATCGCTTGTTCTTGATACTCACGGGGATCACCTAAACCAAAAATCGATGAAACCGAGGCCACTACGATCACATCATTGCGCTCTAAAAGAGAACTTGTCGCCGAGTGGCGTAATTTATCGATCTCATCATTGATGCTCGAATCTTTTTCGATATAAGTATCACTAGATGGAACATACGCTTCGGGCTGATAGTAATCATAGTAACTCACAAAATATTCGACTGCATTATCGGGAAAGAATTCTTTGAACTCCCCATACAATTGTCCGGCTAACGTCTTATTGTGAGCTAAAACTAAAGTTGGCTTGTTGGCCTTGGCGATCACATTTGAAATTGTAAAAGTTTTTCCGGTACCAGTTGCACCTAACAAGATCTGCTCTTTTTTGCCTGCTTTGATCCCATCAGCTAATTGCTCAATTGCTTGCGGCTGGTCGCCGGTCGGTTCATATTTTGAAACTAATTTAAATTTCTTATCAGCTTGGCGTTCGATCACGTCGTTACCCCCTCATAACGTTTTATATTGTACCCAAAATTATACCACAGCGAACGTATTTTCGCATCTTTATTATATAAAAAAGGGGTACGGCAAGCCGCACCCCCTAAAAAATCAATTATTACTTTTTAATATATTCTGCGATCGCAGCATCGAATTGGTCACATTTTTCATGCGCTTGTGCTAATGAATCTCCTTGTGTTCCAATATAGAACTTGATCTTTGGTTCTGTCCCAGATGGGCGCACAGCGATCCAAGTACCATCTTCTAAGATATACTTCAAAACATTGGATTTTGGAAGTTTGATCTCTTCACTCTTGCCTTCGCTATCTGTCCGGACTGAGGATTGATAATCTTCAGCAGCGACAACTTTGTAACCAGCAAATTCCTTAGGTGTTTCATTTCTAAACTTGATCATCAAGTTCTTGATTTCTTGAGCACCTTCGACCCCATCAAAAGTCAAAGCAGTTGTCTTTTCAGCAAAGTAACCATATTTTTCGAATAATTCTTGTAACCCATCGTATAAGTTCTTGCCTTGTTTCTTGTAAAAGGCTGCAACTTCGGCTAACAATACCAATGATTGAATGGCATCTTTATCACGCACAAATGGACGAATCAAGTAACCATAACTTTCTTCAAACCCTAACATGAAGCTATGTTCATTTGTTTCTTCAAAGTGTTGAATCTGTTCGGCAATAAATTTGAAGCCCGTTAAAACATTGATCGAATCAACTCCAAAATCTGCTGCAACTTTAGC
This sequence comes from Ligilactobacillus apodemi DSM 16634 = JCM 16172, assembly GCF_001434405.1. Lineage (GTDB taxonomy): Bacteria > Bacillota > Bacilli > Lactobacillales > Lactobacillaceae > Ligilactobacillus > Ligilactobacillus apodemi. The sequence goes on along the minus strand of NZ_AZFT01000053.1, from coordinate 178,844 downwards.
CGCAAATTCACTAGAAACGATCGATTTTACTAAGGCACCATTGTCTGGTAAAGTACCAGCATTTTTACGTGCAGTTAAAATGTAGTTCAACATGATCGCAGCAATTTGATTACCAGTCAAGAGTTCGTATTCTCCGTCTGGTTGACGTACTGCAGCGCCTAAACGGTCAGCATCTGGGTCAACAGCAACTAAAAGATCAGCCTTTTGACTCTTACCTAACTTAATTGCTAAATCAAATGCTTCAGTAAATTCTGGGTTAGGATGTTCAACAGTTGAAAATTCTGAATCAGGTTCTGCTTGTTCTGGAACCATTGTGAAATCTTCAAAACCAGCTTGACGTAAAGCTTTTTCACCTAACATTCCACCAGCACCGTGAAGTGGTGTAAAGACAAGTTTCATTGTCTTTCCTTCTTCGGCTACCAATTCACGATCAATCGTAACTTCTTTGGCATTTTCAAGGTAAGCTTCATCGACTTCTGAACCGATGACTTTTAAGGTACCATCATTGATCAAGGAATCTTTATCAGCAACTTCAACTGCAAATAAATCGTCAACTTCCCGGATATATTTAGTGATCATATCGGATTCTTTTGGTGGCATTTGCGCACCATCTTCACCGTAGATCTTATAACCATTGTATTGTTTTGGATTATGACTAGCAGTGATCATGATCCCTGCATAAGTGTGTAAATGACGCACAGTAAATGATAATTCTGGTGTCGGACGTAAACTCTCAAACACATAGGATGGAATCCCATGTGCTCCTAAAACTTTAGCAGCTTCAAATGCAAATTCTTGTGACATGCGACGTGAATCATAACTAATTGCGACCCCACGCAATTTTGTCTTTTCATCTAATGTATCCATCAAACGGGCTAGGCCTTCAGTTGCTTGATGAACAGTGTAAATATTCATCCGATTGATACCTGCACCGATGACCCCACGCATTCCGGCTGTACCAAATTCCATAGGTGCATAAAATGCATCTTCAATCGCTTCGTTATTCCCTTCGATTCTTGCTAGATCTTCACGAACAGTATCATCAAGATCAGTACGTGAATTCCAAACGGCATAAGTTTCTTCCCAACTCATATCTATCACCTCATTCATCTTTTCAAATCTAGTATACTATCAATCGGCAAAACTTGCTATAACAAGCCCTTTTCCGCTTACAAAATAACAAAAAAGACTAACTATCTCCTAATGAAATAATTAGTCCTTTATAATTTTTATGTTATTATGCCCATCAGCTTTTTTTGATTTCCTGTTAAATACCAAGGATTATTCGGTAAATAGTAGCGACGATACCAAAAAATACCTAAGGCTAAGACAAACAAGATCACTGATAACCACTGCGAAACGCGCAAAGCACCTAACATTAGGCTATCGGTCCGCATTCCTTCAATAAAGAAACGACCAAACGAATACCAAGCAACATAAGTCAAAAAGATCTCACCTTGCTTGAAAAGATGCTGGCGGTGACGCAAACAAATTAACAGAACAAAGCCTAAAATATCCCACAGTGATTCATATAAAAAAGTTGGTTGGTAATAAATACCTTGAATATTCATCTGTGAAATAATGAAATTTGGCAAATGTAAATTTTCTAAAAATGCGCGTGTGACTGGACCGCCATGTGCTTCTTGGTTGATAAAATTCCCCCAACGTCCGATTCCTTGAGCTAAAATCACAGTGGGCGAGATCACATCTAAAAACAACCACGGGGATAGTTTTTTTATACGACAAAAAACTATTAAAACGACTAATGCGCCTAACAAACCACCATAGATCGCAATGCCTCCATCCCAAATTCGGTAGATCTCACTAGGATTGGCACTGTAATATGACCAACGAAAGATCACATAATATGCGCGTGCACAAATCAATGCAATTGGTAAAGCCCATAAAATAAAGTCATAAAAGTCGTCTGCCACGATACCACGCTTTTTCCCTTCATTTACTGCTAAATAAAGTGCTAATAACACCGCAACGCCAATAATAACACCGTACCAATGCACTTGAAATCCTAAAAAATTAAAAGCGATTGGATCGATCGCACCTAAATTAAAATTCACTTTATGCCCCTCTACTTCTTATCAGAATTTTCACTGATCAATTCATTCAAATTTCGTTCAAAGGCTTTAGTTGCATCATAGCCCATCGTCTTAGCACGATAATTCATGGCAGCAGCTTCAATGATGATCGCCAAGTTACGCCCAACTTTGACCGGAATCGAGATCTTAGGAATATCGACATCAAAAATCGTTACCTTTTGTTCACCGTTACCTAAACGATCAAATTGTTTATCTCTTTCCCAGTTTTCCAAGTTAATGATCAGTGAAATATCAGTTTTTGAACGTACGGCACCAGCACCAAATAGATTCATCACGTCAATGATCCCGACTCCACGGATTTCCAATAGATGACGTAAGATCCGTGGTGCTTCTCCGATTACCGTTTGTTCATCTTGTTGATGGACTTCAACACGATCATCAGCGATCAAACGGTGGCCCCGCTTGATCAAATCAAGGGCTGTTTCTGACTTACCAACACCAGAGTCACCGGTGATCAAAACACCTAAACCATAAATATCGACTAAAACACCGTGAAGTGATTTTCTTTGAGCAAGCCGCCCCGATAAAAAGTCTGTCAACTTAGCCGATACCCGTGTCGTAGGCAATTTAGAGCGTAAGATCGGAATATGATGTTTATTAGCTGCAGCCGTCATTTCTTCCGGTACAGCCAAATAACGTGAAACAACAAAGCATGGTGTATTAGCCCCACACAATTTATTCATGATCTCTAACCGCTTTTTAGCACTCATTTTATTGCCATAAGATATTTCTGTCATCCCAAATAATTGGATCCGTTCTTCCGGATAGTAATCAAAATATCCCGTCAATTCTAATCCTGGTCGCGAAATATCTTCGGTTGTGATCAAGCGTTCTTCAAGATATTCTTTACCAGAATGAACTTCAAGATTAGTGATCTCATCCACTAATTCTTTAACACTTACTGTCCCACTCATCGTAAAAACCTCCTTAACTACTCCTGATTTGACGTAATAATCAAGTTAACGACACTTAAAATGATCGCAATAAACATCGCTGAGCCAAAACTAGTAAAGCTAAACGATGGTCCGACTAAAAATGAGGTTATTTCAAGCATAAACCCATTGATAAACAGATAAAAGATCCCTAGAGTCATTACCGTGATCGGTAAAGATAACACCACTAAAAGAGGCTTGACGAACATGTTCAATAAGCCTAAGATCACAGCTGCAATAATAGCTACCCATACGCTTGAAACGTGGAAACTATTGGGGAAAAATCCCGCTGTTGCTAAAAAAACTAATACTGTAACAAGTGTCCTTTGCCAAAAATTCAAATTATTTCTCTCCTTTATTATCAATGTCTCTTTCCTTTGCATCTGTTACTTGACGACGCTTCTCTTTTTCGCCGAAACTATTTAGAAAAGTAAAGACATCATTATATTTTTCATGGGGATGTTTTGGTAAGAATATTGCTAGACCTAAGTAAAGTAAAATTGGTACATACACTAAAAGTGGTACTAATTTGCACACGAAAGCAATTACTAAAAAGATGGTGCGGATGACCCAAGGAGAAACATTCAAGAATTCACCAATACCAGCACACACACCACAGATCACACCATTATTTGAACGATAGAGCTTCTTTTTATTCATTGAAAAACTTCCCTTCAACCTCTTGCTAATTTAAAAAACATGGTAGGGTCAAAATAAAGCGGGTCCCCTCTTGATATGGACTCTCGACCGTGATTCGACCAGATAAAGCTAACACTGATTCTTTAACGATCGCTAACCCTAAACCACTACCTTCATTTGAGCGCGACTGATCGGCCCGATAGAAGCGTTCAAAAATTCGCTTTTGTTTTGCCTCTTTGATCGTTTGTCCTGTATTATACACGAATAGTTGCCATTCATTGAGTTTTTTGTTTACTTTTAAGGTAATTTTTCCCCCATTTATATTATATCGAATCGCATTTTGAAGTAAATTACCAATAATATGCTGTAAGTGCCGCTTATCGCAACGCACGGTAAAATCTTTAGGAATCTCAAGTTGTAACGTTAAATTTTTTTCTTTGATCTTCTGAGTGTAGCCAGCTATTAATTGTCCACAAAACGAACGTAACGCGATTTTTTCAAGACGTAATTCTTGCGGACCACTATTTTTAGCAAGCGCCGAAATATCATCGATCAATTCCTTTAAGTGAGCGCTTTGCTCAGAAATTATTTTTACAAAACGATAGGCGGTTTCTTTGTCATCAAGTGCTCCTGCCAAAAGGGTCTCACTAAAACCTTGAATAGCTGTCAGGGGCGTTTTTAACTCATGACCTGCATTGGCCATAAATTCACGTTGCATGACTTCAATTTGCTTGATCTCGGTAATGTCATTAAAAATACACATGACCGAATAATGATGGCGACTTAATGGAACATAGACGAATTGTACCTCATACCATGCATCTTTTGTTTGCCATAAAAAGCGTTGATCTTTTTTAGTCTGATACACTTTTTGTGTAGCTAAAATCAACTCAGCGGCGGTAAATACTTGATAAAAATGCTGTTCTTTCGCATTTGAGCCAAGCTGTAAAATACCTTGCGCAACATGGTTATATAAAACAACTTGCTTATGTTGATCAAAAACGATCACACCACTTGTCAACGATTGTAATAAACTCAAATAGTCGCGATTTTGTTGCTCATATTTACGCATGAGGCTACGTTGTTTAGTTTGTAGCCGATTTACTTGACGCGAGATCGCGTAAAATTCATCGTTTTTAGCCAGCAAAACATGACGCCCTGGATTATTAGCAACCATTTCCGTCAATTTTTCTAAAATCAACATTTCACTAGCTAGACGCTTCTTTTTTTGATGTTCAAAAATCAAATTATTTCCTAGTGCTACCAATAATACCGCTAACAAAATCCAAGCGACACCTTCTTTTTGCCATACGGTCCAAAAATGTTCATGGAAAATCAAGCCATAAACGAAAACAACTAAGATCACTTCAAGCAACGACAGTAAAACGTAATTACGAAAATTTTTAAGCATCTTCATCTACATCACCATTAAAGCGATAACCAAAGCCCCGTAAAGTTTCGATATAGCGTGGCTTTTTAGGATCTGGTTCGATTTTTTCACGTAAATGGCTGACATGCATATCGATCATCCGCGTTTGCCCAACATAATCGTAGCCCCAGATACCATTTAATAATTTTTCACGACTTAATACTCTGCCGGGACGCTTAACAAAATATGCTAGTAGTTCAAATTCCTTAGGCGTTAATTGGACCGGTTGCCCATTTTGTAAGACCTTCACTTGATCTAAATCAATCGTAAAATCGGGAAATTCATAGACTTCCGTGGAAGTTTTAACAGCTGGTACAGATTCTTCTTGTGGCAACCGACGGCTAATTGCCTTTAGCCGTGCAATTACTTCTCGAGGGGAGAAAGGCTTCGTCAAATAATCATCGGCCCCCAACTCTAAACCAATGATCTTATCGATCTCTTGGTCACGAGCGGTAATGATCAAGATCGGAGTCGTTACTTTGTCTTGCCGTAAACTTTTCGTGATCTCTAAACCATCCATTTGTGGCAACATGATATCCAACAAAATAAAATCATAATTTTTAGTCTTAGCTAATTCATATCCTTGTTTTCCATCAGCAACGGTTTTAACTTGATAACCTGCTTGTTCTAAATTATATTTAAGCAAAGTCTGGATCGCCATATCATCTTCAACTACTAATACTTTTTTCAATGTTATGCGCACTCAATCAGACTGAGCGCTCCCTCCACATCACTAATTTATTATTCAAATAATACTAATCCGATCTCATGTGGTGAATCAGCATAAATAGCACTTTCGGCCAGTTTTAATTCACCATCAAAATTTTTAACTTTCAAGCGACAATAAGCAGAATTTTTTTGCAAAGCCTCATAAAGCTCATCACCACTCGTAACTCTAACTCCATTACATTCAAGAATAATATCGCCAACTTCTAATTTCATCTTTGCAGCTGGCGTATCTGGCTTGACTGCTACGATCCGCACCCCTTCAGAAGTTTCAACGTACCAACGTTTGGCTTCATGATCGGCTCGTAAGCGCCCAAATGCTTGAAAAATAATGACCAATAATAATAAAGCTAAACTGTAAAATGAACTTGCGGGAAAAACAAACGCGCTCCCCGCCAAAATAAAGGAAACTCCTGCTAAAAATAAACTTTGACGCCGGCGTAATTTTAAGGCAAGCGCAGGTGTTTGTTTATAGATCCGGCAAAAAGCCCCAACAAAAATTGGCATGATCATTAAACTAGTATTATATTTACTAAGATCAAACCAATCTTGCCAGTTAGTGCCAAAAGCTCCGCCAGGAATAAACATGATCAACGGAAAAACGGTAAATTCGCGCCAAGTATAACCGGCAATGCGACGTCCACGCTTACCAGAAAAAATTTGGGGACTAAACCAATCAGTTTTGTCTTCATGGGCTAAATATCCTTGGAAAAGAGCTAGCAGACCTGTCAGCAGTAAAATAGTCCCACCAAATTGGTCGTTAGTATGCGAAACTAACAGGTGCTTTGCCAAAAAGTCACTTGGCGCTAGCTTTAATTGTTCAAAAATCAAAGTAACACAGCCCGTTAGTAAAAGTGCAACTAAGCTTAGATCCCCTACATTGACAAGCAATAAAGCGATCACAGCAAACAACTGATATAACATCAGCGTTTGACTCGGTAAAGAGATCCCTAAAATTAAGTCGAAGACTGCACCGATCAATAAAAAGGTAAAACCATTTTTGATAAAATGTCGACCTTCATAAAAATCCCGATCGATCGCGATTCGAAAATTTTTCCGTTCATTTCTTAACCGCCACTGGTAAGAAAAAAACGTCATCAACAGTCCGCCCCAAAAAAGTGGCTCTATGAAAAAGAACATAACATTTTTTAAAAATTGCAAGATTTCAGTTCCTTTCTAAGTGTTTGGTTACATTATACCAATTTTTTATCTTGAAACATAATTAGACCCGTTACCTCTCCTAAACAAAAAGCACTCGGGAAATCCCAAGTGCTTTTGCCTTAAATTTTTAAGAAACGACGCATCGATAAACCTGAACCTAAAGCACCGATCACGATCCCAATTACAGCTAATAAAAGATCGATCTGCCAAAGGAAAGTTGCTGGTGTCAACAAATGATAGTTTGTACTTGCAAGTGCACTTGTCAAAACACCATATGCCCAATAATATGCAATATCAACTAATAAAATTGGTAAAATTGCACCTAATAGGCCGGTCCAAGCCCCTTCAAGGATGAAAGGCCAGCGGATATAGCTATTTGTTGCCCCAACTAAGCGCATGATCGCGATCTCATTTTCACGTGAAAGAATCGTGATCCTGATTGTATTAGAGATCAAGAAAACAGCGACAAATAATAGCAATAAACTGATTACAAAGCCCCAACGTTGAATCGAGGCAACGATCTTAAAGAGTTTTTTAGCGGAAGCTCCACCATATTTAGCGTCATAAACATATTTTAAAGTCTTAGCTTTTTTAGCAACACTGACTGTTTTTTCAGGTGAAGTCGTATCAACAACATACACATCATAGAGTGGATTTTGATCTCCTTGGAACAATTGGAAATCTTTACCATACACCCCGATCACGTTGTCCAATTCGTTTTGACGACTTGAATACGTTACCTTTTTAACTCCACTGATCTTGCTCAATTCACTTTTTAGTTGAGCTTTTTGTTCCTTGGTAGTACCACGGTCGATCACTACCCGAACTTGGACATCATTTTCGATATCATGGGCAACTTTGTTAATATTCATCAAGATCGAAAGTAAGACCCCGACTAGTAATAAAGTCACCGTAACCGCACTGACAGCCGCAACTGACATCCAACCGTTACGTTTTAAGCTTTTAAAGCTTTCCGTTAAATGTCGTTTAAGCGTTACTGCTTTCATCGATATAGTCCCCCTCTTCTTGATCGCGAATGATCTTACCATCAGCAATTTCGATCACTCGATGCTTATATTCGTTTACAATAAAGCTGTTGTGAGTAGCCATTACCACTGTTGTTTTTTCTTGGTTGATCTTTTCTAAAATATCCATAATACCTCGAGCCGTTTCTGGATCAAGGTTTCCTGTTGGTTCGTCAGCGATCAAGATACTTGGCTTATTTGCAATTGCACGCGCGATCGCTACTCTTTGTTGTTCCCCACCAGACAATTCATCAGGGAAGTTATCTTTTTTATCTTCAAGACCTACAAGTGTCAATACGCGGTCAACGCGCTCTTTTACTTCAGCAGGTGTTTTTTCGATTACTTGCAACGCATAAGCAACATTTTCAAAAACAGTTAACCGTGGGAGTAATTTAAAATCTTGAAAAACGATCCCTAATTCCCGGCGTAAACGAGGCACCTCGCTGTTTTTCATTTTTTCTAAGCTATGATCGTTAACTTGAATATGCCCTGAAGTTGGCACTTCTTCATGATACATCATTTTGATAAAAGTGGATTTACCAGCCCCACTAGGACCAACTACATAAACAAACTCACCATCATTGATCTTTAGTGAGATATGATCTGATGCCAAAGTATTATTAGGATATTCCTTAACTACATCTTTATACTCTATCAATATAAATTCTCCTTTCTTGTGATTTTTCATTTTTAGCTTGGGTTAGCTTTTTGTAACTTCCATTGCAAATATGCATTAATGAAGCCATCTAACTCGCCATCCATGACTGCTTGCGTGTTACCTGTTTCAAAATTTGTACGGTGATCTTTGACCATTGAATATGGATGGAAAACATAGGAACGAATTTGGGAGCCCCAGCCAATATCAAGTTGTTCACCTTGAATCTCAGCCCGTTTCTTTTCTTGCTCTTCTAATTCGATTTGGTATAGTTTGGAACGCAACATTTTCTCAGCCGTCGCACGGTTTTGAAATTGTGAACGTTGTGCTTGACTAGAAACAACGATCCCAGTTGGAATATGGATCAAGCGCACCGCTGAAGAAGTTTTATTGATATGTTGTCCCCCAGCACCACTAGCACGAAAGACCTCCATCTTGATATCTTCTGGACGTAATTCAACTTCAACATCATCGTCTAATTCTGGCATCACGTTAACAGAAGCAAATGAGGTATGCCGTCTGCCAGCCGAATCAAACGGGGAGATCCGCACTAACCGATGAACGCCCTTTTCACCGCGCAAATAACCATAGGCATTATGACCAGAAATTGTTAAGGTGACCGATTTTATGCCAGCTTCGTCTCCTGGTTGATAATCTTCAGTTGTCACCTTAAAGTTATGCTGTTCAGCCCAACGCGTGTACATCCGCAACAGCATTGAACCCCAGTCTTGCGATTCAGTCCCGCCTGCACCCGGATGAATTTCTAAAATTGCGTTATCCTTATCGTAAGGCTCATTTAACAATAATGTTAGTTGATAAGCCTCCAATTGTTTGGCCGTTGTCGTGTAGCTTTGTTCAAGTTCAGCTAAAACATCAGCATCATCAGGTGTTTCTTGGGCTAATTCAAAGAGTACTTCTAATTCTTCTACCGCCGATGATAGTTGATGGAAATTATCGTACTTAGCTTTTAAGTCATTATTTTCACTAATGATTTTTTGAGCTTGTTCTTGATCATCCCAAAAACCTGGCTCAGCCATCTTCATTTCATTTTCAGAAATGAGTTCTTCCAGACCTTCTAAGTCAAAGAGACCCCCTAAAGTCCGAAATTTGTGCATTCATTGCCTCAATTTCTTTCTTATATTCACTAAATTCCATATTTTTTCCTCAATTACTTTTTAGACTATGTAAGCATAAAAGAAGATCAGCTAAGCTGGTCTTCTTTTATCTTTAACGACTAATATTTTGACGAATCTCTGCCTTCAAGAAGAGACGCGTTACGTCATATTCAATATCAGCTACCATTACTTCAAACATTCTAAAACCATCAGACTGATATTCAACTAATGGATTAAGCTGACCGTAACCACGTAATCCAATTGATTGACGCAATTGATCCATTTCATCAATATGGTCAGTCCAGCGAGAATCGACCACTCGTAAAATAACAACTTTTTCAAATTCTAACATTTGAGCTGGGTCATTTAATTGTGCTTCTTTAGCAGCATAGTTTTCTTCCGCTAATTTCATCAATTGGTCCGTGATCTCTTCTGGAGTCTTGCCTTCAAAATCGCTCTTCTTGACTGCATCTTCATTGACCATTGCACCAATTGCAAAATCAACGATGCCGTCAAGATTCCAGTCTTTTTTATCACCTGTAGTATTGATCTGCACGTTATGTTCGACCGTCCGCTTGATCATTGGCATAATGATCGGCTTGAGTGATTTTTCTTCCATGATAACTTGTTGCCGTTCAGCATAGATGATTTCACGTTGTGCCCGCATTACATCGTCATATTGTAAAACTTGTTTACGCGTATCGTAGTTATTACCTTCGACACGTTTTTGTGCAGATTCAACTTGACGTGTGATCATCTTGGATTGGATCACAGTATCATCGCCAATATTCATCGTTTCATAGAAATGCTTGATCCGTTCGGAACCGAAACGAAGCATCAAATCATCTTCTAAAGAAAGATAAAATTGTGTCACACCTGGATCACCTTGACGTCCAGAACGACCACGTAACTGGTTATCAATACGGCGTGATTCGTGGCGTTCTGTCCCAATAACAGCTAAGCCACCAAGTTCACGCACACCAGGTCCAAGCTTGATATCAGTCCCACGACCAGCCATGTTTGTCGCGATCGTAACGGCCCCACGTTGGCCGGCATTAACAACGATCTCAGCTTCTTTAGCGTGGTTTTTGGCGTTCAAAACAGCATGTGGAATGCCTTCTTTGTCTAACATTTCGGAAAGCAATTCAGAAGTTTCAACTGCCACTGTACCAACTAAGACCGGTTGCCCCGTTGCATGACGATCTTTAATGTCTTCAACTACAGCCTTAAACTTACTCATCAAAGTTGGATAAAGCAAGTCTGGACGGTCTTCACGTAAAATTGGACGGTTAGTTGGGATCGTTACAACTTCCATGTTGTAAATTTCAAGAAATTCTTCTTTTTCAGTTTTAGCAGTACCCGTCATCCCTGAAAGTTTTTTGTACATTCTAAAGAAGTTTTGGTACGTGATGTTAGCCATCGTTTTTGTTTCTTCTTCGATCTTAACGTGTTCTTTAGCTTCGATTGCTTGGTGTAACCCGTCTGAATAACGGCGACCATCCATAATACGTCCAGTAAATTGGTCAACGATCAAGACTTCACCATCTTGCACCACGTAGTCTTTATCACGCAACATGATAAAGTTAGCACGTAAAGCATTATCTAAGTGGTGGTTTAACGCAGTATTATCCGGGTCAAATAAGTTAGTCAAGCCAAAATATTTTTCACCCTTGCGAATCCCATCTTCAGTCAAAGAAACCGTCTTTGATTCGAGATCAACTTTGAAATCTTCGTCTTTTTTCAATGTTTTAGCGAAACGATCTGCACGAGTATACAATTGGGTTGCCGCTGTTGCTTGTCCAGAAATGATCAATGGTGTCCGCGCTTCATCGATCAAAATCGAGTCCACTTCGTCAACGATAACGAAATTCAACGGTCTTTGTACCATATCTTCGCGATAAACGACCATGTTATCACGCAAATAGTCAAACCCAAGTTCACTATTAGTAGAATATGTGATATCACATGCGTAAGCCTCACGCTTTTCTTCTGGTGTCTTATCAGAAACATTCAAGCCTACAGAGAGACCTAACCAGGTGTAAAGCTCACCCATTTCAGTAGCATCACGCGCTGATAAGTATTCGTTAACCGTAACAACGTGTACCCCTTCACCAGATAAGGCATTCAAATAAACTGGCATCGTAGCCGTCAAAGTTTTACCTTCACCAGTCCGCATTTCAGCAATATTACCTTCGTGCAATACAGTACCACCAATAATTTGCACCCGGTAAGGGTATAACCCTAACACACGACGTGCACCTTCACGTGCGACCGCAAAAGCTTCCGGTAATAAATCATCTAATGTTTCCCCATTTTGATAACGTTGTTTAAATTCAGGGGTCTTTGCCTTTAATTCTTCATCAGTCAAAGCTTCCATATCACTTGCATATGCTTCAACTTTATCAGCGATTTTTCCTAAACGCTTTAGTTCACGTTTATCGCTTTCGACCCATTTTTTTAGGACATTTGCCATCTATTCTATAAATCCTTTCTCGAACGATTTACGTTTATTTTAGTTCTAAATATACTTCTTCTTATTTTAGCATTTTATTAGATTCCATACAAATTAGAATCTCTTTACCCAATACAAAAAACGCCTGATAACTACCAGGCGCAAAAACTATCATTCAGTTAGTTTTTAGTTGTTAGCTTCGATCAAACCATAGCGACCATCTTTACGACGGTAGACAATGTTTGTTCCGTTAGTTTCTGCATCTTCATAGATAAAGAAGTCATGTCCCAACATATCCATTTGCAAGATTGCTTCTTCAGCATCCATAGGTTTTAAGTCAACCCGCTTAGTACGTACGACTTCAAACTTCTTATCTTCTTTTTCAGCTTGTTTAGGGTCTTTAGTTGGCACAAATTCCAAATTCTTAAAGCCCTTTTCACGTGATTTGCGGTTAAGCTTTGTTTTATATTTTCTGATTTGGCGTTCAAGCTTATCTGTTACCAGATCAATGCTTGCATACATATCAGGCGAGGTTTCTTCAGCTCTCAAAACTAAGTAAGGCAAAGGAATCGTTACTTCTACTTTGCTCGTTTTATCTGAATAAACTTTCAAATTTACATGAGCTGTCGAATTTGCTGCATCTCCGAAATATTTTTCAAGCTTTGAAAGCTTCTTTTCTACATATTCACGAATTGCATTCGTAACCTCAATATTTTCACCACGAACATTAATCTTTAACATGATAACCTCTCCTTTCACAACTAAGCAAAATATGCTTAAAAGATTAGGTAATTATGAGCTTTTCTTGATTACCTAATCCTTAATTCCATTATAGTAGAAAGCGGTTAATTTAACAATTAATAACCACTCAACATTTATAAAATTTTATACCTTTTTCATCGCGCTAAAGTGACTGACTTAATTTTTCCACTGTTATGTTCATGTAATAAGGCACTAGCATGGTAAAGCGTACTTCCAGTGGTATAAATATCATCTAACAACAAGATGTTTTGTTGTTTTAAATCCATTGGTCCGACGTAACTAAATGGTTGAGGTACTTGTAACCGTTCTTGTCTATTTTTATGCGATTGCTTTTTTCGTCCCATCTTTTGACGATGACGTAAATATGAATTTAATTTTACTTGCGGAAGTAAGCCACATACTTGATTAAAACCGCGCTTTTGATAAGTTTCTTCATCCACAGGAATCACGACTAACAGCCATTTTCTTTTTAGATACCACTCTAACTGTTGGCGCATGTCTGTCTGAAAAACTGTCCCTAATTGATAATCACCAGTAAATTTATAACAAGCAAAATATTTTTTCATGTGCGGCTCATCATAGACGTAGCAAGCTTTATTTTCCAAGAGCTCATAGCCCTTTTGTTGCCAACGACGACAATCTTTACATAAGGTGCGACCACTTTGCTTCCGTCCACAGCCCCAACACGCATTTGCATAAGTAATTTTTTCAAAGCCCGCAAAACACTGCGGGCAAATCAATGAACGTTTTATTTTAGTAAGACTCACTAAACGCGCAAGCGAAAGTTTAGGACTAAAGGTCCGACCACATAAGACACACTCACTCATGGACTAATAACTTTTTAGCCCGCTGATTTGCGTGTTTTATTTGAAATTTTGCTGCTAAAACACTCAACGAAACTTCTTCGCAGCAAAAAATAACATCCCCACAAGGATAGGCGCTATTTCGCCCTACCCGTCCAGCGATCTGGACTAGCGCAGTCTGTGAAAATTTAGGACTGTCAGCTGCTAAGACGATAACATTTACATTCTTGATCGTGATCCCACGTTCTAAAATTGTAGTCGTGACCAAATAATCATATTCTTTAGCACGAAAAGCCTTTACTTTAGCCAATCTATTTTCATCATTAGCATGAACACTCGTGCCTTTTAATTGCGGAAAAATTTGTTGTAAGCACAACAATACCGGCCCTAACCAATTTACTTGCGGAACAAAAACTAGAAACTGGACTTCATTTTTAAACCACTTAGCGAAATAATTTTTAAGTTTTTCGGCTAACTTTTGTCGTCGAAAATTAGCTAACAGATCGGAAACTAAAATGATTTTTGCTTCGGGTAAAGGAAAGCGATGGTAGCGTAAGGGCAGATAACTTAATGTCAACTTTTTTTGCGCAACTTGGCGCTTTAAATTTTTATCTGGAGTTGCCGTCAAAAAAATTTTAGTTGCCCGTTTACAACATGCATTGGCAACTGCAAAATGCAACTGCTTATCTCCAATAAAAGGATAGGCATCAGTTTCATCTAAGATCAATAGATCAAAAGCTTGATAAAAATTAAACAATTGATGGACGGTACAGATCACTAACTGCGTATAACGATATGGTTGGCGACTATTTCCATACAAAACACTAATTTTTGTATGAGCAAAAGCTTGCTTGATTCGAGGCGCTAATTCCACACAAACATCCACTCGGGGCGCGGCTAAACAAATACGTTGCTTTGCTTTTAAGGCTTCTTTTATCACTTCAAATAAAATTTCAGTTTTACCTGCACCCGTGACCGCCCAAAGCAAGTGAGTACCTTGTTTTTTCCAAATAGTTACCAGTTCTTTAGCACATAAAGCTTGCCACTTAGAAAGTTTAGGGACTGCTGTCAAAATTGGGGAAATGGGTTTGGGAAAATCATGTGGTTCAGGTATACTATAGAGGATATCACTTGTCGTCAAGCGCCCAAAAAGCAAGCATTTAGGACAATAATATTGCTTATTAGGCAAAGCACAGACTTTTTTTGGCGTAAGCGAACCACAACGTTGACATTGGACAAAATTTTTCTTGATTAAAACCGCCTGACGTTTAACTAATTTATCAGCTGTATCATCTATGGATAGATTTGTTAATTGTTCTTGCGTCACTTGACGACCATAAAGTAAAGCTAACATTTTCTCACCTCACTTAATAAATACGCAAAATTACGCGCGTTTATTTTTAGGTGAATAAAAAATTTATCTGCAACAACTCAATTCTTAAGAAAGGAAAAGCTATCTCCAGCAAGAATTTACCTGGTGATAGTAGTTAAAATTTTGGATAAACCATATCTCACTTTAAAAGAAGATGGTTCAATTGAAATCATCATCAAAAAATCACAATTTATCTGTAACATTGCCCGGACTGAATCTGAAGAACAAGCTCGAGCTTTTATTGATGAAATAAAAACCAAACATCGTAAGGCTACTCACAATTGCTTTGCCTACACTTTGGGACTAAACGATGAGATCCAACGCGAAAGCGATAACGGTGAGCCTTCTGGTACGGCTGGTGTGCCCATGCTAGATGTTTTAAAGAAAAACCAAGTACACAATGTCACTGCTGTCGTCACACGTTATTTTGGCGGCATCAAACTTGGGACGGGTGGTTTGATCAGGGCCTATGGTGGTGCGGTCGCCCAAGCTTTAAAGGAACTTGGAATCGTCAAAAGAGTCGTTCAAACTGAAATTTCCTTAACTTTGGCATATCCACTCCACGGAAAATTGCAAAATTTCTTAGAAGGCGAAGAAATTGCGCTCCTAAACACTAATTATACCGATCAAGTTGAAGTAGTGATTGCAGTTGAACAAGATCAAGTTGATAATATAACCAATAAAATCATTGATCTTTTAAACGGAAAAATTGCGATCAATGTTGGTGAGAATCGCTATCATGAGATCGATTTTGATCCCCATCAACCATCAGCATAAAAAATAAATGGATAGATCTAATGCTCATGAGCTAAAAGATCTATCCATTTATTTTTTTGACTTATTTACTGCTCGGCTAAGTCTGAGGACAACTTTTTTTATTCCATTTAGCAATGGCTGGCGATCATCACCGACTAAACCGATTGCTTCCACAAAAAGTTCTAAGCCAACTAAAGTCGCAATCGTCAATAAAATTGAGCCCCATAGATTTGACAAGGGGTACATCAAGGAAATAAACGAGAAGATAAGTGCGATCCCGTAAATAACTAAAACTGTTTGCCGGTGTGTCAAGCCCATCTGCATCAAACGATGATGGAGATGATGTTTGTCTGCTTGTGAAATTGGCTTTTTATTGAGCAACCGTCGCAAGATCGCATAAATAGTATCTGTGATCGGAACCCCTAAAATTATGACCGGGATGATGACGGTGATAAATGTTGCGTTTTTTAAGCCATATAAAGCAAAGACTGAAATCATAAAACCAATAAAAAGCGAACCGGTATCCCCTAAATATATTTTAGCTGGATTGAAATTATAAGGTAAAAATCCTAGCAAAGCTGCTACTAAAGTTGCCATCATGATCGAGACAAAAGTTGAAGTCACATTTAAAAAGAAATAACCCGTGATCGCACTTGTAGAAAGTGCAATGATCGCGACCCCAGTAGCTAGACCATCCAGTCCATCGATCAAATTAACTGCATTGGTGATCGCTAAGATCCAAATCAATGTAAGTGGTAAACTTAACCACCCTAGCGAAATAACACCTAAAAATGGCAAAGTGATCGTCGTCATCTTGATATGTGCCAAGAAGTATACGACTAACGCAGCTAATGTTATTCCTAAAATCTTTTGACGTGGCAATAATTCGTAAATATCATCGATCACGCCGGTAAAAATTATCACACACTGTGCTACGAATAAGGCGAACAATTGTCCCAAAGGATATTGCTCTCTTAATAAAAAGAAATTTGTCGTATTAAAAGCAATAAAAATCGCTAAGCCTCCCATTGTTGGCATGGGGATCCGGTTGACCCGCCGAGCATTCGGATTATCAACAGCTCCTAGTTTAAAAGATAAATGCCTAACAATTGGTGTAATAACCAGCGCTATTATAAATGTTGCAATTAACGACGCAATGATTTTATACATGCAGCGTCCTCTTTCCGTCAAATCCCCAAATGTGAGGACCTCAATATCAGCTAAAAAGCCTACAATTCAATTACTATTTTACCATAACATTTGCTAGTGGTCATTTTGTATCATTAAAAAATTTTTTTACTTAAAAAAAGCAAATGGCATTTTTAACCAATACCATCTGCTTTCTATGCTGATTATTTTTTCAAATGGTAGCTATAGGTAGCTACGATAATGTTTTCACGCGTTCCTAACGCTGCTCGCAAACGCAAACTTGTTTGGTTATGCAAGATATTTTGCCAAGGTTTCTTAGGCACAAACTGTGGTACTAAAACAGTAAGTGAGAAGTTACGCTTTTTAGCATCCTTAGCGATCACATCACAGAAGCGTAAAACTGGCGGAGCAACTGAGCGATAAGATGAATGCAGATCAACAAAGCGCACATCTGGGAAAGCCATCTTAAACTCTTGTGCTGTTTCGTGCTCTTTTTTAGGATTAGTGTCAAATGAAACGTGCATTGCGATCACGTTATCGCCAATCGAACGTGCATAATTGATCGCTCCAGTAGTTACATGCGTTACGGAACTAACTAAAACGATCACCGTTGAGCCAGCGTAATCATGTAATTGTTGTTCTTCACTTAAACGCAATTGAGTTGCAACTTTTACATAGTGACTGTGAACCTTGTAAAAACCGAACAGTAAAACTGGCATGATGATCAAATATGGCCAAACATTGCCAAAATGTAAACAGAATAAAAATACTACTAACGCTAGCGACAAAAGTGCGCCTAAAAGATTAAAGAAAGAATTTAAGATCCAGTGCTTGCCCTTATGACGCTTCCAGTGAACCAACATCCCCGATTGTGATAAGGTAAACGGTACAAACACCCCAACTGCGTAAAGCGGGATCAGTAAGTTAGTCTGACCGTTAAAAATAAAGATCAAGACGATCGCACCGATCGCTAAAGCAATGATCCCATTAGAATAACCTAAGCGATCACCTTTATCCATGAACATATGAGGCATAAATTTATCTTTAGCTAAGTTATATGCCAAGATCGGGAATGCCGAAAAGCCTGTATTAGCAGCAACAGCTAAAATCATTGCCGTTGATAATTGCAATAAGTAATATAAGACGCCGTGGCCAAAAACTCCACTAGCAATTTGGGAAAGCACAGTTTGTTCACTGTTAGGTAAGATCCCCAAATAATAACTTAGAAAAGTTATCCCACTAAAGAATACCGCTAAGATCAACGACATGATCGCCAGCGTATTAGCGGCGTTGCGTTTCTTAGGTTCTTTAAAGTTTGGCACAGCATTACTAATGGCTTCGACCCCAGTCAGTGAGGATGAACCAGCCGAAAAGGCCTTTAAAAAGAGCAAAATCGTCATCCCAGGAACAACTTGCCCAACATGTGCTGCCGCAGAATATTCGATCTTACCAGTCGCAATATTAAACAAACCTACACCAACCATTAAAACGATCATAATCACAAAGAAATAAACCGGAATCGTTAGAAATGAAGCTGATTCACGCATTCCCCGTAAATTAAGGGTCATGATAAATAAAACAATGATCACTGAGATCAACACACTGTGTGACTGTAAACTTGGAATAGCAGAAGTAATCGCTTCAGTCCCAGAAGTAACAGAAACCGCAACAGTCAACATATAGTCAACTAAAAGCGAGCCTCCAGCAACTAGACCAGCCCCAGTCCCCCAGTTCTTAGTGGCCACAACATATGCCCCACCGCCTGAAGGATAGGCGTTGATGATCTGCCGATAAGACATCGTGATCGCAAATAACAAGATCAAAACGATTCCCGCAGCCGGCAAAGCGTACCAAGTAGCAGCTGCCGATAACACAAACAATGCCGTCGTGATCTGTTCAGTACCATAAGCGATCGATGACAAAGCATCCGATGATAATAAAGCTAACGCCTTAAATTTAGTCAGTGACTGACCGCCTTCTTCAGCTGTTTTCAGTGGCTGGCCGATCAGCAATCTCTTTAAATATCGATACATAAAAAGAAAACTCCTTTTAGGTAATTAGCCTAACTCTAATTAATCAATGATTTTGGTCCCCATAACTATTTTGTGGGGATCTTTTTTAATGTAACATTTGAATTTTACACCAATCCAATAAAAAAAGCACCCTAAAAATTTTAGGGTGCTCAAAGTCACTATCTGACTTGGATTACATCATTGGACTTTGTGGCATTTGTGGTGCATCATTTTTTTCTTCTGGCTTATCAGCAACAACTGCTTCTGTTGTTAATAATAAAGCAGAAACTGACGCAGCATTTTGTAAAGCAGAACGTGTTACCTTAGTTGGATCAACGATACCAGCTTCGATCATATCGACCCATTCATCGGTAGCGGCATTGTAACCAATACCTGCTTTTTGTTCCTTTAATTTTTCAACAATAACTGAGCCTTCTTTACCAGCATTTGTAGCAATTTGGCGCACAGGTTCTTCTAAGGCACGTTTTACGATATTAACACCAGTTTGAACGTCGCCTTCTTCTTGTAAAGCAGCAACAGCGTCAATAACATCAATCAAAGCAGTACCACCACCAGGAACAAAACCTTCTTCAACGGCAGCACGAGTAGCATTTAAAGCATCTTCGATCCGATACTTACGTTCTTTTAATTCTGTTTCAGTTGCAGCACCAACTTTAATCACGGCTACCCCGCCAGCAAGTTTTGCCAAACGTTCTTGTAATTTTTCTTTATCAAATTCAGATGTTGTTTCAGCAATTTGCTTTTTAAGTTGGTCGACACGTTCAGCAATTTGTGCTTTGTCGCCTGCGCCTTCAACGATCGTAGTGTTTTCTTTAGTGACTGTAACCCGACCAGCTGTCCCTAATTGATCGATCGTTGTATCTTTCAATTGAAGACCTAAATCGTCGGTGATCACGGTTGCGCCTGTTAAGATCGCAATATCTTGTAACATTTCCTTACGACGGTCACCAAAACCAGGAGCTTTAACTGCTACAACGTTAAATGTCCCACGAATCTTGTTTAAAACAAGCGTTGGTAAAGCTTCACCATCAACATCATCAGCAATGATCAATAATGGACGACCTTGTTCAACGATCGATTGCAATAGTGGTAAAATTTCTTGAATGTTAGAAATCTTCTTATCAGTGATCAAGATGTATGGATTTTCAAGATCAGCTTCCATCTTATCATTATCAGTTACCATGTATTGTGAAAGGTAACCACGGTCAAATTGCATCCCTTCAACAACATCTAAGGAAGTGTCGATCCCTTTTGATTCTTCGATCGTGATCACACCATCATTGCCAACTTTTTCCATCGCATCAGCAATTAAGCTACCGACTGCTTCATTGGCTGATGAGATCGAAGCAATTTGTGCGATATCACTCTTAGATTCAACTTTATGAGACATCTTATGCAAAGCATCAACGGCTGCTTTTGTTGCTAATTCGATCCCACGACGGATACCAACTGGGTTTGCACCAGCAGTAACGTTTTTCATTCCTTCGTTAACAATCGATTGGGTCAAAACAGTTGCAGTTGTAGTACCGTCACCAGCGATATCATTTGTCTTAGAAGCAACTTCGGCTACTAATTTAGCCCCCATATTTTCAAAATGATCTTCTAATTCGATCGCCTTAGCAATCGTTACCCCGTCATTTGTGATCGTTGGTGTGCCATAAGTTTGTTCTAACACAACGTTACGACCCTTAGGACCGATCGTTGATTTAACAGTATCTGCTAACTTATCAACACCTGCAAGCATTTTTGCGCGCGCATCTTCAGAGAACTTAATTTCCTTTGCCATTCTTTCTTCACCTCATAAATAAGATAAAATTTCGATTCAAATTGTTAAACTATTATTCAACAATAGCTAAAATGTCTTTTTCACGCATGATCAAATAATCATGTCCATCATATTCAACTTGTGCACCAGCATATTTGTCAAAGACTACAACGTCGCCTTCTTTAAGCGTCATTTCTAGCTTAGTGCCATTTTTAAGGATACGACCCGTACCAACAGCTACAACTTTAGCTGTTTGCGGTTTTTCTTTAGCATTGCCTGCTAAGACAATACCTCCCACTGTATGTTCTTCTTCTTTTTGAACTTCTAAAATCACACGATCTCCTAATGGTTTGAGCACGTTATATCCCTCCAAATTCTTTTTAGCACTCTGTGTACTTGAGTGCTAATCAATTACAATTATTACTATACCTACTTTACATTTAAATTGCAAGCATTTTATCACTCGAAGTATCCAAGTGCTAATTTTACGCTTTATGAATTACCTAAGTATGCTATAATGTTACGTATTGTTAAGGTTTAAGGAAGGGTGACGCTATGAGAAAAATACTACCTAACTCAATTGCGCTTCTGGGCACGTACTGTCTTGTAATGATGGCTACTCCAGTTTTGTGGAATTTATCCCAAAATAACAGCGTATATTATCCAACTTTAACTGTGATTGAATTTTTAGGCGTCTTGGCCATGATCTATTTTGCCCATAAATATGCTTTTAAAGATCAATTCATGTTAAAAACATTATCCCTTACTAAAATAAAAGAAGTTCTTTATGTAGTATTGGGAATCTGTGCGATCTTTCTGGCACAAGCCATTGGTTCGTTCATCGACATCAATGTTTTCGGGCAGACACAATACTCAGCTAACACAGGCTACTTACTAGCAGTCTTAGCTAAATACCCCTACTTTTTATTAGCGGTCGTATTATTTGCCCCGATAATGGAAGAATTTGTCTTTCGCAAAGTTTTATTTGCTAATTTTGCTAATGTTATAGCCCCTTTGAGTAGTGCTTTGATCTCTAGTTTGATCTTTAGTCTGGCTCACCAAGATGGTCATTACTTGACATATATGTTTATGGGCCTTGTCTTGTGCTTTATTTACGCCCGTACCGGTAAGATCCGTGATACGATCATGATCCATGTTTTCATGAATCTGATCATTGTTTGGAGTTCATTATAAAAAGGATGTGTCCTTTACACATCCTTTTTTAGCCATTATGCTCAAAATGTTGTAAAAAATAGATCAAAGTTTGAAGTTCATTGGTCAAATCGACGTTTTGGACTCTAACATTTTCCGGTACCGTTACACGTAAAGGGGTAAAATTTAAGATTCCCTTGATCCCACCAGCCACTAATTCATCAGTCACCGACTGAGCCACGGCCGCTGGAACGGTCAAAATAGCGATCTTGATCTGTTGTAAACGTAATTGTTCTTGCATATCTTCTAGTGGATAAACCGGAACACCACTGCGGATCAAGCCTGTGATCTGCGGATCGATATCAAAAGCAGCGCTAATACGTGCATTATTACTTTTGTGGAAGTTATAATTTAATAAGGCTTGACCTAAATTTCCCACCCCGATCAAGGCAACATTAGTTAACTTATCTTGGCTTAGTGTCGTTTTAAAAAATGCCAAGAGACTGCTAACATCGTAGCCATAACCGCGTTTGCCTAACGCACCAAAATAGGAAAAATCACGGCGAATAGTAGCCGGATCGATCTTGACTGTTTCAGCAAGCTCAGTCGAAGAGACATGTTTTTTACCCGAGTCAGCCAAGATCTTTAAGTAGCGGTAGTAGATCGGCAAGCGTTTAGCCGTTGCTTTAGGAATATTAGGGGTCATTATTAGTGGTCTCCTTTCATGCTATGATCATGATAAATTTTAGCATAACAACTCAAGTAAAGAAATTAAAAGATGTTAACTAATTCACAATCTCACACAGAATCCCTATTTTTAAGCTAATCTTAAATGGACTTTGTGAAATTTATTCTATAAGTAGGTGAAATTATGATTTTATTACAAGCCCAACATGTGGCTAGACATTTCGGAGCCGATGTTTTATTTGAAAACATCGATCTTGATATCCAAGAAAATTCTCGCATCGCATTAGTAGGCAAAAACGGCGCCGGAAAATCGACGCTCTTAAAAATGATCATCGGAGAACAAGCTCCCGATGAGGGCCAGATCGTGACTAAGAAAGGCTTAACACTCGGATACTTAGCCCAAAATACCGGGCTTGAATCCGACAAAACGATCTACGAAGAAATGTTAAGTGTCTTTGAACCATTACGCCAAATGGAAGCTCAGATCCATCGTTTAGAAGTAGAAATTGCTGATCCTAATGCCGATCATACTTCTGCTAACTACCAACAATTACTTAAACGTTATGACCAATTGCTTCACGATTTCAAAGAACAAAACGGTTATGGCTATGAAACTGAGATCCGTTCAGTTTTACACGGTTTTCATTTTTCAGAAGAAGACTATGAGCGCTTGATCACTTCACTTTCTGGGGGGCAAAAAACGCGGTTAGCTTTAGCCAAACTGCTCTTAGAAAAACGTGATCTATTGATCTTAGATGAACCGACTAACCATTTGGATATTGAAACTTTGACTTGGCTAGAAAATTACATTCAAAGTTATCAAGGTGCGCTCTTGATCGTCTCTCACGACCGTTATTTCTTAGATAAGATCGTGACAGAAGTATACGAGATCAGTCGGGGACACTCGAGCTACTATAAGGGTAACTACTCAAACTACATCGTTGAGCGAGAAAAACGGCAAGAATTAGCGTGGAAAAACTACGAAAAACAACAAGCTGAGATCCAAAAACTAGAAGATTTCGTCAATAAGAATTTAGTTCGTGCTTCAACGACTAAACGTGCTCAAAGTAAACGGAAACAACTCGAAAAAATGGATCGACTCAAACGACCTGATGGCGCTGAAAAAAGCATGCACTTCCGTTTTAAAGCAGCGGAAGAAAGTGGAAATGTCGTCTTGACTGTCAATGATGCTGCGATCGGCTATGACGGCCAGATCATCGCTTCACCGATTAATTTAGAACTGCGCAAACACCAAATTTTAGCGGTCGTCGGTCCAAATGGAATCGGAAAATCAACGTTATTAAAGAGTATTTTAGGCAAGCAGCCTTTTATCAAAGGTACGGCAACGTTTGGGACAAATGTTCACCCGGGTTATTATGACCAAGAACAACATAACCTTCATCCTAAAAAAAACGTGTTAAACGAATTATGGGACGATCACCCGACAACACCAGAAAAAGATATTCGTTCGATCTTAGGTAGCTTCTTATTTAGTGGCGATGATGTTAAAAAGATGGTCCATAGTCTTTCTGGTGGTGAAAAAGCTCGCTTGCTCTTGACTAAATTAGCCATGCAACATGACAATTTCTTGGTACTAGACGAACCAACTAACCACCTAGATATCGACAGTAAAGAAGTGTTGGAGCAAGCAATCAAGGACTTTGATGGCACGATCCTACTCGTTTCGCACGACCGTTACTTCATCAATAAAGTTGCGACTAGCGTGTTAGAGATCGCACCAACTGGTAGCACTTTATACTTAGGTGACTATGATTATTATTTGGCTAAAAAAGAAGAACAAGCTGAGTTGCTCGCTGCTAAAAAGCAAGCTAATGGTCAAGCGATCGAGCCTAAAAAAGAAGTTTCAACGGGGAAATTAAACTACGCTAAAAGTAAAGAACAACAAAAACAAGAACGCAAATTGACGCGCAAAGTGGCTGAACTGGAGGCTAAAGTCGAAAAGCTAGATGCAGCTAAAACCGAACTAGAAACACAAATGGCTCAACCTGAAAATTTCAATGATTTAGATAAAATGGCTGAATTACAACAACAACTTGAAGAAACTAGCCAGCAATTGGCATTGACCGAAGAAGAGTGGGAAAACAGCAGCATGGAATTAGAAGAATTTCTTTCCTAATGAAAAAAGGTGGTATTTACCGACTGGGTAAACACCACCTTTTTTATTTGAAATTATGCCAACCAATCAAATTCTAAACTTGGATCAGCATTTAAATCTAAACCTGCAAGGATCTTGTCATTATAAGCTGCATAACCAGCTGCCCCGATCATTGCTGCATTATCACCACAAAACTTAAGTGGCGCCTTTAAAAGTTCAACGTTATCAAATTGAACTAATTCTTTGTCTAGCCGATCACGTAGACCTTGGTTAGCTGCAACCCCACCAGCCAAGATCAACTGTTTGACTGGGTAATTTTTTAAAGCCTTCAACGTTTTATAAGCCAAAACGTCAACGACACTTTGTTGGAAACTAGCTGCTAGATCACGTTTATCCAGTGTTTCGCCCACTTGATCTGCATGGTGCACTGTATTGATAAAGGCACTCTTTAAACCACTAAAACTAAAGTCATAATTGTCCTCTTTTTCCATTGCTCGCGGAAAATCAAAGACATCTTTTCCCTGATGCGCCAACTCATCGATCTCTTTTCCCGCAGGATAAGCCAAGCCTAAAACGCGACCAACCTTATCATAGGCCTCCCCTGCTGCATCATCACGTGTTTCACCGATAATTTTAAAGTCGTTAGGACCTGCCAAATAAACCAACTCAGTATGTCCGCCAGAAACTAAGAGAGCTAGGGCTGGAAACTTGATCTCACCTGCAAAATTAGCCGCATAAATATGCCCTGCCATATGATTAACCGGGATCAAGGGCAAGTTATGAGCAAAGGCGATCATTTTAGCAGCAGTGACCCCTACTAAAAGTGAACCCACTAGACCTGGGCCATACGTCACTGCTACCGCTGTTAAATCTTCATAATCGACCTTAGCTTCAGCGAGCGCATCTGCGATACAAAGTGTGATCTGTTCGATATGATGGCGACTAGCCACTTCAGGCACGACCCCACCAAAGCGCTTATGACTCTTGATTTGAGTTGCAACAATATTAGATAAGATTTTTTTGCCATCCTCAATGACTGCGACACTTGTTTCATCACAGCTTGATTCAAATGCTAAAATCAAATTTCGATTTTTTTCCATCCCTTTTCAACTCTCTTTTTCAAATTTTTCTTTAGTAGATCGTATTCAAACTCTAAACCATCTTCCGTATGGTAATATTTTTCTTTAACTGCCCGTTTTTTAAAGCCCGCACTTTGATACAATGCTTGGGCTTTTTTATTACTTACTTTAACAGCTAGACTGATTTTACTACAACCATATGCTTTGGCTTCTGCAAGCAAAGTTTCTAGCATCATCATCCCAAGGCCGCGATTTTGATATTCGGGCAAGACTGCGATATTAGTAATGTGAGCCTCATTTTTGCCATAAACAAAATTGCAGCCTGCAAAAGCAACCATCATGTCTTCATAGCGTACAACAATATATAACGACGTCAACTTATCTTTGATTTGAGACTCAAAATTCATGAAGTCCCAAGGTTGGTCGCCTTGATAAACAGAGCGCTCGATTGCTAAGATCTCTGGGATATCAGGCACGACTGCACGACACATTAAATAATTTTTCTCTTTGACTTTTACATTGCGACAACCAAAATCAAGGTTGGGAGTCGCAGCTTGCTTTTTTAGGAAATTTTCAATTTTTTCTCTAAACTTTTTCAACATAGGAACCATCGGCTTGATCCTTTCCAGGATGTTTTTCCATCCACTGTACTTCAGCTTGTGTTAAGCGTAAATAATGTGGCACAAAATTTAAGACATCACTTGGTTGGGCATCTTTCCCAAGTAATCCAAGTACAAAGGCACTTGGATAGTCATCTTTTGGTTCAGAAAAACTATATTTTGTGGTAGTAAGTTGTTCGGCAAAATCAGCCTGAAAATTCTTAGCATCGGCCCCGATAAAAAGTACTTCTTGATCTTGAGCTTGAAGATACTGACAAAGTTCACTTAAACCTAAATGTTGATCAGGTAACACGTTGACCAATTTTTTGTCTTTTACTTGATATCCTCCGACAAAGACGTTTTTGCGTCGAGCATCAAAAAGCGGAATCAATAGTTTATTTGGATCATTTTGGCAGTTAGCTGCTAAAACCCCTAAACTAGAGATCCCAACTAGATCTTTATTTAATGTAAATGCAAAAGTCTTAGCTGCAGTTACACCGATCCGCAACCCCGTATATGAACCTGGGCCAGCAGCCACGACAACACGATCGATCTCAGCGGGCGTTAGTCCTACTTGCTTGATCATATCAGCCACCACTGGCATCAGCGTTGCACTATGTTTTTTAGCCATATTCAGCGTAGTTTGAGCTAATAACATCTCATCTTCTAAAACAGCGACACTCAAAGGTCGATTTGAGGTGTCTAGCGCTAATATTTTCATCTTATGAATAACTTCCTTTTATCTTATGTGATCCTTGTTTATCTCTTGTTTTACAACAACAAACTATCTAAATAGTTCTATGTTTTCATTAAATATCAACTCAATAATGAACAGTATAACATTAATGGAACTAAACGGGAGATATTTTATCAAACAAACTCAATTTAAAAATTACAAAAACTATCTTAACATAATATCACTGAGAAAAAAGCATCAATTTTAAATTCCGCCTATCGACAAGCAAACCACCCCTAGTCTATAATTTAAAAGTAGTCTCGCCACTTACAAAGCAACGTTTTCAGTTAGAAAGTTAAAAATGTGAAACTGATTTTCCAATTACAGCGAAGAATGTTTGAACTTATTTATTGTAATTTTTTATGAAAGGAGCTCTATATTACTTTCGCAAATTACTTAAAGTTTTTTGCTCACATTTTATATAGGCCGTTAGTTATGAAAAAAATACTCGTTTTACACACTGGTGGTACGATCGCAATGTCAGAAGACGAAACGGGGGCTGTTGCTCCAGGAGCAGAAAATCCGCTCAATCAATTCAAAAATCCTTTTGACCGCGAATATGAATTACTGATCGAAAATATCTTTAATATTCCCTCACCACATATGGATCCAAAAAATATGTTGCGCTTACGTCAACGTATCATGGAAGCCTATGAACAAGAAAATATTGATGGTGTGGTAATCACCCACGGAACCGACACCCTTGAAGAAACGGCATATTTTCTTGATTTAACCGTTCCCCTTGAACTACCGATCGTTTTAACAGGGGCAATGCGTTCCGCCAATGAGATCGGTTCAGACGGGTTGTATAACTTTAAAACTGCTATCTTGACAGCTGCTAGCGCTGAAGCAAAAGGGATGGGTGTTTTAGTAGTGATGAACGATGAGATCCATACTGCACGCTACGTTACAAAGACTCACACCACTAACGTTGCAACCTTTAGAACCCCAACTTTTGGGCCGATCGGTTTGATTTTACGCGACAAGGTCCAATTTTTTGAAAAGCTTTTACGACACACAAGTCTTGCAATTGATCATGTCGTTGACCACGTCTATCTTTTTAAAGCCTATGCCGGCATGGATCCTGAATTGCTTGAAATGGCGGTTAATGAAAAAACTAACGGGGTCGTGATCGAAGCCTTAGGTGCGGGTAACTTACCTCCTCG
This sequence comes from Ligilactobacillus apodemi DSM 16634 = JCM 16172, assembly GCF_001434405.1. Taxonomy (GTDB): domain Bacteria; phylum Bacillota; class Bacilli; order Lactobacillales; family Lactobacillaceae; genus Ligilactobacillus; species Ligilactobacillus apodemi. Next base: position 150,421 of record NZ_AZFT01000053.1, on the reverse strand, counting down.
CGTTCTTCCAGCAATTGAAAAACTATTGGCACATGACATTCCAGTCGTTTTAGTGTCACGTAGTTTTAATGGCTTTGCACAAGATGTTTATGCTTATCCTGGCGGTGGCGTACAGTTGAAGAAAATGGGCGTTACTTTTTGTCATGGCTTAAACGGCCAAAAAGCACGCATCAAATTACTGGTAGGTTTGAGTGCAGGCTTAGATAAAGTTGCCTTAGATGAATTCATGGCTGATGCAGTTTCTTAAAAATTAAACATTTAAAAATCCCTTGAAATGAATCCTAGTCCTAAACTAGTAAATTCATTTCAAGGGATTTTTTAGGCTGACTCCGTTCATTGTCGCGGACGCCAAGAAACTTTTGCAGTGCAACTCAATGTATCAGTTTTTTTGATTTCATGCACGGTAATGAGTTCTGGTTCTCTTATGATTTGAACTTTACTTTCACAAGTATCACCATAATGTAATTCATGTTCATATTTGATATTTAGCGCAACTGGTTCATAATTTAATAAAAAGTCAGCATCTAACGCATCTAACATCCATTCAATATAATGAACATTATTAACGTGATGATTGGTATCAATGTCCCAGAAGCGTACCTGATATTCTTTTTTAGCATCAACCGTGGTGAGCTTTCCTGGACTAGGTAGACGCTCGATCGTTTTGATCGCCTCAGGAGCAAAGGGGGCGATCACAGCTTCCGTGATTCTTGAAATCTTACGTGTTTTTAAATCCAGCAAGACAAAAGCTGTATGCATTTTAGCTAAAAGTTCACCTGCCAGATCATAGATAGCAAAATCACGGTAACAAAAATAGCGATTATATGCAGTAGCTTTTGTTTCAAGCGTAATCTGTTCATCTCTTTTAGGTAAACGATTGATTTCCAATAAGTGTTGTGTGATGACCCAACCGTATCCTTGTTCATTTAACTTTTCTTCTGACATCCCCAATGCTTTTCCTTGATCATATGAGGCAAGCATTAGTAGATCAACTAGTTTTCCTAAACTAATTTGACCACTTACATCAGTTTCGTAGTAAACAACACGATGTTTTTCACGATAAATTTCTGGCATAATTTAACCTCTTTAGTCTACTAGGTGATGATATTCATTATAAACAACTTGCTTTTTTAAGCCATTACGCTTAGCAACTTCTTTAATCGCTACATTAGGCTTTAAGCCTTTTTCTGCGATTAGTTGTTCAACTTGATCATTCAAGGGTAAGTCAAGTGCTTGGTCCGCAGTTGAATTGATTTGGGGTTGGGGGTTACCTTCAACGACGATCACAAATTCCCCTCTGATCTCATCTTCTTCAGCCCAAGCAACTGCGTCTTTTAAATCACCACGTAAGAATTCTTCATATTTTTTGGTCAACTCACGACATAAGGTAACTTTGCGGGTTGCGCCAAAAACTTCTGCCATCGCGGTCAATGTCTTTTTTAGACGATGTGGTGCCTCATAAAAAATCAGCGTCGCTGTTTGTAAATTGAGTGTTTGCAAAGTTTCTGTCAACAGTGTTTTTTTCCGTGGCAAAAAGCCATAAAAGAAAAATGGTTGAGGCACGATCCCAGAAGCGATCAAGGCACACAAAGCGGCATTTGCCCCTGGTAAAGGTACCACCGCAATATCTGCTGCAATGCAAGCTTTAACTAACTCGTGTCCAGGATCACTGATCGAAGGCATCCCCGCATCACTGACTTGAGCTAAATTTTGCCCTTGTTGTAATTTTTCTAAGAGATAAGGGATCCTTTCTTTGGTGTTATGTTCATGAAAACTGATCTGAGGCGTTTTGATCTCGAAATGACTTAAGAGTCTTTTAGTATTGCGCGTATCTTCAGCACAAATCAAATCGACTTCATTTAATACTTCAAGTGCCCGAAAAGTCATATCACCTAAATTACCGATCGGGGTCGGAACTAAATACAAGGTTCCCTTAGAACTTTCACCTTTAAAACTACTTTTTTTACTAATACTCATCAGTGTCTCTCTCCATAGATCACATCTTGACAAAATACACAGGGCTCATCATTGATCCGTCTAGAACCGTACATATTGTCAACATTGCAAACATGAAATCCTTCTTCGTACAATTTCTCTAAATTTTTTCGTGATTTAGATAAACCACCTTCAGGGTTCACATCTTTATGTTTCTTTTGGTCTAATTCTTGAAGTCGTTCACGTAAATGCTGGTTTTCGATCTCAAGTTCAGCATTTTTTTCAATGATCCGTGTCATCTCATCTTTGATGCTTGCTAACATAGCCTGCATCTCACGTGATATTTCTTCCATATTTTCAAAACTATCATATAATTCACGTTTATCCAAAAAATCACCTTCAAACTGTCATCATTCTTGGTACCAACTGCACAAATTCAATGTCAATGCCTCTAAAACGTTTTGGAACGAAACATTTACTGCACGCTGCCGTTTAGTCGAAAGTACCGCCTCGACAGCTCGAATTGCTCCACTCTCAGAAATATTCAAATTTCGCTGGCTAAGCTCTTCACTATACATTATAAAGGCAACGTCCTCATTTTTTCCATATTTTAATAATAAAATATCGCGTGTCAGTAATAATATTAGTTGGATCAAACGCTCTTGGCGTTCATTATCAGTGGCATATGGCATTAGCTTAGTCTGAACGCCTACAAAAGCGCGCCAATCGTTACGTAAGACTTGATTGAACCATTCCCATAAATGGGCTAATAATTGGGTAAATTCTTCGTCTTGTTCTAATTCGCTAGCTTCTTTTTGGCTATTGGTCAAATGCGCTAACAAATTGGCCTTTTCAGGAGTAACACCTAACCCTACCAACTTATTGATCATCTTTTTAGTGGTCAAAGATGAAAGTTCGACTAATTGGCAACGTGAAACGATCGTCGGTAAAATTTGATTCAAACTATCAGTCAGCAAAAAGGCAGTCACATCACCGCTAGGCTCTTCTAAAAACTTCAAGAGACTGTTAGCCGCACTAGTCGTCATTTTTTCTGCATTTTGAATAATAAAAAGTTTCCGATTACCTTCGATCCCACTTTTAACGAATTCCGATTTCAAATACCTGATCTGCTCAACTTTGATCGAAGCACCATCCGGTTTGATCTCAACTACATCAGGCTGATTATTTTGTGATATCCGCCGACAATCATTACATTTTAAACATGGATAGCCCGCAGTTTTATTTTGACAAAATACGGCTTGCGCTACCCAGTGAGCCAATTTATTTTTTCCAGTCCCACGTGGTCCCGAAAATAAATACGCATGCGCTAATTTATTAGTATCCACTAACTTTGCGAAATGTTCGGTCAATCGTGGTTGTAGCTCTGTGATCGACTGTTCCATTCAAGCACCTACTATATATGTACTAATATAGCTTTCCCTTTCTAAATATATTTTAACGCTACTTGCATTAAAAATGTAAAAAGCGTTCTACCGGTAAAATAAAAACTGTCGCTCCCCCGACTTCTATTTCTAAGGGATAAGTTGTTTCAGCTTGACCTTCGACATTTACGGGTGGAACTAAGTACTCTCCACGTTTTGATGAAGATTGCTTAATGATCTCTAAAACTTCATCCACCCGTTCGTCATCGATCCCGATCATAAAGGTTGTATTACCTGAACGTAAAAAGCCCCCAGTCGTTGAAAGCTTAGTTGCCCGTACATCAGCTTCAATAAAGGCATTACTTAATTGATTACTGTCCTTATCTTGCACAACTGCAATGATCATTTTCATTTTAAACACCCCTATTAAACTTTTGCTGCAATACCGCATAAGTATCTGCTACTACATCAGCTAATGGCTGACTAGCATCGATCTTGACGATTCGTTTAGGATACTTTTGTGCTAACTGTTGGTAAGCATTAGCTACAGTATGATAAAAATCCAACTGTTCTTTATCTAAACGATTTATCTCATTTTGACGATTTTTTTTGATCCGTTTCAAGCCTAATTCTGGTTCGATCTCCAGATAAAAAGTCAAATCTGGTTCTAATCCGGCTGTGGCAAATTTATTCATTTCTGCCACTTCAGCGATCCCGATCTTTCTTCCAGCCCCTTGATACACTAACGAACTATCAACAAAGCGATCACACAAGACCAATTTCCCAGCTGCTAATGCTGGTAGTACAGTTTCGACTAAGTGTTGCCGCCGAGCAGCAGCATATAACAACGCCTCAGTTCGTTCATCCATCTCCGTAAAACGCACATCTAAAATAATATTACGAATCTGCTCAGAAATTCGATTTCCACCTGGTTCACGTGTCCGTAAATAATCGATTCCAGCTGCTTTTAACTTTTCTTCGATTTGATTTATTACACTTGTTTTTCCTGACCCATCGGTTCCTTCAAACGTTACAAAAAGTCCATTCACCTTCAAAACCCCATTTTTATTTACTGCTTTCATTTTACTTTAACATCATTACACTGTCTATTGCTTACTTTTCAAACTAAAAAGCCTGTCAGATCAGTTAGACTGTTTTGACAGACTTTTACTTAATTAATAATCAAGCACTGAGGCCTGAATATGACCTTTTACTTTTCGAAGTTTAGCTTCGCGATATAAAAATTCATATCTAGCTTTAGCCAAAGCAACCTCAGCGATCAATTCTTCATCAACATCATAAACTGCAGCTTTAGTTTGCCGAGCATGATCCCAGCCTAGTTTGGCATTATCAATATCTTGTAACAAAAGCTCATTGTATGCTCTTCTGAGTTTTTGTTTCTTTTTTCCAAACATTGCTTCCACCTCACTAGATTTCTTGTCTACCTTCGATCGCTTTAAACAGCGTCATTTCATCAGCATATTCAATATCACTACCTACCGCTAAGCCGTGAGCCAAACGAGTTGTCACGATGCCAGAAGGTTTGATCAAACGAGAAATGTAGGTTGCCGTAGCTTCTCCTTCAGGCGTCGCATTGGTAGCCAAAATAATTTCTTTGATCGCATCATTTTGTTGCAATCTTTTAACTAAACTAGTGATATTGATATCTTCTGGACCCTTACCCTCAATTGGGGATAAAACTCCGTGTAATACATGGTACAACCCGTGATATTCACGCATTTTTTCCAAAGCCATTACGTCTTTGACTTGTTCAACCACGATCACTTGACTTTGATCACGTGACTTATCAGCACAGATCGCACATGGATCACTTTCAGTAATATTGCCACAAATCTTGCAGTAATGTAGGTCATTTTTAGCCGAGATCAAAGCTTTTGAAAATGAAACAACATCACTTTGATCCATATCGATCGTGTAAAAGGCAAGGCGGGTTGCCGTTTTTTCACCAATTCCTGGTAATTTTAAATAACTATCGATCAGTTTAGCGATCGGTTCTGGATATTGCATCACACATCTCTTCTTTCAAACAATTAAGTTAAAGGTTAGAATCCTGGCATGTTATGGGAATATTTACCCATTGTTTTTTGTGTTTGATCATCAATTTTGACCATAGCATCGTTGACCGCCATAATGATCAAATCTTGTAACATATCAACGTCATCTGGATCAACTGCTTCTTCTTTGATTGCAATATCAGTCATTTTATGATCCCCGGTAAATTTTACAACTACGGCATCATCAGAAGCATGTCCTTCAAAGACCGTCGCATGTAATTCTTCTTGATCCTTTTGCATTTGTTTTTGCAATTTTTGCATTTGTTTCATCATACCTTGCATGTTCATCCCACGCATCATAATAAATCATCCTTTCAAAAGTTAATCATTTTTTATTTCAATCAAATCAGCACCAAATAATTCTTGTGCCTTAGAAACGATTGGGGGCACTGTTTGAGTTTTAGATACTTCTTCTTTTTTAGTAGCTTCATTACTAGCGGTGCCATGTTCACTTAAGTAACGCTGCCGGATCTCAGGCCAACGATTGCCAGGAATAAATATCAATTTTGGTGCTTCACCTAGCAAGCGACTCAAATTATTTTCTAGTACATCTTGCAATTCTTGATCAGCTTGAGCTCGTTGACACAAAATATCGTACTCAAAGCCGATCACGATTCCACCTTTCCCAGCAGCAACCGGTTGGGCAACATTCATCAAAGCGCGTTGCGTAACATTTAACATGTTCAGCAAATCGCCCCAAAGCTCACGCACTTGGAGTAACTCGCTTTTGGAAGCTTGACTTAAAACTTCATAGATTTTACTTAAATTGAGCTTTACTTCGCCAGTTTGTGACTGTGGGCGCGCAACTTTTTTAGGCTTAGCCACAGTTACTTTGGCACCACTTGAATTTTGTAGCTCTTTAAAGCTTTTTTCTAACTCATTTAACTGCTTTTGTAGTTGGGAAACTTTAGCATCAGTTGCAGGGTCAGAAGAGATCTGGGCTTTAGCGACTGGCACTTCACGACTACGTAAGCGTGATAATTTGACCGTTAGTACTTCCAAATATACCGATTCGTGCGAAGTAAAACGCATATTTTCTTGTTGTTCATTTAAAATATCGATCATTTGATAAAGTAATTCTGGGTCGACTTCACTGGCAAACTGTTTAAAATCATCATCTAACATTCCCAGCTCGCTTTCTTCAACGATCTGAGGTGCTTGTTGATATAACAAAAGATCACGACAGTAGTTTATCAGATCCTCGATCATGCGCGTGGCATCCTTACCATCTTCTAAAATATCATGGATCGTTGCTAACGCACTACTTGTATCTTTGGCAACCACTTGATGTAAAAATTTAGTCAAATTATCCCGTGTTACACTTCCCGTTACCAACAGTGCGTTATCCATTGTGACTTCATTATCACCAAACGAAAGCACTTGATCTAAAATACTCAAGGCATCACGCATTCCACCTTCAGCAGCTTTAGCAATAACTTTAAGTGCCTTTTCATCATAGGACAGATTTTTTTGTTGCAAAATGTATTCCATCCGTTGCAAGATTGCTTGCGGAGTAATGCGCTTAAAGTCAAAGCGTTGCGTCCGTGAAATGATCGTAGTCGGGATCTTATGTGGTTCGGTCGTTGCTAAAATAAAAACAACATTTGCCGGTGGTTCTTCTAACGTTTTTAATAAGGCATTAAAAGCTCCAGTCGAAAGCATATGGACTTCATCAATGATATATACCTTGTAATCCGCTTGCGTCGGAGCATATTTTGCCTTATCGCGAATATCACGGATCTCTTCGACGCCATTGTTTGAGGCAGCATCAATTTCGATCACATCGTTTAGACGCCCTGCGGTAATGGCTTGACAAGTCTCACATTCATTGCAAGGTTCGCCATCTTTTTGATAACGACAATTGATCGCCTTAGCAAAAATTTTAGCGGCCGATGTCTTACCAGTTCCTCGTGGGCCAGTAAACAAATAGGCATGTGTTGTCTGTTTAGTCATTAGCGCATTTTTTAACGTCTTAGTGATAAATTCTTGTCCCACTAAGTCATCAAAAACTTGCGGACGCCAGACACGGTATAAAGCCTGATAGCTCATCAACTATTGCTTCCTTTCTTAGTCTAAAAAAAAATCTCGATCGAGTGAGACGACCGAGAGTCTAATTTCATATTAACTTAAGGCACAAGCTGAACCAAACTTAGTGCTGCTTCCTTCCGGACCTGACACAATTCGTAAGGACAACATTGCCTTAAGGCCTTACGGCATATTCTATATTACATGAAATTAAATAAAATATCCAGTCTTTAAATCAATTATTTTTATTTTTTACGTAGTTTAGCAAAAAAATCACTCAAAATTTGACTGCATTCTGTGCGTAAAAGCCCTTTTTCAACTTGGACGCAATGATTGAACCGTGGATCAGTCAAAAGATTCATCAAAGTTCCAGCAGTTCCAGCTTTTTCATCTGGTGCTCCATAATAAACTTTAGCGATTCGTGAATTGATGATCGCACCACTACACATTGGGCAAGGTTCTAGCGTCACATACAACTCAGCTTCAGGCAAACGCCAACTTTGTAAAGCGTCATTTGCTTGACTGATTGCGATCATTTCGGCATGCTTTTCCGCTTGAGCCGTTGTTTCACGCAGATTATGCCCCCGACCAATGATCTTTCCTTGGTAAACAACGACACAACCAATCGGAACTTCCCCTAATTGTACTGCTTTTTTAGCTTCCCTTAGCGCTTCTTGCATGTAGAAAACTTGCTCTTTCATCCTTCTTTTACACTCTGTAAAATGAAATAACCCTTATCCTTTAAGATCACTTCACAATTACCAAAAACTTCCGTCATTTTTTTCTTGGCAGAAGGGGCGCCTTGCTTCTTTTGTAACACAGCAATCAAAGTGCCTCCTACCTTTAGATGGTCATAGGCATTCGCTAAAATGTCATGGACAACTTGCTTGCCAGCACGGATCGGTGGATTAGTTACAATTGCCTCATAATCATCAGCCTTTACGTTCGTATAAGCATTTGATTCATAAATCGACACATTGGCAACTTGATTTTGAGCCGCATTCTTTTTAGCAAGTTCAAGCGCTAACTCATTAACATCAACCAAATCAAAATGCGCTTCAGGATTTTTCTTAGCTAAAGCTAGCCCAATTGGGCCATAGCCACAACCCACATCAAGCACTTTGCCAGTAAAAGAAGTGTTACTAAGGGCAGCTAACAACACCCGAGAACCATAATCAACGGTATTCTTGGAAAATACACCGTTATCCGTCACAAAGGAAAAATCGTTGCCTAACAATTCAAAATTCCAATTTTTTTCCTCGTGTTCTACCGTTGGATTTTTTGAATAATAATGATTTTCCATCTAGTCACCCTTTTTCATTTTTATACCTACTAATTATAACATAATGCCCCTAACCACTAAACCATTGGCTAACGATTCTTTTAGCGATTGATCCGACTACGATTTTCTAAAACTAAGTTACCTAAATAGCGATATAATGGTAAAATATCTAAACTTTTTGGAAATTCAAATTTTACCGTCTTTAAGACCTCATCATGTGGCTTTTGATAAACATTTTCTAAAAATGTGATCTCAATTTCACTATCATCGACCCCAAAGCCAGCAGTTTCAACAGTAACATCCACGATTCCATCTAGATAAATCGAATGATAGGCTACTTTTTTCCCTGTAGCACCTTGCTTATCAACAAAAATAATACGGTAATTAGTAAATAGTAAAGCATCTCTGATCAAACGATACCCACTATTGATCATTTCTTCTTCAAATAAAAAGTCACCATATTTTTGGGTAAGTTCTCGCACACTAACTTCAGAATAATTACCTAACGCACCTTGAACTAAATTTTTAAACAATTTGATCACCTCTAACTTTTATTTCTTCTCAAATATTAACCAATCTTGGTCAATTGAGCCAGTATTATGCACAAAAAAAGCGCACCAAAATCGGTACACTTTTTAGGGGGATATCTTGGTGGGCAAAAAAGCTTTGATTGCCCAATTTACAAGGATATGTAATGCGCTTGATCGGAATTGAACCGATGACCTACCGCTTAGGAGGCGGTTGCTCTATCCTGCTGAGCTACAAGCGCAAAATTGGAATAGCCGTCCAAAACAACTATTCCATTATAGGAAGAAACATGTGCAAAGTCAATTGCTCTAGTAGCCTACTTCGATCTCTTTTAAAAGTTTCATGAAGTTACGCCGCCTAATACTTTGTGCGATCGGTTTGAAGAAAAATTCCTTTAGTTTTGATACTTGGCGCTTAGCAAAACTTTGCTCCGAATATTCAACTTGGACAAGATCTGCAGCTAAAGCAGTCAATTCATACGCTTCACGTTTGACATAGCCGTCAGTTTCAACTTGAATATGATAACTTTGGTCAGGAACTACCTTGATCACGCTCAAATCAGCTTTCGTTTGGCGGTCAAGTTTAGTGGCGTAACTCAAACCGTTTAGATCAGCAACCGTTAATTCTTGCCCTGTTTCTTGCTTAACATCATAAATCACGGTATCGACCAATCGCTGGAATAAGTACTCTGCCGAAACATTTAATTTCATTGAAATCTTCATATTCTCTTCCTCTTTCCGTCAATTTACCGTTAGTATACCATTTAATCAACTTGTACCAATAGACTTCTTACTTTTTCTTACGCTTTCCTTTATTTTTTTGGTCACGTTTACGTTTTTTCTTATGCTTCTTCTTTTCTGTGACGATTTTTTTAGGTTCAACTGTGTTTTGCTTTCTTTTAGCGCGCACTTCTTTTTTGACTTTTGCCTTGACTTGCGTTCTTAATTTAACTAATTCTTCTTGATCATCGATAAGTTGTCGTTGATATAGATAGCCTGCCCTAATATCATAACCTTCATCTTTGATTAATTGTTTAAACAAGCGCAGATCATGCTCATTTCCAAGATCCACTACGATCCCGTCTGCTCCCATCCGTCCAGTCCTACCCACACGATGAATATAAGTGTTGGTATCTTTTGGAAGGTCATAATTAACAACTGCCGGTAGATCCGGAATATCTAGTCCACGCGCAGCCACATCTGTCGTCAACAAAAGTGAGATTTCACGTTTTTTTAAGGCACGTAAGGCTTGTTCACGTTCAACTTGTCGTTGTTCACTATTTAAACGAGCGACTGAAACATTACTGTGCTTTAATTTTTCAAAAACATCATTCAAAGTTGCACTTTGTTTGAAAAATACTAACGCAAAAAAGCCTTCAACTTGGGCTAATTTTCGCAACATTTCACTGCGCTTTCTTTGTGGTGTTTCTAATAAATAATGCACCACTTCGCCTTGAGTATGATCTTCATTTCTAACATCTACGACAACCGGTTCTACACCAAACCACCGGTGTAACTCAGAAAAAATCGGCGCTTTTGTCGCTGAGAAAAAGGAAAGTGACGTTTCTCCTGGAGCATGAGAAATTATTTCGCGACAGTCAGCTAACGTCTCTTTTTCACCTAAAAGATCATCAGCTTCATCAAAAACCACTGCAACTAATTTATGCAACTTTAATTTTTTATCATTAATCAAGTTAAGTAACCGACCCGGAGTTCCGATTACTATTTCCGGGCGTTTCTTTAGTTTTTCGATCTGGCGTTTGACGTTAGCACCACCGATCAAGGCTAAAACGTTTAAATCAATCAGTTTAGCCCAAGGACGAATCACATTTGTCAATTGCGCCGCTAATTCTTGTGAAGGTGCCACAACTAGTAGCTGAGTTCCATCCCCCGGCAAAAGTTGTTCTAATAACGGCAAAGTGTATGCTAATGTTTTCCCCGAGCCAGTAGGAGCGAGCCCTAACACATTTTCACCTTTAGCTAAAAGTGCTTGCGTTTTAGCTTGGATCGGCGAAAGTTCCTTAAAGCCTTGTTCTTCAAAATACGCTGTAAATTTTTGATTCATAATTGCCTTTCTTACCGGTCAACATATGGTTCATCTGCCAAAAATTTAATTCCTGCACTTTGACGCAATTCGTAAAGTACTTTATTTACTTCGACTGCATATGCTAACCAATCTTGTTGTAACTGCTTATTTTCAAGTGAATCAGTTTCGCTCAATACGGCTGCAAATGCTTCTGCTTCTGCAAGCATTGGGTTTTGAGCTGGATCCACTGATAACATTGTAACATTTCCAGTCGCATCGACCAATTCAACTTTTTGTAATTCGGCTGCATTATCCATTCTGATCGTTTCTTTTAGCCCGTAAATTTCACCAGGCAATTCAGAATTGGCGGTTTTCCCCATATTCAAGACAACGTTGAAGTCTGGGTATTCCAAAATTGCTGTGCCCGCACCGTCGATCCCATTGCGCAACTTGACAGGATAATAGTGCGAACTTTGTGGGATGCCAAACCAAGCAATTGCATCATAGACCAAATAAACCCCTAGATCTTGTAAGGCTCCACCAGAATAGCTCAAAGAAAAGACATTTGGTTCTTCGCCTGCTAAAAACTGATCATAACGTGAAGAATATTTTTCATATGTTAGGTTAGCTCCTTGAATAACTGGCAATTGTTTAATCTGAGCTTTTATCGTCTTAAAATTAGGCTCATGCAAATGACGGGCGGCTTCAAAGCAATAGATCTCAGGATGTTTATGCAATTTCTCTAATAATTGCTTCATTTCAAACGGATTTGAACACATTGGCTTTTCCACAATAATATGCTTACCTGCTTCAATTGCTTGTAGGGTTTGTTCAAAATGTAAACTATTAGGCGAAGCAATATATACCACTTCAAAACTACCTTTTGTAAAAAATTCAGTTAAATCAGAAAAACATTCTGAAACATGGGTAAATTTTTGCCCAAAAGCTTGGGCCTTTTCTTTAGTTCGGGAATAAATGCTTGTCAATTCAAATTTACCAGTTGCTTCAGCCGCCGAAATAAACTGCTCTGTGATCCAATTTGTACCAATAATACCTAATTTCATTTGTGACCCCTTCCTTTCTTTTCTATCCTTATAGTAAATCATCCTTTTATGACTTACATTTCTTTTGCTCAAAGCAACTTAATTCTTTAACATTTTTGTTGCGTTTAAATGACAAAATTTCCTTTATATTTCATTTTGCGATATTCTCCCTATTTTACTACTGCTTAACAAAAAATCGTGGTATATTATATTCAATAAGAATTCTTGGAGGGATCGAAGCGATGAAACGCAAGGGCTTGATTGACTTAGGCCAAATTTTATTCAGTAATGTGATCAAGAAAAAAGCATCACCAAAAGCTGAGCAATCAACGGTCTATACCGGTAACTGGCAATTTACTGATGAACTTAGTCACCGTAAACACTGCCTTAAGATCACAGCTGACTTGCGTATCCTGATCGATCGTCGTGAATTAGCCGGACAAGTTGAAAGTCTGACAAATAAGGAACTTGTCTTTTTAGACGGCTATGGTTATCATCTGCGAATCGATGCAGTTGATGGTAAACCGATCAGCGTTTATGATGAAGCTGATAACCGTGTTTATGAATTAGTTGAAGATGCTACGACTGATACTCCTAAATGTGAAGATCGCTAATAACCGTTTGTCATAAGACGACGGTTTTTTATTTGCTCAATTTTCTTTATCTCCGATCAAAAGCGAAACACCATTTCGAGTCACTAAATAATCAACTTTCCAAGCATGGATGTCTCGCGGAAAGTCTTTTACCCAAACCTTTAAGGCACTTGGTCGTTTAGTTTTATCATAATAATAATCAAAATGACGCTTACGATCATCAAAGATCAAATTTAATTCTTGCCACGCACTTTCCATGCCACCAAAGCTTTTAATTATCGCTATTAGTTCTTCGACTTGAGGTTGCAACCGCAGACACAATTTTGTCTTTCGCCAATTCAAAGTACTATCATTAATTACAGCTTTTACTTCAAAATGTCCGTGAAACATGTGGCCAGCAATATTTTCTAACTTAAGTGTCGGGCAAACAAAGGAGACTTTTTTTGTGTCAGCTTCAAGCCAAAAATCGCCAATAAGTGTCTGTAACTCATCTATTTTACGAAAAGGAAAGTGACTTAACCCACATTCATTTTCAGTGAGCACAAACTTATTTTTGACTCGTTTAATAATCTTTTTGAGCTTATTAAACGGGTATGGAGCCGCTGCTTTGGTTGCGTAGATTATTTTTTTGACCGTAGCCTCTAGTTCAACATTTTGTGGCCCCACTGGCACGATGACTTGATCACCAACTTGAATGGTTTCATCTTCACACAAATAACTATAGGTTTGGAAAGACTCATTGAAACTAACCGCACAAAATTTGTATTTTTGATCACTATTATGGTAACAATTTTCGATCTGCGTTAACAATTGTAATAAATAGCCATTAGCCAACATCTGCAATAAGATTCCCTTACAAAAGCGATCTTGTTGGACATTTTCAACTAAAATAGCTAATAAGACCGACAATTTTGCAGAACTCAAATCTGCATTCAATGCATCAGTGATCCCATTTTCTTTCAAAATATCGGCTGGCTCAATCGAATTCCATTCCGAATATTGATTACTGAAGCGATGAACCTCTTGCATGAAATCGGTCAAACAGACTGGATATTTAACCCGGGAAAAGTAGTTGTTTTCCAAGACTAATTCTGTAAGATCGACTTTGACTAACTGTTCTTTCCAACTAAGTAACCTTTTTAACTCATACATTACCCTTTCCCCCTTGCTTATTTTCCTTACATTTAAGCACAAAAAAGTATCGAGTACCAATATTTTGATACTAAAAAATCCCTAAGTTAGCAAATTTCACCTAACTTAGAGATTCAAGACTTTATTTACGTAGTTGCGCTTCTTTTTCTTTCAAAAATAAACTTACACATTCGTCTAAAGAGAGCCCTGTTTCATCAGCTAAAATCGCTAGCCACCATACTGATTCGCCGATCTTTAGTGCTAATTTATCGTCACTAGTTTTCGGCCAACGACCTTCTTTATCCATTACCAAGCGCCCTACTAAAGCAGCATCAGTTAAAAAAGCTAAGGCATCTTCTTCAGTCGTCCAATGTGAACCATGATATTTTTCTTCTAAAGCATGATATAGCTCACGAATGTCCTTAGAACGTTTAGTTACTTCGGTTAAGTCCATAATATTACTCCTTTGTCGCTTGACCTGTGGCATAATTTATCTTGATACCCTTTTGTACATTGGGTACAAATACATTATACTCTAATGTCCCATCACTTGACTTAGCTTCAATATGAGCTCCTGATGGAACTAGATTATTGCCACTATAAAGATCGGTCACACGATAACGGACTGTCTTATTTTTATCTAATGCCTTACGAACTTGACTTTCAAAATAATTTTGTCCAGTCGAGTAACTAGCATTAGCTTGGTTAGCCCAAGCAGTTTGGGTCGCAATGTTTTTAGGGTTACTTTCGCTTGCATCAAAGCCACGAATGTTTCCTACTAACGCATAGCCTAATAAATGCCCCCGATCATAAGCATGATTATATGCCCCACTTAAATTAGTTAATTGTCTAAAGCCTTGAGGTCTCCAACTAGTTGAACCATTATTAGTCTGCGTTCGACTTTTATATTGCCGAGTTGTCCGATTTAGCAAAGCATTAGCAACAGTTGGCCGCTTTAAGCTATCAACTTGATTGGTCGCATAAGGCGCACTGGAAACTTTTGCCTTTAAATTTGTTTTATTATTATTGATAATAAACGCTCCACTACCGTTCCACTTAATGTTTTGTGACCCACCTAATTGTTTTACGACATCGTCACTTAAAACACTACGCGCTAATTCTTGATCTGGTGTACTCTTTTTGAGTTTACCAGTTGAACTAGAATAGTAGCGATACGTGCGGGCCTGCACATTATTAGCACTAGTCGCAAGTGCTGATGGTGCTGTAACACTTACCAATAATAACGAGGCCACTAACCCCGTGAGTAATTTTTTAAACTTCATCATTTTCCCCTCAAAAAAAGACCAACAGATAAATCCATTGGTCTTTTCTGCTTTATTTATCATTATTAAAGAATGTTGATATTGTGCTTACGGCATTCTTCGATCATTTCTTGTGGCCAAATACTTGCTTGAACTTCACCCACATGAGCTTTACCTAATAAAAGCATACACAAACGGGATTGGCCGATCCCACCACCGATCGTATATGGTAACTCGCCCTTTAAGATCATTTGATGGTAAGGTAATTCTTTGCGGTCCAATGCGTCGGCAGCTTCTAATTGCTTAAGCATTGCATCCTCATCGACCCGGATTCCCATACTTGAAAGTTCTAAACGGCAGTTAAGCGGTTCATACCAAAATAAGATATCCCCGTTTAAACTCCAATCATCATAGTCAGGCGCACGACCATCGTGTTTGACCCCACTCTTTAATTTGCCACCGATCTGCATTAAAAAGACAGCGCCGTGTTCTTTACAGATTGCGTCTTCCCGTTCTTCTGGTGTCAATTTAGGATACATATCTTCTAATTCTTGGGTCGTGATAAAGAAAATATCATCTGGTAACTTATTGACCGCTTCAGGATATTTATACCAAACTTCATTTTCCATGTGTTTGATAACCTTAAAGATTCGACGTACTGTATCTTCAAGCGTCGCAACATTTCTTTCATCTTTGGCAATGATTTTTTCCCAATCCCATTGGTCAACGTAACTTGAATGATAGTTATCCAACTCTTCATCTTTTCTAATCGCATTCATGTTGGTATATAAACCTTCATGCATCGTAAAACCATATTGTTTTAGCGCCATTCGTTTCCATTTTGCTAAAGAATGGACGACTTCAATGGTATCGTTTGGAAGACTCTCCATCGTAAATGAGACCGGTGTTTCATACCCATTCAAATTATCATTCAACCCCGAACTCTTTTCTAAATACATTGGTGCTGAAACACGAGATAATCCAAGCTCTTTACCAAATTCATCTTGAAACGTTTCGCGAATATAACGGATCGCTTCTTGCGTTTTCTTAACGTCGAGCTTTGGATCATAGTCTTTTGGAATGATAAGATCCATAAAACGTCATCCTTTCTTAATTAGTTATTTTTAATTTTACCCTAAAATAAATTAAATGCAATCCTTTTATTTTTTAAAACTTATTGTCTTAACTTTCTCTGTAATCTGTGCTTCAGAATATTGTTGCATCACCCGATAGATTTCACCTTCGATATTATAACGACTTGCTTGATTGTGACCTAGATTTTTTAAAGCTAATTCAACGTAACGCATAAATTGTTCTTGTGTCATCTTATTTCCCCTAATTGGCTTTTCATTTGTTCCAACGCAATTGAAATTCAGTTTCGCCCGTACTCTCATCTTCTTGCCATGAAATCTCTGTAAAACCTTGGCGCGCATAAAACTTACGCGCCAATACATTTTTTTGATAAACATGTAATTTCAAAGTCTGTCTAACTTTTTTAGCTTGTGCAAGTAACTTTTTCCCAATTCCTTTTCCTTGATACGCCGGTGCAACAAAGATACCTGCTAAATAATTGTCTTGGAGCCCGATAAAACCTAAAACTTGCTCATTTTCGCAGTAAACATAAAGCTCTGCTTGTGGTAAAGCCTCCTTGACCGCAGCGTAATTTTTATGCCAATAATCGGCAGCAATAAAATCATGAGCTTGTAAATTAGCGCTCAACCAAAGTTGCATTACTTGCTCAAGCTCTTCAGTTTTAAATTTACGAATCATTTTTTCTTCCTCTTTTCAATGTTATAATAATTGTACACAATACAAAAAGCGAGGTAACGCCCATGGACCAACAAGTCACTGAATATATCGCACGCATCGATGATCAAGATCATCAGCTCATCTTTCACGATTTAATTTCATGGATGCTGACTGAATTTCCCGACCTTACCTTAGAATACAAGTGGAATCAGCCAATGTTTACTCACCATGGAACTTTTATCATTGGCTTTAGCGTTGCTACTAAACATTTTACGGTAGCACCAGAAATGCGGACTTTTGCACATTTTTTGACACAGATCGAAGCCTTAAAACTCAAACATGGCAAAAAGACTTTCCAAATTCAATTCGGTAAAGACATTCCTTATGATCTGCTACGTGAAATGATCAATTATACTTTTGATGATAAAAAAGACGTCACCACTTTTTGGGATAAACGTACGATCGGTGAATAAAAAAGAGCCCTAACCATCAACTAGTTAGGGCTCTTTTAGACTAAAGTTCCCTCAAAACAAAATCATATTGGAGTATTTATCTCTACGCCTGTGACTTGCGAATTTGTTCCGTCAACGGTTCATAAGGGCTGAGCAGTAAGAGCGACTCACTACTTCCTTATGCTTTACTAGACCGTGGCAAGCATCTCAGCTTCCAACATCAACCCGAACATTCAGCATTACATAGTGACTTGTATGTTATTTGCCGTTTTGAGCGATGTCCCCACTTCTTTTCTTATACTGTTATTTCTAACATTCACAGCAACACACTTATTTGGAAATTACCAACGGAAACTGTATTCATCCCTAAATATCAGCAATATTGGCTTCTTCTCACTGAGCGTCTATTATCGTGTAGAAAAGTTCAGTACGTTAATTCTGGGCCACATTTGCATATTTCTTTGCCTCTTTTGCGGTTACAAAACTCCATAATGTCACCACTACTTCGATAGTC
Organism: Ligilactobacillus apodemi DSM 16634 = JCM 16172; assembly: GCF_001434405.1. Classification (GTDB taxonomy): domain Bacteria; phylum Bacillota; class Bacilli; order Lactobacillales; family Lactobacillaceae; genus Ligilactobacillus; species Ligilactobacillus apodemi. The sequence goes on along the minus strand of NZ_AZFT01000053.1, from coordinate 132,425 downwards.
ACCAGCCAGTATCCCAACTAGTAAGCTACGAGGACTTATTCTCCAAAATATCTTAGCGAAGTGTTCAACTTCTCTGCACTAAGTTCAATATGATCTTGTTTTCAAAGAACTTTAGTATTCCTATTATACTCATCTTATCCACTTTGACAAGTGTTTTTTTTACAAAAAACCCCTCTTGCTATCAAAATCAAGCTAGAGGGAAGATCAGCTGTTCAATTATAACTACGCCTCTTTTGTCTTAGCAAAAGCCAAGTAACCACAAGCTACGGCACCTAATGCGACAAAAATAATAGCTGCAATCATGTTACCCTTAGCAACCATCGTAATTGCGATCGTTGCAAATAAACTAATGATCGTCAATAAGATACCTGATTTTTGTAGTGTGTTAAGTTCGTTGAATTTGTCTTTGAATCCAATAGCTAACATCAATGAACCTGCAAATGAACCTAAACCAAAGAGTACGTGTAAAACGATAAATAACATGCTCATCTCAGCACCTCCTTTTCTTTCTTTTATCTAAAATATACAGGATATGTTAAGTAAATACAACTTCTTTGTCTTTTACACAACATTTCCGTACTAATTCAAGTTTCTTATAATTGTCTATTTTCTACCAAGCACAATATAATTTGGTTAACGTAAAATGATCAGCACTGATAATTATGAAAGGAACTATATTAATATGATTGAATCTTATTTACTAGAACAATTATTGGCTTTCGAAAAGTTTGGAACTCTCTCAAAAGCAGCTCAATTTATTCATATGTCTCAACCTTCACTTAGTTTGTCCATGAAGAGATTAGAAGATCTCATTGGAGTTCCTCTCTTTACGCGAACTAAGAATCGGATCATTTTAAATGAAAACGGTCAGTTATTAGTCAAGTACGCGCATGAGTTACTTGACTTTGAAAGAAATATGATCCAACAAATCCGTTTAGCTGAAGTAAGCCAACATGAATTACATTACGCAAGCATCTCACCAACACCTGTTTTTTTACTAGATTCAATTTTACAACAGTTATCCACTAAAAAGGTCAAAACACAACTCATTGATGACAACGACCTTCTTTTTAGTAGCTTACTAGAAGATAAGGTCGAGTTTATTATTTCAACTACTACACCCAAAAATCCTAAGCTAGCCACCATTCGCTTATTTCAAGAGCAATTATATCTAAGCGTTGATCCCACTCACTTACTGGCTACTAAGAAAAACATAACTTTTCAAGACATCGCCACCGAAAATATCCTTTTATTCAAAAATATTGGCTTTTGGATGAACGTTTGTCGCTTTCGGCTTCCAAGCGCAAATTTTTTAATCATGGATAATTTTGAAGTTTTCACCAAAGTTGCTGATACAGGTAACTTTCCACATTTCACTTCTAACGTGATGCAAAAATTACTTACATCACCTGACAATAAGGTCCTTTTACCGCTTGAAGAAAAAGATAGTATTGTGACATACTATTTAATTTTTAAAAAGCAATATCAAGATACGTTAGCCCCCATATTGACCCACCTAAACTCACATCCTATTATCTAACATTAAATACATTTATAAGGTGTCTTTTTTTAGGCGGGCTAAGACTAAAGCAATCCAAACTGAGATCAACGCAGGTAACAAAAAGATTATCAAATCAGCAGGATCCGTTAAATTTAGTGCACTGATATCACTAGCTGTTACTTTTTCTTTTTTCAAAGCACCTAAAAAATTATCAAACACTACTTGATAAACAGTCACATAGATCAAGCCCCATTGGATCATATACTCACATAAAATTTGAACTTGAGTTGAGATCTTAAATTTAGCATCCAAAAAATGATTTAGCCAGTACAAAATGATCCCATTTATGATGGCAATAATTAAGATTCCCAAAAATAAAACTCCGATCCCCTCATTTAACACTTGTGCAAGTGGGGTCATAAAAAATATTAGTACCAGCAATTCAAATAAAATGCCCCCCCAACAGGGTTTCAATGCTAACTAAAAGGAAAGCTTGGATAATTTTTAAAGATTTTTTCTTACCTAAACCTGCTAAAAAACCAGATAATATGATCAATGCTACTAAAATAAAAACTGCCATAAAATCCCCTTTTCTATTTAATAAAATCCCTATAAAAAAGATCATGACAAGAACGCCTGCCATGATCTCTAATCAAGTATTCGATCACTTCTTGTGATAAGTTTCTGGCAACAATATAATTGCCACCAAATATATCATTGACACAATGATATAGAAAATATTTGCCGATAGCAAGCCCCCTACACCAAGGACCATACTCCAAATGACATTTAAAATGGTATAAAAACCATAAGTCAAAGCCCAGATCACCCCGAATAATAAGGTCGATTTTTGTGGATTCATATTTGGCAATTCATGTGGAATGTTCAAGTAGATCGGATATTGTGTAAATAACAAGATCCCACTGATAAATAATAAAATATACGCTATACTTGGCGCGCTTTTTATGAAACACAGGGCTAAAGCAACCGTTACGATCACTGCACTACCTAACGCCAAAAGAATCGGACGTCGTTTACGTTCAATTTTGATCTTTAACATTAATAACGTTCCCACAATGCCACCACCCGAAACTGCACAAATCATCGCCCCAGGACGAAAAGCAGGATACGCTTCCGCTAATGTTGGTGGCAAACTCGTTAAGGTCATAACGTATAAAAATAAAAAGGCTCCAAATCCCAGCGCAAATTTCCAAACAAAGGGATCTTTGATCGCTTTACCATAACTGTAATCATTAGCAACATCATTACTTGAGCTAGTTTCAAAATTTTGTGCCTTAAAAAGCCAGATCACAAAAAATAAAATACTAAAAGCAGCCACACAGCTCAAGGTAAGCCGCCAATTATAACGTAAGGCTTGCGCAAAGAAAACAAAGGCGATCGCCATGATAAAGGCACCGATATTATATGAAGCAGTAATAAATGATGAATAAAAAATCTTTTGTTCTCTAGCCACAAAACGTACAACTAACGGATTCATGTAAACCATGATCATTGAACCACCTAAAGCCATGATCATTCGAGCAGCAATATATAACCAATAATTAGGCATCCAAACTGCAACCAAAGAAAAAGCTAACAAACACAGGGCTAACTGACCAGCACGCTTGATCCCTAATTTCATTAAAAAGAGTGCGGCTAAAAAGTTGGCCACTACGCGTGCGATCGTGATCGTATAATTAACAACTTGACTTAAAACCGGGGAAACTTCGCCCCCAAAATATGTCTGGATGATCTCTGGTCCAAGATTAGACCCTCCAACCCAACTTGCGGCAAAGGTCACATAAGCAGCAAATAGGGTGAAAAACATTAAGATCCCAGTTCTATGACTAACCTCTTTCATAAAAATCCCCTACCATTTCTTGTCCTGCCAACAAAAACACAAGCATACTATCCCCCTTTTTAACTAGCACTTCTTAAAACTTAATAATTATATCTGCAAAACCCAGAACTAATAATAATTCAAAATTACCCCCCTAAAAACCCTACTAATAATGGATTTTTCAAACAAAGAAGTTGAAAGCGCTATAATAATTTGTACATCTTTATTTTATCTTTTTAAGTATAAATTAGTCTAGTAAAAGCGCTTTTATACAAAATAAAAAAGCCAGTTGCCCGACTTTTTTCAGTTATTAATTTTCAATTTAGGTCCGGCGACTGAGCTTATGGTAGCCTAGTCCTAAAATAAATCCTAGGATACTAAATGGCAACCAAGCAAAACCAATGCTAAAGAGCGGTAACCACTTTTGCGCAAAGTCTAGTAAAATTTGAACCAAAGTCGTTTCACTTAAGACTGGCGGTAAAGCTTTTAGCATATCAAAGATTGCAGGTACCAAAGTGAATATGGTCGTAATTCGATAAACTAGCTTGTCATTATCAAACATTGATGATGTTAGTCCTAAAATGATCAAAGAGATCGAAAGTGGATAAAGAAACATTAGCACTGGGATCGACCAAGTAATAATGAGATCTAACCCTAAATTCGCTACTAAAAAGGACAAAAAGCAATTAAAAATCAAAAATTGTTTGTAAGAAAACCGGGGAAATCTTTGGTGAAAATCTTGAGCAAAAGCGATCACCAAACCCATTGCAGTCGTTAAACATCCTACTGTAGCTAAAAGGGCCAATAACACATTTCCTAAATTACCTAAATAATAGCGCGAAATCTGAGTTAACGTAACACCGCCGTTATCAGCTAATTTAAATTGATTCAAAGAAGTTGCCCCTAAGAAGATCAAGGCTACGTAAACAAGTGCGATTCCTAAAATCCCAAAAGTACCTGCTTTTGCGGTGGCTAATGAGATCTGCTTGGCATCTTTAACGCCCATCATTTTGATCGCCGTAATGATCGTGATCCCAAAAGCTAAGGCAGCCAAAGCATCCATTGTGTTATAACCTTCTAAAAAGCCGTTAGCAAATGCAGCCGTGATGTAATCTGTCGTTGGTTTTCCTGCCATTGAATTTCCCATTGGTGAAAAGATCCCCAGTAAGAAAATAATCAATAAAAGCCCTAGAAAAAGTGGGTTTAACAACTTACCGATCGAGCTTAAAATTTTACTTTGTCGCACGGAAAATGTATACACGATCAAAAAGAAAAGCGCCGAATAAATTGCTAAAGCCAAACTATTAAATTCTTTGGGAATATAGGGCTCGATCCCTAACGCATATGAAACAGTCGCTGTCCGTGGGGTCGCAAAAAGTGGTCCTAAAGTTGCGTGGACCAAGATCAAAAAAATCAACGCATATCGCGGACTGATCGGCTTAGCTAAATCATAGATCCCACCACTTTTAGTGGCACTGATCGCTAAAATTGCTAGTAAAGGGATACAAACCCCTGAGAGCAAAAAGCCTAGTGCAGCCGTGATCCAGTTGCCACCAGCTAATTGGCCTAAGTGCACAGGAAAAATCAAATTTCCCGCACCAAAAAACATCCCAAAAATCAATGATGCAATGATCAAATAATCACTTAATTTTAATTGTCTATCTTTCATAAATAAATCTCCTCACATTTATCACTAAATTTTAGAGATCTTAGCTAAGATTCAACATCAACTGTAATAAAAAAGCGCCCTTTCAGTAAAACTGAAAGGACGCCAATTAGCGCGTTACCACCTTTATTCATGAAAATATCACTATTTTCACCTTACCCCGTACTGCAAATGCAAGACGTTGACGCTATAAAGGGCGCACCCATTCAAAACTTCGCTAATTGGCGTCGCATTGACCACTCAGAGCTTACTTTCACTGAGACAGACCCTTATCTCCTTACACTAACTGAGACTCGCTTAAAAGGTAATCCATCAAAGTTACTCTTCTCTTCAACGTGTTTCACTACATTGATTAACTTGTTTATTATCTTAACTTGATTCTAATTCAATGTCAATATTTTTATTATATTTTTTTAATAAAAAATCCCTAGTTCGACATTTTACTAGTCAAACTAGGGAAAATAAGCTCAAGTTAATTAACTAATTCACTTAAATTTTCAGCAATATCACCAACAATTTGGATGATTTGTGGTTCTAATTGCACTGGGTATTCGAAACGTTGGGCATTAAAGGTAATAAATTCTGCCTGAGGATTTTGGCTTGTCATCTGCAAGAATGGGTACTTAATGATCCCAGGAGTATTCATCCCTACCCCAAGTTCGAGATAAACGATCTTCTTTTGCTCGTTTTCAGCCAAGAATTTTTCGTAGCGAGCTTGTGCTTTATGCCAGCCTTCATCTTCAACGAAACGATTATCGATCCGTAAGTTCATGGTCATATCAGCCCCACATTTAGGACACTTAGGAATTAACTCTGTGGGGATCTTCATGTCCTTTTGTTGTTCCACCATCTTTTTAATGATCGCTTCATTATCATAAGTTTCATTATGACACGGAACTGAACATTGGAACAAACCATAGTCACCTTGAGTATAGAACAATCTTTCTTTATCAAAGCCAGCTTTTTGCGTTTGATGATCAACATTTGTTGTTAGCACAAAATAATTTTTATCTTTAACTAATTTCAAGAGATCTAGGTATGGCTTTAAGGCTTTTGGTTTGTAACGATTGATATAAACATGTCTGCTCCACCAAGCCCAGTATTCTTCTTTAGTTTGAAAAGGATAAAAGCCACCGCTATACATATCTGTAATGCCGTACTTATCCTTAAAATCAGCGAAATGTTTTTCAAATCGTGGACCAAAATACTGCAACCCAGCTGCTGCCGACATACCTGCACCGATCCCAATCAAAATTACATCTGCATCTTCGATAAATTCCTTAACCTCGGCTAAGGAGTTCTTGGTAGATTTTTTTGTCATTTTCTTTGAAAATATTGAATACCACCTTCATTTTACTTTGACTTTTTGCTAAAAATTCTTCAACTGTACTAATTGCGATCTTAGCCGCTTCTTCATTTGGAAAATGGAACTCTCCCGTTGAGATACAACAAAAGGCGATGCTAGCTAAATTCTTTTTCTCTGCTAATTCCAAACATGAAAGATATGATGAAGCTAGGAGCGCTTTATGTTCTTCGGTCAATTCACCACTAACGATCGGCCCGACCGTGTGGATGACGTATTTACTAGGAAGATTGTAAGCCGCCGTGATCTTTGCTTGCCCCGTTGATTCAAGATGTCCTTGGGCTTGCATCAAGTCAAAGCATTCACTGCGCAGTTGCATCCCGGCAAAAGTATGGATCGCATTATCGATACATTTATGGTTAGGTGCAAAACAGCCTAGCATTTGACTGTTTGCAGCATTAACGATCGCGTCTACTTCTAGTGTTGTAATGTCACCTTGCCAAAGATAGATCTGCTCACCTTTTATCGGAGTCAAATCGGATAATTTAGTTACTTTTTTACCTGCTAATTCGGCTTTTAAATACGCATCTTGAACCATCAAAAAATCATCTGAAATTTCTTTTGGTTCACGAATATTCATCAATGCACGTAATAATGTTTTTTGCCCTTCTTCATCAGTTGGGATCGTGACTCCGCTAAGTCGAGCATCTTCGGCTAACAGAGCCTTGATCAAATATAATCTCCGCTCTTCTTGTGTCATTTATATCACCAGTTTCTTATTTTATTGATTAAAATTTACCATTATCGTTAGCTTTTTCGGCAGAAATCGGTTCGATCACATCCCAGTGTTCTGCGATAAAACCATTTTCGATCCGGAAAAGATCATAAAAGGCAACATGTTGCCCAGCAAATTCACCTTCACTAACTGAAAGTACAAAGTCATTTTGAGCTAAAATTTGATAAGTCTTGTAATAAACCATGCTCATACCTTGTTTTTCCATTTCAGCTAAGGCATCTAAGAGACCTAAAAGACCATCAGCCACACCAGGGTTATGTTGGAGATACTTTTCTTCAGTCACACCGTCAAAGTAACTGTTCATCTTATCTGATGCTTGACCATGTAATACATCATAGATAAAATTTGTGGCGATTTCACGAGAAGTTTCAGTATCGGCATCTTCCACTACTGTTGCCACACCATCGACCAATGTCCGACCACTTGGGTTTGGTGGTGTCATTTCTTGAATGTTATCCCAGTGTTCTGCGATCAAGCCGTTTTCATTAAAGCAGAAGATGTCAAAGGCTACTTTTTCACCTTCACCAGCTAAGTTATAAACATTGTGAAGAAATACCTTGTCACCATCTTCAAAAGCTCGAATCGTCTTAACTGTTGTTTTTTCAGGCGCTTGTGCAAGTTTGTTTACCAAAGCTACAAAAGCGTCGCGACCAGTTTCTTGAGCTTGATTATGTTGGATGTAGTTTTCTTCAAGTAATGAAGTAGCTAATGCAGCATCACCAGATGCAAGAGTTGATACAAGATTTTTTGCGTTTTGAATATTTGTTGACATGATTAAATTCTCCTTATTACTTCAAATTCGTTTGGATGTAACTATAGTCGTTACATCCGATAAATTTAGTATATAACAGATCTGTTGTAATTCAAATAGTTACAACTAACTTTTTTTAATTTTTTTGGTAAAAAGCTCTATAAACGCCTATATATAGGGATTTATTTCTGAAATTTTTTTATAAAATAAGATCCCCTAAGTCTATTTTTCTAACTTAGGGGATCTTATTATGATCTATTTTTAATTGATTTTTTCATATGCTTCGGTCATCACATCAGCTAAAGTTTGATCTTTTAGCTGGCTTTCCAAAGCATTTTGTGCTTCAACTAAGCGGTGATCTAAAATACTGTGAATATTTTTACCTACTGGGCAATCTGGATTAGGATTATCATGGAAGTTAAACAACAATGCGTTAGGACTAACCTCGACTGCACGATAAACATCTAACAAATTGACTTCTGTCAAAGGCTTAACGATCTTAGCACCACCACTACCACGTTTAACTTCAACGATTCCAGCTTCTTTTAGTTGCGATAAAATTCGCCGAATAACTACCGGGTTTACTCCGATACTATTAGCTAAGCAACTACTAGTTACTTTTTCATCTTTAAAAACTTCCATTGCGACTAACATGTGTAAACTGATTGAAAAACGACTCGATAGTTGCATACTCTTTCCCTTCTATCTATGTGAATTGATATCACCAGGAAAATGAACGAGAACTTGCAGGGGTCGTCGAAAGGTCAAAGACTTGTCCACTGCCATGTTCTAATTTAAATACTTGAAGTGTCTTTTGTTCATTTTCACTAGGATACTGGGATTTTACGATTTCGTTCATATATGGATTTTCTTGTAAAATCTCAGCCAGTTTTTCTTGTCCAATACAGATGGCTGAACTATTAAGCGTCACTGATTGTTTTTGTAAAGAATTTTCACCTGTAGTAACACCTGTGATCGAAACTTTAGGATGCTTCATTAAACTCCGATAAAGTCGCTTGCGACTCGAAGTCATGAAATAAAGTGTCGTCCCTTCAAGTAACATCATATCAACGATCCGTGTTTCCGGATCACCATTTCATCGACCGTAGCTAATACAGTTGAATGGATCTTATCTTTCAAAAATTGTAAATAATCCTTGGCTAACATTTAATTCACCTCTGAATTGTAACTTTAACTGTTACATCGAGTGTAACTTATATTTTTAAATTAGTCAATCTAGTGAACTAAAAAATCTCCCATTACTTTCATAATTATTGGGCTGTTAATAAGTCATGGTAAATCTGTTGATCTTCATCTTTAAACACATTGAAGACAATTTGAAGCTCACTATCTGTTTGTGCCAAAAAATCTGTGACAGTTTCAACTGCAATCTGAGCCGCACGTTCATTAGGGAAATGAAATTCTCCGGTTGAAATACAACAAAAGGCCAAACTCTTCAAATCATTATCGGCAGCTAATTTCAAACAATTTTGATAGGCTGCCTTTAAAAGTTGCTCGTGTTCAGGCGTCAGCTCACCATTTTTTACATACGGCCCCGCCACGTGTAAAACATAGTTACTAGGTAAGTTGTAGGCTTTAGTCGGTAGCACCTGTCCAACCTTAACGAAACGACCAACATTTTTCATGACCGCATAACACTCATTTCTAAGTTGGATCCCAGCAAAAGTGTGGATCGCATTATCGATACAATTACAATTAGGCCGATAACAACCTAACATCATTTGATTAGCAGCGTTCACGATCGCCTCTACTGCTAAAGTGGTAATATCACCTTGCCATAAGTATATTTGCTTAGCAATTGGCGTTAACTCTGTTAGTTTGGTGACCTTTTTTTGCGCTAATAACTCGGTCAAATACTCATCTTGGATTTTTTCAAATTCAGGTGTTATCGGACGCGCCAACCGAGTATTAACTAAAGCTCGTAACATTTTTTCTTGTGCTTGTTTTGATTCTGGTATCGCAAATTTAGCAGTCCGCGGATTCTCATTTAATAAACTTTGAATCAGATACCTTCTTCGTGTTGCTTGCTCCATGATCCCATTCCCCTAATTATTTTTTAGCCCTATGTTTAACCAATATTATCGGACTTATTAAAGTAAGGCTATTGTATCATAATCATCTTTGGGTACGCTTTTTTTCTTGTTGAAATACGACTGACATTAAAAGAATGGCAATTATTACTAATCCACTTGCGGCTAGCGCTGTTTGGAGCAAGCCAACATAAGTGATCACTAATCCACCCACATAAGATCCTAAAACGATCCCCAAGCTAAAAGCTGAAATATTTAGGGCTGATGCGATCGCAGTTGCTTTTGGAGCATATGTTTGTGCCAAAATCAGGATATATGATTGTAAGATCGGCACACTCATGAAGGCTAATAAACCTAAAATAACAATGTTTAGTAACGCTAACCACAAGCTTTTAGCAGTGAAATAAAAACTAAAGAGTGCCAAGGCTTGTAAGCTAAAAATTGTTAGTAGGACCTTCAACGGCGCTACATCCCCTAATTTTCCCCCTAAACTATTACCAATAGCGATCGCAATGCCATAAATAACTAAAACGAGACTGATATATTGCGTTGGTACATGGGTCGTTTGCGCTAAAATAGGTGACAAATAAGTAAAAGTCGCAAATGTACCACCATAACCTAGAATCGTTACTAACAATACTAATAAAATATGGGGTTTGGTAAAAATACTTAATTGCTCTGTTATTTTTATCTTAGAGTTATTGCTATTTGATGGTAAAACCACAGCATTTAAGAACAAAGCGACTGTCCCTAAGATTGCAATGATAAAAAAGGAAATACGCCAACTCATAAAATCACTGAGTAGCGTCCCTAAAGGTGCTCCAAAAGCTGTTGCTACCGTAAAGCCCGAAAAAATCAGCGCAATCGCCCAAGCTTGTTTCGCTTTTCCTACAAGACTAGCAGCAATAAGCGCACTCAAAGCAAACAATAAGCCATGAGCTGCCCCAGCAATAAAGCGCCCGGCCAATACTAATGAAAAAATAGGTGCAAAACTGATCAAGACATGACCCAAGACAAACGCTAGTAATGCTCCTAAAATGACTTTTTTCTGTTCAAAGCCACTCGTCACAAGCGTTAGAACCGGCGCCCCTAGTGCTACTCCTAGGGCATACATCGTTGTGATCAACCCTGCTGTACTGGTTGAGATCTGGAACTCCTGTGCTATGGCAGGCAAAACTCCTACACTAATAAATTCTGTTACTCCGACCGCAAAAAAAGTCGTCGCTAAAGCGAACAATGCTAACTTAACTTTTGATGATCTCATCATACTTAACCTCACTTCTGTAAAATTACAGAAATGAGTATATATGATACAATAACTAAAAGTAAGTAGGCACATTTTTGTACTCTACATACATTTAAGTAACATTTTTGCACTGAAAGGAATTCTACTAACCAATGGCTGAAAAAATTTATCACTTAGCAGTTGATGTCACCTTAAAGAGTATTTCTGGTAAATGGAAAACTGCTATTCTATGTAATTTGGGGACTAAACCAATGCGTACAGGTGAATTAAAACGCCAATTACCAGGAATAAGCCAGCGAATTTTAACCAAACAACTTAAAGAATTAGTCGAAAACGACATTATTTGTCGCAAAGTTTATCCCCAAACGCCACCTCAAGTAGAATATTCGTTGACTGCACATGGAAAAAGTTTACGTGAGATTTTATTACTGATGTCTAAATGGGGCGAAAAACAAGTTGCTAAACAAAACAAGCAAGGAAAACCAACTAAAATCCTTGACCACAATTTAACTGGTTTTGAAAAAATGTAAATTAAAAATCCGCCAAATAGCGGATTTTTTGTTTTCCCACAAACATTACAGACGATAACTACTGCGTACCAAAGAAAAATTAGTCATAATAAGCAAACTCAAAATACCAATGCCAGTATAGATCGTCATTTGATCATAAAAGGCTTGTGATTTCCAAAAAGTTAGCAGCATTGTCGTTTGCAGAGAATATAGCGAAATCAGTGAGACACTGAAAGATAAATACGTATCAGCCTTTAGAAGATAAGCTTGGCTTTTACGATTCGTAATGAAATTTTTTAGTGCCACGATCACATTATAAAAGGTAAACGCGGCGATCGTGATCGTTTCAACTTCGGTTAAGGTTTGGATCTTTTTACTGTACAAGGTCACAAAAATCAAACCAATAAAGAACAGCAAAAAGGTAAGGTAAAACCGGCTAAGAAATAATGCCAAGTAGTAGCTGGCTAATAAAATAAACCAGATGCTTTGTGACTTTATCCCTAACCACAATTCAAAGCCCACATAGCCCGCATTGATCAAACTACTAGATACTAGTGAAATCATGCGGAAAAGCTCTTGATATTCTTTTAATTTTAACAAGTAGTAGTTTGTTTTAAATAAGTGATTGATATATCTTACCAGCCAAATAACATCTATCCCCCCGATCACCCCAGCCAAAATCATCATAGCTGTTTTTAAAGTTGCTTGCCTCCAGTCATCAATAAAAATAATATACTGGATCGCCAGTAAAATTAGATTTAAACCAATTAGTAGGCTCCTTTTTTGCAAAACCCCCCCATAAACTATTTGTTACAAAAAAACATAGTAACAAAATGTTATTATGCTGATTGTATCAGTTCTTCTTTTAATCGTGTGATTTTTTTAGTCGTTCTTTTGCTTCTTCAACCGTTTCATTTTCATGTTTGAAAAACTTATCGATGAATTTATCAGAGATATCATCATATGTTTCAACGGCTTTTTGTTCTACCTTTTTAAAGCTATCGACTGCTCCTTCTTCTACTTTCTTGTATCCAGTTGTGACCTTTTTAGCAATTTTTTCGTTTTCTTCACGTAATGACATCTTAAATCCTCCTATAAAATTTGATTGGTTTAAGCATAATATGCCATACCGCACTTGCACACAACAAAAAAGCCAAAAGTTGTTGGGTTTAATTGGTTACATGATAAAAGGTACATTTCTGTAAAATGTCCGCAATCTCTGCCTCACTTTCTTTAAAACTATTTCGACTCCATTTGCGGATCACTGTCCGTGTTCCAGCTAAATAAAAAGCCGTCATATACTCAACTTGTGTCTTATCATTGATTCCATGCTCTAAATATAAAGGTTTAAAAATATTTTCCACTAAACTCTCAAACGCAGCCCGATGATTATATTCCTTCGCATGTTCATTATAAACCGAGTATAAACGATGGTACTTTTTGACAAATTCTAAATATGGAATAAGAACTTGTTTTGAAAATGGATGAGCATCTATTTTAGGAATATTTGCCCGAAATAGTTCCACTAAATAAGTATGGGAATCCTCCAACAATTCCATCTGATTACTATAGTAACTGTAAAAAGTCGAGCGATTCACCCCTGCTTCACGGCAAATATCAGTGATCGAAAGTTCTTCAAAAGCTTTTTCATCCATTAAATAAATCAAAGCTTGACATAATTTTTCTTTAGCACTCAAAGCAAAGTATCCTTTCGTTTTTGCTGTGTTAAATAATAATCAAGATAACGTAAATAATTTCTTTCAAAATTATCTGGTAGATCATCATACGAAAAAAAGCCCAATTGTAGCGTTTCATCTTGATCTGGGATGATCTTTCCGTGGTAGGCCAACACTTGGTATAGTGTCGTTACCATATACAATTCATCTTGATTGGCTAACTTTAAATGCGCAAAATCACCAGAAAACGTATGGAGTTGCTTTAAATCAGTTACTACTAAACCAGTTTCTTCTTTTACTTCTCTGATTGCGGTCTCTTCTAAAGTCTCGCCGATTTCCAAAAGTCCACCTGGCAACCCCCACTTTCCCGAAGAACGCTGTTGCAATAGAATTTGTCCGCGATCATTTTCTAAAATAACACAGGCACCGGCTAACATTAATAAATCATGGCCGATCTTAGTTCGAATTTGTTTAACATATTCCGGAACACTCATCTTTTTACTTCCTTACCTTCATGATCTATCAAAATTATACCATGTAACGCCACCTAAACTTATTTTCTGCTTTTTTGCCAGTACAAAGCAGCACCAAAGAGAACTGTCATTGCATTGAGCCCAATTCCTAGATTAACGACATTATTATAAAATTAAAGATGCTAAAAATCCGACCGCTCATCCGATGCCAACTTATTTACGGGATGAGCATTACAAAGGTGCTGCTAAATTACGTGGCGCAGGCTTAAAGCTCGATGCTTTTAGCCAACCACACCAAATCGCCAAGCAAGCCTATTTACCCCAAGATCTGATCGGGCATCATTACTTTGTCCCCCGAAACACCAGTAATGAATTGCAACTTTATAAGCACTATCGGGCTTTGTTTGAATACATTTATCAACGTAAATTTGAAGAATAGTCAAAAGAACCTCCCAAGTTAGCATTTTCAGCCAACTTAAGAGGTTCTTGTTATTTCCAAAATAAATCATTTAAAGTTACATCAAGCTCTTTACAGATACTGATACATAAATTGATCGTTGGGTTGTAATCACCCTTTTCAATTGCCGAGATCGTTTGCCTTGAAACACCAACTTTATCAGCTAATGCTTGTTGTGAAAGGTCTTTACCTGCACGAGCTGCTTTTAATTTTAAATTCTTCACTTTTCTGCTTCTGCTCTCTTGTCTAAATAATTGCGTAAAAATATTGCTATACTGATAATACAGGCTGAAATAGCCCCTATGCTTAAAGAAATTTCGACTGGTAAACTAGCTTCTCCACCTAAAAGGCTGAAACGATCGATCACGACGATCAATGCTTGCATAAAGGCTAAAATTAACATATGAATGCCAAAAACTTCCCCATGCTTTACTGTAAAAGGAAAATATGCATGTTTCCAGATCGAATATACCGACTGAACTATTATACCACTCCAAAGACTCAAGGTTGCTAGAATTATCGTTGGCATTTTAGGGATCTCTTCAAAAAAGCTAGCCATCATGACCACTATATTTATAAAAAAGACTACGTAAAAAGCATACATATAACTGCGATTTGAGATCAATTCTTGGCGTTCATCGTATTTATTTTCATCTTTTGATAATAAGACTACTAACAGCACCACTGCTCCGATAATAACGGGAACTATTGCTAATAACATTTCAACACCTCCTTTTTATGTCTTTATAGTAATCTAAATCGCACTTTATGTCAAATATATTTAACATAAAGAATTTGTGAATTGCATAAATAAAAAAGAGCACCAATATTTGCGCTCTTTTTTCACAAATAATTACCAAAAACTATCGAAATCATCGCCATCTAGATCATTATCGGAAAGAATTGATTCCATAAACAAAATAATGATATCTTGTAAAATATCTAATGAGCTGGCTAGTAAAATGCTAACTAAACAAAGTCCCCCGACCTTCTTAGCTTCGGGATAAAGATTCATCGCAATATTTGCGTCATAGATCAAATAGCCTAAAAAGATTACGACCGTAGCATAATACGACAGACTGCTTACAAAAGATAAATGTAAAAAATTTGAACTTAATAACGTGGCTAAAATTACACTTACTAGCCCAAAACCTAAAATTGAACCCCACGATGAAAGATCTTTTTTAAAGAGCATCCCGATCGAACAAAATATCAAGGTCAACACTGTTACTTGTAACGCTGCTGGAATAATCACTTGTGGAAATGCAATCATTATCATTCCTAAAGGTAGTCCCCAAACAAATAAACTAATGAAATAAAAAACGATCGATCTGACTGGCCTGATCACTGCATTTCGTCGACAGATCACTACCGGTATAATAGTAGCTATTATAATTAAAATCGTCCTAATAAAACCACGATAGGCTTTAGCATATGTTACTAAGATTTTTATGTACAATGCGTTGTCAAGCAACAGATAATTCATCACTAACAGTCCGACAAAACTTAAAATCGCAACAGTTACTGTCAAATAACCATATCTTAACTTTGCCAAATAATCCTCATCTGTCCACAATACTTTTGCACGTCTTGGTGCTTCATTACTCTTTTCCATGATATTTCTCCCTTTTTATTAGTCATGTTTTCATCACTTGTGTTTTTTTCGATCAAAACACCATGTTCTTTTAATTCTTTAAGCAAATAACGCATTGCCCATTTGCGGTATTTTACAAATAAGAAAATCGCGATCAGTAATGGCGAAAGTGCCAATAAACCATAGATAACTCCCCGTCTATCACCAACCAAATTCATGACCACATTAGCTAAACCACCACCGGCTAGCAAGATTCCAAAACACAACCAAATTACAATGTATGGACTGTCCCATGCATATTTATTTTTCCTCATAACTTAGTGCAACCAAAACTATGCATCTTATTTTTCGTTAACTATCTGTAATAAACCTTTGCGACGTAATACCCATAAAACATATTTAAATATCCATTTGCGGTACTTAACTATTACCCAAAGTGCCATTACTGGAGGGGCAAATATGCAGAGCGCATATATTACACCTTTTCTATCACCAACAAGCTCAACTACAAAATTTCCCATTCCGATGCCCAATAACATTATTCCAAGCCATAGCGTCACAAGCATTACTCGTAGGAAACTTGAAACCGCCAGCTCAACATTTTCTCCCTTTACTATCATTTCCTCTGGATGCTTTACTATTCGAAAACGATAAAATATTAGTAATATTAGACCTCCTACTATTAGAGGCACTGATAGCCCACTGCTGTTCCTAAACTTCCCCAAACATCATATTTAGTTGTCCCATCATACATATATTGTCCAAGTACAGCAGCATTCAACCCGGATAATATTATCATTGTTGCTGTATAAATCGCTGCCCATCCAAAATTTGTTTTTCCATTGTAGCCTTGAACACCGAAGATTAACGTAATAAATAACATTATCAAACTAAACCAAATTGCTCCATATGGATATTTTCCCCATGTTTCTATTGCCATTTCTATTCTTCATCCCCAAAATTTAAAATGTATTCTTTTCTAATCACTGTTATCCTCATTTGTCACTTGCAACAAACCTTTACGTCGCAATACTCACACAATATATTTGAAAATCCATTTGCGATACTTAGCCATTATCCAAAATACTAGTATAATTGGACTAAAACTCAATAATACATAAAATATTCCATTTCTATCCCCTATCATTTCAGAAGCTACATTTCCCATTCCGATGCCAAACATCATTAGCCCGAACCACAACATTATAAACATTCCATTTAACATATCTGAACCTGTTACTTCCACATCACCCCCTTTTACAGATACTTCATTAGGATGACTAACCACCCGATAGCGATAAAATACCAGTAGTATCAAACCACTGAATATCATATTTTTCTGTCTCATCATACATATACTGTCCTAAAATAACTGCATTGAAGCCAGACAATACAATTATTGTTGCTGTATGAGTAGCAGCCCACCAAAAATTTGCCTTTCCATTATATCCTTGAACACCAAAGATCAATGTAATAAATAACATTATCAAGCTTAACCAAATTGCTCCATATGGGTCTTTTCCCCAAGTTTCTATTGCCATATTTACTCTTCCTACTATATTTGAGATATTAAGAAACTACTTATTTTGTCTATCATTTGTTTCAGCTACTTGCAGTAATCCTTTACGGCGTAACACCCACACAATATATTTGAAAATCCATTTGCGATACTTTGTTACTAGCCAAATTGCTACTATCGGTGGCATTAATCCTATAATTCCATAGATAACTCCTCTTTTATCCCCTACAAGTGCCATAATAATGTACATTGAGCCAATTCCTGCAGATAACAAATCAGAAAACATGAACCATATTATTCCCCCTAATAAATAATTCTTACTTATTTCTAAATTTGCACCTTTAACTACTATTTCTCCTGGATATTTGATAACTCTATAGCGATAAAAAATTATTAATATAAAACCACTTATTAACAACGGCAATGATAATCCTAATACTGTTCCAATGCTTCCCCAAAAATCATATTTTGCTGTTTCATCATACACTGTCTGTCCTAAAGCAACTCCATTTAATAATGCTAAACTATTTATAATTACACTGTATCCTGTAGCACCAAGCTTGGTTACCTTACCGTTATAACCTCTAACACCAAAGATTAATACCATCATTAAAGCACCTAAACATAACCAAATTACGATATACGAACTATTCCATGTTTCTATTGCCATTTCTGTTCTTCCACCAATTTAGTCTAAATTTCTTTTTCACTACTACTTTTTTCATCTTCAACCTGCAATAATCCTTTACGACGTAACACCCAAACAATATATTTAAATATCCATTTACGGTATTTTGCTATCAGCCAAAAAGATACAGCAATCGGTATTAATACTGTGCTTGCAATTAGAAAACCTTCTCTGTCACCAACAAGCGCCATTACAACATACGCTATGCCTACGCCGCCTAACAACAATCCTCCCCACAAAAAAGTGGATAGTCCACTTAATAAATACGACCTGCTTACTATTAAATCTTTTCCTTTAACTACTACTTCTTCGGGATGTTTTACTACTCGATAGCGATAAAATATTAATAAAATCAACACACTTACTAATAATGGTACTGATAGACCCAAAGCCGTCCCTAAACTCCCCCAAACATCATATTTAACTTTTTCATCATACATATACTGTCCTAAAGTCGCACCATTTAGTATTGATAAAGCACCAACAAACATAGTATACCCTGCAGCTCCTAATTTTCTTACTTTGCCATTGTAACCTCTAACTCCATAAGTCAATACCGTCAATAAAATACCAAAACATAACCAAATTACAATATTCAGGTTATCCCATGTTTCTATTGCCATACTCCATATTCTCCTTCTTATTTTTTTACCATTTGTAGAGTTCCGTGACATCCCTAACTAAATCAATAACATTATCTACTTCTGCTCCCCAACTTGCATCACTAAATTGATTTCTAAGCAGTACTCTATTTTTAATTTGTTTAGCTACCTTTCCCCCTGTAAAACTATCTTTCACTACTCCTGCCGAAACGTTAATTGTGGTCTTAATTGGTCTAGCAATTGCATTACCTATGGCCCTATTAGTCATTTTATATTTAACACTACTTGTATCATTACCTACTAAAGAGTTTGTTATATTCGTTGCTACAGGTGTAACCACTGCATCTTTTACACTAGCAAATGTTGCTTGCTTAATTGATATTTATTGGCTATGTCTATATTAGTTTCTATTGCCCGTCTATCAAGATTCAACGCACTCACCACTTCTTTTACCGTATTTCCAATAACCTTACTATCACCAGTAAAATTAAATAGGTTAAGAAAATTTTTAGCACTCATAGAATCCTTTATAACTTGCTTACTATTTTGCAGTAATGGCTTAGTCTTTATTCCATTACTTACTAAATGTCCTTCTTTTGCTAAAGTCTTAAACGCACCTTGTGATCCGGCTACGCTACCTGCTAAATTTAAAAGTGCATACGTATTTTCTGACATTTCTCTATTCATTCCTGATTTCATAAAAAGCCATTTCAGAGCGTTGTCACCATATTTTTTTCCAGATTTCATCTTCGTATAGTCTTCATACAAAGTTATACCATCTAAAACGGCACCGAATAGGAGTAGTGCTGGAACAGCTATTCCACCAGTTATCGCAGTTATACCAAAGCCTAATAAAATAAACGTTCCATCAACTATGAGTTCCGTTTTTCCATCGTGCATATTCTGTTCTTTTTCCAAGCGCTCTAAATAGTGCTTGTAAGTTGTTTTGGCAGCATTTAGTTGTTGTTCTGCGTTTTTGACTAAGTCACGGTCACGATAGCTGTTGTTTTGTAAAGTAGTGATAACTTGTTGTGTCTTGCCACTGATCTTTTCTGCAAAGGCTCCTTTTTGATAACCTGTGAACTGAGGCAACGTTTGATTGCTATATTGTGAAATCAAACAACTGATCGCATTTATCATGTCATCTAGTTCAGCAAATTTCTGAACTTGTTCTGCTTCATAAGTTTGCCAGCTTTGTTTTTGCTTTTTGATGCCTGTCTTTATGCTATCTAACGAATCATCTACTTTTGTTTTGACTCCATTAGCTTGTTGGACATATATCCCACTATCAACGATATCGCTGACACTTCGCGTGATCTGGTTAAACTGCTTGATCTTTATTGCCACATCCGTGCGGTAGCTATCGACTTGACGGTTGATTGCTTCATAATCGGCAGTAGCTAAGTAAAAATCATCGCCACCTTGATCGACTCCAGTATATGAAGCAAAATAAAGTTTCACTAAATCGCCAAACCGCTGCATCAGTTGTTCCAGCATTGTCTGCAGACCATTGCTATGAACTTCACTGATGTAATTTGCGATTCCATCGGCAGCATTCCCAGTTAATCCACCTTTACTGTGTGCAAAAGCATTCATACTCTTTTGGGCTTTGTTTAACAGCTCTTTTCGACTTGCTAGACCTTTATCAGTCGCTACTGTGAAGCTATATAGCTCCATATAATTCATCTTTGTCACTTAATTCATCTCCGTCCCATTTGTTCATCTAGTTCACGCATATTTTGTGCTACTTTTTCGATTCTTTTTGCATCATTTCTTACCAACGAGCCATAACGTTGTAACAAGTTGTTGATTTGCGTGTGCTTTTCACGGATCTTTTTTGGTGTTGGAGTATCAATACTACTGTCTGGTTGACGTAAGCCATCTTGTTTACCGGTGATCGCATTACCTGCATTACTGATTTAGCTCACGTTGCGGGTGACCTCACCTGTATTTACACTGATTTTTGCCATTTGATTGTGCCCCCTATGTGATCCAATAACTCTTCTTTTCTGATTTCAAACGACTGATCGTATTGCTGTAATCTTCAAAGGCATCCCCCATTAAAGATGAAAAGCCATCGATATCATCTTTGACATAGCCGACTTTTTGCTGATGTTCACGGTAAACATTTCCCCGCCACACATTTTCACCACCATGCTGTATCTTGTCGATTTTTAGCCCATCTAACTCGGCTTGGACTGCCGTTAGCCGATTTATTGCTTGTTTTAATTTTTCAATTTTTCGTTCAATTGCTGCATTATGCTGATGAACAGCTGCGTTATGTGCAGCAACCTTAGCCATGCGTTCAACCAGCGCTTCTTCTGGAGTCATTTTATCTACTCTCCTTCATCAAAGTTTGCCGACAAGCCACTAAAAGGATCGGCTGGATTGGTAGCACCATTTTCAGGTGTTACTTTATTTGCATATGGATCGACTTTTTCAATCGCTTCATTGATCTCTTCAACGATCAATTCATCGTCTGCATCCGCATAGCCCACTGCAATAACTTTATAGACATCGGCGCTATTAAAATACACTAATTGTCCGTCAATCAAGCCCTCTGGATATAAGACTGCTCCATATTCAAAAAATTAGGCATCATTTTCTGTTTCATCCGTTGGAACATAGACTGCACGTTGCGCGATCATTACTTTTTTGATCGAACCATTTAAAATAACCACTGTTCCTAATAGTAAAAAATCTACTTTCTCCATTACTATGACCTTCTTTCTTTATGCCTCTCCTGCCAAGCGGATCTTGGTATGCTTTGTTCCTTGCGCTTCAAAGAAATAAGCTTCATTAGCTGGTAAATTTTTCTCTAATGATGAGCCCATAGCTTTAAGCGTATCGGTATCAGTCACCCTAGCTGTGACTACTCCGGCAGTAATATTTTTGCGGAATTCTTGAACATTTAGATCAAATCCCTTTTCAAGATAATTAATGCTGTCTGAAATAATAATGTATAAGCCTGCACGCCAAGCTTGCTTTAATGTCAAAATAAAGTTGTCGCTCGTCAGGCCACTCTTTTCAAAAAATAAGCGCAAATTAGGGATATACATAAATACGTGCGCCCCACTTTTTCTACTACCGGCTAATTTCACATAATCAGCTAACAAAAGTTTTAAGCGTTCAGTGTCTGTTCGTTCTGCGGTGTACACTTCATCAAAGAAAGCATAACTATCCGCATAAACTTGCTCTTCAAAATCGACTAAAATCGTCTTAGCTTTAGTTTTTCTCAACGAGAACATCAAGTTGTCATCTAACATTTGCCGTTGTTCTTCTGTCCCATAGATCATGGTAAAGAAGTGATGTTTTGATGGAACAAATCCTTTGAGCGCTGTTGTTTGAATATCAAATGCCAACGGAAGCTCATCTTGTTCAAGTAACTCACTGACTTCAAAGCAACTTTCCAAGTAGTCTGTTGCAAATTGAAGAGGCAACATCGGAATCGGTGCGGGGCGTTCCCCAGTCCAAGCTGCATCCATCTTTTCAGTCAGCAACACGATATTTTTGACGATGCTTAAAGAATCATCCCCTGAGATCGGCTGATATGTTTGAAAAGCATCTACTGTATCATCGATCTCTAACTGACCTCGTCCTGGAAGTGGTGGGATCTGTAGTCGTTTTCTCCCTAGCACTTCGATCAAATCGTCGTTATTGACCAAATAAAGTAAAAGCGTTTTGGCGATATTTGATCTCATGCCTAAACGATAGGCTGATATTTGGTTGGAACTCATCACTAAAAGCACCCCTAAAGCTGCCCCTTCACGTAAGATGCGATTTATCGTGCTATCAACGGTTTCCCTTTCATCTTCAATGATCGTGTCATAAGCATCGATCACGTTGACGATAACTGCCAACGTTTGTTTAGTCATCGCTTCATACTGTTCCAAATTGACTACACCATGTTCTTGGAACAATGCCTTTCGTTTTTCTAGAGTTTCTAAGATCCGCTGCAACATCTTAAAGAATTTTTCTCTTTCATCTAAGCGCACATGATCGGCAACATGAGGTAATTTTCTAAGCGGTAATAAGCCGTTATTGCCAAAATCAAGTAAATTAAATTGAACTTGTGTGGGTGAATTATAGCGTGCTAAATTAAGCACCAAAGTTTGTAACGCAGTCGACTTACCATACCCTGAACTCCCTAACAAAACTGCAGGCGTAAATTTTTCTAAATCAAATAACAATTCTTTTTGGGCTTGTTTTTCAGGAATATCTAACATGCCAAATGGGACCACCATGCGTCTAGGTTTTTGCCATTCGTTTTCCCAAGCAACTTCAGGAGCCACGATTTGTGGTAAAAGATCGGGCAACCATGGTTTTGTTGGTAAATTCAGGTCATTTTCTTTTGTCGTTTGGGCGATCTCATCCACTACTACTTCTAGTTCAGTCTGGTTCTCCTCGTATTCAGCTTGAACGATCTCCGCTGCCGACAGATCGGTCGTCAACAACTCCGCTTGCCCTAAGTGATTGATCAACCAGATGCGATCATCTACTTTAGCAGTTGCTTTGGCTTCAGCGGGCTCATACTTAGCCCCACTATAGGCTGTTTGGAAGAGTTCATAGATTTCATTTTAACGATCTCTAAAACTTGATCAAGGTATTCTTGTTGTCTCGTGGCGTTTAGATTTTGACTAAGTTCGTTTAACTCCTTGATCTCAGCTGGAGTTTTACTTGTAGTTGCTAATTGCCCAGTTGCTTCACCCAAAGCGTTGACTTGTTCACTTAGCTTTTCATACTGAGCGACTAATTGGTCAGCATATTTTTCGACTTCTGGCGTTAACTCCGTACTCTTAGTTGCCACTGCCGCCAATGATTCTGGTAAAGCTGTGATCTGACTTTGAGTTTAGTTGGCTAAAAAGTCCGCTAAACTACTTTGACTTTGCCCATAAACTGCCTTTATTTCATGCGCTAAAGCAATCGTTTGAGCAACATTTTGGTTGAGTTTGGTACTATCCGTTTGTGAAACCAATTCAAATTTTCCGGTACTTTGAACTTGATCATCTACACTCCATTTATATTCAGTGGAAGCATCGACTTGATAATCGACATTAAAACTGATTGCTACATTTTTAGCTGTAGTTGTTGGTTGTGTTTCAGTTGATTCTTCACTCTTAGCTGAAGACGAAGCTGACGCTGATTCTGAAGTCGCCGATTCGCTAGTTGCTTGACTTTCACTGGAAGTTGCTTCACTTGGCGACTCTTCTGTAGTTTCAACTTGCGCTTCACTTGAAGTAGTCTCTTTAGTGTTAGCCGTTGGGGTCGTCTTGGCATTTTTAGCAGTCGAACTTGGTGCTGTGAATCTAACTGTTAATTGATTATTCTTGAATGCTGAAACTACTACATTTTGATACCCAGCCGTTGTTAAAGCTTGAGTGATTTGGGCGGGTTCAACTTTTCCGGTTACCTTATCACCATTTAACTTGATCGTATTTGTCTGTCCGACGGTTAAATTTAGCGTGACAGTTCCCGTATAGGTATCTTGTTGTGAATTTTTTTCTAAATAGGTGACTTTTTGGGTGCCATAAGCACTATCTAGATTTTTAGCATATTTGGTCAAGATCTTGACTGCAGCTTGATATTGAGCCTTATCTTGGCTATTCCACAGATCTTTGGTCAATTCACTATCATTGGTCAAATCTTCTGCCAATGGCAAGTTAGCTAAACTTTGCTTCATTTGAGCAGCAAAGTTTTTTAAGACTTGAGTATTAGCACTACTATCACCAGTCAACTTAGCTTTAAGTGCGGCTAAATTCTCAGCTTGGGAAGTTTTAGTTAAGCCATATTCGGTCTCTAACTGTTGCTGTAAAGTCCGTAAGACTTGATATTGTTCACTTAATTGTTGTAACTGACCTTCAAGTGATGCTTGGTTAGCTTGAGTATCTTTTAGGAAA
Organism: Ligilactobacillus apodemi DSM 16634 = JCM 16172; assembly: GCF_001434405.1. Taxonomy (GTDB): domain Bacteria; phylum Bacillota; class Bacilli; order Lactobacillales; family Lactobacillaceae; genus Ligilactobacillus; species Ligilactobacillus apodemi. Next base: position 107,856 of record NZ_AZFT01000053.1, on the reverse strand, counting down.
GAACTAGTAGTATCACTTAGCGATGAGATCAACGAGCCATTTTCTAAATAATTGCCGACTGCTAATTGATAAGTGCTCGTTTGACTATTTAATGCATCATAGCGCTGAAGTTGTTTAGTCAATTCTTCGTTCAACGCAGTATTTGCATCATCACCACTAGCTAAACCTTGATTCAAATCTTGTAATAATGAGCGAACATTGTTGCTAAAATCCTGGGTCATTTGACTATCCGTTAGTGGATCTTGATCTAAAATGTTTGCTGTACTAAACAACGAACTAAATTGGTCATTTAATCCTTGGAATGGTTGTTGAACTTGACTAGCTAAATCATTTACTTGGCTTGTTTGGCGGTTAGCGACCGTCCCCATCGCAAATTGGGCACTCCGTAAATTGCCGACTAAACTAGTAAAATACATCCGCACGACGCGGTTATTGAAATAATTGATCATACTGTCGACATTGCGCCCGACGGCTTGATTGGTGACCTCATTTTGTTCTTTGCGAACGCGATAACTGATCCCAGCTTGCTTTGGTGCAGTACTTTGAAGCGCTAAGATCCGTGAAGAAAAGTTTTCAGGAATAACGACTTCAACGTCATAAGTCCCATTTTTGATCCCTGCTTCGGCCATATCATATGATGCAGTTTGCCACTCATGTTTTGTATCCCTAGAAACAAGTTTGATAAAGTCGCCCCCTAAGTTATACGTTTTTCCGTTAAAGGTCGCCCCATTATCTTCATTGACCAAAACGTAGCGAACTTTATTATTTATCTGCGCATTTTCATCATGGCGAATGATATTTTTATTCCCTATTCCTAGCCATACTAAGCTGAGCAATAAAATCGTCCCTAAAAGACTGATCAAAGCTAGCCCCAAATCTCGCTTAGTTGTTATTTTCTTCATCTTTACATCACCTTTTTTCTTTGCATTACCTAAAAAAGACCCTCAACTTTTAAATTGAGGGTCTCACTGACTATTAGCTTAAACCAAAAGCACTACGATCTTCGTTATCACGTTGTTCAACAGTATTAGCATACGATTCGAGCTGACGATCGATTTGTTCTAGCAGCTGTGTCATTTGTGTAACATTCCCCTTCAATTGCTCAAATTGTTGGAGATAAGCTTGAAAAGCTTGTCCACGCCATTCATTTGCCATATTGTTATTTTCGCTTTGGACACGTTGCATTTGTTGTTGGATCTCTTGTGCAGCGTGGATGTACACCTTAGCTGAAGCCCGTAACTGTTCTGGAGTAACGGAAATTGCGCTCATATAAAAACCACCTTTAATTAAATTTAACAACCGATTTTTAACGCTAAATTAATATATTAACAAGCCATTTTTAATGATGTATATTATACTTTTTAATTTTTATAAAAAATGAATTAAGTCTATCATTACTTTATTCCTTAATCTAATTTAACTTAAAAAAGTCCAAGCGCTAAACCCTAATATTAAAAAAATTAATGCCAATTTCATATCTAAACATCAAAATTTAATAATTATAGTTTTTTCACTTTTTACTTCTGTTACAAAAATATTTCATTTTAAAAAAAACAAAAAAGCCCTGGCTTTCAACCAAGACTTTGAAAATCTATTACCCCCTTAAACTTTAGCTAAGTTGGTTTAAATTTGCTTTAAACCAAGCATGAAAACGACTCCATTTTGAATCGCTCGTGGTAAAATGTACTTAAATTATATTAGAAAGGTAGGTAACACGAGTGGACGACCCTTATCCGTCTCGCGCTATTTTTGTACGCTTAAATAAGGTTCCTTTTGTCTTTCGCAGATAGTTGTAAGTTTATCACTTAACAACTAAAGATGATCAAAGAAAGGAAAGATATAACATGAAACCTTATCAAAAAAATTTAGTAGAATTACTCCAAGATTATGAGCAAGAGGACCCACTTCAGGGACTTTCAACCAAGACAGCAACTAAAAGAGCAGCCAGCGAGGGACCTAATGCCCTAGTTGCTAAAAAAACACCTAAATGGCGCTTATTTATCCGTCAATTCAACAACATGATCATCTATATCTTGTTGTTTGCAGCCCTATTAACTCTTTTTTTAGGTCACTATACTGACGCACTTGTCATCAGCGTGGTAATCATCGCTAATGCTGTGATCGGTTATTATCAAGAAGCAAATGCTGCCGATGCTTTGGCCAAAATCAAAGACTTATTGGCAACTAACGCTACAGTCTATCGCGATGGCATCCGTCAAGATATTGCTGCGACTAAGTTAGTTCGTGGTGATGTAGTCTTTTTAGAAGCTGGTGACCAAGTCTCTGCTGATCTGCGTTTATTAAAAACAGCGGACCTTAGAATCGAAGAAGCTACTTTGACCGGTGAAGCTGATGCAGTGACTAAACACGCCGAACCACTAGAAGAGGCTGACTTACCTTTAGCTGAACAGACAAATATGGCATTTTCTTCCACTACAGTTGTTAATGGTTCTGGCTTAGGGATAGTCGTAGCAACGGGGCAAAAAACTGAATTAGGTAAGATCTCAACTGCTGTCGCTACCGCTAAAACGCGCCCTACCCCATTAGTCAAGGAGATCAACGCCTTAGGCAAGACCGTTTCCATCTGTGTTTTAGGCGCGGCGGTCTTACTGTTTATCTTGGGCATGCTCTTTGAGACCTATTCGCTACCAGTTTTAACTTTAGCGATCGTAACAATGATCGTGGGCTCGATCCCCGAAGGACTACCAGCTACCACTTCGGTCATTTTAGCTTTAGGCGTTGCTGATTTAGCTAAAAATAAAAATGCGATCGTAAAATCACTACCTTCTGCCGAAACATTAGGTGCAGTCGACGTGATCGCAACCGACAAAACTGGGACTTTGACTAAAAACGAAATGACCGTCACCGATATTTACTTTGATGAACGTCATTTTTCCGTCAGTGGTAGCGGTTATGCGCCAACTGGGGCACTATTTATTAATAGAAAACCTACTAATGAACGGGAAGCTAAACTAAAAGAACTACTCTTAGCGGGATATTTTGCAAATGATACAACGCTCACACAAAATGATGATATTTGGACGATCAACGGTGAACCAACCGATGGAGCTTTCCTAACCGTTTATCATAAATTGATGCCTACTAAAGAACAGATCAACTTAGAAAAACTCGCTCTCTTACCGTTTGATTCGTTTCATCGTTACATGGCAAGCCTCGTAAAGCTTCCAAATGGTACTCAAAAGATCTATCTAAAAGGGGCGCCTGACAAGGTATTCAACTTTGCTCAGCAACAAGATCAAAGCTTCAACCGTTCGTTTTGGCAAGCAAAAGCTGATCAGTTAGCTAAGCAAGGTAAACGTGTCGTTGCTTTAGGGGTGATCAAACCAACTGAACAACTCACCAAACTAACACATGAACACCTTCAAAGTGGTTTTTCGTTCCTAGGCTTAGTTGGGATCATTGACCCACCACGTCCTGAAGTCATCGCAGCTTTACGCGAAATGAACAAGGCCAAAGTTGAAGTTAAAATGATCACTGGGGATGCCCCACTGACCGCAGCAGCAATCGGGCGGCAATTAGGTTTGGCTCCTGGAGAATTACAAACGATCACTGGCCCTATTTGGGATCAACTGACCCCTGAACAAAAAGTTGAAGCTGCCGTCAAAAATCAAATTTTTGCGCGGACAACGCCAGAAAATAAATTAGAGATCATCGAAGCTTTACAACAAAAAGGCAAGATCACTGCGATGACCGGTGACGGTGTCAATGATGCACCAGCATTGAAAAAAGCTGATATTGGAGTTGCTATGGGGATCAAAGGTACCGATGCCGCTAAAGAAGCTGCTGACATGATCTTAACTGACGATAACTTTGCAACTTTAGCTACAGCGATCAAAGAAGGACGTCGGATATATGATAATATCAAAAAGAGCATTCTCTTCTTATTACCAACGTCATTTGCTGAAGGGTTGATCATCTTTTTAACGCTCCTCTTTGATCAAGAAATGCCGTTACAAGCGACCCAACTGCTTTGGATCAACCTAGTCTCGGCGATCACGATCCAATTTGCTTTTATTTTTGAACCTGGTGCCAGCGACTTGATGAAACGCCCACCACGTAAGAGCAACCACCAGCTGATCTCTGGCCGTGAAATGCTTCAATTAGGCTATGTTTCACTATTGATCGCTTTAGTAGGATTGGGTGCTTATGAACTACTGATCGCCACTGGTGCAACTACCGCTTTAGCAAGCACCGCCATGGTCAACATTATCGTCTTTAGCAAAATTTTTTACTTGTTCAATATTCGCACTGCAGAATCGGCCTTTTCCCGAGCTTCATTTACAAACAAAAAGGCTTTTGGGATCATCTTGCTGATGATTGGATTGCAACTGGGCTTGACCTACCTACCATTCATGCAAAATGCCTTTAGTACCACTGCAATGCAATTAGGTGAATGGAGTTTGACGATCATCTGTGGTTTTAGCATCTTAGCGGTGACTGAGTTGGATAAATTCTTCAAACTACGCTTAGCCCACATTAAAAATTAATCTATCTCCCGTGCCAGCAAAATGGGCGCGGGAGTTTTTGTTTGTTCTACTAAAAAAATCAACCATCACGTTTCAAAAACATGATGGTTGACTAGATATTATTTCCAAAATAGATCGTTTAAGGTTACATCAAGTTCTTTACAAATACTGATGCAAAGTTTGATCGTTGGGTTATAATCACCCTTTTCGATTGCCGAGATCGTTTGGCGTGAAACACCTACCCGCTCAGCTAAAGCTTGTTGCGAAAGATCTTTACCCGCTCGAGCTGCTTTTAACTTTAAATTTTTCATCTGCCTTCATCTTCCTTACGGTCAAGATGATTACGCAACATGATCGTTGCTCCCACGATTATTAAGAAAATCCCTAAAAATAGCATATATACGCTTTGGGAGTGTGTGAAATGTTCATCAAAAAAGCCCAATCGATCACCAAACACACTAAAAAAATTAAGAATCCCAATAACTAAGAAGCCCCAACCAGTTGCGTTACTATTTTTAACTTTAACTGAAAAATAAGCATTACGCCAGATAGTGTATAGAGCAAATACTAGTGTTCCAAACCAAATATTTAGCAAAGCAAGGTCCATTTTTGATATTTGAAAAATATTGCTGTATCTCCCCATTAAGTAAATCACCACATTTAATAACATGATTGCAAGAAAAGCATATTTATATCCCTTATTTGCGATCAATTCTTGACGTTCATCCCGCTCACCTGCATTTTTTGTCACCACTAACCAATACCCAATAGCTAGTAAAGCAATTAAAAATAATAACCCTATCAAATCCACTAGAGTTCACCTTCTTTAGCTTTATCTAAATAGTTACGTAACATGATCGTTGCCCCCATACTTAAACAGCTAAAACCGACAATGCCTAGACTGATTCCTTCTACAATTTCTGGCTTATCTCCCCACAGCCCTAAATAATCAATGACACCAAGTGCTACATTGACGATTCCTGTTACAATCATTAAAACTGCAAAGCCACTAGTTTCTTTAGCTCTAAACGAAAAAATGCATGTTGCCAAATACCATAAAGTGCAAATATTAGAACTCCACTCCAAATACTTATTGCTGACGTGAACATTACTGGCAATCTTAAAAAAACTATCCCCGAAGCTCAGAACATAAAAAAACATATTCAAAACAATCACAGTGGTCAAGGCATACTTACTACCACGATTCATAACAAGTTCTTGCCGTTCATCATACTCTTTAACCTTTCGCGCAGAGAGCAGCAAAACTACCATTATCAATAAAATAAAAATTGCAACTATTGTGGCTAACATAATGTATCTCCTCCTTTTTCTACACCCTAATAGTAATTTAAACCAGAAATAACGTCAACTATATTTTACAAAAATAACTTGTGAGTTGACAAAAAAAGAGTGTCACTACTGACACTCTTTAGCTTATTATTTACCTAAAACTAATCTTCTAGTATATACCACTTGTCCCGAATGCATACTAGCATCATCCAGGATCGAAATGATCCTTACCGCCCTTGTAACTGGGGATTCCCAACTTTCATCAATGATCTCATCTAAGGTCGTTAGATCCAAATTTGTTAAATATTCTCGCCCAAAAGCAACCGCTGCTTGTAAATAATCTATTAGTAGTCTTTTATCGTTTACTTGAACTTTACGAGCTTCGGTCGGAGTGTGGATCCAATCTTGTGTATCTAAAGGTAGAGCCAAATTAAATTTTTCGCCCCACCCTTGACTCGTATAAAGTGGTTCTTTTCCTGCTAATTCTGATAACTGTTGATCGATCATTTTAGCTGTATGCCACGTTAGCCACGTGACCGACTTGATCAAGTCTGTCGGCATAGTATTTAATTGTTCCACATTCATCTGCGCGATCGTTTCCAAAAAACGTTCTTCTGCCCGGTTAAGTGCATCAACTAACATGTCTGTTGTTTGCATAATATTTCCCCCATTTCAATAATTTATAGTAGTAACCATCTGTTACTAGCTTTGCTTGATTTTCATAATTATCATCCCAATATTTGTTGATTGTTGTTCGAAATCCACTTTAGAAATTGGCGCTGCATTTTTTAGCGCACATTCCAAATTTTCAATGATTTCTTCCAATTGATCTGAAGTTGCTTTAAGATATTTTGTCTATAAATGATTACTCAATTTATTCTTCAATTTTTGCTTAGATAATGTATATGGAGTCAGTGGCTCGAAGTGAGCCAAGAGCCATACTTCAAATGCAATATTTGAAAAAACAATTTCAAAAGATTCCCTAGTTGCTTTAGTAAACATTGATTTTAACTCATTTACTTTAATTTTATCTTTATCAAAGATAACAAAAACATCAGTCTGTTTGTCTCTCTTAAGTTTAGGATCATTTTGTAATAACCGCTTAGCTTTATCTATCCAAGTTATGCCACTATTATTCAAGATAGGCGTTTTTATTTTTACATTGGACAAGCGTAGTTTTTGACGTAAAAAATCAAAATATTTTTGCTCAGTTTCTCCTTCTACCAAAATGTAAATTTTTCGCTTCTCTTTCTTCCCCTTTTTATTTCTTACCATGCTATTCCCCCAAAACATCTAATAAAGCGGAATGATTAACGATTTGCGTAGCTCCAAATCTCCCTTCTAGATAACGTTTTTTATAACCAAAGTCACCTCTGTTCAAAAAAACATCGTCAAAGTCGTAAATTGAAGATAGTTCTGTCTCTCCATACTCATTTTTCTCAGCAAACCAAATTTGATCTTGACGCAAATTATGATCCATTAAAGATAATTCATGAGTTGTTAAAATAAATTGATTTGATTGTTTTTCATGCGTAAAAACATCTAATAATGCTTCAGCTAACTCAAGGTGAAAAGAGCGATCAAATTCATCGATCAACAAAACTTTTTTAGCATTTTCATTATGCAAAATATACAATGCTAAAAACATAAAAGCCTTGGTTCCCGTGCTTTCATTGTCGAAATGCACTTGAAAACTTCCTTCTTTAGCTCGATGCGTTGTATATACATCATACACTGTGACATAAGCGTCATCTTCTTTGGATAAAAGGAGCTCTCCATCTAGATCAAATCGAATTCCTGGTCGCAAAACATTGCGTTCTTTAACTTCAACATCAACAATATTAAAGTCTGCTGCCCTAAGAAATTTCAGAAACTTATTTTTAAAATTTGGTTCTGCCAACGACTTAAATAAAACATTTGGTACCTGATCTGAATTAACAAAAACTAAATCTTCTAGAAACCAAGTATAGGCTAACTTAGCCTCTTTTACATTGTTTTCCTGTGCAAAAAAAGGAGATTTTGGTTTTTTCTAATATTTTTTTGGAGTAGCGTAAGTTGTTCAGGAAGTTGCTCGAATCTTTGCCCTACACGTTCAAAAGTCACCCTACCGGCTACTGCTAATTTTTCAAAATTGATCTCATTTCGATTATAAACTACCTCATATTCAAAATATTGTTGCTCTTTAATAAAAGAAATCGCAAACTTTGTATTACCGTTATTATAACCAAATGTAGCCGTTGGCAATGGTTTATTTTCACTTGTAGTTGGAGTTAAAACTAAAAAACGCAATAGCTTTAAAGCATCAAGCAAATTAGTTTTACCATTAGCATTACCTCCAAATAAAATTGCTAGTTTCAATAACTTGGTTTTTCCAAATGTCAAAATATTGTTTTTATATTTTCGAAGATATTTTCCCTTTTCTAATGAAAATTCATTAGTATTTTTAAATGACTTGAAATTAGTAACTTTAAAATCAACCAACATGCTAAAGCCACCACCTCTTTAATAATTTGTATCAATTATAACGTTTTTTCGTTTTTTCTAAATAATATGCTCTTTTTCACCAAAAATAGTCGTTGGGAACTAAATATTTTATTTTCCCAGCGACTATTTTCATTGATTATTGCTAAAAAATATTCTTATAACCTTTACAACATCAATCGTTTCCATTTTCTAATTTTAGTCCTAAAAGTCGTGAACGGAGCAACGGTATTCACATGAATAAACTTATAGACTTCCCATACCGCTGTTTTAGTCGAATTATCCGCCCATTTTCGCATATGTGGTTCAAAGACCTCTGCTTCACTCATTTCATCCAGCATTTGATAGATTGCCTGAATATTTTTAGCTAATCGTTCTTGTAAATCTTTTAGTGACAATGATGCATAGGTGGCGGAAAAATATTGGTAAAGTTCGCCTAATTGATTCCACTTATAGTCCTCAGTTGGCGTTTTTACCAATTTACCCTGTCTTTCATCAGCTTCCCATTGCAATAAGAGTGTTGTCCACCCCACTTGATAAGCTAAATTCTCAGCCGGCGTACGGTCAACTTCCTCACAACGTTTATCTTTTAATGTCTCGGGAATCTCGGAAAATTCTGCAATATACTTGTCATATGTTTTTTGGATCTCAGCTTTTAGTTCCGCTTTACCATGATAACTTCTCATCGTTTAAAATCTCCTTTTAAGTCTTTTCCCTCAACCAGCGCAATACATTAGCTTTGCCTTAATTATAACGTCTGCTCATTTTTTTCTAAACAATATACTCTCTTTTTCACCAAAAATAGTCGCAACAAACGCTACTACGTTTCACTGCGACTAATAATATATTTAATGTTCCGATGCCCCTGTATTAGCATCTGGTGTTTCCAGTTGCACTTGCATTTTTTGAAGCACCGGTAGTTACATCAGGCATCATTTTACCGGCATTTCCCCCGACTAGGTGTTGACCAGTTTCTTTTAAATACCAATCTAGCCATGGTTTGAAGTTAAAGACCATTTCGTTAATTCCTGCAAATGACCCGTCAGAATAATACATTGCTTGATAATGATGCGTGTTGATCACACTGCTTGGTGAACCAGGAACGATTGTCCCCAGTATTCATCATTAGACTCTACAATCTTGTCATCTGGTAAGACGTGACGTTCAATAAGTTGATCTCTCGCCACCGCGTATTCTAATGAATTTTCCTTTGCCTGTAAAGCCTTCTCCATCCAGTACATTTTTTCTTGCGAAATAACTGCTACTGCTTGCTTATTTGAGCGAGCAATATATACAACTTCATCATCTTCATTCACACGATCTAAATATTCTTTGATATTGGTTCTAAAATCACTTTGTGTCAATGCTAAAGTCATAATACCACACTCCTTTTGTACATAATATTGTACTTTATTTTTTCACAAAAAACACAACTATTCTGCACATAAAAGCAATGAGTAATCCCTTAAGCACAAATAGCGCTCTAATACTTATTTGAAATAGTTTTTCTTTCGACTAGGCAAAATATTTCTTATTTTTAAATATCAAACCCGCTTCTAATTTAGCAAACAATTTAGCTGAACTTGTTTGCTGAAATTCATGTGCAACATACATAAATTCAGCCAGTAAAACGTTTAGTTCATCAAGTGTCTGCATAAACTTAGTGACTGTCAGCTCTGTTTTTCTGTGTTCCAACCGTGATAATTGTGAGATTGAAAGTCCCGCTATTGCTAGATCTTTTAGCTTTAATCCCCGTGCTTTGCGAAACTTTTGAAAAACTTCACCAAATTTTTGCATGCTTTTTCCCCCTTTGCATATCTGAGAATTTTTTTCAAAGATAGCACACTGTCACCCAAAATAAAAGCACAACTTTTTTGGCTAAAATATCAGTAATTTCATTGCTTTATGAACACAAAAAAGACAAACACATCCTCGTGCTTGTCTAAAAAATTATTTACTTTTCTTTAAACATTTTTGCATAAAATCAGCCACAATGTTGGTCATTTGCTTAGTGAAAAAGGCATCCATAGCGTGGTCTGCCCCTTCTAATTGATAGAACGTTGCATCTTTACCTGCATCCTTTAGTGCATCGTATAACAAGACGCTTTGTTCAAATGGCACTAAGCGATCCTTGTCACCGTGCATGATCAAAAATGGTGGTAAGGCTGATTCAGGCGTAATATAGTTCAATGGATTAGCTTTTTCAACTAAATCCAGATTTTCTAACACGGGGATTCTCCCGAAAAGTTGCCCTTCATAGCCGTTAGCGGAAGTGTGATCTCCAATCGATGGTTGATAGTTCATCCGTCTGATCACCGTTGGTCCGTAAAGATCGATCACCCCAATAATGTTTAACGGTTGGGTTTCATTGTCTTCTTCACTAAAGTTTTGATTATGTTCAGTGACTGCGGTCATAACCACCGTGTGTCCACCCGAGGAGTCCCCCCAGAGAATCGCTTGATCAGCTTGGATATGATACTTTTCTTTATTTTGATAAAGAAAGCGGATCGCGGTCTTAACATCTAAGATCTGCTTAGGAAAAGTTGCTTTAGGCGCATAACGGTATTCTACCATCGCGATCACATATCCACGCATCGCAAATTCAGCTAAATGAGCTAAGTGATCACCCATATTTTGCTTTTGAAAAGCAGAACCTTGCACGTAGACTACCAAAGGAAAAGTCTTGTCTGACGGAAAAAGATTATTTGGTGTCGGCATAATAACATGCACATGTAGATCCATCCCATCTTTATGGGCATAGACTTCATCCATCTTGATGAATGGATAGCGCCAAGTTAGATCCGCCTTTATCTTGTTAACTTCATATTTGGAACGAGCCTTTGACGTTGGAAAATCTGCTGGTGTGTAAAATTCTGGTTCGATATAATTTTTATCTTTCATAACTCTACCCCTTTTGCATCCATACTATAGTTTTAAACTAGCACATTTTAGCTACACTAAGCAAAAAGTTAGCATGCTCTAACTGTGCCACTATTTTAACAAAATAAGGTATAATGAATAGACCAAAGAAAAACAATGAAGGTGATATGATGGAAAAGGAAGCTGGCCACACATTTCTGGCACGTTTAGGTAAAACTAGACTTAGACCAGGTGGCAAGGAGGCAACTGATTGGCTTTTAGCCCACGGACATTTTACAAAGGAGACTAAAGTGTTAGAAGTTGCTTGTAATATGGGCACAACGATGATCGAACTCGTTGAAAAATATCATTGTCAAGTGACTGGGATCGACTTAGACCAAAAAGTTATCGCTAAAGCGCAAAAGAATATTGAAAAGCATGGCTTAACTGACAAGATCACCGCCAAACGGGGCAATGCCTTTAAGTTACCATTTGAAGCGGAAACTTTTGATGTAGTGATCAATGAAGCGATGTTGACAATGTTTCCTTATGCAAGTAAACAAAAAGCAATCAAAGAATATTACCGCGTTTTAAAACCAGGGGGGATCTTACTGACCCATGATGTCAGACTTATCAAAGATGACCCACAATTAGTCACACAGCTTGGCCAAACGATCAACGTTCATGCAACCCCGTTAACTAAAGAAAATTGGGAAGAACTCTTTTCACAACAAGGCTTTGAGGTGACAAGTAAAGTTGGTCCAATGAGTTTGATGAGTCCAGCCGGAATGATCAGAGATGAAGGTTTCTTGGGAACACTAAAAATCGTCAAAAATGGCTTAAAAAAAGAAAACCGTGCCCAATTTAAAGCTATGCATCACTTATTTAGTAGTAATAAAGATAATTTTAATTACATTGCCGTCGCTAGTGTTAAACCAAAATAAAATCAAACGCCCTGCAACCCAATTGTTGCAAGGCGTTTTTACTTAGACACGATCTAAATAGTCACCATAACCAGCTTGTTCCATCTTGTCATACGGAATAAAGCGTAATGCTGCTGAATTGATACAATAACGTAGGCCGCCTGCTTCTTTGGGGCCATCATTAAAAACATGACCTAAATGCGAATCAGCCTGACTACTTTTAACTTCAGTTCGGCGCATGAAATGCGAAAAATCAGCTTTAGTCGTCACACTATCTTGAGCCAGTGGTTTGGTAAACGCCGGCCAACCACAGCCTGAATTATACTTGTCTTTGGATGAAAACAACGGTTCACCGCTTACGACATCAACGTAAATTCCTTTTTCAAAAAATTCATCGTACTGCCCGGTAAAGGGATGCTCGGTCGCAGCATTTTGGGTAACATCATAAGCAAGATCACCAATTCTTTGCCGTAATTCTTGTTCATTTTCACGCATAATTTTTACCTCCGTTTTGATATTCTAATTATCATCAGCTATGCTCAGTGGAAACTTTAAGATCACTTGTGCACCGTGGTGATTTTTTTGATTTTCTAAGATCAACTCTCCTTTGTGTAATTTCATGATCTGAGCTACCATAAATAAGCCTAGCCCATAGTTTTTGGGAGAGTGGCGACTTTTATCGCCCCGATAGAAACGTTCTTTACCATGAACCAAATCAGCCGCTGAAAATCCAGGGCCTTGATCCACGATTCTTAGATCTAGCTGATCTGGGGTAGTTTTGAGCTGGAATTCAAGCACCGAATCTCCAGGAGCATAGGTCAGCGCATTGGCTAAAACATTTTGAACTGCGCGCTCCAATAACTTCATATCAATAAATAATGACCGCTGTTCAACTGCGATTTTTTGATGCAGTTTTAATGACGAAGTGGCAACTATTTCAGTAGCTATTTCAATTATTTTATCAGCAACCGCTCTACTTTGCATTTCTATTAACTCGACTTTAGTTAGATCTGCTGTCGTATTTGTAACCATCAGCGCTTGAGCATAGTCGGCGATTCGCTGGGAATTTTTAAGAATATACGCCACATACATCTGCTGTTCTAAGGTCATTTTTGTTTCTTTTAGCAGTTGGGCATTTCCCTGAACGATTGCAATTGGCGTCTTTAAATCATGCGTGAGCGCGGCAACTTGTTCTTTTCGTTGCTCTTCTATACGCCATTTACTTGCCAAAGCATTGCTCAAGGCTACTTTCATTTCTTCAAGCCCGTTTATGACTAAATTAAATTCACTGACCTTTGAATAAGGCATTTCAAAATCCAAATCTTGCTGGGAAATTTTTTTGGATGCTTCAAGGATTGGTGCCAGTTGTTTAGTAAGGCGTTTAGCCCAAAACAGTGTAATCAGCAAAATCGTTACGACACAAAAAATCACCAAGAGAGTAGCAAATAAAATATTTACACTAGGAAAATATTTTTCCAACCACTTATTAGCGTAATGTGGTTGGAGAGTATAGTGAATAATGACATAACCATTTTTCCTTTTGAACTCTAAATAGCTAGATGCTGCGGTATTGTTGAAATTTCCGGTGTGAAATTGACGCGCTTCTCTTTGAGTTGCTTGACTCATATTGCTTTTCAGCGTTTTTCCAGTATTTGAAAGTAACAAATATGAAGTATCGCTTGGCAACAGACTAGCATCAAATGGTTCAGACTTTGCCAGTTTAGTTTTATTTTTCAAAATCAAATTTTCGGCATAATTAGCTGGTTTGATCATGCCACTTGAAGTCAAAAAATTGACACTAAGCATTGCCAAACTAAGTGCTAAAACTAAGCCTAAAGTTACACTCACTAAGTATTCAAAAAAAATCACCTTTAAGGAGCGTCCTTTTTTACTTATCTCCATTTATACCCCACTCCCCAAACAGTCTCGATTGGCTGAACACCATGTTTTTGAAACTTAGCCCTAATATTTTTAACATGCTCAGCAATTGCTGCCGAATTACCAGTGCCATCATACCCAAAGATCATCTCATAAAGTTGTTCCCGTGAAAACACTTGCCCTTTTCGCCGTGCAAGTAACTCACATAGTTGGTATTCTGCTTTTGTAAGTGCCACTTTTTCATCATTGATAAACACTTCATGGGCAGCCAGATCAAGCCGAATATCACCTAAATTTAAAGCAACATGATGTTCCCGCTTTTCTCTTCTCAAATGCGCCTCAACGCGTGCAAGTAACTCATTGATTCCAAAAGGTTTAGTAAGATAATCATCCCCACCACTCGCCAAACCAGCGACAATATCATCTTCCATCGTTTTTGCTGTCAAAAAGATAATTGGACAATCAACTCTTTGACGGATATTTTTACAAAAAGTGCGTCCATCAATGTTAGGCATCATAATATCTAACAAGATCAAGTCATAATTATTTAACTTATTTGGCACTATTTCTAAGGGATCTTGATAAACGTCTACCAAATAGTTACGCTTCTTTAAAATATTTTTGATCAAAATAAGCATATCCAGCTCATCATCAACTACTAAAATTTTTGTCATAGCTTCTCTCTTTTATTCCAAGTAAGTCTTTCCATCCCACTTTGAAAACCAATATAAACTAAAAATCAAGCCGATCGTCCAAAATGTTACCGCTATCACACTCCATTTTAGCATCTCGCTCTCAACATATGCCACCTTATTTGCCTGAAGCTCTTTTAAAACATAAAGTGCTTCTAATCTAGCTGGCCAAGCGCTTAGCAAATAATACCATAACTTATCCCCTAAACTTGTCATAAATAAGCGGATAAAGTGCACGATAGTTTAAGTAACGGGCTTCTTTTTGATGCATCATGGCAGGAATCAAGGCAACCATAGCGGGAAGTAACATCACATACCACCAGTTATAAGCATTTACCGTAAAATAGGCTGGCATCAAAGCAAATGCAAGTAAGACTAACATTAATGGAGCCAACCACAAGAGCTTTTTTAAAAAGGTCCGCCGTTGTTTTAAATTTTCAGCCTTAACATATGCGATCATTTTCTGCCCCACCTTTCTTTTTAATAACATCCATAAAGAGTGCTTCAAGGTCTACACTATGATCTAGCACTGATTGATACGCTAATTTACCTGCATTGATGATTCCGATCTCATCAGCAACGTGTTCTATTTCGGTTAAAATATGACTTGAGATGATGACAGTGATCCCCTGTTTAGGAAATGATCTGATCAAATCACGCAATTCTTGGATTCCAACTGGATCAAGCCCATTAGTTGGTTCGTCTAAAATCAATAATTTGGGCTCATTTAGCAAGGCTAGCGCTATTCCCAAACGTTGCTTCATTCCTAAAGAAAATTGCCCACTCTTTTTCTTGCCAGTGTTAGTGAGTCCCACAATTTTTAAGACTTCAGTGATCCTTTCTTCTGGTAAGCCTAGTAATAAAGTTCTAACTTTTAAATTTTCCCAAGCAGTCAAATTGTGATAAAGTGGAGGCATTTCAATTAAGGCCCCGATCTGTGCTAAATCGGCTCTACTCCAAGGATGACCTGCAAAAATAATTTCTCCAGTCGTTGGATGTAGCATCCCTGTTAAGAGCTTTAAAGTGGTTGATTTTCCAGCTCCATTAGGTCCTAACAAGCCGTACACTGAATTAGGCTTAACACGTAAAGAAAGTTGATCAACCGCGATTTGTTTGCCAAATTTTTTGGTTAAATCTTTAGTCTCTAACAAATATTTTTCCATAAAGATCCCCTCTTTTCTTTTTCCAACTACAGTCTAAATGGTAAATTTAAGGATTCTATCAAGAAAAAAGTCTCAGACAAATTTTTCTTATCTTTGCCTAAAACTTTCATTATTATTCAATTACTTTATAGCCCATTTAATTCGAGCCACTCATCACTTTCTTCAAAACCATATTTCAAATAGACCGGCCGCCCCATCTTTGAAGCACCTAGCCACAAATTTTCTACCTTGCGCACTCTAGCTTCAGCAATCAACTATTTTTTGCAATTGATCAATCTTCCATAGAAAATTCTGCCTTAATATTCTTCAGCAAATAATTGATCATATTTTTCTCTAACTGGATCAAATTGGGCATCAGCTAACAACTGCTTAACTTGAGCAATTGGTCAACATCTTACCATTTTTTGATTTTTGGCGCCCTAAGGCAAAACAAAGACTTGGATATTCTTGCAACTCATGATGCCAAACTAATAATTCTGCTTTTTCAGAATCTTTTCCTAAAATAAAGTTAACGGCTTGACGATAATAATAGTTTGATAATTCATCATCTTGAATGCCCCATTTAGTACTACCATAAATATCGCCTAACTTATAAGCTGCATCAATGTTTTCCTTTTGTGCCGCCACTTTGAAGTACGCCAAAGCTAGATCAAGATTAGCCTTGATTTGCCTACCGTACAGATAACAATACCCCAAATTAGCAATTGCTTGGACATTGCCTAACATTGCCGCTAAGCGATAATACTCTACCGCTTGCCCATATTCACCCAAATTATAAAAATTGGCACCCTTATCAAGTAGATAATCAGCATCCAACGCATTCATTGCATTAAAATCAGCTGTAGTAAGTTTTAAATTATCTTCAAACATTGATTATTTCCCCCTTGATTTAAAAAAATCTATTTTCCAAAAACATCCTACCACTTAACCATTATTTTTTCCAAAACTATTATTCGATAATAAACAACTGTACTCAGCTAAAGTTTGAATATTATTTTTTTAACCAATTTTTTAATAAATCTGGGTCAAGATTGAATTTAAAGTCCGAGCTAAAGCAAAAATCATTTATAAGTGGTCCCCCCCACCGAGGGTTACTATACAAAATAGCTTCAATTTTAGTAATCTTTTTTAGTGGAACAATAATTTTGTCGGGACTTGTTGAGCCAAAATTTTTCTCATCTAACTCATAGTGCGTAAGCGTGATTTCTTGTGGAACTTGATTTTTTTCCATAAAAGTACCCCAAAAACCGACATATATTTTTTCGTCACATGTAGTAATCCGAACCTTTTGCCCAATTGGATACGCATCAAATGAAGCACCACTAAACTCCGCTTCTTCAATAATCCTTCCCGCTAAACTATATTGAATAAATTTCATTACCCTTTTTTCCTTTCGTAAACAATACCTATTAAGTACTACAATAGTTATTAGAACCCACTGAGCACTATTTTTACGCCAATGTTTTTTCACTAATCATTTTCAAAATAAAATTTCTTCAAACGATAGTGGTCACAGGTTCAACATAGTAATATCTGATCATCCACTTCAATTCCCATCTTTTTTAGCAAGCCACGACAAAAAAGTTCAAACTTCTGCGGTTTCATATTCTTTAGTGCATCTAGCAGTTGCTTTCGCCACAATTCATTTGTACTCTCACTATTATCAATTTCTTCTTGTTCAAGTCGTACTATTTTTGGTGTTGCCTTTTTCTTGATCATCAGTGGTTCTGAAATTACTCTAACGTCATTTTCTGGATCTAACGCATCTATCTCAACTGTCCGCCCCTTCTTAGTCAGTATCAGTTGATAGTGCCCCTCTTGATCATCAATGAAACCAGCTAAAATGAGATGCTTGATTGCAAAGTTAAACTTCCACTGAAAAGGACGATAAAAATTGCCAGTTTTTTTGACCGTCGCTCTTCATCAATCTGCTCCTCAGTAAAGTTAGTAGAATTTTCTCGAATATCTGATTTCTTTTCGAGTCGCCACTCCACCTAAATTTCGCATTGATATCAGAATATTTTTCATAGCTTGATTCTCGATTTCAACTTGCCTATTTGCCATCAAATAATCTCTCCTTCTTCGCTCCATTATTATACTTTGAATGTTCATTTATTCTCGATAAAAACTGTTCTTCACTCAAAATTCACCATTTTTTACAGAAAATAATCAAATAGAGACCTCGATTTACCAGTTAAAAAAATAAAAAATGCACTAATTCCCATCATCTTGACAGGAAAAGTACACTTTAAATCATCTCTATATGTGATATACCGGCATTTATAGCTACTTTTCGCTTCGTTCCAGCACCGTCACCGTTTCAACATGCGCAGTTTGAGGAAATTGGTCGACTGGCAAGATCGGTTGCGTTACCTTATAACCTAGATCCATAAAACTTTGTAGATCGCGCACTAAAGTTGCTGGATTACAGCTGACATAAACGATTTTTGTTGGCTGCATCTTAGTTGCACTTTCAATCAAGCTTTGCGTTAAACCTTTGCGTGGCGGATCGACCATGATCACATCGGGTTTGATCCCTTGTTCTTGCCAAGTTGCCATCCATTCTTCGGCATTGCCGACTTCAAATTCCAAGTTATCTAAGTTATTTAGCGCCGCATTCTTCTTGGCATCAGCGATTGCTGCTTCTACGATCTCAACACCATAGACCTTTTTAGCATGTTTCGCCATTGAAAGCGAAATCGTCCCGATCCCACAATAAGCGTCGATCACGGTTTCTTTGCCCGTCAAACCAGCACGCTTGATCGCTTCTTGATAGAGTTTTTCTGTTTGAGTCGGGTTGACTTGGTAAAATGACTTCGCTGAAATTTCAAATTTGAGCCCGTTTAGTTGATCGGTAATGTATTCTTTACCCGCTAAAACGTGCGTCTCATCCCCTAAGATCACATTTGTTTGCTTGGAATTGATATTTTGTTGCAAACTTACCACATCAGGACATTTTGCAATGATCTCAGCTACGATCTCATCTTTGTGCGGTAATTTCTTAGTCCGCGTAACTAAAACAACCATGACCTCATTTGAATAATGCCCACGCCGAACCATAATGTGCCGTAAAGTCCCACTATGGGTTGCTTCATCATACGCAGTAATATGATATTTTTGCAAAATTTGCAAGACTGCTTGAATAACTTCATCGATGCGTTTATCTTGGATCAAAAAGTCATCTAGCGGTAAAAAGTTGTGACTTCCACGTTTAAAGAAACCTGCTTTTAATTCACCATTTATCTCACGCACAGGAACTTGCGCCTTATTACGATAAGCGTATGGTACTTGCATCCCTAACGTAGGCGCTACGTCTAATGCATCCAAGTGCGCCTTTTGCAAGAGATCACTGACCAATTTTTGCTTGAATTTTAATTGTGCAGGGTAAGCTAAATGTTGTAAGGGTGCGATTCCAGTTTGAGAATAGGCTTTTCCCTTACCCGTGACACGTTCAGGGCTTGTCGTCAAGCGTTCCACTACTTTAGCATAACCAAAATTCTTGCCGGTTTTTAATACGTGTAAGACTACTTCTTCACCCGGTAAGGCATCATCACAAAAAAGCGAATAGCCATCGACTTTAGCAACACCCATTCCTTGATAAGTCAGATCCATGATCGTGGCTGTTAATTTCTGATTTTTTGTGACTGGTAAATTTCGTTTCATTTGTTATGTCCTCTTTTCAATTTCTGACTCTTTGTTTTTTTAAAAGCATCACGTAAATTTGGAAAACGTTGCTCTAAAAAGTAGATGAATGCTAAGTTTGAAAGGGCGGTCGTTTCCCATAAATACCACGCATGACCGCCACTGAAAAATTTAAAAATAAAAAGATCACGTTCGATCTCATCGCCTAATTCACTTAAAATCTCATGCGTTCCAAGTGAATCACCGGCTAAAATTTCCACTGCGATCCCGACTAGGAAAACTAAAAACCAACCAATAATATACGGACGTCCTTTCTTTAGGAGTTTTACGGGACGTCCGTGGCGGTCAAATTTGTCTGTGTCTTTAACTTGTGCTCCGATCGCTTGATACCACCCGATTCCCACTGAAAGGAGTAGTAAGACGACCATCGCTAAAATATTTTGCGCATCCCAAGTCACACTTAATAAAAACATCAGTAACGCATAAAACGGCAAAGTAACTGCTTCTAAGCGACTGATTTTCTCAAATTTTAGTGCTTTGGAACACATATAAATGACCGCGATCAGCAAAATTATATAAAACTGCATTCTTTCACCTCATTAATCATTTTACCAAGCTTACGTGCACAAAAAAAGTGGCTAACTGCCACCACTTATCTTGGTTTACGAAAAGCATCGATCAAGGTTGGAAATTTTCTTTCCAAAAAATATGTATATGCTAAATTGGAAACACCTGAGATCTCCCACAAATACCAAGTATTATTAGTCGCTATGTCTCCAACCACAAACAAATTTCCAAAAACATCTTCGCTAAACTCTTCAAGTAAATATGCAATACTCAAGCCATGATCAGCTAAAGCTGCTAACCCCATCCCCACGATAAAAACTAAAAACCAGCCGATAATATAAGAATTTCCGGCCCGAATCAGCTTTATCGGGCGACCATATTTATCAAATTTAGCAGTATCTTGCATAATTGCATCTTTAGCCTGATACCAGCCGATCAAACTTGAAATGCCAAATAAAATCACCATCGTAATAAGCGCTTCAACACTCCAAACCGCTTTAAATAAAAACATCCCGATCGCATAAAACGGGACTGAAACGGCATTTAAGCGACTGACTTGTTCAAATTTAAAGGCTCGTAAGCACATATACGATACAGCTCCAAGCAAAATCACTATGAAAAACATATCCCACCTCGTTATCCATTCTAACAGGGACAAGCCTACAAAAAAAGCCCCTTAAATCCGCTTAATTGCGAACTTAAGGCCTCTTACTATTTTTTGGTGACATATTCAAATCGCTTGATCCCACTAAATTTTCCGGCATATGTCATGTCAGCGGTTAGATCAGCCATGAATAAGACAAGTGATGTTTCAGGTTCAACTTTTAACTGCGCCAATTCTTCTTTTGTTCCCGTCACTGCTTGGCCTTTAGTCAACTTTTGCCCAGCAACTTCAAGGCTACCTGCCATCACATATAACCACGGTTCAAAACTTTCGATCTGGGGCAACGTAACATTTGTTTCTTTCGCAAAATGAGCGTCAAAAAGATACGCAGCTTGTCTGATTGTTAACGGACTAACGCTATTTTCTGGTCCAGCTAATTGGTTCCAATTACCATCTTGTTTAACTTCACGGGGATAAAATTGTACTTGGAGCACAAGATCTTTTTTCGTGGGCGAATAAAGATCTGTAGCATTTCAACCTCTTCATCCGGGTTGATTCTTGGTGCCAAAAACTCTTCCCGGCTCCCATTAACATTAAGCGCCCCGGACTAATATTTTCGCTATTACCATCGGAATCTTCATGAAACATTTGCCCTTTGAACATATAACTGATGATCTCATCATTGGTGTGTTCATGCATTGGCACTAAAACTCCTCGTTTGATGTGAGCAGGATCGATCCACGAAATTTGTCCAAAAGCATAATCTTCTACCGTGTAATCTTGATTTATTAGGCCTGGCAAAATAAAATCTAGGGTTACCATTGTTGACAGCTTGATCTTTAGTAAAAATTTGCATTGGTCTCATCCTTTCAAGATTTGTTTTAACAGTTTCAATAGTTGTTTTTGTTCTGCCCCAGTTAATCCAGCTAAAGCTTCTTTATGACTTTGTTCTAGTTTAGAAGTAACTGCTTGATAAAGCTCTTTTCCGGTAGGAGTCAAAAAAATGTATTTGGTTTTCCATTCCTGTTTGCGTGCGACTAAGCCTAATTTCTCCATTTTAGTGATGATCTGCGTAATATTTCCTTTAGTAACAAGTAGTGTCTGTGCTAATTCCTTTTGTGAACAACCATCGTGTCCATTTAAGTGATTTAAAATATCATACTGCGCATTGGTCAAATCAAATTGCGTTAAAACTTCGGTGCTATTACTCAATAATTGCCGTTGGACTTGGGTAAGTCGCATAAATAATAAACTTTCGCGATTCATCAGTTCACCTTATTTCCTTTCTCTTACTATTTGTAAGTTTATGTGTAAACTGAATAATTGTCAAGCCCAAATAAAAAAGCACAGTTCGAAACTGTACTCAATCATTGTTACTATCATGCATCCGATGCCACGCTTTGATCTGTTCCAAACGTTTTTTGATCCGTGCTTCATTTCCTTGTGTAGTCGGCTCATAGTAAGTATGCCCTTGTAAACTAGGCGGCATAGTTTGCATCGTCGTCAACTTATCTGGGACAAAATGTGCCAACTGATAATCTTTGCCGTAGCCTAATTCTTTCATCAACTTAGTCGTCCCATTTCTGATCTGCAACGGAACCGGTTCATTTAAGGTGTTTTTCACATCTTTTGTTACTTTCGTGGTTGCCCGATAGACTGCATTTGACTTAGGTGCAAGTGCCAAATAGATCACCGCTTGAGTTAAATGCACATTACATTCGGGCATCCCGATAAACTGACAAGTTTGAAAGACATTAACCGCTAAATTTAAGGCATTATTATCCGCTAGACCAATATCTTCACTCGCAAAGCGCAACAAACGGCGCGCAATATAAAGCGGATCTTCACCTCCAGCTAACATCCTACTCAACCAATAGACAGCTGCATCTACGTCACTATTGCGCATTGATTTATGCAAAGCTGAGATCAAATTATAATGATCTTCGCCATTTTTATCGTATTTAAGCGTCTTTTCACCTAAAATTTGGTGCAAAAGATCAGCATTTACGGTCAATTTCCCGGTCGTATCAACTTCACCGTTATCAACTAACATCTCTAAAGTGTTTAAGGCCGTCCGTGCATCGCCATCACTAAAAATTGCGATCTGAGTCAATAATTCAGGTGAAACATCAAGTGCTTTAGCAAAGCCTACTTGGCAAGCATGTTGTAAGAGTGCCGTTAAATCTTCTTTGGTAAGCTGCTGTAAGACAAAAACTTTTAGGCGTGACAATAACGCTGAATTTATCTCAAACGAAGGATTTTCTGTAGTCGCACCGATCAAAATGATACTGCCATTTTCCACAAATGGTAAAAAAGCATCTTGTTGGGCTTTATTAAAGCGATGGATCTCATCAACAAAGACGATAGTTTTTTGACCATAAGCAGTATTGGCCTCAGCTTCTTGCATGATTTTTTTGATTTCTTTGATCCCACTTGTGACCGCACTAAAGGAAATAAAGCCGGCTTTGGTGTGTTTAGCGATCACTTGGGCTAAAGTAGTTTTACCTACACCTGGTGGTCCCCATAAAATCATTGACGAAACCTTGTCTTGGGTTATCAATTCACGTAAGATCTTTCCTTTAGCGAGCAAGTGCTGTTGGCCATAAACTTGCGCTAAAGTTTGGGGGCGCAACCTACTTGCTAAAGGTTCATGAGCTTTATCTTCAAAAATAGATCCTTGTTTCATTTTTTCTGCCCCGTCCTCATTTTATGGAATTATTTTAACATCACGAACATTTGTTCGCAAACAAAAAACAGCTAGGTCTACCCTAACTGTTTTTATTAACTATTCACTTACGATGAGTAATGATTTGATTGCTTCACGTTGGTCCATTGCTTCATAGGCAGCTTGGATCTCGGCTAATGTAAAGCGTTTGGTAAAGACTTTACCTGGATTTATTTCACCTTTTAAGACCGCGTCTAACAATACTGCGCGGTCATGAGTCGTAACTGATGCCATTCCTCCACGCAATCCAATATTTGTCCAGAAAAGTTGATTTGAACTAGGTTCGGTTTGGGGCACACCCACACGCCCGATCACCGCACCGGGACGGGCAACTTGACCGGCTTGCTCAATTGCTGAAGTTGCCCCCACACATTCTAAAACTGCATCGGCACCAGCACCATCCGTCAATTCGAGCACCCTTTGCACCGCTTCATCACCACGCTCTGACACGATATCTGTTGCTCCAAATTCACGGGCTAATTTTGCTCGATCTTCATGGTGGCTCAAACTAATGATCCGTTTAGCTCCACGCAATTTAGCGCCAATCACACCGCAAAGTCCAACCGCACCATCGCCGATCACGACTACGGTGTCTCCTTCCTTAACTTCAGCAGTAAAGGCTGCGTGATAACCGGTTGCCATTACATCAGAAAGTGCCAATAAGGAATTTAGTTGTTCATCGGTGTAATCTGTTGGTTGACCTGGAATCTTGACCAAGGCCCAATTAGCATTAGTATAACGTAAATATTGACCTTGATACCCCCCATTGCCACCAGATTCTTGATTCAAGCAATTGCCATCAAAACCAGCCTTACATGCTGCACAATGACCACAACCATGCGTAAATGGTACGATCACAAAGTCACCAAGTTTAACATTGGTAACATCTGTGCCGACTTCTTCGACGATCCCGATCGCTTCATGACCAACAAAGCTATTTTTCTCACGCTTAGAAATACCACGATACCACCAAAGATCAGAGCCACAAACACAAGCACGTACGACTTTAATGATCGCATCAGTCGGCTTTTGTAGCGTTGGTTTAGCGGTTTCTGTGATTTCCATTTTTCCTGGTTCTACAAAAATTGCTGCCTTCATTTTATCTACCCCTTCTTAGTATACTGGACGCGTTTTTCCTTCAGTTGCAGGATCAGCGATACCTACACTATCATTGACTAGAAAACTTGGATCTGCAATAATACGCAAAACCACGTCTGCAATGCTACGCCGTGAGCCCGAAACCCCAAAGTATGTTTCATCTTTATGGGTGATCTCATAAACAATTTCACGATCATTTAGCCATGGTAAGCGCAAGGTAGTGTAAGCTAATCCCGATTCTGCCAATAGCTTATCAGAATTTTTCGCCGATTCCAAGCCAGATGCAACCATTTGCTTGTTCCACCGTCCAAATTCGCCTGGGACTTCATCATAAATTCCCAAAATATTGGTAAAGACGACCCGTTTGACCCCTGTTTCTTTCATTGCTTCGATCACATACTTAGTTTGATGGTTATCGTCAGTATGATCAACGACTCCAACAAAAACTAAATTTTGACCCTTGATAGCATTTTTGACAGCATCATAGTTATCTAAACTACCTTCGATCAAAGTCACGCGCTCATTATTGGCTAAACTTGCTAAACGATTTTTATCACGTAAAAACAAGGTCAATTCAACCTCATCAAACGCTTTTTCGCTTAGGACTCGGTCTTCAATCAAACGTGAAATTTGGCCATTAGCCGCCATGATCAATACTTTTTTCATTTTTGAATTACCTCTTTTGCCCATGTTAAAATATTTTTTTCTTTTGGATACACAGCTTCCACTGTTAATGGTGCTGCCCAAGTTTTAAAAATTTTGCTGTAATCACCAGCACTACCTACATCAGTATAAAAAGTGGCAAGTTTGCCTTTAAAATTAGTAATTTGCTTTAAAAAGCTATAGATTGGTGTTGCTGGGGCGCCACTCCAGACTGGACTCCCAACTAAGATCGTTTCATACTGTGATATTTCAGGGAGTTTAGTCAGCAATGCCGGAAAATTTTTAGTCTTGATTTGTGCTTTAGCGATCGCTGAAGTCTCATACATATCAGGTGAAAAGACATCATCTTTGACCTTAAGCTCTAAAAGATCAGCATTTAACGCTTGTGCCAAATTTTTGGCAACCTGTTTGGTCGTATTGGACCAAGAGTAGTAAGTGATCAATATCTTTTTTGTCATCAAAAAACTTCTCTCAATTTATTTTTGGGCTTCAAAGTCCATTTGCATGCGAGCATATTGTTCTTCTCGAGCATCGTTTGGAATGTAGTAACGCTTATTTTGATCAATTTTAGCGATTTCTGCCATCTCATCAGCCGTTAACTCAAAATCAAAAATATCCGCATTATCCTTAATGTGGGCGGGATTAGTTGATCCTGGAATTACGATAAAGCCCATTTGTACATGCCACCGCAAAATTATTTGGGCATTACTCTTACCATATTTTTGCGCTAATTTAGTAAAAATTGGTTCATTCAACAAGCTTTTATCACCATGCCCCAATGGATACCAAGCCATTACCCGTGTTCCATATGGGATTAAAGTTTCACGAACGTCTTTTTGTGGATAATATGGGTGAGCCTCAACTTGGATCACCTGTGGTTTAATTTCTGCTTGTTCCAATAATTGCGTTAATTTTTCACCATGAAAATTCGAGATCCCAATTGCTTTGATCTTGCCATCACGATAAGCTTGCTCAAGTTGCCGATAGCCTGCCATAAAATCACCAGCAGGTTGATGTAAAAACAATAAATCTAAATAATCGGTCCCTAAACGTTGCAAAGTTTTATCGACTGCCGTTTTATCTTGATAAACTGTGGGCCAAAGCTTGGAGCTCAAAAAGATATCTTGCCGAGCCACGCTAGATTCTTTGATCCCACGACCAACTGCTTTTTCATTTAAATACGCATTAGCTGTATCTAACAAGCGATAGCCACTTTCAAGTGCTGCAACAACAGCTTTTTGTGCTTGATCAGGCGACATTTGAAATGTTCCTAGACCTAGTGCCGGAATATTAATACCATTATTAAGTTCAAAAATTTGCATTATTAATTCCTCCTCGCAATCATTTACATTGAAATACTATAAACCTTGAAGTGAACTATAAGGCAAGCATAAATTTAACTAAAAAAAAACTCGCCGTCTATCAAACAGCGAGTTTTTCATTATTTATCTAATTTGATGTTGTCAGACTCATCAAGTTCTTGTACCCCATCAACAAAATGTTTCTTGGCTTCATCAAGTGCATCTTCACCGATCTCGGTGATCGCACTATCTGGAATATCTTTAGTGTTGGCGAAAAATTCAATATGACGCTTTAAGTTTTGGAATTTCATTGGGGCATCCCCACCGTATTCCCCATCAATATTGATCATCATCTTCTCATCAACTGGTTTTGCAACTAACTTAGAGGTTTTCACATATAAGATATTTGGATCACTGATATGCTTACCACCATTTAAGACCATCGTGATCAAGCGCATCATTTCAAGTAAATTACTGGTTTTAACTACGATCAAAGTAAATTTACCATCATCTAAACTTGCATCTGGCACAATTTGTTCAAAACCTCCGACAGAGTTAGTCAAAGCGACAAAAAACATGGAAGCTTTGCCATCATAAACACCATGGTCATATTCCAAGTGCATGTTGATCGGTTTTACACGTGGTAATAATTCTGCTCCCTTAACTAAGTAGGCTAAGTAGCCAAACAGTGTTTTAAATTCTGATGGAACTGAATAAGTTAATTCGCTCAACAAGCCACCAGCAGCAATATTGACAAAATATTTATCGTTTGCTTTACCGATATCCATTTTGACCGTGTTGCCCTTTGCGATCACTTTAGCTGCAGCAATCGGGTTGTCCCGGGGGATCTTTAATGCTCGTGCATAATCATTAGTCGTTCCCGCAGGAATGATCCCCAATTTAGGACGATGTTTCAAAGGTGCGATCCCATTAACAACTTCATTAATCGTACCATCGCCCCCGGCTGCAATGATCAAATTAAAACCTGCTTCAGCAGCACGTGTTGCTTCATTTCGGGCAGAATTGGGCTCAGGGGTCGTTGCAAACGCACTTGTTTCATAGCCAGCACGCTCTAAAATATTTAAAATCTCGACAAGATCATTTTTTAAAGCTTCACGTCCTGACGTTGGATTATAAATAATACGGCAACGTTTTTGCATAAAATTTCTCCCTTTAGCTTATCTTGAAGCTATCTTTCTTTTAAACTGGCCATCAATAATTGGTTAACAACTTTTGGATTAGCCTTACCATGAGTCTGCTTCATAATATTACCAACTAAGAAACCGACCGCACGATCTTTACCATTCTTAAAGTCTTCAATTGATTGTTCATTGTTATCCAAAACTTCGTCAATGATAGGCTGTAATTTAGCTGGGTCAGATAATTGGACCATGCCTTTTTCTTCGACCCAAGCTTTTGGTTCGGTATCGTTTTTAATGATCTCTTTAAAGACTTTCTTCGCGATCTTAGAGGAGATCGTTTCGTCTTGGATCAATTTGATCATTGTTGCTAAGTGTTCTGGTGTCAAAGCTGTGTCACCTAATTCAACTTTTTGGGCATTTAAGTAAGCACTAACTTCACCCATCAACCAGTTAGCTGCTAATTTTGCATCGGCACCAGCTGCCACGGTTGCTTCGTAGAAATCAGACATTTCTTTTGTTTGGGTCAAGACACCAGCATCATATTCTGGAATCCCCCAGTCGTTAACATAACGTTTACGCCGCACATCTGGCATTTCTGGAATGGAATCTTTAACTTCCTTGACCCATTCATCAGAAATGTGGATCGGTGGAATATCTGGTTCTGGGAAATAACGATAATCACTCTTACCTTCTTTGACACGCATCAAGATCGTTTCACCACTTGGTTCGTCAAAACGTCTTGTTTCTTGTTGGATCTGACCACCAGACATCAAGACTTTTTCTTGCCGTTTGGCTTCAAATTCCAAACCTTTTTTAACATGTTCAAATGAGTTTAAGTTCTTCATTTCTGTCTTTGTCCCAAATTTAGTGGAACCAATTGGACGAACAGAAATATTAACGTCGGCACGCATGGAACCTTCTTCCATCTTCACGTCGGAAACACCAGTAAACTGAATGATTTGACGTAACCGAGTTAAATAAGCATAAGCTTCTTCAGGCGAAGCAATATCAGGCTTAGAAACAATTTCGATCAATGGGGTACCTTGACGGTTAAGGTCAACGTAAGAATAGCCATCTGGATTGTGCGTGTTTTTACCCGCATCTTCTTCCACGTGCATTTCTTCGATCCCGATCCGTTTTTTAGTTCCATCTTCTAATTCGATCTCAAGCCAACCGTTACGTCCGATCGGTGTTTGAGCTTGCGTGATTTGGTAAGCTTTAGGGTTATCTGGATAGAAGTAATTCTTACGATCAAAATGAATATCACGCGTAATATCACAGTTAAGAGCTAAAGCAGCACGCATCCCATATTCTAATGCACCTTTATTAACTTGTGGTAAAACCCCTGGGTATCCCCAGTCGATCACATTAGTATTTGTATTTGGCTCTGCCCCATACATAACAGGTGCTGGCGAGTAAGCCTTAGAATTGGTCTTCATTTCGATGTGGACTTCAAGCCCAATTGTTGTTTCAAAGTTCATTAGTTTTGACCTCCGATCGTTGGTACTTGTTTATGGAAGTCTGTTGCTTGTTCAAAAGCATAACCAGCTTTATACATTGTATCTTCTCTAAATTGTGGCGCGATCAATTGCATCCCGATCGGTAAACCATTTGAGAAGCCTGCTGGTAAGGACATCCCTGGCAAACCAGCTAAGTTAACTGGAATCGTCAAAATATCGTTCATATACATTGTGATCGGATCATCGATCTCTTCACCGATTCCATATGCAGTTGTTGGTGCTGTTGGTCCTAAGATCAAGTCATAATCTTTAAAGACATTAGCAAAATCTTGACAGATCAAGGTTCTTACCTGTGCAGCTTTCTTAAAGAACGCATCATAAGTCCCAGCTGAAAGTGAGAATGTCCCTAACATGATCCGGCGCTTAACTTCATCACCAAAACCTTCTGTTCTAGAACGGACATAAACATCTTCCAAATTCTTAACATCTTGTGCTCTAAAGCCATAACGGATCCCGTCAAAACGTTGTAAGTTCGAGGAAGCTTCAGAGGAAGCAATGATGTAATAAACTGGCACACCATATTTACTGTGTGGCAAGGAAACTTCATCCACCGTTGCGCCTAAGCTTTCAAAGGTCTTGATCGCATCTTTGATCGCTGCTTTAACGTCAGCATCGACCCCTTCATCAAAGTATTCTTTTGGTACAGCGATGCGCATTCCTTTAATGTCGCCATCAAGGCCTTTAGTGAAGTCAGGTACTTCTTTACTTGAACTAGTAAAGTCGCGACTATCATGCCCACTGATTGCATTTAACACATAGGCATTATCTTTAACTGTCCGTGTCAAAGGTCCAATTTGATCTAAACTTGAAGCAAAAGCAATCAAACCATAACGTGAAACCCGACCATAAGTTGGTTTTACCCCTACGATCCCGTTATAAGCAGCTGGTTGGCGGATTGAGCCACCCGTATCTGAACCTAAAGCTACTAAAACTTCACCAGAGGCAACTGCAGCAGCTGAACCACCCGAAGAACCACCGGGAACTTTAGTTTGATCCCAAGCATTTTTTGTCAACTTAAAGGCGGAACTTTCCGTTGAACCACCCATCGCAAATTCATCCATGTTGACTTTACCAACATTGATCATTTGCGCAGCAGCTAATTTCTCCATGACAGTAGCATCATAGATCGGATCAAAGTTTTCCAACATTTTGCTAGCTGCTGTAGTCCGTAAACCTTTAGTTACGATATTATCTTTGATTGCAATTGGGATCCCCGCTAAGACATTAGCACGATCAATTCCGTTTTGATCGAGTTCTTTAGCTTGAGCAAGAGCATTTTCTTCGTTTAAAGCTAAGAAAGCTTCGATTTGTTGGTCGCGCTTTTTGATATTGGCAAAAGTTTCTTTCGTCAATTCTTCTGCGCTTAGTTCTTTATTGACCAGACTTTCGTGTAAACTAGTCAAGTCGTTTTTGAAATAATCCATCGGTTAGCCTTCCTCACTTTCATCAATAATTGCTGGAACTTTGATAAAGCCATCTTTTCGTTCTGGCACATTTTCCATCAATAATTCGCGGTCTGTTCCTTTGACTGCAATATCTTCACGCATTACGTCAAAAGCATCAGTTACCGTTGTTGTAACTGGGACATCAGTCGTATCAACTTCATTTAACTGTTGTACCATATTGATGATCTGGTCCATTTGACCAGTAAATTTTTCTAATTCAGCATCACTGACATCTAGCTTAGCTAAACTAGCAACGTGTTTTACTTCGTTTGCGCTGATCGCCATCTTCATCCTTCTTTCTTGCGTATCTCTCTAACATTTTAGCATAGATCGCAGGTATTTTTTATAATCATTTCACCACTAATCATCAAAAACGTGAGTGTAATAAGAACTACTATCTGATTCGCGTGCAATAAAGGCTTGGATATCTCCGTCTGAGCCTTTGATCGTGATATCGATCGGGATCCCGCTAGGAAGATAGGTCTTGGCTGCTTGCGCAACATATTGTGTAAAGCTCCTGATTTCAGTTTCACTATAGAATTGTGTCGTGATCTTAACGTGCAATTCTTGCAATGATTTGTTCTTATATTTTGTTGTTGCAGTTACCCCAGCAAGATTTGGGAAGAAGTTTTGGATCTTATTCTTAAATGATGTAAAGGAACTTTCATCGTTATCGTTGATCGCAGTACTTTCAGACGTTGTTGGCAACACTGAAGATTGTAAGTTAGTACTCTTCCATGTGCCTAAAGTACTACTCTTAGAAACGTTGTAGGCATAGAATGTCCCACCAACTAAACTATCATTTGGTGCTTGTTCAAACATACAGATCATGATCGGAATATCAGATGCACCTTTCAATTTCCGCACACGTTTCAAAACTTCAGCAGCAGCTTTTTTACCTTCAGCGATCATCTTAGCCTTAGAGATCGTTGTTGTATAAGTTGCCCCATATTCTTCTTTTTGGTAGTAATCTTTGCGGTTCATCCCGATCCCGATCGTGATCCCTGCTAAAACTAACTTACCATTTTCTTCTTTCATATAATCTTGTTCTTCGATTTGTTGAACGTAGATCGGATTACGCTTATCAGCATCAGTTTCACCATTATCCTTAGGGTTTAGCCCCGTTGGATTGCTAGATGATTTACGTGATAACCATTTTTGAACTGTTGATTTAGAAAGTAATTGACCTTCTCTAAAAATATAATCTTTAGGTGAAAATTCTGTCTTTGATAAAGTCGTTAAGCCACTTTCAAATGCCTTTAAGTTCAGCATATTTTCGGAGTTTTGGGTGATCCCGACCCCACGTGCTTTACTCGTTAAATATGATCCATTTTGAATAACACTTTGATACTCAGAATCACTTGATTGTCCCGTTGTTTGGTACCCACTTGAAGATGATTGTGTAGTTGTCGTTGTACTAGATGTTGAACTACTATTTAAATTCCCACAAGCGGTTAGGAACAAAGAACCCATACATAAGCTAATCAATGCCAAATATTTTTTCTTCACACTAAATTTCCTCCGTCTGCTTTAAAAATTCTTCCTCGTCAATGATCTTGATCCCCAACTCTTGTGCTTTCGTCAATTTACTTCCCGCATCATGACCAGCAACTAACAGATCTGTTTTTTTCGAAACACTACCAGTTACCTTAGCACCATGAGCTTCGAGTCGTTTTTTAGCATCAGCACGTTTGATTTTATCAAGTTTTCCAGTCAAAACGACCGTTAATCCATTTAAGGGATCATCGCCCATCTTTTGTGCGATCTCTTCACTTGTCTTACCCAAGAATTCTAAATTTACCCCTGCTTGAGCAAGTTCAGTTAAGAGCACGTCAACTTGTTCATTTTTAAAGTAAGTGACCACCGCATCAGCGATCGTTTCACCTAAAGAATCAATCGCAACGATCTCTGCTACGTCGGCCTGTTTTAAATTATCGATCGTCTTAAAATGCTCCGCTAATAAGCGCGCAGCTTTTGCACCGACATGTCTGATCCCTAACCCAAATAATAACCGTTCTAACGAATTTTGTTTACTTTTTGCGATCGCATTTAGCAAATTATTTGCTGATTTTTCTTTAAACTTGTCTAACGTCAATAATTCATCAAAAGTTAAATTATAAAGTCCAGCCGCATCTTTGATCAAATGTTTATCAAAAAGTTGCTCAATGATCCGCGGACCTAAGCCATCAATATTCATTGCATTTCGTGAAGCAAAGTGCGTTAAACTTTCCTTTAATAGCGCTGGACATTGTGGATTGATACAACGTAAAGCTACTTCTTCGTCTAAATGAACTAACTTCGCCCCACATTCAGGACAGTTCGTTGGTATTTCGTAGCTAATACTATCTTTAGGACGCTTAGCTAACACTACTTCTGAAATTTCTGGAATGATATCGCCGGCTTTGTGCAATTTTACCGTATCACCTAGGCGAATGTCTTTTTGCAACAAGTAATCTGGGTTATGCAAAGATGCCCGTGCAACCATGGTGCCAGCTAATTCGACTGGGTCCATCACTGCAGTAGGAGTAACTACCCCAGTTCGCCCTACTGTCCATTCGATTTCGCGCACGATCGTTTCTTGTTCATCAGGGGGAAACTTATAAGCAATCGCCCACCGCGGAACTTTCACGGTATTTCCGACCTTTGCTTGAATCGCAAAAGAATCAGCTTTGATCACGATCCCATCGATCTCGTATGCCAGCTCAGCCCGTGTTTGTTGATACTTATCAATGTACTGATCGATCTCAGCCATTTTAGTGACCCGTTTGGCCTCTTGGTTTACTTTAAAACCCCAACTTTGTAGCTTAGCAAGTGCTTCACTTTGGGTTTTGACCCC
Source organism: Ligilactobacillus apodemi DSM 16634 = JCM 16172 (assembly GCF_001434405.1). GTDB lineage: Bacteria > Bacillota > Bacilli > Lactobacillales > Lactobacillaceae > Ligilactobacillus > Ligilactobacillus apodemi. The sequence continues at coordinate 74,540 of NZ_AZFT01000053.1, read as the reverse complement.
GTATTTTTCCGGTTCGATCAAATAATACATGAAGACACTTAAATTTCTTTTGGCGGTTTGTCTAGTGTCTAATTGACGTAAAGAACCAGCCGCTGCATTGCGTGGGTTAGCAAAAACAGTCTGCCCTTGCTCTTCTTTTGTTTCGTTTAACTTTAAAAAAGCTTCTTTGGGCATGTAACACTCGCCCCGCACCTCAACATCGATCGGCTCACTTAACCGCAAAGGGATCGCTTTGATAGTTTTTAAGTTTTCCGTGATATCTTCACCGATCGTCCCATTTCCACGAGTCGATCCTTTGACAAAGATCCCTTTTTCGTAAACTAACGAAATCGCTAACCCATCGATTTTTAATTCACAATTATATACGAGCTCTTCGCCCACATTTTCTTCGAGTTTTTCCTTAAAATCGGCTAACTCTTCTTTTGAAAAAACATCTCCCAATGAAAGCATAGGGATCTCATGTTCAACTTTTTCAAAGCCACTTAAGATCTGTCCGCCGACCCGCTTAGTTGGAGAATCAGCGGTAACAAGCTCAGGGTATTGTTTTTCTAACTCTACCAAGCGCCGATATTTTTCATCATAGACATGATCTTCTACGGTCGGACGATCTAATACATAATATTCATGACTCCACTTATTTAGCTCGGCGCGGATTGCTTGCACCTCTTCTAACACCTTAGGTTCCATCGTATTTCCTTCTTTGATAATTAAATCTTTGTAATCGGGGCAAATGCTGCCAAAAGACGTTTGATTCCTTGACCACTAAAGGCAATATCGATCTCAACGTCTTCGCCCGTACCACTAACTTTGACAACTGTCCCTGTGCCCCAAGCTTTATGGGATACTTTATCACCGATATTCCATTGCTTTTTATCAGCACCAGTCCCGGTATTTTTCTCAACAGTTCCCGCTGGTTTACGGTAAACATTTTTCTTAGCAAAAGGTACTTTGACCGTGTTTTTTGCTTGATAAGCATCTAAAGTTTCATTATCTCTTTGTAATAATTCATCAGAGATCTCACTAAGAAAACGTGAGGGCTGATTACTTTGACGGCGTCCATAGAGCATCCGTGAGACTGCATTTGATAAGTGTAATTCAGTTTCAGCTCGAGTAATACCTACATAAGCCAAGCGCCGTTCTTCTTCAAGTTCAGTTTCATCCATGACAGCTCGGCCTAAGGGGAAAATTCCTTCCTCTAATCCCATCAAAAAGACCGTTGGAAACTCTAACCCTTTAGCCGCATGAAGCGTCATTAAAGTTACTTCATCGGGATCTTCATCCACGCTATCTTGATCAGAAACTAAGGCTAAGTCAGCTAAAAAGTCAACGAACGGATCACTATCTTCTTTCTCAGGTTCCCAATTTTCATCAAATTGTTTTGTTACCGAAAGAAATTCTTCCAAGTTTTCTAAGCGACTTTGGTCTTCTAAAGTATTTTTAGCTTGCAGACTTTGTTTATAGCCCGTCTCATCTAAAATTATTTCGGTCAATTCCGTAATATTTTTTGTCTTTTCTAACTCGTTAAAATGATGGAGCAACTTAGCAAAACTTTCTAATTGTTTAGCAGCTTTGCCACTTACATCAGTCATCACAACATTTTCGGCTGCCTCGATCAAAGATAGACCATTCATTTCCGCAAAGTTTTGTAATTTAGTGAGACTAGTAGCACCGATTCCACGTTTTGGTTCGTTAACGACTCGCGCGAAACTCATTGAGTCATTAGGATTAGCGGCTAAACGTAAGTAAGCTAAAATATCCAAAATTTCTTTGCGGTCATAGAAACGATGAGCTCCGACTAATTTATACGGAATATTTGCTTTCACGAATGTTTCTTCAATCACACGCGATTGCGCATTAGTCCGATATAAGACGGCAAAATCACCATATTTTTGTTGTTTTTCTTGCATGTTTGTTTGGATCTGTTTTACCACATGATAGGCTTCGTCGTTGGCATTATCAGCGCGGTAATAATGGATCTTTTCACCCGCATCATTTTGCGTCCATAAAGTCTTTGCCTTACGGTTAATATTATTTTCAATGACTTCATTAGCTGCTTGTAAAATATTTTTAGTTGAGCGGTAGTTTTGCTCTAACTTGATCACCGTTGCATCCGGGTAGTCTTCTTCAAAATTCATGATATTTTCCATGTTAGCGCCACGCCAGCCGTAAATACTTTGGTCGGCATCCCCAACTACACACAAATTACGATATGTTTGCGCTAAAAGACTCACTAGTTGGTATTGCGCTTCGTTAGTATCTTGATATTCGTCCACATGGATATAATGGAATTTTCGTTGATAAAATTCGAGTGTTTCGGGTGATTCTTTGAAGAGTCTGATCGTTTGCATGATCAAATCATCAAAATCAAAAGCTTGGTTATTTTGAAGTTGTTCTTGATAAAGTTCGTAGGCATCACTGACCACTAAAGAAAACGGATCAGCCGCATCTTTTTTGACTTCAGCTGGTGTTTTTAAATCATTTTTTGCATTTGAGATCGCGCTTAAAACAGAGCGTGGATCAAACTTTTTAATGTCTACGTTTAAATTATCAGCCAAAATATGCTTCATTAATGTTCGTTGTTCACTAGTACTTGCAATCGTGAAATTACGGTCATAACCGATCTTTTCTGCATCACGGCGCAAGATGCGAACACATAAAGCGTGAAAGGTCGAGACCCAAATGTCATTTGACCCTTCTTGGATCAAACGATCGATCCGTTCGCGCATTTCACGTGCGGCTTTATTGGTAAAGGTAATGGCTAAAATATTCCAAGGATTTACATTTTTTTCTTCGATCAGGTAAGCAACTCGATGCGTCAAGACACGAGTTTTACCACTCCCTGCTCCTGCCATGATCAACAATGGGCCTTCCGTGCAGGTTACAGCTTCTGCTTGCTTATCATTCATACCGGCTAATAAGTTTCTTGCTGTCAAAATTTTCAAATCCCCTCTTAAAATTTCAATCAATGCCTATTATAGCAAATATCACTCACCTAATCTTTAAAATTACATAAAATGTCAAGAATTTGATTTGCAAATAAACAGCTACAATTAAGCAAAAAAGGAAAAGGCGGTGACAAGTCACACGCCTTAAAATTACTCTTCAGTTACACTACTTTTAGCTTCCCCGACTTGGTCATCCCAAATGCCGGTCGCTTCAACTTGTTGCCGTGCATTTTTACTCAATGCTGCCGTCACCAGTAAGTATCCTTCTGCTGAAACAGGCTTAAGTGATTCTGGATAACGGAAATAATTAAAATGCCAGTTATCCTTTAAGACCCACTGTGTTCGTAAAGCATCTAGATCTTTGGTCTCGATCATGACCATTTCTGTTGGGCGAACTAATTTTGGATGCCCTAATGGTAATTGACCTAGCGCACGTAAATGTTGCTCAAACATTGAAATGTCAGTAGCCTTATCAAACGCATAACCAGAAGCATATAATGCTGGAATGATTCGTTTGATGTAAAGTGCCCCACTTTCGGTCAAGAAATATTCAGCTTGTAAAACACCCACATAGTCAATTTCTTTAACAATTTCTGTTGTTAACCGTTCGACTTCTTCTTTAACGTCATCGGCAATATCGGTCGGCACGATCGTTGCATGCAAGCGATGATCACGGTAAATATCTTCTGCGATCGGGAAAAATGAAACATGTCCGTCTTTATCCCGCGCTAAAGTGAGCGATAGTTCTTTTTCATAGGGAATCCATGATTCTAAAACATACGTCCCTAAATCAATAATATCAGCACATTTGGCAATATCGGTTTGCTTTTTGATCACTTGTTTTCGATGCTTGCCAAACCCTTTTTGGATCGGTTTTAAAATACATGGATAACCGATCGAACCTACAGCTTGATAAACATCATCTAAACTAACGATCGTTGCATAAGGTGCGACGTTGATATTTAATTGTTCAAAAAAGGCACGCTCAAGCAAGCGATCTTGCGTAATCTCTAGCGTGTTACTACCTTGAGGAACACGCGTAAATTGACTCAAGAACTTCACCGCTTCAACATCGATATGCTCTGACGTATAAGTGACTACATCACAACGTTGGGCAAAGTCTTGGAGCTTGGTTTTTTCATTTAGTTTACCCACAATTTTTACATTAGCTTCTTCTAACACTGGGTTGCTTTCATCTGAACAATAGATAACAACTTTAAAGCCCATCTGTTTAGCTGCCCGTGCTAACATGATCCCACTAGGACTTCCACCTATGATACCGAGCGTATCCCCAGGAAATAAGATATCCTGATCCATCATTTCACAACCTCTCTAAAAAATATGATCTTTCTTCTATTTTACCATTATTCTGACTTTCAAAAAACTAAGGGTATATTAATTTTTTCGGATAAGAAAAACAGAAGCGCAACACTTCTGTTTTTTACTAGTCTTCGATTTTTTCTAAAATATCGCCAGTTTCTTTGGTTTCATTTTCTGTCGTAGCTTGTTTGCCTTTAAAGACCAAATTTAAAATAACTGAACTTAAACTTGCAACAACGATCCCATTACCCAAGAATAATTGCAGTGTCTTTGGTAGATCTTGGAAAATGCTAGGGTACACCGAGACCCCTAAACCTAAACCAACTGAGATTGCAACGACTAAAACATTACGTTGGTCGGAAAAATCAACATGAGCTAGGATTCTGATCCCTTGAACACTGATCATGGCAAACATGACCAACATTGCCCCACCTAAAACAGGTGTAGGGATCATTGTTGCCAATGCCCCCGCCTTAGGTAATAGGCCTAAAAGCATCAATAAACCAGCTGACCAATAAATCGGTCGTTTAGTTTTGATGCCAGATAATTCTAATAACCCAACATTTTGTGAAAAAGTCGTATATGGGAAAGTATTAAAGATCCCACCTAAAATAACCGCGAGCCCTTCAGCACGATAACCTTGTTTCAAGTCTTGTTCTGTGATCTTTTTGTTTAAAATATCACCTAAGGCAAAGTAGACCCCAGTTGATTCGACCATTGAAACTAAAGCAATGATGATCATCGTTAACGAAGAGGACCATTCAAAATGTGGCACCCCAAAATAGAATGGTTGGGGCACATGGAACCAAGCAGCTTCTTTAATCGGATCAAGCGAGACCATGCCAAAGAAAGCAGCGATCACACTCCCAATAATCAAACCTAGTAAAACCGCGATCGAACTTAAAAAGCCTCTAGCAAAAACTTGGATCGCTAAAATTAAAATAACGGTCAAAAAGCCAACACCAATATTTTTTAGGGCACCAAAATCGCTAGCAGTTGCTGTACCGCCACCAATATTTTGAACTGCGATCGGAATCAAGGTCAACCCAATGACTGTGATCAAGGTCCCCGTTACTACTGGGGGAAAGAGCCGTTTAACTTTAGAAAATTGACCTGAGATCAACCAAACAAAGATCCCGGCTACAATGATCGCACCATACATCGTTTGGATCGTAAATTGTTTACCGATCATCTTTAATGGTTCGACCGCTTGGATCGCACAGCCTAAAACAACTGGCAAGCCGATCCCAAAGTAACGGTTACGCATCAATTGAAGGAAAGTTGCTAACCCACACATAAAAATATCGATCGAAACAAGATACGTCATCTGCTGGGTGTTAAAATTCAGCGCTGTCCCGATCAACAACGGTACGGCGACTGCACCTGAATACATTGCCAACAAATGTTGTAACCCTAACAAAGCAGCTTGACTGTTATTTGTTTTTTTCATTTTATTTTATTCCTCCACAAAACGAACTTCACCGTTTTCAAATGAAGCGATCCGGGCTAATGATTCCAAACGAACACCACTTTCTTTGATCAAAGAAACACCCTTTTGGAAAGATTTTTCAACTACGATCCCAACGCCTGAAACTTCTGCTTGTGCTTGGCGACAAATTTCGAGTAAGCCTTGAACTGCTTGCCCGTTAGCCAAAAAATCATCGATCACTAACACATTATCCTTGGCTGATAAGAATTTTTGATCAACTGAGATCGTGTTAGTTACTTTTTTCGTATAGGAATAAACTTCAGCGGTATAAACACCTGCATCTAACGTCGATGGTTTCTTTTTACGGGCAAAAACCACCGGAACATTCATCACTAATCCAGCCATAATAGCAGGTGCAATTCCTGAGGCTTCGACAGTCAAGATCTTAGTGATCGGACTTTCCTTGAATAAACGAGCAAATTCTTGCCCGATCTCATACATCAATTGTGGATCGATCTGGTGATTTAAAAATTGATTGACCTTTAAAACATTTCCAGGTAAAACGACACCGTCTTGTCGAATGCGCTCTTCTAGTAACTTCAAAATTATTAGCCCCCTAAAAAATAATAAAGACCAGACTCCGTTTTACAACAAAAGTCTGGTCGCCATGCATATTGTACTCATAGTCCAAGATTTACGGTCTTGGGTAGAAACTCGTCAACCAGATTATGACATTATACAAGTAACTCTTACTTAAGAATAGCATAACTATATTTCGTTTTCAACACTCAATATTCGTATTTTACTGAACATTTCGCGCGATATTTAGCAAAATATCATGTTTTTTTTAGAGATCATACTGGTGTAAATTATATTCTTTGATCAAAGAGATCAACTTTTGAGCATAATCAGGGTCAGTGGCATAACCTTGTTGCTGCAGAGCTTGCGCTGCTTGCTCATAACTGGTTGCCCGTAAAACCGAACCATAATGATCAGAATTCCAAGCTGTCCCGTTAACAAATAATTGGGTATGGGCTTTGACCGAATCATCCCAGCTATTATAGACTGCAAACGTATCTTTGATCGTTACCCATTCACCATTAACATATTCTTGAGTTGTCATTAAAGAACCAGTGGAGCTCTTTATCCCAAACAGATTATTATATTTAGCAGAAAGCTCACTTTGACCCCAATCTGATTCCAAAGCTGCTTGGGCTAAAGTTATACTGGTAAACACCCCATATTGTCGCTGCTCCGCTTGAGCAACAGGAACTAATTTTTTGATAAAGCTTTGTTTTGTTTGTGTTTCACTATCGGTAGTTGGTTGCGAAGTTGCTTGTGAACTAGAATACTTATCAGCTATCCCAGTCGCAAAGGTTCCTAAAAATAACACCGTAAACCCTAATAAGACTAACTGTGGATAATTTTTCTTCTTTTTTCGCCGCCCCACACGATTTACCACCTTTCTAAATTGCTGACTAACGCTTTAATATTCGTAATAATGGCAAAGCAATACTTGGTGCCACGATCCCCGCTAAAATTGCTTCAGGAATCCCATTAGTGGCGAGCACACCTAATAAATATGGCAATAAAGCTGAAACATCGAGCGCATACATTTCAGGCGCTTTTCCTTGATAAAAAAGATAAATCTGGCCTAACACTAAAAGGGTATTGGTCAATGATCCTAAAACCGCCGCCACTAGCGCTGCCCCATATTGAAACGACCATTTTTTACGTAGCCAACTAAAAACGTAGCCAGCAACTACACCTACTAAGATCCTAGGCAAAATCGAGACTAGCGGATTGACAAAAACGATCGTCGCTAAGGGACTAGTTGGCCAAACAAAAGCGCGAATAAATGTTATCGTGCCCCAAATTCCACCTACGATCGCCCCTTCTTTTGGACCTAAGACGAGTGCCGCAATGATCACGGTCAAATGAATGATCGTCAAACTAAGCGGCCCTAGCGGAATATACCCTAACAAAGGGACAAAGTTTTGAATAATTATGATTGCAGTGAATAGCGCCAAAAAGGCTATTCTTTGCGTTTTTTCTCGTTGTTTCACCAAAAACTTCCTTTGCAATTTATTATGATTTTTAACTATATCATCACACCTGTAATAACACAATGAAAAAGATCAGCTTACGTTTGACTTCATTTTAGTTAATCTAAGCCAAAAGATGCAAGCTTAGTCTTTATCGAATTTTTTAAATAAAAAAGGGCTACCTTGCTTGCGCGCGGTAACCCTTTTGTTTTAGATAAATTGTAAAACAGCCATTAAAATTGGCACAACAACAACGAATAAAACGGTACTCATTACAACTACGTCAGTTGCATATTTAACGTCACCGTGTGCTTCTTTAGCTAAGATAGGTAAAACTGCCAACATTGGAGTTGCAGATTGAACAACTAATGTTTGACGCATCAAACTTGGTAAGTCGACCCCCAAGCTTGCACCACATTTGATCAATAAGATCAAAACAACTGGTGATAAGACGAAACGTCCAAGCAAGGCAAGAACTGAATCTCTTTCAAACTTAAAGTTATTCAAACCAGCATCACATAACACGATCCCGATATAGATCAAGGATAATGGTGTTACTAAAGCACCAACATAAGATAATGTTTGACCCATAAAGGTTGGAACTGGAATACCTAAAAGCAACCATACGATTGCAACAATAAAGCCGACCAATGGCATTGGTAAGATTTTTTTCCAGTTGATCTTGTGATCTTTCTTTTTACTCTTATCAACGGTTGGATCATCGTTAGAAATGAGATAGACCCCAAATGCCCAAGTTGAGACCGTGTTAATAATATAGTAGATCAAGAAATAACTCATTGCCTTTTCGCCAAATAAAGCGTTATTTAAAGGCATCCCGATAAAAATCGTATTAGCGTTAACTACGGCGTTCATAAAGATCCCGCGACGACCTGGCTTGATCTTTAAAACTTTAACCGCTAACCATGAGATCAAATAACCGATCACCACTGCGATCGCTGGGAAAATGATCCCTTTACCTAACCCTAAAAGACTACTACGAGTCAAGTTATTCATCACACCCATAAAGATCGATGCTGGCAACGCGATCTTAGTGATAAGTGAGGCGATATTGCCACCAAATGAGTCAGCAAACCAACCTGTTTTACGTAAAATGTAGCCTAATGCCATGATCAAAACGATCACTAACACACTTGAGACAGATGTTAAAAAGACTGTCATGTTATAAATTCTCCTCTTTTCTCTTTCAAAAGATAAAAGACCAAGCTTTTGGTCTCTTATCAACTAATAATTAATATTTAGGTTCCCACTTCATGTCAGCAACTGCTTTTTTAGCATCAGTTACTTGAGCAAGTCCTTGGTCAATTGCAGATTGTGCTACAACTTGAGCCACGGTTTCTGAGAATTCTTGTAACTTAGAAACAGGTGGTAAAACAGCAGCACCTGGTTGATCTGGGTCAACGATCCCGCCTAAAGCATGAGCAGCATCAGCTAACATCTTTTCATTTAAAACTTTAGCTTTAGCGGCAATTGCACCAAAACCAACACCTGGGTAAACTAACGCATTGTTAGCTTGACCAATGTTATATGTCACACCGTTATATTCGATGTCTCCTGCTGGAATACCTGTAGCGACTAAGGCACGACCATCTGTCCATTTCAAAAGATCTTCTGCTTTTGCTTCAGCCAAACGAGTTGGGTTAGATAATGGGAAAATTACTGGGCGTTTTGTATGAGCAGCCATTTCTTTAACGATGCTTTCAGTAAATGTTCCTGGTTGCGTTGAAGTACCGATCATTACCGTTGGGTGAACTGCTTTAACAACAGCTTCTAAGTTTGTCAATTCGTCAGCATTTTCAAATTCAGAACGTTGACGCACAAAATCTTTTTGACCTGGTGTTAAGCCTTCTGTATCTTCAAACAATAAACCTTGCTTATCAACAAGATAGAAATGCTTCTTAGCTTCTTCTTCACTCAAGCCTTCACGCACTAATTCATCAAATAACATGTTAGCGATCCCGACACCAGCAGTACCTGCACCAAATGTTAAGAAGATTTGATCTGTGATCTTTTCTTTGGAGATGTTCATCGCACCAAGCACACCAGCAAGTGAAATGATCCCTGTACCTTGAATATCATCGTTGAAAGTCAAGATCTTATCTTGATATTTTTCTAAGATAACGGCAGCGTTAGAACGACCAAAGTCTTCAAAGTGAAGTAAACTTTCTGGGAAAAGTTTTTCAACGGCAGCCACAAATTTATCAACCATTGTATGGTATTTTTCACCATAGATCCGCTCATGACGGTTTCCCAAGTAAAGTGGGTCATTCAATAATTTTTCATTGTTTGTCCCAGCATCAAGAGAAACTGGTAAAACTTGCGCAGGATCGATCCCAGCAGCTGCTGTATAGACCATCAATTTACCAACGGCAATATCAACACCGTTAACGCCCCAGTCACCCATACCAAGGATCCCTTCAGCGTCTGTTACAACGATCAAACGAATGTCACGTCCGTCAGCTGCATTTTTTAAAGATTCTTCGATATGATCTTGGTCATCTACCGAAATAAATGCTGCTTCTTGTGGACGAGTGAAGATCTCACTGTATTGTTCGATCGATTCAGCAATAACTGGATCATAAACAACTGGCATGAATTCAACAATATGTTGACCCATTAAGTAATAGAACAATGTCCGGTTAGTATTGAAGATCGTCATCAAGAATTGACGTTGTTCTAATTGGTTTGATTTGCTCTTGAATTGACCGTAAGCTTGGTCTGCTTGTTCTTGTAATGTTTGAACTTTAGCTGGTAAAGCACCAGTTAAACCTAATTTTTCACGTTCTTGTGTTGTAAAAGCTGTACCTTTATTTAAAAAAGGGTTATTTAAAATATTCATTGTATCTGTCATGGAAAACACTCCTTTTTGTCATATCTCAATCGACTTGAAACATTCTAAAACTCTTAGTTTTTTATAGTCAACTTTGTGGTACACTATTATTAAAATTAATATGAGCTTTAAAAAAGCTGTCAAATCAAGGATTTATCATGAACATAAAAGATTTTGAATATTTCCACAAACTAGTAAAAGAAAAAAATTTTTCAAAAGTTGCCCAAAGTTTTTCAGTTAGTCAACCAACCGTTACTTTAGCCATCAAACGGCTCGAAGAAGAATTCAAGACAACTTTTTTCATTCGAGATCGTTCGCATAAAGAGTTGATCGTCACGCCTAGTGGTTATCAATTTGATCAACATTTGACTGTCATCTTAAATGAACTTGCGATCGCCAAAAAAGAAGCAGCGCGAGCAGACCAAGAAAAGCTACTCTTTGGTCTGCCACCGATCATTGGTAATTATTTTTTCCCCAAGATCGTTGCTAATTTGATCTCAACTGGTTTGATCGAACAATTAGAAACTAAAGAAGCTGGTTCAGAAGCTTTACTCAAACTTTTATTAGATGGTTCGATCGATTTTTGTTTACTAGGATCACTAGCTCCACTAACACAAGAATCGTTAATAGCCGACACTTTTGCGAAAACACCGTTTAAGATCATCGTGGGTAAGCAGCATCCGCTCGCGATTAAAAAAGCGATCCATTTTTCAGAATTAAAAAATGAACGCTTTATTGTGCACACTGAAGGCTTTATTCATGACAAAGCCTTAAAAATGTTGGCTCGTCATAATCATTTCAAGCCTGATATTATTTATCGTACAAATTACGTTCACGTCTTAAAATCAATGGTTGAAAGCAACACCGGTATCGCTTGTTTAGCCGATTTAGCGATCGCCCCTAATGATAACTTTGCCGTCCTTGATCTCCTTGATGAAGATCAACCGGAATTCTTACTTTCGATCGTTCGTCGTTCAACGCAATATATGACACCAACTAAAGAAAAATTACTTAAAATAATCCACGAATCTGTCTACCATACCCCACTATAGAAAGGAATAAGCATGGAGCTATCACGTTTTAAAACTGCTCAAGCACAGTATTTTGAACTTACTTTAGCTGAACTGACTGCTGGTAAAAAACGTTCGCATTGGATGTGGTTTATGTTTCCTCAGCTAGCTCAACTTGGGCACAGTAAGACCGCTAAATTTTATGGCTTACATGATTTAGCTGAAGCTAAGGAATTTTTGGCCGACCCGATCTTAGGAAACAATTTACGCAATTTGTCGCAAAATCTTTTGCACCTAAACACTAATGATCCCCTACAAGTTTTTGGTTACCCCGATAATTTAAAGTTACACTCATCAATGACATTATTTTATCTTGCCTCAAACGAACTACTTTTTATGGAAGTTTTACAGAAATTTTTTGCCGGTAAAATGGATGAACAAACCATAAAGCTTGTACACTAAAAAAGTGTGACCAAAATGGTCACACTTTTTTTAGCGCTAAATTTTATTCTTTACGTAAAGCTTCGACCGGATCGAGTTTTGAAGCACGGTTTGCGGGCAATAAGCCGGCGATCATACTGATAATAACACTGATCAAAATTCCCGCCAAAGCATAATTAAAGGTCATAGAAACCACATTGACATCAAACTTAGCTGACGTGAAATTATTGATCAAGACTTGTAATACAGCTGTCATACCAACGCCTAACAAACCTGAACTTAACCCGATCAAAAATGCTTCTGAGACAAAGATTCGACGAATATCTTTTCTCCTTGCACCTAAAGCTTTTAAGACCCCGATCTCACGCGTACGTTCAACTACTGAGATGTTTAATACAACTAAGATCATGATCGCAGAAACGACCAAGGAAACCGCCGCAATCGCTGCTAAAACATAACTGATGATATCCATCATTTGGGTAAACATTTCGGTCATTGTTTCTTGCATCGAACCACTAAAGCCTAATTTTTTGACTTGTTCTTTGATCTTTTCAGTGTTGTCTTTGTTCTTAGTATAAAGATAAACCACATTTGGTGATAACGTTTGTCCATTGGCTTGATATAACGCAGCTAAGTCTTGATAGCGCATGATCACTGTACTGAAATTCGAACCTTGTTGTTCATAAGTACCACTGACTTTAAAGGTCTTTTTAACTTGTTTGCCATCAATCATCAATTTTAATGTAACGTTTTTGCCCACGATATTCTTAGATAAAATATCAGCTGTTCCTTTATCCAACAAGATTTCATCTGCTCCAGGAGCTTTACCAGAAACTATACTTGATTTTATAATGTTGGCTGACATCGTCTGTAAAGTCATGATCGTTGCCGATTTAGAACCATATTCAACACTGTTTGTTCCCAGTGATAAAGTCGTATAACCAGTTTCAAGGCTATCAACATGTTTTATCTTTTGTAATTTTTTTAAGTCGCTTTGCGTAAAATTACTCTCACTACTACTTCCAGTCAAGGCAGCCATATTATTTTGTTGCATTTGACTGATCTCAGCTTGACTAGTCGAAGTAGAATTTGCAGCTGGCATCATACTTTGCTTATGCACTTCGGTCACGTTTGGGTTGGTATAACTATTCATCGTTGATTGGATATAATTAGTGACCCCTCGACCAAGCGAAAGCATCAAAATTACCGCCATGATCCCAATACTTGTCCCAAAAGCAACTAGTGCATTGCGTCCTAACTTGGCACGCATATTTAAAAATGCCATCCGAATCGCATTGTAAAGACTCATATTTTTAATTTTTGGTTCTTTAAAATCAGCTGCTTTTTCGGTAACTTTAAAGCCGCCAAAATTTTCATCTGAGATCAATTGCCCATTATCGATCCTAATAACACGGGTACAATGTGCAGCTACTCGATCTGAGTGGGTGACCATTAAAACTAATTTACCACTTCGGGCAATATCTTTTATCAGGTCCAAAACCGTATCCGTAGTCTCTGCATCTAACGCACCTGTTGGTTCATCGGCAATGATCACATCTGGATCATTGATCAATGCTCGCGCGATCGCAACCCGTTGCTTTTGTCCCCCAGATATTTGATCAGGCTTTTTATAGAGATGATCTGTTAAACCAACTTGAGCTAATAATTCTTTAGCACGTTTTTCACGGGTCTCTTTATCGACATTTGAAAGCGTCATTGCTAAAGCAACATTTTCCACTAAGTTCAAATGCGGGATCAAATTAAAATTTTGAAAAATAAAACCGATACTTTTTTTATGATAGTCCGATAATTCTTTGGCGTTATAGTCACGCAAATTTTTACCCCGATACAAAATTTCACCGGAGAAATCTGAATCAAGTCCCCCGATCAAATTCATCAAAGTTGACTTACCACTCCCAGATTCCCCTACGATCGCTACTAACTCGCCAGCTTCAAATGAAGCATTAATGCCCTTTAGCGCTTCAAATGTCCCACCTCCTGCTAATTTGTAAAGTTTAATGAGATTTTTTAATTGTAAGATCTCCATCCTGTTCAATCCTTTCTTCACTTACCCATCCCTAACGCAGTAGGCAATTATCCACTTATATCATACCACCTGTAAAATAAAAAAGCGCCTAGCATAGACTAGACGCAATCGCCCTAATTATGAGTGGGCGTGAACTCGATTTAAAATAAAGGAAACGAGCAAGACTAAGATCACCGCACCGATAAGGGATGGAATGATCGCCATTCCAGCTAATTGTGGTCCCCAAGCTCCTAGTAAAGCTTCACCAATACTTGACCCGATCAAACCGGCTAAGATATTACTGATCCAGCCCATCGAACCACCATTTTTTGTAAGTGCACCTGCAATTGCACCAATTATTGCCCCAACGATAAGTACCCATATCCAATGTAACATATTGACATCCTCCTCTTATTATCTATCTGTATCTTTTTCAAATTTTTCTTTTAGCTTATCCGCACCAGCCATGAGATCTTCTTTTAAATCATCTGCTTTAGCCCGTGCTTTTCCTAAAAATCCTTGTGCTTGTCCCTCTTTTTTACGTAATTCATCACCAGTAATTTTACCTTCTGTTTCTTTTACCTTACCAACAGCCTCATCTTTTAAACCTTTTAGTTTTTCTTCACTCATTAGCTTTCTCCTAATTATTTTCTTTTAATTCTTCACGTGTCTTAACATCATTAATATGCATCTCAAATTTTACTAGTTTTAGTCCGGTCATTTCGCCCAAAACTTGGGTTAATTTGTCAGAGACTTCAGTAAAAACCGTCTCCGCACTTTTACCGTACTCAAGCGTGACTGCTAATTTTAAGGCAACTTGCTTTTCGCCTACTTGCGCTTCGATCCCCTTAGTTTGATCATTTCCTTGGGTCAATTTGTCAGTAAATTCACTCAACATATTACCATCAAGTGAAATAATACCTGGGACCTGACTTGCCGTGATGCCTGCGATCTTAGCGATTACTTGATCATCAAAAGTCAAATTGCGTTCTAATTCTTCATTTTTTGTTTCCATACGTTTTTTACCTCATTTTTGGTGACTACTGCAACTTCATAATTTATGATAGCGCTTAAATAAGCGTGGCTTTTTGACCGTAATGATACGGCTGTAAGGAAACATTTAAACGGCTTAAATCAATGCGTAACATCTCTTTTAAATCTTTAGCAACGGTTTGGCTAATTTTCGTCTCTAGTACTGATAAATCAGCATTTTTCGCTAAATCTCCTTGAACAAAAACATCAGCACGTTGATGGTTTGTTAGAAGCTTTACGCGTACCTTAACATTGATCAGATCATATTTTCCGAGTGTCAAACGAAGCTGATTCTCCACTGCTTTTTGATCAACTTGAATTTTACTAGCATGATCACGGTGAATCGTCATTACCTTTTGGGTCGTTGGTTGCATCAGCATCCAGCCTAAGCTAAAAATTGCAACAATAACTAAGTAGCTGGCAACTACTAATATTAGCCATCTTCCTAATTCTGTTCCTAAAAATTCACTTATTGTTACGGCTAGAGACGCTTGGGGCCAACACCACCATAATATGCCAATTACACCTAAAACAAATTGAAGAAACATTGAACTGAAAACACACCATTTCTTCCATACTTTCATAGCATCATGCCTTTCTTGGAGCTGTCTTAACCTTAACACTTTAAGAGCTTGATTGCATATAACTTTTGATTTTTCCTTTATTTCTTAACATAAAACAAATAATATTTAATTTTTTATTAATTAAAAAAGCTTTGGTAAAAAGTAACCAAAGCCCTTAAAAAATTTAATTTTGTTTACTAAAAAAGAAATTTCTGATCCAGTGATGATCGCGTTTTAACTGTACATAAGCAAAAATCGCAAATAAAACAGCACCTAAAAAATCAGCAAATAAATCACCCATTGTATCCATCAAAGCTGCTCGCCCTGCTAATAACTTGCCAGCTCGCATGTATCTCTGTAAATTCATTCCAAAACTATCACAGGTAAATTCATAAAATTCCCAGAGAACTCCGCAAAAAACTGCAAAAGCGACACTATACATCGAAATAAAAAACGGTGAGATCTTTTCGATCGCATCTTTTTCTACTAAAGCTCCAAAAGCAGAGAAAGCAAAACCACCTAAAAGCGCACCACTGATCAAATGTAATCCTTTATCCCAATAAGGTACATTATAAAAATGATAAATCGTTCCTAGATATACGGAACCATAAATAAATAGTGCAAAAAACAAATATAGTAATGGTGGCAAATAGACTTGCGCTTTTTTAGCAATATACTTAGGTAATAAAACGATCACTAGTCCTAAAATAATTTCTAGGGCTAAAAACCAAGCTGATTGTGCCTTAGCTCCACTAGTTAAGAGCGCATTTTTTAGTGTTAAAACTAATGAAACGATCATTGAAAGAGCGACAAAGATCAACCAATAATCTAGAATTCGTTCGTTTATACTTACTTTTTTCATGATATTCTTCCCTTCAAAACTTTCTCTTACCATTCAATTAAAGGACAAGAAACCAACTTGCGCAAGTAAAAACTAAAAATATAAATCAAATTCCGTAATATTGTTCTTCGATCGGCTCTACTATGATCTTTGCTTCTTCTAAGGCAATTTGTAATAACGGGATTTTTAAACAAGTTTGGTGATTTAAAAATAAAACTGCAACTTGTTGAAGTTTTGTTTCACCATCGTAAGTCAAAATCGCAACTGACATATTTAGTGATAGTGCTTTTTCATTGACTAATTCACGTAAATTAGTCATTTCTTGTGGCGCTGTACATTTTAGTATCATAATTTTTTCTATATCGTTATAAATAACAGATATAGTCCCTCCCACCTTTTAAAAGAGTTCTACATTGCTTTTTCAACTATAATAAATTTAAGCTGAAAATAAAAGCCTTACTCAAAGATGGTAAAGGATTTTCTTAAAGATCTCCTTTACCATCGTTAAATATATAATGCTAATCCAATATATACAACCTAGATGAACAAGCTCGACTTAATGATCGAATCTTTTAGCTCTAATGCTAGCAGTTAGGTCCAAAGAAATGTTTAGTTACTCGTGCTCTATCCGAGTAAATTTTAGGACGACAAGCTTTAAACGCCCATAAATCAGTTGTGATATATGACAGAAAATAAAAATTATGCTATGATTGTGTCAGAAAATTATTGATCAAAGCCCCCTATAGTAATTGTTCCCGCAATTTTATAGGGTCAGTTTTTGCCGTCAAATATTTCTACCAAGAGTTTAAGATTAACTCTTTTAAATTTCGCAAACAAAATAGATACTAATCTGAGCATACCTAAATCAGTTGCACTGTAAATATATCACTCACAAATAGGTATGTCAACAAAATGTATCCATTTTAGATGCTATTAATGTTATTGGGTATATCCAATACGAGGGGGCCTATGATGGAGAATAATATTACTAAAACGCTTATTACGCTACGTGAGAGTCGTAATATGTCACAAGCTCAATTAGCCAATTTAATGGGCCTAAATAAAAATGTCATGGGACGGATCGAACGTGGTCTACGTTCACTTCGCGCCGACGAGATCGTTCGGCTTGCTAAAATCTTTGACGTTTCGACCGATTTTATTTTAGGTCAAAATCATACGACCTCAAATAATGGTGAAGAAAGTTATCATAAACAACAAGCCTTAAACAAAAAAGATATTGCACGTAAAATTCAAGATATCATTTCAATGGCAGAAAATGAGCCAGACATAAATTTTTATGGTGCGCCTATGACAACTGAAAATCGTAAATTACTTGCTAATGCGCTTGAGGTTGGTTTAACTTTGAGTCAGAAAAAGCAAAATTTATAGGCTTAAAAAAGACCTTGTTTCGCTAAAAAGGAACAAGGTCTTTTATTTTGTGTCTAAAAAATAAAGTGCTATAATCAAAAAACGAACAAATGTTCTTGAATAAAAAGAAAGGAAAGCTATATCTCTTTATAGCGCTTAATAATTATGGAACGTATTTTTCAAACGATTGACCACCTAAAAGCACGTAACGCAGCCTATGATCCAATTACACTTTGCAAGCATTTAGATATTGATATTTTACATTTAGAATTAGGTGATATCCTAGGCTTTAAGACAAATTTTTATGGTGTTTCTTTAATTTATGTCAACCAACTACTTTCACCAGCAACCGCACGCTTTATTGTTGCTCACGAATTAGGCCATATTTTGCTTCATCAAGGAATTCAGCCGTTATTTACACAATACCTCGCCCATGATCACTTTATCTCACAGTTTGAAAATGAAGCCAATCAGTTTGCGATCATTTTATTACTCTGTAACTATTACCTCACTTATCGCTACGAAGAAGCACCTGAACAACTCATGGAACAAATTGGCCTCCCCACTGAATTACGTCCGCTATTTTTAGATACATTTGAGCAACTTGTGGAAAATAAGCAAAGACTTCTGCACTTATTAACTTAAAAAAATAAGCCACGGCAACGATGCCGTAGCTTATCTCTAACATTCTTAGTTTGTGAAGCCGTACTTCTTGTTGAAGCGATCCACACGACCGTCTGCTTGTGTGAATTTTTGCTTACCTGTGTAGAATGGGTGTGAGTCGCTGGAAATTTCCACACGAATCAATGGGTATGTCTTGCCATCTTCCCATTCAACTGTTTCTTCAGAAGTCTTTGTTGAACCAGACAAGAACTTGTAACCTGTAGCTGAGTCCATGAAGACAACTTCATGATAATCTGGATGGATTCCTTGTTTCATTCTAATTTCGCTCCTTTGCCCTGGTCCATTTGCTGCACCAGAGTTGTTTTTCGTGTTATACAACAAACAACATAATACCATGAATTTTGCTCAGTTGCAATTATCTTTTCCGATTTTGAACAGTATTATTTAAAAATCCTAACTCGGAAAATTCCGCACAAAAGGCTTCGTTATTAGGAGTTTGGCGCAAAACTTTCAAAACATTCTCAGTTTCACGTAACATGTCATCCCCAAAAGCACGGCGAATTTTCCAAATCGTATCTAAGGTATCCTTGGACAACAAAAGTTCTTCTTTTCTTGTACCTGATTTCTTCAAGTCAAGAGCTGGGAAGATCCGTCGTTCAGCCAAAGTACGATTCAACTGGATCTCTTGGTTACCAGTTCCCTTAAATTCTTCAAAAATAATATCGTCCATCCGGCTACCAGTGTCAACTAAAGCAGTGGCTAAAATAGTTAAACTGCCACCCTCTTTAACATTGCGCGCTGCTCCAAAGAATTTCTTGGGGCGATATAGTGCACTTGGATCTAAACCACCTGAAAGTGTTTTACCGCTCGAAGGTTCGACTAAATTATAGGCTCGTGCCAAGCGGGTCAATGAATCTAAGAGAATAATAACATCTTGTTTATCTTCAACTAAGCGCATCGCTCTTTCTAAGACCAACTCCGAAATATGGACATGGTTTTCGGGACGTTGATCAAATGTTGAATAAACAACTTCACCATTTGGATTGATCTTAGCTAAATATTCTTCTAAATCGGTAACTTCTTCGGGGCGTTCATCAATAAGTAAAACGATCAATTTAGCATATGGATAGTTAGCCGAAATGCCAGCCGTTATATCTTTTAAAAATGTCGTCTTACCGGCTTTAGGTGGTGCAACGATCAATCCCCGTTGCCCAAAACCGATTGGGGCAAATAAATCAATTGCGCGCGTTGAAAGTTTTTTGGGATCGTGTTCTAAAATAAGTTGTTGATTAGGGTATTTAGCAGTCAATGCTGGAAAATGTGGACGTCCTTTGGCTTCTTCAGGGCTTTTACCGTTGACTGAATCGATGTAAAGCATCCCATAGCGGTCATTGGCAACATTTTTACGCGGTGGTCGCACCTTACCAACTACTTCGTCACCATTTCTTAGCCCAAAGCGCTTGATCTGTGAAGCTGAAACATAGATATCTTCTTTAGATTGACTGTAGTTTAAAGGCCGTAAAAAGCCATAGCCACCTTCATCATAAAAGATCTCCAAGACACCTTTCATCACAAAGCTTGATTCTTCAGCTTGCGCACGGATCACAGCCAAAGAAAGTTCTTTTTTGTTCATTTGACTGTAATACTTGATCTTGTACTTACGTGCGTATTCGTACAGTTCTTTTAACGTTTTTTGTTGTAGATCTTCCAAAGTTACATTTTCTGACATAAAATCGCCTCTACCATAAAATATTTTAGAAATCTAAGTTCTCACTTTCTGTAACTACCTTTAAGTCCACGTTTAGACCACGGAATTTTTCAACAATCCTATCATAGCCGCGTAAAATATTATCAGCTTTAGTAATTGTTGTTGTGCCCTCTGCCATTAAGGCTAATCCTAGTAACGAAACACCCGCGCGAATTTCACCGGCTTCAACTTCAGTTCCAACGAGCTGTTTAGCCGGTCCGATCGTAATGACCCCATCTTCACTTGTGATCGTAGCACCCATTTTTTGCATTTCTGGAATATGTTTGGTCCGTTGCGGATAAAGGGTATCAGTGATCGTTGAATAGCCCTTAGCTTTCATCAACAAAGGCGTTAGTGGTTGTTGTAAATCGGTAGCTAATCCTGGGAAAGGAGCAGTTTTTACACTAACTGGTGCTAACAAATCGCCCCCAGGAACGTAAATTTTATCTTCATCGATCTCTAAAGTTACCCCCATTTCTTGCATTTTAGCAATAAATGGATCTAGGTGTTCGGTGATCACATTTTTTACTAAGACACCTTTGCCATTAGCTGCTGCAAAAGACAAATATGTCCCCGCTTCGATGCGATCAGGAATGATCGTATGAATATTTTGTGCCTTTAGGCTATCCACACCCTCAACTCGGATCACATCGGTCCCAGCACCACGGATCTTAGCCCCCATGTTGTTTAAAAATGTGGCTAAATCAACAATTTCTGGCTCACGAGCAACATTTTCCATGATCGTAGTCCCCTTAGCCTTAACCGCAGCTAATAACACATTGATCGTAGCGCCAACCGACACAAGGTCAAAGAAGATCTTTGCTCCTTGTAGTCCTTCTGGTCCAGTCGTAATGTAGACTGTATCTTCTTTTTCAACTACTTTTGCTCCTAAAGCCTTAAACCCCTTGATATGTTGATCGATCGGGCGTGGTCCAATATTGTCACCACCAGGAAAGCCGACAATTGCTTTGCCAAACTTACCTAAGAGTGCCCCCATAAAATAATAAGAAGCACGTAAACTGCGAATAGCTCCACCTGGAAGCGGAGTTGACACGATTTTTGTTGGATCAACTGTCAATTTTCCCCGGTTATAAAAGGAATCTACATTCATTGACTTTAAAATCAGCATCAAGTTATGCACATCTAAAATATCAGGAACCGAGTCAAATTCAACTGGTGTATCAGCTAAAATAGCTGCTGGAATCAAGGCAACTGTGCTATTTTTAGCCCCGCCGATCGTCACTTCGCCGGACAATATTTGGGAACCTTTGACAATCATTTTTTTCATTTTTGCTAATTTCCTCACTAAATTTAAATCAAGATTTCTTTTCGAGTCATCATCAAATAAAGGTGTGTTGTCAGCGACGATTCATAAACAACACACTGTCTTAAATTTTACAGGATAAAGCCCAAGGTTTCAATGTAAATTAGTGCTTTATCAGTGAAATATCTCAGCTATTTTCAGTTTATAACAAAAAAGCTGTAACGAAAACTCATTACAGCTTAAATGGCAAAAAAATAGCGTTATTTTTGCTTATATTGCTTAAGTTTTTTATCAAAATCAGTAACAACTAATTCAGCCATGATAAATGCCATAACCAAATATCAGCATTCCTAAAATACCAAGACCTATCAAGCCAATTCCTAATAAAAAAACAAACAAATTAGTTGCACGATAAAAGTAAACAATCACACCACCAATTCCTCCCATTAAGAAGAAAAGCGCAACCCATCGCTTTAAATTTGCAATCATTTGCTTTTGATACGCAATTTCGGCTTGATATCCCTGAATCAACTCTTTTCGTGTCATAATAAACCCCTTAGTATTTCAAACCTGGGTCAAAGAAGCCAGTTAAAACCCCGATCAGCGCGATGACAACTAACAGTAACATGACTTTGATCGGTGACATATTTTTTTTGGCCATCAACCACCAACAAAAGATAATAAATAATGCCGTCAAAAAACTAGGGTAAACACTATTTAACTGATTTTGCAAATCTAAATAAACTTTACCAGAAGAATTTCTCAGTTTTAGCGCCGTATTGATTGGAACCCAAGTTGCTGCAACTGCTCCAATAACCATGCCACCAATGATCGAAATTGATTTTCTAATCGCCTGTCCTTTAGGTCCAACTAAAAATTCCACCGCTTTATCCCCTAGCTCATAGCCTTTGAAATATGCAAAACGCATTCCAAAGTAAGCTAATAGATTCCACACCACAATGTAAAAAATTGCCCCTAAAGGTGAGCCACCAGTCGATAATCCTAAGGCGATTCCTAAAATAACTGGAATCAAAGTCCCAACGATCAAGGAATCACCGATACCAGCAATTGGACCCATTAACCCTGCCCGTAGACCATTGATCGTTTCTTCATCTACACCTTCAGGATCATTAGCCCGTGCTTCTTCCAAACCAGCAGTGACACCTACGATCAATGCCCCCAATTGTGGTTCTGTATTGAAAAATGCGGTATAGGTATGCATCGCTTTAGCTTGATCTTCTTTTTTATCATATAATTCTTCCACGATCGGCAACATCGAGGTCAAATACCCAAATGTTTGCATATGTTCTTGTGAAAAACAGGTCAGATTCCCATAAAACCAATGATGAAAGGATCTAGTTAAAGTCTTTTTACTAATTTTTTTAGCCATCTTAGATATCCTCCTCATCTTCATCATCAAAATCTGTGGTAGCAAGACCACCCGCAGCTTTAGCTAATTTAGCCATATCACCTTCATAAAATAACAGCGCAAAAATCAACGAAATAACTGCACAAGCGACTAAATTTAATTGCAATGAAGCTGCTAACGTAAAGCCAACAAAGAACGGTACAAAATCTAGGACTGAAGTTACGATTTGTTTTAATAAAATCGCGATTCCTACACATGGAAGCAATGCACCAACCGTAAATAGTGTTTTCATCGGGATCCCATCCATTGGTAAGGCAATTTTTAAGGCAGTTACTGCACTAGCTCCTAATTTACACATGATAAGCGTTGGTAAAAAAGAGAAAACTAAGTGTGACAGCCAAGGCCACCCCCAATCAACTTGGTATAACTTCTTAAAATTTCCCTTTTCAACGGCAGTCCAACCCATATGTTGCCAAACAAGATTCAGCGTTGCAGTGCCGTAAAATAGAACAGTTCCAATTGTTCCAACTAAAGTTCCCATTGATTTAGCTAAGTTTGCAGCCCCGGCTGAAGTTGCCACTAATCCTTGTGCATGGACGGCGACCATTGCTAAGGGAATTCCAATATAAGACACTGCACGAACATCAGCTGAAACAGTCCCACCTGGTGTAACTAAGGCAATATAAACCAATTGCATGGCCACACCACACATGATCCCAGTCTTTAAATCACCTAAAATCAAGCCACAAACTAATCCACCAACTAATGGACGTCCTAAAGTATAATTGCCGATCGTCGTTCCACCCATCCCTGGCATGGAAGCTAAACAGGCAAATAACCCCAAAAGTGCGGCTTGAAGCCAACTGATCGTCATTTTTATCAACTCCTTTTAAAAACCGAATCTTTCTTTAAAGTCATCCCAATAACCAATTGAAACATCGGGTAACAATTGAAATTTCACTTGATAACTACCGATTCCATCATCTTGGATCGTGATGTAATAATCAGTTACTTGATAAAAAGTAATCACTATTTTTTTAGCTTTACCGTGGCGTACCGAATTAGTTAGCGATTCTTCGATCAATCTAAAAATCGTATCTTCCGTTGTCTTTTCTAAGTCCACCTCACCCCAAGAAAAGTTAAACTCGATCTCAACTTGCGAAACTTCTCCAAACTCTGCGATCATTTTCGCCAAAGCTTCCTGTAAACTACTCTGCTCTAATGCACCTGGTCGTAATTTATTGAGCGAACCACGCACATCTTGAATACCTTCACGCACAACAAGTGAAATATTATCTAGTTGTTCATTTGCTTGTTTGGGGTTGATCTGCAACAAAACTTTAACAGCATCAATTCCGGCCGAGATTCCTGTTAAAGCATGCCCTAGCGTATCATGAATCTCGCGAGCAATCCGTTTACGTTCGCGGTCTTCTGCAATTTTTTCAGTAACTGCAATGTAACGTTTTAATTCGGTGTTAGTTTGTGCCACCATGCGTAACTCTTCTTCAATATTTCGTTTTTCATTAGTTGAATAGATGATATAAGTTATCAAAGAAAGGGTGAAAATCACCATATTAGCTACATAAAGTAAATTTTTAATAAACAGTAAAATATTTTGAATAAACAAAGGATATATAAATAAATAGGCATTAATATCGGGGGATTTAATAAGCAACTTGATCAAATCGTAACTCGACAAGGCAATTAAGCTAAAGCAAACTATGATCGGCATGATCCAATAACTCTTAGTTTTTAAACTGTAAAGATCTTTTGTACTAAAAAAGATATCCGCAAAAACTAACAAAAATAAACCATTATATGCAGCTTGCAAGGTCCTAAAGATCCAAATAGCTAGCCCAATTTCTAAAGCAATTAAATACTTATCTAACTTTTTTTGTTTTGGCAATAATTGACTGCGCCAATAGATTACACCGATAAGCAAACCATATAAGATCACACTTTTCACAAATATGACTTGCGGATCATTAGGGATCATACTTATCTGTTCTAATAACGTATCTCCCTTATTTTGCAAAATGATCGCCTTAGTCGCATAAAGATAGATCGCAGCATAAAACAAAATTGCAATAAAATTTATAGTGATCAACGCTTGGCGCGCATACCTAATATTTTTCAACTTATTCATAGCGACCATCCACTTTCAAATTGAGCCATGTTAGCTTGGATTATTAGGTAAACTGGGATCAAAATTTTACGCGGAACTTTTTTATTGGCTATTAGCGCATAACTATTAGTGACCGCTAGCGCACCTATTTTTGTGGGAGATTGAGCCGCAGTTGCACTCGCATTTGGATCTGTTGCCATGATTCGCCTGAAATTATCCGAACCATCAACACTATATACCAAAACTTGATGAGAGACTTTTTTCGCTTCCAATGCTGCTAGCATTCCGATGGCACTTTGATCATTTAACGACATAACGGTGTCAAATGATGTCCCTTGGGAGATAAATTTTTCAACTTGAGGCATTGAGATCTCAACTTGTCCTTGAGTATCTAAAGTTCCGACGATCTTGTAGTTTGGATCGTCTTTTAGCATATCTGTAAATCCTCTAATGCGATCACGAGCCGAAAGAGCACCTTTATGATCTAGCAATAAAATCTGAGCACTTGCTTTTTTACTTTTCAGATCTTTAGCACATAAAACACCCGCTTGGTAGTTATCCGACATAATCGTACAATCAACGAAACGACTTGTTTTTAATTGACTATCGACCACAACTATTTTTATTCCTGCGGCATGTGCTTGTTTAAGCACCTTAATCAGGCGTGAGTTGTTACCATCGACCGGATTAATAATGATCACATCCACTTTTTTTGAATAAATGCTTCAACTTGCTCACACTGTTTGGCAACACTTAAGGCTGGATCGCGCGTCTCTAAAATTCCATTACGTTTGGTTACATCTTTTTTTATCTCTTCATTTAACACCTGATAAAAAGAATTATTCATTGTCATATATGTCGCACCGACCCGTAGCCGGCCATCATTTTGTAAGACCCAATTACTCCCCAGATAAACCACCAAGGCAAGCACTAAAGCCCCACCATTTAAGAAAAACAACCATTTTTTCTTATTCATCTGCTTCACCTACCCCATAGGCAAATCAATTCTTCGAGTCACTTTTCAAGTTCGAACAACGGACTTTAACTCACTAGTACAAACGATAACTACATTTTCCTTTCACACATATCGCTAATAACACACTATTAGGGTCGTTAGCTTTGACGTAAAGCTTAGCACCACTAACTTGACTGATATTTTGTGAAATCGGGATCAGCGTGTTGTGAATATAGCCATTCTGATCGTTATTACGCAAATTTTCCAACAAAGAAACGGTGCTCGGCGTTATTTGATAGCCGTCCCGAAAGGCACTGATTTCGATTTTTATTCCATTTTTGGCATACAGATCTTTGATATTTGCTTCTTTTTTTTGATCTTCTGGCTTAAGTTTAAATATCTTTGCACTTTTAGAACTACTTTTGACCTTTGTAACATGCTCACTAGCAGAACAACCACTTATCCCACTAATTACCACGACTAAAAGCCACAAGCTCAACTTATTTTTGCCCATATTCACTCATCTCATTTGTGTTATCTTAACGATCTCTACGGTGATCATACTACTGCCAAACCAGATCTTCAAATCAATATTTAAAAGTATTTTGCGCTAAATTCCCGACAAAAAAACACCCTAATTTGGCTTGAGAACCAAACTAGAGTGTTTAAATTCAAATAGTTTATTTTTCAGCGGCTGCTTTGACAAATTCTGCAAACAAACCTTCTGGACGTTGTGGACGTGATAAGAATTCTGGGTGGTATTGTGCTGCCACAAAGAATTTATTTTCTGGAATTTCTACCACTTCAACTAAATGGTTATTAGGAGATGTTCCAGCAAAGACTAAGCCGTTTTCTGCCATGATTTCACGGTATTTGTTGTTAAATTCATAACGATGACGGTGACGTTGTTGGATCACATCTTGATCACCGTAAGCCTTAGCTGTCTTTGTGCCCGGCTTAAGCTTGCATGGGTAAAGACCTAAACGTTGTGTTCCACCCATTTCTTTGACTTCAGCTTGATCAGCCATTAAATCAATAATGTTGTTCTTGCAGTTAGGATCAACTTCCGCTGTGTTGCTATCTTCTAAACCACAGACATCGCGGGCAAATTCCACGCATGCCATTTGCATCCCTAAGCAGATCCCTAAGAATGGCACATCATTTTCACGAGCATAACGGATCGATTGGATCATTCCTTCAAGCCCACGATCACCAAAACCACCAGGCACGATAATGCCATCGTAACCAGCTAATTGTTCAGCTACATTTTCCGCAGTTAATTTTTCAGAGTCAAAGTAATCGATCTTAACTTTTGCGTTGATCGCATAACCTGCATGACGTAAAGCTTCATTCACGGAAATATAAGCATCAGGTAATTGTACATACTTACCAACTAAAGCGATCTTAACTTCACCTTCTAAGTTGCGAACTTTGTTAGCTAATTGACTCCAAGATGTCATATCAGCAGCAGGTGTGTCTAGATGAAGTTTTTGACATACGATCTCATCCATATTTTGAGCTTGTAAGTTCAACGGAATTTGATAAAGTGTATCTACGTCCATTGATTCGATCACTGCTTCAGATTCAACATCACAGAAACTAGCGATTTTGTCACGCATACCTTGAGAAATTGGTTTTTCTGTCCGAACGACCAAAATATTTGGTTGGATCCCTAAACCACGCAATTCCTTGACACTGTGTTGGGTTGGTTTTGTTTTCATTTCACCCGCAGCGCCTAAGTATGGGACTAATGTGGTGTGGATGTAAACAACATTTTCACTACCAACTTCTGATTTCATTTGGCGTAAAGCTTCTAAGAATGGCAATGATTCAATATCGCCAACCGTACCACCAACTTCGGTGATCACGACATCAGCATCTGTGATCGTACCTGCACGCATGATTTTTTCCTTGATCATGTTCGTGATATGAGGGATAACTTGCACTGTTGCCCCTAAATAATCGCCACGACGTTCTTTTTTCAAAACTTCCGAATAAATTTTACCGGTAGTAACATTGGAATACTTATTCAAGTTGATATCAATGAAGCGTTCATAGTGACCGAGATCCAAGTCAGTTTCCGTACCATCATCAGTCACAAATACTTCACCGTGTTGATAAGGACTCATCGTTCCTGGGTCAACGTTGATGTATGGATCAAATTTTTGAATCGTAACTTTTAAACCGCGATTCTTTAATAAACGGCCTAGTGATGCGGCAACAATACCTTTGCCCAATGATGAAACTACGCCGCCAGTAACAAAAATATACTTGGTCATTATTTTAATTGCTCCTTTAAATATTTTATCAGGGTAGAACTAACAAAAATAACAAGCTCCCTATTCAACCACTAGAATAGGGAGCTTGTCTTGCCGTACAACTGACTTCACATATAAGTGAAGCGCCCATATTGAATTTTACATAAATCAATGTAAAAGGTCAAGGGCAAATTATTCATCTTCTAAATCATCTTCTGATAATTCAGTTAATTGCCCTTCAATTCCATCAGGAAGATCATCGTCGTCTTCATCAGGATCATCAATATCGCTCAAATCTTTGCTGTAAGCTTTCAATTCATGATCTTCATCATCATCTTCTTCGTCATCGTATTCTTCATCTAAATCAACGTCTTCTGGATCGTCGTCGTTGTAATCGATGACATCATCATCGTCAGCTGCATCAGCCAAGAACGCATTGACTTTCTTGCGTTTCTTGCGCGGACGATTTTCTTCTTCTTCATCTTCTGAATGTACAAGTGCTTCATCGATCGATTCAAATGGATACCATGAACGTAAGCCCCAGAGATTATCACCTAATGAGATAAAACTACCATCGACGTTTAAATCTGTATAAAATTGTGCTAAGCGGTCACGAATCTCTTGATCACTTTTACCAAGATATTCTTGAATTGCGTTAGTTAAATCAGCAAAAGCCATCACATCGCCTTTTTGACTTAAAATCGCGTGTGCAACTTCGACCATTGATAATTCATTGCGGTTAGCATCTTTGAATTTTTCTAGCTCCAAACTGGTACACGTCCTTTCCACAGTTTACTCTTCATCTTACAATATTAAGGCTTGAATTGCAATTCTAATTTATATTTCCCGAGTAAATCATCCTCGGAATAAAGCTCATATGCGACCTTTAAAACACCACTTGCTTGACCATCTTTTTCTAAGACATATTTTTGGCAACTTGCCGTTAAAAAGATTGTGCCATATGCGGTTTTATACTTCGCATTGGTCTTTTCACCCACTCTTAAAACTAATTGCAATTCAAGTTCTTTTTGGCGGCGTGTCAACATCAACTCATCTGCTTTGATTTTTAATGTTGTTTGGGCTTGATTTTTGGATTCCACATAACGTAAATATAAATTATCATTTTTTTGCGTTAGCGTCCCAGTTTCATGTAACTCAAATTCTTCTAGTTTATCATCTTGTAATTGACTCGTTTTTAGCTCTACTGTCACTGGCGTTTGCATCGTCAAAATATTACCCCATTTATCTTATTTACTTTAGACCTTCTAACATGTACAATTAGTGGCTTAAAAGTTATACTAAAAGCAGACAATAATTGCGATAAGGAGGTCTTTACTATCGCCCAATATTATACACCAGATTTACTTCCAATGGAAAAAGTACTCCGTGACCCGATCCATGATTATATTTACATCAAACATCAAGTGATCTTAGATCTCATTAATACTCGCGAGTTCCAACGTTTACGGCGGATCAAACAACTTGGGACGACCAACTATACTTTCCACAGTGCAGAACACACGCGCTTCACTCACTCAGTTGGGGTTTACGAGATCACTAGAAGGATCTGTGACCTTTTTTCACGTAACTATGCCACTAAAACTCCTGGTGACGGCGGTTGGGACGATAATGAACGCCTCGTTGCTCTTTGTGCGGCTTTACTCCATGATGTTGGACACGGTGCCTATTCGCACACATTTGAGCACATCTTTGAAACCGACCACGAAGAAATGACCCAGATGATCATCACTTCACCTGAGACGCAGATCAATCAAGTTTTACGCCAAGTTGCCCCTGACTTTCCAGCAAAGGTTGCCAGTGTTATTCAAAAAACTTATTCTAATCCCCAAGTGGTACAAATGATCTCAAGTCAAATTGACGCGGATCGCATGGACTATCTCTTACGTGATTCTTACTTTACTGGTACAAATTACGGCACCTTTGATCTGACGCGAATCTTACGGGTCATGCGCCCTAATAAAAACGGGATCGTCTTTGAATACAGTGGTATGCATGCAGTTGAAGATTATATCATCAGTCGCTTACAAATGTATCAACAAGTCTATTTCCATCCCGTTTCACGCTCAATGGAAGTTTTATTAAGTCACTTGTTAAAACGAGCTAAAGATCTTTACGCTAACGATAAATTACCGGCTGATTTTGCAACAGATTACTTACGACCGTTTTTTGAACAAGACTTTACGCTTACTGACTACTTACGCCTTGATGATGGGATCTTAAATACTTGTTTTGAAAGTTGGCGTCATGCAAAAGACTCGATCTTACGCGATCTAGCACAGCGCTTCTTAGATCGTAAACCACTTAAATCGGTCAAAATCAGTCCTAAAACAGATAGTTTATTACCTAAACTAGAAGAGCTCGTCACCAACTCAGGCTATGATGCTAATTACTATACCGCGATCAATGATAGCTTTAATTTGCCTTATGCACTTTATGACTCAAAAGCCAAGATCAATTTGATCGAGCCTAACGGTGAACTAGAAGAACTGTCCGAAGTTTCTGCACTTGTTAAAGCTGTCACCGACAAAGAATTAGGGGATGAACGGTTCTTTTTCCCTAAAGAAATGTTGGGGAAAACTTCCCAACAAGAAGTCTTTCAGCCTAACTACCAAGAATTTACGGCCCACATAAAAAATGATCGTTTGATTTTATAAAAAAGGAGATGCACAAACGCATCTCCTTTTTTATAACGTGATCACTACGGCTAAGATGATCAAATATCCCCCTAAAACAAGGCAATTTAGCGCAAGTCTTTCAAAATGGATCGGACCATTTTTCTTTTCAGAAGCAACGCGTTTGACATCGATCTTGCGTTTAGCAAACTCTTCATCACTTTCGCCTTTTCTTTGCTTTTGAAACCAGCCAGCTAACAAGTTAGCGTGTAACAAGATATCGATCATCATGATACAAAGTAAGACTAACCCAAGCATAAATGCTGTATCTGACACTACGACTTGCTTTTTTAACATGATACCACCAAGTGCAGCTAATAAGGCAACGCCCATAATGAGCAGATCACCTTTTAACCACAAGCGTTCTTTTACAAATTTCATTTTCTACTAGTTACCACCATTCATTAATTGAGGCGCTCATATTGGCCGGTGACCTCGTTTAATTTTTGAGCGACTCCACTTGATAAGTTAAATTGGTACATCCCTTTCAAGTTTGAAACTTGTGGATCAGCTGAACTTGTATGGCGAATCTCGATTTGATAAAGATCATTGCCGAGATCTTGGACATAGTACTGATCCCCTGCTTCTTGCGGGATCGCGGTTGCCTTTCTAAAAGCACTTAGGACCGCTTGATTATCCATTTTAGCTGACATTGATGACACAGCTGCCGTTGGGGCTGAGCTTAATTCACTGCCAGTTTCTTTTTTATACTCAGAATTCAAGATTTTTGAATTACGTGCATTGGTATAATTTTCCGCACTAGAACTTGCTTGTGCCTGACTACTATCAGTACTTTCTGCAACACTTGTAGCTGAACTACTTTCCGCTTGACTAGTAGCCGTCGCTGCACTACTACTTTGGCTAGAAGCTTGGCTACTTTGAGCACTAGCAATCTTGTCATTGTAAGAGGCATACTGTTCTTGAAGCATTGCTACAGCCTGATACTTACTGGAAAGTGATTCAAGCGATTGTAAACTGCCACCT
The DNA here is from genome assembly GCF_001434405.1 of Ligilactobacillus apodemi DSM 16634 = JCM 16172. Lineage (GTDB taxonomy): Bacteria > Bacillota > Bacilli > Lactobacillales > Lactobacillaceae > Ligilactobacillus > Ligilactobacillus apodemi. The sequence continues at coordinate 42,653 of NZ_AZFT01000053.1, read as the reverse complement.
GCAGCCGTGTAATTTTGCGCATTATAATACTGCACAACTTCATCAGCGTAATGTTTAGCCAGTTTTACCGCTTGATATTCCTTAGTCACTTCTTTAATTTGTTTGACTAAAGCAGTTGGCGTCTTCACATTGGCTAACTTATCTAAATTAGTTTTCGTTGTGGTCAAGTCTGCCGTTGTGACCGCCTTTTTAGCTGCTAATAAATATTTTAAATTGCTTTTTAATGCTTGGATCTTCTTATCTGCTTGTGATATATTTTTGATTTTTTTCAGTTCATCATAAGCTTGTTTGTTTTCACCAGATTCCAAATACGACAAAGCTGATTGATAATACTCAGTCGCTTTTTGCGTCGTTGAACTAGAACTAGTTGTAGTCTTTGTACTAGTAGTATTTTGAGACGAACATGCCGTTAAAATTACTAAACAACTGAACAATAGGCCACATAAAACTAAAATTTTTGGCTTTTTCATAACTTTCACCCACTATTCATGTAGTATTTATCACACAATAAAAACAACTCTATTTCCTAGTCTCATTATATCATTTTGCTAACTTATCTTCAGCTAATTGTCGATCTTTTGCCGGTGCTCATTGAGGTTTTTCCCCACTAAATAAGTCGTGATCCAAATCACTAAAATAACCGCAACACTAGAAAAGAGTACTGCTAAGCATTCTTTGACAAAAATCTTAGAATTCAAGTAATAGCTAAAATCAGCGTCCAGTTTATATAACAAGATAAATAACGCTAGATCACTCCCAAACATCCCAAAAAAGAGCGTGTTAAAAGTCATCCCCATAATTTGAAAACCAATCATTTTTCCACTCTTAAAGACTTCCGGCAACGTGATCCCCGGTTTTTGTTCGATCACTTCATTTAACCCACTAGCAACAGCGATCGCTGCTTCAGCAATTGCGCCTAACGTACTTAACACCGTCGTTGAGATCAAAATAGCTTCAAAATCAGCACCGATCAAAAGATCAAATGCTTCGATCGTTTCAGACTGCTCACTTGCAAAACCTTTGATCTGAGCAAAATGATCAAACGGGATGATCAGTAACAACATGACCGCTAAAACGATCAAAGTCGCTTTAAATGCTATATTAGAAGTTTTTTCATCGCTATTTCCCATATAGATCGTGATCCCTAAAATACAGATTCCCGCAAAAAATGAGACCCAGATCGGTGGCAACCCACCGGTGATCAAAATAACGACGGTAAATAAAATTACAAAGTTAAATACCACACTTAAAAAAGCTGTGATCCCTTTACGCCCACCGACAACGACCATTAAAAAAGCTAAGATCAAAGTAAGTAAACTAATCGCTGACATGGCGTTTACCTCCTAAAACTTGTGCACTCAAAAAACTTGCAATCGGAATCGTCAAGACGATCCCGATCCCACTGATCAAGGCTTGTACGACCCCTAATGCCATCGTCCATTCAAAGGTATATGGAATGCTATTGCCGGTTCTAAAGTATAAAACTGACATCGCAAAGGTCTCAGCAAAAAAGATCAACAATAAGACGTTGACTAGTGGCCCCATGATCGATCTTCCCACAGCTTGCCCTGACTTAAACAATTGCTTTTTAGCGATCGTCGGCTGACTGCGTTTCATTTCAAATAAAGTTGACACAATATCAGTCGCCGCATCCATCACAGCTCCAAGTAACCCGATCACCGTCGCCGCTAAAAATAACTGTTGGGGCGATTGGGTCGCATAATCAAGCGCCTCATAGTGCACGCCTTTACTATTAGTAGCGTAAAGCGCCAAACAGCCGATCACAAGCGCAATCGTTGTCCCTAAAAAGATTGACGTAAATGTCACTAAACACTGCCAATTAAAGCCAATCACCAATACTAACGAAAGTGCTGTGAACACAATGGCTGCACCAGCGAAGATCCAAAAGAAATTATTCAAGTTCAGTTTTACATCCAACTGGACTACAAATAAAAAGATCACAAAATTTAATAACACACTCAATAAGGATCTTAAACCTTGAAATTGCATGGTCAAATACAAAAGCACGACTACTAACCAACTGAACATGACCAAATAAACATCCCGCTTATAATCAGAAATCGTCGCCTCTAACGTATTTCCTTTTTTATACACGTCCAAAAAGACTTTTTGTCCCGTACGGAATTTTTGATCTAGACCACCTGAGCGTGAATAAGTATTTGAAATTTTGACAGTTTTTCCTTTGTATTTGCCATTTAAGATCTCAAACGTCAAATGTTGGCGCGTTGTTTCATCGCTATTATTATAAACATCGGTCGTTTTGGTCGGCTTTTCTTCTTTCACCGCAACTACTTTACCGATCGGTTGTTGATATAAAAACTCATCATTGCTTACAAAAAAATAGAGGATCACTCCACTCAATAAGATCAAAGCAACGTGCCACATCGATTTAAGCTTAAATTGCATAAAATCACTTCCTAACTACGATAATTATTCAACTTTAAGCTTTAACTAAGCTGAATTACTCATTGCCATACATTTTTATTATACTAACTTTACTAACAACTAGCATTTTTGAACTAATATCTTAGTGCTAATTTTATGATTGTTTTATAGATTTGAATAAAGCCAAGATTCACGATAAGATAAAATAAAAGTTAATTTTTATGGTTAAACCACATGCAAACCTTTGCAACGTGATGGAACGAAAGGATAATCTTTATGAAAACAACAACACGGGTCCTTGAATTACTCTCAAGTACTTCAACCTATCTTTCGGGCCAACAAATCGCTGATCAATTACAGCTCTCACGCACCGCAGTCTGGAAAGCGATCAAGGCATTGCAAGATAAAGGCTATGCGATCAAAAGTAAGGCCCATGTTGGCTATTGCTACGTTGACGACAATACTTTAAACGAAACATTGATCAAACAAAACTTAAATAACTCATTAGACTTAGATATCTTATTGTATGATTCACTACCTTCCACTAATCTTAAAGCAAAAGAATTAAGCCTAGATCCCACACTCAAACGTCCAGTGGTACTGATTGCTGACCAGCAAACTGCTGGTTACGGGCGTTATCAACGAAGCTTTTTATCACCTAAAAAAACGGGGATCTACTTGAGTATTTTATTAGATAATGATCAAGTTGATTTTGATCCTGGTCTACTAACGACGGCGACTGCTATCGCGGTCACACGAACGCTCGAAAAACTTTTTCCCATCACTCCTTCGATCAAATGGGTCAATGATGTATTAGTTGATGGCAAAAAAATTTGTGGCATTTTGACTGAAGGTATCGCCGATCTTGAGACCCAAACTCTCAGTCAAATAGTCATTGGCACGGGCATCAATTTTGCTACACCAATGACGGCTTTTCCGCCCAAACTACACCAACGGATCGGCTCACTAGCACCTTATCTCGCCAAAACATCGGTATCACGAAATCAATTTATTGCCGAGTATCTAAATCAATTTTTTGATATTTATCAAAACTATGCTACAGGCAATTTTATGCCAGAATACCGGGCACACTGTGAATTGATCGGTAAGCAAGTGACGATCGAACAAGGCCAAAAGCAATTTAATGCTAAAGTTAGCGATATCAATGATCATGGTGCACTTGTTTTAGCCGATGGGCGCATCCTATCTTCGGGCGAAATCACCAAAATACGAAAGGAATGAGTTACATGAAAGTCACCTTTGTCTGTCTAGGAAATATCTGTCGTTCCCCGATGGCCGAAGCAATTTTTACAGATTTGGTCAAAAAGGCGGGCTTATCCGAACAAATCCAAGTTGATTCGGCTAGTACCAATGCCATTTCAGGGATGGCAACCGATGAAAGGACCTTAACGATCTTACAAGAGCACGGTATTGAGCCTCCACAAACGGCAGCACGGCAATTACGCGCCAAAGATTTTAGCACTTCTGACTATGTGATCGTCATGGATAAACATAATTATCTTGATGCCAAAAGGATTGCACCGATCGAACTTAACGCTAAGATCCATAGCATCTATGAACAAACACCGACTAAAGAAGATCAAGTTGTGATCGACCCTTGGTATACCAATGATTTTTCCACAACTTATGCTAATTTAAGCGAAGCCTTACCTAATTGGTTGAATTACTTAAAAACTAAACTTTAACGTAAAAAGCTACTCAGTGAAAGCCTAAATCCTTTCAACTGAGTAGCTTTTTTGCGCTTAGTATAATTCTTTTACTTGAGCTTGCACGGTTTCATGTTGTAAAAATTCATCATAAGTCGTGTCAAAGCGATCAACGACACCTTTATCCGAAACTTCGATAATATGGTCTGCGATCGTTTGAATGAATTGGTGGTCATGTGAAGTAAAGATCAACGAACCCTTAAAATCAATCAAGGCATCGTTTAAAGAAGTGATCGATTCGAGATCTAAGTGGTTAGTTGGATCATCTAGTAATAAGACGTTACCTTTTTCAAGCATCATCTTAGATAACATGCAGCGTACCTTTTCGCCCCCTGAGAGCACCTTGATCTGTTTATCAATGTCATCACCTGAGAATAACATTTTACCTAAGAATCCTCGTAAGAAGGTATTATCATTTTGTTCCTTATCTGCATATTGACGCAACCAATCCAAGATCGAAAGCTCGTCATTATTAAAGTTAGCATCTAAGTCACGTGGCATATAACTTGGGATCGCCGTTTGGCCCCATGTCACTGAACCTGTATCTGGTTCTAGTTTACCAGCTAAGATCTGCATCAAAGTTGTTGTCGCTAAATCATTACGCGAAATGATCGCTGCTTTTTCACCAGGACGGATCATAAAGCTGACATTATCCAAGATCTTCACACCATCGATCGTTTTTGAAACATTTTCCACTCGAACTAAATCATTACCTAATTCACGTTGCATTTCAAATTTCACAAATGGATACTTACGCGAGGAAGGTTTGATATCATCAAGCGTGATCTTTTCCAATTGTTTTTTACGCGAAGTTGCTTGTTTAGACTTGGACGCATTGGCTGAGAAACGCGCGATAAATTCTTGTAATTCTTTGATCTTTTCTTCTTTTTTCGCATTCGCATTAGCCTGTAATTTAGCCGCTAATTGACTAGATTCAAGCCAAAAATCGTAGTTTCCGACATATAACTTGATCTTACCAAAGTCGACATCACACATTTCCGTGCAGACTTGGTTTAAGAAGTGACGGTCGTGTGAAACCACGATCACGATCTTAGGGTAATCAGCTAAAAAGTCTTCTAACCAACTGATCGTTTGCACATCAAGCCCGTTAGTCGGTTCGTCAAGTAACAAGATATCTGGTTCCCCAAATAACGCTTGGGCTAGCAACACTTTAACTTTTTCACTTTCAGAAAGTTCACTCATTTTTTGCGTGTGCATGCTTTCCGGGATCCCCACCGATTGTAATAATTGAGACGCATCGGCTTCGGCATTCCATCCGTCCATTTCGGCAAACTGTGCTTCTAGATCGGCAGCTCTTAAGCCATCTTCTTCACTAAAGTCCGCCTTGGCATAGAGGGCATCTTTTTCTTTCATGATGTCATATAACTTTTTATGCCCTTGGATCACAGTTTCTAACACTTCAAATTCTTCAAACCCAAAGTGATTTTGGTTCAAGCTCGAGATCCGTTCGTTTGGTCCCGTTGTGATCGTCCCAGTTGTTGGGGTCAATTTACCTTCTAAAAGTTTTAAGAAAGTCGATTTACCAGCTCCGTTTGCCCCGATCACACCATAACAATTGCCCGGGGTAAATTTTAAGTTGACTTCATCATAAAGTAATCGTCCAGAAAAGTTTAAACTTACATCGCTTACTGTAATCAAAGATAAAATTCCTCGCATTCTTTATTATTCGTTTCCTAAATGTATCATATCGCATCCTAAAAAGGCAAATCTGCCTTAAATTTTTGTTGCTAAGTTACGATGCTTTAACTTAGGAAAAACAAGCTTATCGGCGATCCCAACTAAAGTTCCTTGGAAAAGTAAGGCAAATAACGTCCCAATATTGATCGCATAAATCTGATGCGTGATCATCAACGAAATAATGATCGCAATGATCGGTGGCGTAAAGACGATCAACTGTGCGACCGTAGCATTTCCCTTAAAATACTTAAATCTGATGATCTGCATTAAATCATCAACCGGGTGTAACATCCAGTTGACTCGTTGATAAATCGAAATGGCGATCGCAATAAAGCTGACACCGACACAATCAAGGATAACTTGCAGCCATAAAGGTAAGCTCGTTAAATGAAATTTTAAGATCCACGCAGCAAATATTCCAACTAGCCACGAAAAAGGCAACATAAAGATCAAATTGCCTAAGACTCTTTTTAAGTCGATTTTTTTCAAAATAATAATATTGGTCAAAATGACTAAACTCCCTGAGATGATCAACATCGAGCTCAACGTCAGGGGCAAAACTTTAGCCAGATTGACCGCCGCTGCAGTCCATAGCGCACTTCCTAAATTCAACGCTACTGTCAAAGCATTTCCTAAACTATTTAGAAAAATTGAGAAAATAAAATAGGCCAATAGTTCTAGTCGTTCATTTTGTCTTGCATTATTCATTTTTTATTCCTTCATTTTTATTTTCAGTAAGTCAGACGGCTTTTGTCTGCTACTGAAGAGTGCTAAAATTAAACCGTAATCAAAATCATGTAAGAAAGGCGGAATTTTTATGAGTGAAGATGTCTTTTTTAATCCCGGTGATTCTATTTCAAGTGCATTTGATTTTGACAATGCTTATGTTGCTGCCCAAATCTACCATCGTAAAGCCGAAAAACCTGTCTTAGTCGCAAAAGAAAAAGATGGCAAAGCTTACTTTGTTTTTGATGAAGCAGCAGCGATCGCCCAAGAACACGAAGAAGCTAAGCGTTATGCAGTCGTTAAACGTTTGAAATAACAAGCTTGATTTTGGGCATAAAAAAATGGTAAAGGATCCGCAAGCGCCGATCATCTTTACCATTTTTTATTTTGTCTATTTTAGTTTCTCCGGAAACGTGTTGTAAACAAAGGACTAACCGGTTTGTTTTCGTGGATACGTTTGATCGCATCACCAATAAGTGGACCAACAGAAACTTGTACTAACTTATCGATTTGTTTTTCTTCTGGAAGTTGAATCGAATCAGTCACAACTAATTGCTTGATTGGTGATTTTTCGATGCGTTCGATCGCAGGACCAGATAAAACTGGGTGAGTTGCGGAAGCATAAACTTCAGTTGCCCCTGCATCCATCAATGCTTGAGCAGCTAAAGTGATCGTGCCTGCTGTGTCGATCATATCATCGATCAAGATACAACGCTTGCCATCAACTGAACCGATAATATTCATGATTTCAGCAACGTTAGCTCGTGGACGACGCTTATCAATGATTGCGATCGGTGCCTTCAAGAATTCAGCTAATTTACGTGCTCGTGTTACCCCACCGTGGTCAGGTGAAACAACAACTGCATCTTTATCAAGACCTTGAGTCAAGAAGTAATCAGCTAAAAGTGGTGCACCCATTAAGTGATCGACTGGGATATCAAAGAATCCTTGGATCTGAGCAGCGTGTAGATCTAACATGATCGCACGATCTGCACCCGCTTTTTCAACCATATCTGCAACTAACTTGGCTGTGATAGGTTCACGTGAGCGAGCTTTACGGTCTTGTCGTGCATAACCATAATATGGAATAACAACGTTGATCGTTGCAGCACTTGCACGGCGTAAAGCATCGATCATAATCAAAAGTTCCATCAAATTATCATTAACTGGTGCCGAAGTAGATTGAATAATAAAGATTTCATCACCACGAATGGATTCTTCAATGTTAATTCGGATTTCACCATCACTAAAACGATCGACCGAAGTCTTTCCCAACGGTACGCCAACAGAAGCAGCTATTTTTTCAGCCAAAGGTTTATTAGAGTTCAAAGCAAAAATTTTAATGTTTGAACTATTATAGTTTTCAGACATAGTATCCTCCAAAACAAATTTATCTAATTATAATAGTATGCATTTGTTATGCTAAAATCAAGCTATTTTCAAAACTTTTTTCAGTCACTATTGATCTTTCTTTTCATTTTCAAGGGCAGCTTTAGCTACTGGATACCGGTCATAATAGCCTGGTTTATTGACTTGACGACCACGGGCGATCGCCATTTCATGTGAGGCTACATCGTTAGTGATCGTTGAACCAGCAGCTACATAAGAATGATCCGCTAATTCAACTGGTGCAATAATATTTGAGCCACTTCCGATAAAGGAATAGTCACCTACATTAGTGTGATGTTTATTTTGGCCATCATAGTTTACAAAAACAGTGCCACAGCCAACGTTGATCTCTTTGCCTAACGTTGCATCCCCAACATAGGTCAAATGACCAACTTTAGTATTTTTGCCAAGTTTAGCTTTCTTAACTTCAACAAAGTTACCAATATGCACGCCTTCACCAATATCAGCTTGTGGACGCAAATGGCTATATGGCCCAATATTGGAATTGTTGTGCATGTAAGCATCTTCTAAGAAGGAAGCTTTAACTTCGATCCCGTCTTCTAAAGTTGAGTTTCTGATCTCAGAATGAGCCCCAATGACACAATCAGAACCGATCTTAGTCTTACCTTTTAGTAAAACGCCTGGTTCGATCACAGTATCTGCTCCGATCTCAACGTCAACATCAATATATGTGCTCGTAGGATCGATCAAAGTCACCCCATTTTTCATGTGTTTTTCATTGATGCGACGTTGCATGATCGCCGTAGCCTTAGCTAAAGCACTGCGATCGTTTACCCCCATTGATTCTTCAAATTCAGGCATGCAATAAGCACCAACCGCTTTACCTTGTGACTTTAAGATTTCGATCACATCAGGTAAGTAATATTCGCCTTGCGCATTATCATTATTAACTTGATGTAATGACTCAAAGAGAGCTTGATTATCAAAGCAATATACCCCAGTATTGATTTCGTTTACTAAGGCTTCTTCTGGCGTAGCATCTTTTTGTTCGACGATTTTTTCTACTTCATCGCGGTTGTTACGGATGATACGACCATAGCCAAATGGCTTATCAGTTTTAGCAGTTAAAACAGTAGCGGCTGCCCCAGATTTTTCGTGATATTCGAATAATTTAGCAAAAGTTTCAGCCGTAAATAACGGGGTGTCACCACAAGTGATCAAAGTCATCCCTGCTTTATCACCTAAGATATCTTCCGCTTGTAAGACCGCATGACCTGTACCTAATTGTTCGGCTTGCAACGCATAACGGGTTCTTTTTCCTAAAGTTTCTTTAACTTTTTGAGCACCATGGCCCACGATCGTTACGATCTCATCTAATTGATCTTTTTCTAATTCGGTTAAAACATGGTCAACCATGGATTTCCCACAAACGGGATGTAAAACCTTATATAATTTTGATTTCATTCGGGTACCTTGACCTGCAGCCAAGATGATCGCATATTTTGCTGTCATTTTAAAACTCACCGTTCCTAATAAAAACGGCATCCTTTCTTATACATAATATATCCGTAAACACTATCAATGATAAACCAGACATCAACTAGTTTCAAGCTTTCAAACTAATCAAAAAAGCTACGACCCTAATGACCGTAGCTAAATACATTTTAGTGTTCAAATACTTTTTCAAGATAATTTCCGGGACTGACTTTGATCGTCTTATCAAGCGTGTTGACTTGATCAACTTTTAACAATGAAGTATAGTCATCGACCATTCTTTGTCCATCAAAAGAACCTTCTGCAAAAACAGTGATCCCCACGAGTTCAGATTCAAATTCTTCGATCATTGATTTCATACCGTTGACAGTGCCGCCGCCTTTCATGAAATCATCGACTACTAAGACATGTGAACCGCGCTTTAGACTGCGCTTAGAAAGTTCCATTTTTTCGATCCGTTCGCTTGAACCAGAGACATAATTGACCGAAACTGTGGAACCCTCTGTGATTTTTGAATCACGCCGCACGATCACAAAGGGCACATTTAAATAACTCGAAACACTTTGCGCGATCGGAACACCTTTAGTGGCAACTGTCATGACGGCATCAATTTGCTTATCAATATATTGGCGTGCGATCACACGGCCAACTTTACGCAAAACGTCGGGGCGCCCTAATAAGTCTGATAAATAAACATATCCCCCTGGTAAAAGACGATCTTTTTCTGATAATTCAGCGGTCATTTCATTGATAAACTCACGCGCTTCATGTTCTTCGATGGAAGGAATAAAGCGGGCACCCCCAGCAGCACCAGGAATGGTCTCTAAAATGCCGATCCCACGTAATTTGAAAGTTCGCTTAATGATGGCTAGATCTTCACTGATCGATGATTTAGCCGATTCATAACGCTCTGCAAAAAAAGTCAATGAGATCAGTGTATGAGGCGACTCCAAGAGATATCTCGTCATATCGATCAATCTATCACTTCTTCTTGTTTTCAAATTTTATTCCTCCAATATCTATTTGATTACTTCATTATACGGCATCGCTCGTTTTTTTCCTAGTTTTTAAACCTATTTTAATAAAAAAGTTCGTTTTTTAGTCAATAGTTATTTAACTAAGCTTTCAATAATCAACTATCTAACACTTTAATAATTAACGTTCGGTTCTAAAACAAACTATTATAGGTTATCACTCTCAGACCACCACGTCAAGCAAACTTTTTTGCTTTTGGCTAAACGCTCATCCACAGGTTCTTTTATGCATAAAAAATATTAAATTTAGCATTTTTGTGAATAATTATTAATAAATTGTTGATTTTTGTGAATAAAAATTGTATGATAACTTCAACAAAACAAATAAAGGAGTTTTTAACATGGCAAATAAAAAAGTAGTGCTCGCATATTCTGGTGGTTTAGATACTTCGGTCGAAATCGCTTGGCTCAAAAATAAAGGTTACGATGTGATCGCTTGTTGCATTGATGTCGGAGAAGGTAAAGATCTAGAAAAAATTAAGGAAAAAGGCTTAGCTGTCGGAGCCGTAGAATCACTCGTGATCGACGCCAAGCATGAATTTGCAACTGATTATTGTTTGCCAGCTCTCCAAGCGCATACATATTACGAACAAAAATACCCCCTTGTTTCTGCCCTATCTCGTCCTTTGATCGTTAAACATCTCGTAGAAGTCGCTAAAAAATATGATGCAACTGCGATCGCCCATGGTTGTACTGGTAAAGGAAATGACCAAGTTCGTTTTGAAGTGGGGATCCACGCACTTGCACCCGAAATGATCATCGAAGACCCGATCAGAGATAATCATTGGTCTAGAGAAGAAGAGATCGATTATGCTTTACAAAATAACATCCCTGTACCGATCAACAAAAAAAGCCCTTACTCAGTTGATGAAAACTTATGGGGTCGGGCTAACGAATGTGGTATCTTAGAAGATCCATGGCAAAGTGCCCCTGCTGATGCATATGATCGGACCTTACCATTAGAAGAAACACCTGATGAAGCAACAATAATCGAACTTGAATTCAAACAAGGAGTCCCAGTTAAGTTAGACGGGCAAACACTGGAATTAGCAGATTTGATCCAAAAGCTCGATAAATTAGCTGGCAAGCATGGAATCGGACGAATCGATCACGTTGAAAATCGGCTTGTTGGGATCAAATCAAGAGAAATCTACGAATGTCCAGCTGCAACAGTCTTGATCACTGCTCATAAAGATCTCGAAGATATCACCCTTGAAAAAGAAGTCGCTCATTTCAAACCAGTCATTGAAAAGAAGATGAGTGAATTGATTTATAACGGTTTGTGGTTCTCGCCTTTAATGCCTGCTTTACAAGCATTTTTAGCCGAAACACAAAAACAAGTGACCGGGACTGTCAGAGTCAAACTATTCAAAGGAAATGTTATCTGCGAAGGACGTAAATCACTTAACTCTTTATATGATGAAAAATTAGCAACCTATACCGCAGCTGATGAATTTGATCAAGAAGCAGCTAGTGGCTTTATCAAACTTTTCGGGTTACCGACCCAAGTTTTTGCCCAAGTTCAACAAAAAAACGACAAGGAAGTGAATTAAGATGAGCACTCATAAACTTTGGGGTGGGCGGTTTGAAAAACAACCGGAACACTGGGTCGATGAATTCGGTGCTTCGATCTTCTTTGATCAACTCATGGCCGCGGAAGACCTTGAAGGTTCATTAGCACACGTAAAGATGCTCAAACACACTAAGATCCTTCCTGCAAATGAAGCCGATCAAATTATCGCTGGTCTACAAACACTTCAGGAAAAATTAGCAGCAAATGAACTCGAATTCACAGTTGAAAATGAAGATATCCACATGAATTTAGAAGCGTTATTAACAAAAGAGATCGGACCGGTCGCCGGTAAATTACACACTGCTCGGAGCCGCAATGATCAAGTCGCCACTGACTTACATCTGTACTTAAAAAAGCGCCTCAAAACCGTGATCACTTGCATCACGGAACTGCAATCTGCTTTATTAGCTAAAGCAGAATTACACCAAGAGACCTTAATGCCTGGTTATACTCACTTACAACACGCCCAACCGATCTCTTATGGACATTATTTAATGGCCTATTGGCAAATGTTAAAGCGTGATCGGGAACGTTTTTGTTTTAACCTAAAGCATACTGACATCTCACCATTAGGCGCAGCAGCTTTAGCGGGAACAACTTTTCCGATCGACCGTGAATATAGCGCTAATGAACTTGATTTTAGCGAACTTTACGCTAACTCCTTAGATGCTGTTTCTGATCGTGACTTTGCGCTTGAATTTTTAAGCAACGCTTCAATTTTAATGGTTCATCTCTCACGTTTTTGTGAGGAACTTATTTTATGGTGTAGCTATGAATTCGGCTATATCGAGCTTTCAGATCAATACTCGACTGGTAGTTCGATCATGCCACAAAAGAAAAACCCTGATATGGCTGAACTTATTCGGGGCAAATCCGGGCGGATCTTTGGTGATCTCATGGGTCTTTTGACCGTTTTAAAAGGCTTGCCACTTGCCTATAATAAAGATATGCAAGAAGATAAAGAAGGTGTCTTTGATGCCGTCAAAACGATCATCCCTTGTTTAAAGATCTGTACTGGCATGGTCGAAACTTTAACGGTCAAAGATGACAAGATGGCACACGCGCTTGACAATGACTTTTCTAACGCCACTGAATTAGCTGATTACTTAGCTAAACAAGGGATCCCCTTTAGAAAAGCCCATGAAATTGCTGGCAAACTTGTTTTAACTGGCATCAAAGAACACCAAAACTTACAAGATATGCCGCTTGAGTCATTACAACAAGCTGAACCAACGATCAAAGATGATGTTTATGCAGCCTTATCACCTAAAAATGCTGTTTTACGCAGAAATTCCTATGGTGCTACCGGTTTTGAGCAAGTCAAACAGCAAATTGCTCAAGCAAAACAAATAATGGCTAACTATAAAGATAATTAAATTTTCTAATAGCGCTAATGATCTCGTTCATTTAGCGCTATTTTTAATGGCTGGAAAGATTGCTTAACTAGGCTATTCCAACTAAAATATGCTTAAGTAGATCGTTTTGGTGTATTTATTATAGAAAAGAGAGACCGCTAGTGAAAATCATTATTGCTCCTGACTCATTCAAAGGAAGCCTAAGTGCTGAAAATGTAGCTAAGGCACTCAAAGCTGGCTTCTATCCTTATTTTCCCAAGGCAACTTATCATCTGATCCCAATGTCTGACGGGGGAGATGGCTTTTTAGCTGCAATGTTACACAATACGACTGGTCAACTTTACCCTATTAATGTTACCGGTCCCAACAACAATCAAATAACTACTACATTTGCGACGATCGATCACGGACAAACAGCAGTGATCGAAACTGCTAGTGCCAGTGGACTTGAGTTGGCTACAACTAAAGATCCACTCCATGCCACCAGTTATGGCACCGGTGAATTGATCAAGGCCGCCCTTGATCTAGGTGTCAGTAAAATTATTCTTGGTTTAGGTGGTAGTGCAACTAATGACGGCGGTGCTGGCCTTTTGCAAGCACTTGGCTTAAAGCTTTTAGATCATGACGGTAACGTGCTTTCCTTTGGTGGAGCAGCCTTGAAAAACTTAGCCACTATTAAAACCGATGCGTTTGATCAGCGCTTACAAACTACAAAGATCATCTTAGCCAGTGACGTTATCGCTCCGTTTATTGGTCCTAAAGGCGCAAGTTTTGTTTTTGGACCCCAAAAAGGTGCCTCAGAAAAAGACGTTAACGCTCTTGATAAAGCTTTACAGCATTTTGCTCAAGTAATTTACCAAACAACGCAAAAAGATATCACTAATGTCTCTGGTGCTGGAGCTGCTGGGGGCATTGCCGGGGGGCTATTGGCATTTAGTCATGCTCAACTGCAGTCAGGCGTGAGCTTAATGCTCGAAATGACTGCTTTAAGTGAACTTGCTCAAGGAGCCGATCTTTTACTTACAGGTGAAGGCAGCTTAGATGCCCAAACTGAACTAGGTAAAGCGCCTTTAGGGGTCTTGCAAACGGTCAAGAAAGTAGCTCCTAATTGTCTTTGCTGTGGCATTGCCGGTCAGATCAAAGATGTAGCCCAACTGCATGAGCTTGGCTTTGATGCATTATTTTCTTGTGTTCCTGGAGTCGTTACTTTAACAGAAGCGTTAAGTGCTACTGAGCAAAACTTGACGCAAACAGCAACTGAGCTGGCATGTTTTTTAAAAAAAGCGCAGAATATTTGATCCCACTTTTAAAATGACGCGTTGTTCAGTATAATTAAACTAATAATTTGAATGATAGACAGGTGAAACAAATGGAGATATCAGAGAAAGCTCCGGCTAAACTAAACTTCAGCCTAGATACCCCATTTCGTCATCAAAACGGCGAACCAGAATGGAAAATGGTCATGATCGCAGTGGATTTAGCTGATTATGTGCACATCAAAACCCTTCCAGATTCTCGTGAAATTACTGTCTCAACGAATTCCGGTTTTTTACCGAGCGATCAACGTAATTTAGCCTACCAAGCCGCTAAAGTTCTACGTGATCACTACTGCATCAATGAGGGGGTTGAGATCGTGATCGACAAAAACATCCCTGTCGCCGCAGGAATGGGTGGTGGATCTTCCGATGCAGCCGCAGTCTTACGTGGGCTAAACCGCCTTTGGGATCTCGGTCTCACTAAAGCTCAGCTCGCCAAGATCGGCCTTGAGATCGATTCAGACGTTCCCTTTTGCGTCTATAGCGAACCCGCATTAGTCACAGGAAAAGGTGAGATCGTCACCCCGATCGGACCGCTTCCCCCACTAAAAATCGTGATCGCTAAGCCACGTGATAGCGTCTCGACTCCTAGTATTTTACGCCGGATAAATTATGGTAAGATCACTCACCAAGATGTTGATGGGGTTGTTGCTGCGATCAAGGCTGGTAATTATGAGCAGATGGTCACTAAAATGGGAAATACGCTTGAGGCAATCACGGCTGAACGTCACCCAGATATTTTAAGGATCAAACAAAAGATGCTTAAATTTGGGTGTGATGCTGCCCAAATGAGTGGTAGTGGGCCGACCGTATTTGGAATCTCGCAAAAATCTTCGCGGATCCAACATATTTATAATAGCTTACGTGGCTTTTGCCATGAAGTTTATGTAGTTACGCCCTATAATTTAGATAAGCAAAATACTTGTCTAAAATAAAAAGCGAACCGCCTAAGTTGGTTTTTCAATTAACTTAGGCGGTTCTTTTATTTTTGCACTAAAGCTCGTTTGCTCCAAAGGATCTGCATAATATTTTCTAAGATCTTTTTTCGTTGGTGAAGCGCAGTATGATCGGTGTTGGCATAAACTGCTTGATAATACCGCGCCCAATCCGAATGTAGCAAATTTTTCAAAAACATCGATTGGACATTGGGGACCGAACCATCTGTTTGTTCACCATCGATCGAACCCATCAAATTGTAAAAAGTGATCGTTGACGCTGGACTAAACTTTTGAAATTTCTTGATCAGCTGTTCATAATTTTGATCGGTCGTTTTTTGTTTTTGTGCTTTAGTATAACTGACACCCTCATCTACCCCTTCATCAACCGGAGTCCCTAATAAAATAACTTTAGGAAAAGAAATCTCGCGTTGCAATGACTTAGAATCAGCCATCGCATGCACAAAAGCACTTCCACCCCAAGAATGAGCTACAATATTTAAGCGCGTTACGTGATACTTATCGTGTAATACCTTTAAAACACTGGTCAACCAGACAGTTTGGGGCTGATAATCTTTAGTGTAATTCCAATCAAAGATCAACTGGATCAGCGCATTTTTCTTCTTAGCAACAGTCCCTTTAACCTTCACCTTTCCTGTGGGTGTCACATGGATCGTCATTGTTTTTTGGGCAACATTTTGTTTTTGATAAGATGTGATCAGTTTCCGATACGTCCAAGCATTACCACCCCATCCAGGGATCAAAAGCGTAGGCACATCAGAATATTCAAGGTTACTGTGTAAATTATCAGTTCGCAAAGGTTGCTCAGAAGTGCCCCATAAAAGAAGCACTTGTAAAATTACTGCGCCAATCAAAATCACGCCTAAGCTTCCCCAGATCCATTTTTTCACAACTGTGACCTTCTTTCTTCGATCACCTAATTATAATCCCATTTTGAAGTTTAGTAACAGTTTTAAAGCAAAAAAATACGAGTAAATCTCCCAAAGCGTATGACCTACTCGTATTTTTCAGCGATAAATTTTTATTGTTGTAATGCTAAAAGTTCCGTTACTTCAGTAGCATCAAGCCCCACAAAGTATTCATTGAGTTCAAATTGACTTAGAACTTGGCGAATTACTTCAGGTGCATATTTTTGGCCTTTTAAGGCTGTCTGCAATTCAGCGACATCTTTTTTCCCAAAGAAATCACCATAGATCGTTACTTCAGCGATTTTGCCGTTTTCGATCAAGAAACGCGCATCGATCGTTCCACCGTCAAAATGACGACGTCTTTGGACGGTAAACTCGGGTGAACGGCCATAGACCCAATCCCAATTTTTGTACAATTCTTGTTCAATTTTGGCGATTTCTGCTTGATCGGTCTCGTCTAATTTATACTCAAACTCTTTTAACTGCTCGAGATCATCAACTTTCCAAATCTTCTTGATCAATTCATCGCGGAATGAAAAAGTATCTAATTTTTGGTAACTTTCAGCTAGGTAAGGTTTGATATTGGTGACCCGTGAACGTACCGATTTGATTCCTTTTGATTCGATCTTATCTTTAGGAACTTTCAAGGCATTTTCAACTGCACCTGTATCCACATCAAACATCAATGTTCCATGTGAAAAGGTTTTGTCGCCCTTAGTATACATTGCATTTCCAGAAAACTTCTTTCCGTCGATCACAATGTCATTTCGACCAGTAACTTCAGCTCCCGTAGCTCCCATTTCATGTAAAGCTTCAACTACTGGTGCGACTAAAGTCTTAAAATCACCGAATTCTTGATCTTTAGCTGGAACAACAAAACTAAAGCATAAGTTACCGAGATCTTGATACATCGCACCACCGCCGGACAAACGCCGCGTGACCGTGATACCATGTTCTTCACAATATTTTTGGTTGATCTCTTCTAAAGTATTTTGATTACGCCCCACGATAATACATGGACCTTCGATATAAAAGAGCATAAACGGTGCTTTTAATTTACCACTGTTCATTAAATATTGCTCAGTTGCTAAATTAGTCCGAATATCGTTACTGGGCATTACTACATATTGCATTTTCATCCCTTATTTGCCTCTTAAATGTTAGTTGGAAAACCTAAAGCTACATCCGCAGCATCCATTACCGCTTCACCTAATGATGGGTGTGGGTGGATCGTTAAACCAATATCTTCTGTGGTTGCCCCCATTTCGATCGCTAAAGTCAATTCGTTGATCAAATCACTAGCGTGGGCCCCAACGATCTGTGCTCCTAATAAGACATCAGTTTCTTCTTCAAAGACTAAGCGAATAAATCCATCAGTCTTACCCATTGAGATCGCCCGTCCGTTAGCTGTAAATGGGAATTGAGCTTTTTTAGCTTTGAAGCCTTGTTCTTTTGCTTCCGCCAAGGTCAAGCCAGTTGTGGCGATCGAAGTATCAGTATAGCAAACTGCTGGCATCGCGCGATAATCAACTGTCGTTTTCATCCCAGAAATTGCTTCAGCCGCTACTTTTCCTTCGTAACTTGCCTTATGAGCTAACGCAAAACCAGCCACGATATCACCAATTGCATAGATATGCGAAATATTTGTCCGACTTTGAGCATCAACTGGGATCAAGCCACGTTCATCAATTTTAACCCCTGCTTGTTCTAAGCCCATATCGGCAGTATTAGGACGACGCCCGACCGAAACGATCACATAGTCGGCAACCATTTCTTTTTCTTCACCGTTGATCTCAAAGGTGATCTTAACATTTTCATCTGTTTGTTCAGCCTTTTTAGCAAGTGCATTCGTATAAATATCAACACCTTGTTTGCTAAAGTGATGTTCCACAACTTTCACTAAATCTTTTTCGTAGTTAGCTAAAATCATTGGGCCACCTTCTAAGATCGTGACATGAGCCCCCAAGTTAGCGTAAGCAGAAGCTAATTCAGAACCAATATACCCCCCACCAACAACAACTAATTCTTTTGGCACTTCTTGTAAATTAAGCGCACCAGTCGAATCTAAGACACGGCCCTTAAATTTGAAGTTGGGAATTTCGATCGGATGACTACCCGTTGCAACGATCAAATTATTGAAACTATAGGTTTGTGCATTTCCATCCTTATCGATCACACGTAAACTGTGGTCATCTTTTAAGAAAGCATCGCCCCAAACAACATCGATCTGGTGCTTTTTGAAAAGTGATGCAACCCCACCAGTCAAACGAGAAACAACACTATTTTTCCATTCGATCGTCTTGGCAAAGTCTAATTTAGCAGCTGTCACTAATAGCCCCATATCTTGTGAATGCATCGCATATTGATAATGGTGCGCAGCTTCGATCAAAGCTTTTGATGGAATACAACCAACGTTCAAACATACACCACCGATAAATTCACGTTCGATCACCGTTACTTTTTGCCCTAATTCAGCCGCATGGATCGCAGCTACATAACCTCCTGGGCCAGCACCGATGACAACTGTATCTAATTCAATTGAAAAATCTCCTACGACCATCTGTTTCTCATCCTTCCATTAATAACAATTCTGGGTCTGCCAACAATTCTTTTAGACGGTTGACTGCCTTTTGCGCAGTTGCACCATCAATAACACGGTGGTCAAAGGCTAGAGATAATTTCAAGACCCGTGCGATTTGTAACTCATCATCTACTACAACGGCTTCTTTAGTGATCTTACCCATACCTAAGATCGCTACTTCAGGCCAATTAATGATCGGGGTAAAGAAACCACCACCAACAGAGCCAATATTGGTGATCGACATCCCCGTATGACTCATATCATCACGTGACAATTTGTTTTCCTTAGCTTTAGCTGTATTAGCTGAGATCTGTTCTGCGATCCCAAATAAACTTAAAGCATCCGCATGCTTGACGTTAGGAACAAATAAACCGTGATCAGTATCCGTGGCGATCCCTACGTTAATGTAGTTCTTGTAGGCGATCGTTTGATTTTGCATATCCACTGAACTATTAAAGATCGGATATTCTTTTAAGATCACTGCTAAAGCTTTGACCATATAAGCCATAAAGGTCAACTTGACACCACGTTTAGCTGCCAATTCTTTATATTTCTTACGGTGATCCCAGAGCTTATCAACGACCACTTCATCAAAAACGTGGACATGTGGGATCTGAGAAACAGAACGGACCATTGCATTAGCGGTTGCTTTGCGAACAGGTGACATTTTTTCGACCGTTTCAGGCCAATCTGGACTGGCAGTAGTCGTTAAAACTACTGGTTCATTTGTTTTTACATCTGCTACTGTTTTTTCTGCTGCTTCTTGTGGTAAGTTCATTGCTTGATCAATATCAGCACGTGTTACTTGCCCATGGCGACCACTGCCTTTGATCTTAGCAAGCTCTACTCCTTTTTCACGTGCATATTTGCGCACGGCTGGCATTGCCAAAACAGGTAAGGAATGATCTTGCGAGGCCACGACCACTTGCGCATTATTAGGCGTTTCTTTAGTAGCAGTTTCAGCTGGTTTATCACTTGCTACTGGTTGGGTTTCTGCTGCTGGTTCTTTTGGAGTAGCGTCTGTTGTAACGTTTCCCGCACCTTCAGCAACCTCTAACTCGACTAAAGGATCGCCAACTTCGGCTGTTTCACCTTCTGACACTAAGATCGCAGTTACTTTACCTGCCACTGGACTAGGGATCTCTTCAACGGACTTATCATTTTCGATTTGAACTAAATCTTCGTCTTCTTTGATCTCATCGCCAACTTTAACGTGCCATTCACCAATAACACCTTCCGCGATCCCTTCTCCGATATCGGGTAATTTAAATTGATATTTACTCATCAGACTTCCTCCTAGAAATTAACCGTTTCCTTTACTTTTTCAATAATGTCTGCCTTATTTGGTAACCAAATTTGTTCAGCATCGCTAAATGGGTATGGTGTATCTGGTGCATCAACTCGCCCAATCGGAGCTTCTAAGGATAAAATTCCTTTTTCGGCGATCAAAGCTGCTACTTGCGCATTGATCCCGGCTTGGCGTTGTGCTTCTTGAACTAAAACAACTTTGCCTGTTCGTTTCACTGATTTTAAGATCGTTTCTTCATCTAATGGCGAAACCGTTCTTAAGTCAACAACTTCAGCCTCAATACCCTCTTTAGCTAAATCTTCAGCGGCACGTAAACTTTCGTGGACCATATAACCGTAAGTAATGATACTTACATCTTTACCTTCACGTTTGATCGCTGCTTTATCTAAAGCGACCGTGTAAGCTCCATCAGGTACTTCTTGTTTAAATGAACGATACAACTTCATGTGTTCTAAAAAGACGACCGGATCATCGGAACGGATCGCAGAGATCAACAAGCCCTTAGCATCATAAGGATCACTTGGAATCACAACTTTTAATCCTGGTGTTTGTGCCATTAAGCCTTCTAAACTGTCAGAGTGCAATTCTGGCGTATGCACCCCACCGCCAAATGGTGCCCGGATCGTCACAGGCATCTTACGTGTGCCACCTAAACGGAAATGTGTCCGCGCAATTTGAGCAGCGATTTCATCCATCACTTCAAACACAAAACCAAAGAATTGAATTTCAGGAACCGGACGAAAACCTGTCAAGGCAAGCCCTACAGCTAAGCCACCAATGCCTGATTCTGCTAATGGCGTATCAAACACTTGGTCCTTACCGATCTTATCTTGTAAACCATCTGTAGCCCGGAAGACCCCACCATTGCGTCCGACATCTTCACCAAATACCAAAACATTTTTATCACGTTTTAATTCTTCTTCCAAAGCTTGAGTGATTGCTTTGATCATCGTTGTTTTAGCCATTATTCTTCCTCCTTAGCCGCAAATTTTGCAATTTGTTCTTCTAAGGTCGGTGGTGTTTCTACAAAGACATTTTGCAGATATTCGCTGACCTTTTGTTTTGGAGCTTGTTCTGTCTTTTTCATTGCTTCATTGATCTCTTCATTTACTTCAGCAACAACAGCTTCTTCTTGCTCCGCAGACCACAAACCTTTTTTATCTAAATAAGTACGTACTCGTACTAAAGGATCTTTTTTACGCCATTCGTCTTCTTCTTCAGCTGTCCGATAACGATGAGGATCATCCCCAGAAAGCGTGTGTGGTCCAAAGCGATAAGTCAACGTTTCGATCAAGACTGGACCGTTGCCAGCTACACTATATTTACGAGCTTCACTCATCACCAAGTACACCGCTAAGGCATCCATTCCGTCAACTTGAAGTCCTGGGATCCCGGCAGCTAAGCCTTTTTGCGCCAAGGTTGGTGCCACAGTTTGAACTGCACGTGGAACAGAGATCGCATAGCCGTTGTTTTGCACGACAAAAATCGCAGGTGCTTGGTAAGCCCCAGCAAAGTTGATCCCTTCATAGAAATCGCCTTGGGAAGTCCCACCATCACCAGTATAAGTGTAGGCCACATTTTTAGCGCCTTTTTTCTTAAGCCCTAAAGCAACCCCTGCTGCTTGAACATATTGGGCACCGATAATGATTTGTGGTGGTAAAGCAGCCAAATCATCAGCATATTCGTTCCCCAAAACATGTCCTCGTGACCACAAGAAAGCCTTTTCTAATGGTAAGCCATGCATTACTAATTGCGGTACATCACGGTATGCTGGTAAGAGAAAATCACTCTTTTCCATCGCAAATTCTGAAGCGATCTGAGAAGCTTCTTCCCCAGCTGTTGGGGCAAAGAAACCTAAACGGCCTTGACGATTCAACTTAGTCGAGCGCTCATCTAGCACACGAGACCAAAGCATTTTCTTAAATAATTCAACAATTTTTTCATCACTAAGATCTGGGAAAAAATCTGGGTCAATCACATTGCCATTTTCATCTAGAACTTGAAGTGGTTTGATTTCGCTAGGTGAAATTGTTTTCAATGCGTCAAAATCAATTTTTTGTGTCATTTTAAAACTTCCTTTCTCTAAAACATAAGGAAAAAAACTTATCTAAAAACCTGTATAGCGCTTACATTATTAATTATAACTGAAATTAAATAATTTGTTAATTTTGTGCAACTTTTAATTTGTCATCGAACAAGCGCTAAATGTTTGTTTTGCGCAATGTTTTACTGAAAAAAAGTTAAAATTTATTTTTATCCTTTCCGCTTGTTACGTTTATCACAATCCAAAAATGGCTCCCCCTAGCAGTTAACACACTTAAAAGTCTACTCACCCTAAAAGCACCTTACACTAACTGATCCAGCTCTGCTACTTTGGCTAAAAAGATACTTTACTAATAAGACTTTAATTTTTTATATTAAAAAGTGTTTTTATTTGTAACTCTTGAACTAGAGAACTATAATTACAGTTGTAACATGAAGGGAAGTATGTAATTATGACACGTCGTAATGATTCAAAATTAGAACATCGTTTAAATGAAACACGGCTTGAAGATGCTAGACGTCGTGAAAATGAAGTCAAAGAAGAAGAAGCCAAGCGTGAAGATAAAAAGCGTTAATTAAAAACATAAAAAGAGATGCCGATTTTGGCATCTCTTTTTATGTATATTCACAATTAAATCTCGGTCCCTCAGCCATGATAACCATGGCAATACTAGAGTTTATTTTTAATCAAAGTCTAGAACGATACTATTGGTCAAAACGTCGGTGTAGCTATAGGATACGCGTTCAACGGCATTTTCTTCGTGACTTAATTCTACGATAAAAACAGCGGGGAAAGTTTCCCGCAAAATTCCATGACGTTTAGTAACTTTTTTGCGTCCCACATGAGACGTTACCGTTAAACCAGCGCCAATGCAATTGTCGAGCTTGCTCTTGATTTTAGTTAATGTACTTGGCAATACGCTTCACCTCTCTGTATCGACCATTGTAACATAATTTTACAAAATTAGCAATTATACCATACTAGAAAGACTACTTCAATAATTAAAATCAAATTTTTATAGTTTTTGTGCACTTAATGCATCGGCTAAATCTACCATTTGTGCGATCGATAATTTTTCCGCGCGGATCCCTGGTTCGATCCCGGCTTTTTGTAGCGCTACTTGCATTTTTTCTTTTGTAGCTGGGTCTTTACCATATAATCCTTGTAAGTTATTCCACAAACTCTTACGCCGATGTAAAAAGATCCCTTTGACCATTTTTTTGAAAAATTCTTCATCAGCTGGTTGATATGGTTGGCTATCTTTTTTCTCTAAGACAATGATCGCTGAGTCGATCTTAGGCTGTGGGATAAAGACTGTCTTAGGCACGATAAAGGCAATATCGGCATCCATTTCGTATTGGACCGCTACTGTCAAAGAACCATAGTCTTTATTTCCTGGGGTAGCGGCTAAACGATCAGCGACTTCTTTTTGCATCATCACAACGATCTTTTCAAAATCGATCTTCGTATCCAATAAATGTAAAATGATTGGTGTCGTAATGTAATATGGCAAGTTAGCGACAATTTTTAAATTATGCTTACCATCAAAATTTTGCGCGATCAAAGCCTTCAAATCTGCTTTTAAAACGTCTTGGTGCACAATTGTCACATTATCATATGGCGCTAAAGTATCCTTTAACACCGGGATCAGGCGGTCATCGATCTCTAATGCCATAACTTGATGCGCTCTTTTCGCCAATTGTTCGGTCAAAGCACCGATCCCGGGACCGATTTCGATCACATCATCAGCTTCAGTCACATCAGCCGCAGCAACGATCTTATTTAAGATGTTGATATCCGTTAAAAAGTTTTGCCCTAAACTCTTCTTAAAGGTCAAACCATAGCTTTCCATGATCGCACGTGTCCGCGTGGGCGAAGCGATCTCTGGTAATTCATTTGTCATTTAATCCAATCCTTTCTCTTACTCAAGTGGTTCTAGCTCATCAACTTCACGCAAAGCCTGCGCGAATTCTTCTTTGGTGATCTGAAAAAGACTCAACCGCTTGTAGAGTTGTTTACCATTTACATAACCGATCCGCAAGATCTCGCCTAATAAGCGCCGTCTGATTTTGGCTTTTGGCCCAGAGATCAAGCCCGCCGTCGCTAGATCTTCTCTAGTGATTACCGGGATAGCATCGGGTTCTTCGGTATATAAATTACGTAAAGCTTCCCTAATCGCTTCAGGTGAAGCATGTTCTACGCCTAAACTTCCTTTATGATCAGGCGCAGCATCGTGTTTAGTCAAAAAGGCATGCTTAACGCCAGGCACTGCTTCTTGGATGATCTTTCTGATCTTTTCCCCGGAAAAATCGGGATCAGTAAAGACGATCACCCCTCTTTTATCGTGGAGTTCTTCAATTTGAGCTAAAGTCTCATCACTGATCGCAGAACCACGTGTTTCTAAGGTATCAGCATTTACGGCTAAATTGATCCGTTTAGTGTCGTCTTTGCCTTCAACAACGATCACTTCTTTTATTTTCATTTTATCTGTCATCTAATTTCAAGACCCTCCTTGCATTTGCACGAGTAATCTGTGCTAATTTTTCGGGAGTTATATTTAAACTTTGGGCTAAGAATTCAAGGGTATACCGCGTCATTGCAGGTTCATTGATGCGCCCCCGAAATGGTAATGGGGTCAAATATGGCGCATCTGTTTCCACTAACAAATGATCTAGCGGAGTATTTAGCGCAGCCGCTTTAACTTCTTTAGCATTGCCAAAGGTCACGACCCCACTGTATGATAACTCCATCCCTAAGGCTAAAAATTTCTCAGCCCAATTTTTATCACCATTAAAGCTATGCATGATCCCACCGAGCTGATCCACTTGAGCATTTTTTAAAATTTCATAACAGTCGGCGATCGCATCGCGGTTATGGATACTGATCGGTAAGTTCAATTCATGGGCAAGTTCGATTTGGCGTAAAAAGACCTTCTTTTGCACTTCTGGTGAAACATCACAGTGATAATCAAGACCGATCTCCCCGATTGCTACAACTTTAGGGTGTTTAAGCACCGTTAAAATAAAATTTTCATAAGCTTGATCATAAAGGTCTGCACTTTCCGGATGACAACCGATCGCTCCGTAAAGACCATCATATTTATCTAACAGCTTTAACATTTGCTCAGCACTAGTTTGATCGTAACTGATCAGTAGCATTTCTGTGACATCCAATGCTTGGGCACGCTTGATCACATCAGGTAGATCATGCTTAAACTCAGTAGCATTGATATGCGTATGTGAATCAAAAATTTTCATTTTCTTTCCTTTCTTACGCTAAAAGGCACACGGAAGCCCCATGTGCCTTTTAGAAGCGCAATTAACCGACTAATGAACCGGCCGGAATTTCATCAGGAACGATGATCAATTGAACTTGATCACCAAATTCGGCTGATAACAACATTCCTTGACTGATCTCACCGCGCATTTTACGTGGTTGTAAGTTAGTGACCGCAATAACTTTCTTGCCGATCAATTTTTCTGGTTCTGGATACCATTGAGCGATTCCAGATAAAATTTGCCGTTCGCCTTCATCTCCTGCATCCAAACGGAATTTGAGCAATTTATCGGCACCTTTGACTTTAGCGACATCTTTGATCAAAGCCACCCGTTGTTCAACTTTGTCAAATTTATCAAAACGGATCTCTTTTTTAGTCAATTTCAAAGTTGTCTTTTCAGGGTCAAATTCAGCCTCTGCTTGGGCTGCAGTTTGCATTGCCTTACGTCCCTTTTGTTTATCACTCTTAGTCATCTTAGACTTGATATATTCAACTTCTTCGTCAATATCGAGACGAGGGAAGATCGGTGTCCCCTTCTTAACAACAGTTGCATTTTCAGGTAGATCAAAATAAGATACATCCTTAATATTCATGTTATCTGTTGGCAACCCTAATTGTGCAAAAATCTCTTTTGGTGCGTGGGTCATTACTGGTTGTAATAAGATCGCGATCAAACGTAAACTAGCCGCTAAGTGGGCTAATACACTATCTAATTCTTGGGCTTTAGTTTCATCTTTAGCCAAGACCCAAGGTTCAGTTTCATCGATGTACTTATTAGAACGAGAAACAAACTTCCATAATGCTTCTAAAGCTAAGGAGAAGTGAGCACTATCCATTTCAGCTTGATATTCTTTGATCGCATCAAGCGCACATTGTTCCAAATCAGCATCAAAAGCTGTGACTCCAGATTTTAAAGCGGGAACTTTGCCGGCACGATACTTATTGATCATCGCTACTGTTCGGTTCAATAGGTTCCCTAAATCGTTAGCAAGATCGTAGTTGATCCGGCTGACAAAATCTTCTGGCGTAAAGACCCCGTCATTACCAAATGGTACTGCACGCATCAAATAGTAGCGTAATGCGTCTAAGCCATAGCGT
This sequence comes from Ligilactobacillus apodemi DSM 16634 = JCM 16172, assembly GCF_001434405.1. Lineage (GTDB taxonomy): Bacteria > Bacillota > Bacilli > Lactobacillales > Lactobacillaceae > Ligilactobacillus > Ligilactobacillus apodemi. The sequence continues at coordinate 15,801 of NZ_AZFT01000053.1, read as the reverse complement.
TTGGTCAACATTTCTGGATAGATCACATTGCCCTTAGATTTAGACATCTTACCGTCACGCATCAATAACCAGCCATGACCAATGATATGTTCTGGCAATGGTAAATCTAACGCCATCAAAACAATTGGCCAATAGATCGTGTGGAAGCGCACGATTTCTTTCCCCACCATGTGAACGTTAGCAGGCCAATATTTGTTGAATAGTGTTTGGTCATCACTGCCGTAGCCAAGCGCCGTGATATAGTTACATAACGCATCGATCCAGACATAGACTACGTGTTTTGGATCATTAGGAACTTTGACGCCCCAATCAAAACTAGTCCGCGTGATCGCTAAGTCTTCTAAACCTGGCTTGATGAAGTTGTTTAACATTTCATTTTTACGTGTTTGTGGAATAATGAATTCAGGATGTTCATTATAATATTCCACCAAGCGATCAGCATATTTACTCATCTTAAAGAAGTAAGATTCTTCTTCAACTAATTGGACTTCATGGCCTGATGGGGCTTTGCCACCGATCATATTGCCTTGTTCATCCCGATAAACTTCGGCAAGTTGGGATTCAGTAAAGTATTCTTCATCAGAAACTGAGTACCAGCCCTTATATGAACCTAAGTAAATATCACCTTTATCTAAAAGCTTTTGGAAGATCTTTTGGATCGCAGCTTCATGATAATCATCAGTTGTTCGAATAAATTTATCGTTTGTGATCTCTAATGTTTTCCACAGGTTTTGGATCGATTCAGCCATCATATCTACATATTCTTTTGGTGTCATATTTAGATCTTCGGCTTTTTGTTCAATTTTTAAACCATGTTCATCAGTTCCCGTCAAAAAGAAAACATCAAAATCTTGAAGGCGCTTATAACGTGCTAAAACATCACAAGCGATCGTGGTGTAAGAATTACCGATATGTAATTTCCCCGAAGGATAATAAATCGGCGTGGTAATATAAAATGTCTCTTTTTCAGCCATAAACTTGTTATTTCCTTTCACTTAAAAACTTAACTATAGTATGCAAGTTCTCATCGTCAAAAATTCGATAAAATTAGTATACCATAACAACTACTCCTTGATGAGCTGTTTCCCGTAAAAAACTAGGGTATTAAGCATATTTATGTGCGATCTTACCACATGTGGCTGCCACGATCGCCGCTAATAGATCATCAATAAACGTATTTACATGCTCAGGACTCGTATCGAACTTTTGAATGATCCCCGATTTAACACGGTCAAAGTAGCCAAAATTAGTTGCCCCGATCGTTCCGTAAATATTAGCGATCTGTAACGCCAAAGTTTCATCGACGCCAAAAACACCGGAGTCATTTTCGATGATCTCCCGTAAAGGTTGAGCAACTTTATTTTCTTCGGTCAAACGGTCAAGTTCTAACATTACCATTGCATTGTTTAATAATTCCCGTTTATGCATCACATCGTTAAGATCTTTTTGGCATTCTGCTAAAGTCAACTCAGCTTCAAAACCTTTTTGGGTATCGTAGACGAGTTGCGCTAATTGATCAAGTTCCACCCCACGTTCCTTTAACCGGGTGACTACAAATTCATAAGCCTTAGTGTCTGGGTATTTAAAATCTTTTTGATACATTTTCTCTTGCCTTCTTTTCTAACTAATTAGCGTGTTAAATATTCTACGCCTAAGCGTTCCAATAACTCTCGTACCGGTAAAGCGTATAATTCTTTGAATTTTTCTGCTTGGTCTTTTTCAAAATTAGGTAACACAAACGAATTTTGTCCATCAACTTTAAAACGTCCAATATAAGCTGATTTAAAATGCAAATTATCTTGCCAAGGAGTGTGATAAAACTCAAATAAGACGCTGGTTTCTAACCGTAATTGGCGGGCACTCAAAACTGGAGTCAAAGTGATAAAGTCGTTTAATTGCATGGATAACAAGTGCCAAGTCACTAATTGTTCATCAAATGCTTTCCATAAACGAACGACTCCCCGCCGAATTTCAAAAGCTGTCTCCAATTTTTTCTCAGTCATCACGGCAAATAACTTTTGCGCTGCTGCAAGCGAGACGGGATATAATTCGGTCAATTTCGGTAACACTATTTCAAGTTTATCGGCAAAAAAGACTAAAGCATCAAGTAATGTTACCGTCCGTAAAACCATCCACTCATCTCGTTTATCTTTAGGTTCTGGTTTTAAGACCGCTAAGATCCCTTTTAAATAAAGACCTTCTAGTTCTGGCGTCACAAAACCTAACTCACGCTGACGAGCGTATACCTTAGTGTGCAAAACAGTGTCATATAAATCGACACCAGCTAACATAAATTTGTGATCACGCTCAACTTCACCAGTAGTTAAGTTAAACGCCACTTGCGGTGTTTGTTCAAACATCAATAAAAAGTGCAATAGTTCATGGGCGATCGTGTAATCAGCTGCCGTCGTATCATAGACTTCAACTTTTAATTTTCCCCCATGTAAATAGTGTTGTGCTTGATCATGCCGTAAATATCCCACCGGGTCATTAGGTTTAACTTCAATTTGGACCCCGGCTGGAAATTTTTCTTCAACTTGCTTGATCAAAGCTTCAGTTGCTGGTGATAGTTTCATTTCGTTCATTACTTATTTCCTCTGATTTCTGCTAAAATTTGTTGCGCAGTTGCTGAATCACGTGCTTTTTTGGCTAATATTTTTTCCACAACTTGCGAAACTTCTTGCGGTTTGGCACCAATAGAAACTGCCAAACTCTTTAATTGTAATTTCATGTGCCCTTTTTGGATCCCATCGGTCACTAAAGCATACAAAGCTGCCAAGTTTTGTCCTAAACCAACAGCAGCTACGATTTTTTCTAATTCTTTAGCATCTTCTAATTCTAATAACCGCTGATTTATTTTAACTAAAGGTACGATCGAAACCGAACCACCAACAGTGGCTAAGGGCAAAGGTAATTCGAGCTCACCGCATAATTTTCCACCTTTTAGTTTCCAAGTGCTCAAGCCCCGATACTGCTCATCTCGCGCTGCATAGGCATGTGCTCCTGCTTCAACGGCGCGCCAATCATTGCCACTAGCGATCACAACCGCATCGATCCCATTCATGATTCCCTTGTTGTGTGTTGTTGCTCGGTAAGGATCAAGCTGGGCTAACCGGCTAGCACTGGCGATTTTTTGGGCGATCTTTGCACCTGAGATCTCGCCTTTAGTTAAATTTTCTACTGGAAGCTCGCAAGTCACCTTGACTAAACATCTAGTTGCATAATTGGAAAGAATGCTGAGTAACACTTCTACTGCTAGTTCTTCTTCGAGATATTTAGCACAAGCTTCTAACATCGTATTTAACATGTTAGCGCCCATAGCTTCTTTAACATCGACCACTAAATCGACTGATAGCATATCAGGCGCTAAAATTCGCACATTTAACTCTCGTGCTCCTCCACCCCGTGAAACGATTGAAGGATGAGCTTCGTTGGCTAAAGTCAATAATTTATCTTGTTGTTGTTTGATTTTTTTTGCTAACGTAGGAGCGTCACTGACTTGTTCTAACACGATCTGACCGATCATCAAGCGTTCTTTGACCTGTGCCTTAAACCCACCGCTTTTTTTGACAAGTTGCGCCCCATGACTTGCAGCTGCGATTACTGATGGTTCTTCGGTCACCATTGGGATCAAATACTCCTTGCCATCGATCACATAATTTAAAGCTAAACCCTCTGGGAGCTGATACTGGGTCAAATAGTTTTCGATCATCGTATCGCCTAGTTCAAAATCTAACTCTGCTTGTGCGAGTTTTTCAACCTCAGCGGAAGATAATTTTTGTTGCTCTACTAAAATATTTAGCCGTGTTTGCCGATCTTTTTGATAATATTTACTAAATCCGTTCATATAAAATTCCTCAGTTTTCTTTTCAGTTGACTGTTAGACCCTTTTAGTTTAAGCATTATCGCCCTAAATTACAAGTGTCGCAACGCCTAAGCATAACGACCGTAGCGGATTTTTTCCTAAACAAATTCTCACGTCCAAGCCACATTTTTAGCAAGCGTATTGTATAATAGATTCAACGATACAATTGAAGGGATGGGGAAAAATGAAAAAATTTCCATTACTTTTACTCAGCGCCTTTTTAGGGCTTTTTTTGCTTAATTTACCGCTTCATACGATCCACGCTGAGTCGACTTTGACCATGGGAATTTTGACCAATGATCAACCTTACAGTGTCCAAAAAAATGGCAAATGGCAAGGTTTCTCAGTTGAGCTAGCCCAAAAGCTCGCAACTGAGTCTAATAAAAAAATCACTTTTAAAGCATATTCATCGACAGAAAAATTATCGACTGCCCTAAAAAGTGGCAAGGTTGATTTTATTTTAGGGGATAAAGCCAATTTTTCAACCGCATTTAAGAGTACTGAGTCTTTCTTATATCCTAAAAATGTGCTCTTTACCCGAACGGATGCTAAAGCTAAATCACTTGAAAAATTAGCGGGCAAAAAAGTCGGTTTACTCCAAACGGGTCAACAAACTGCTCTTTTAAAGCAATTAGGACTTAAACCGGTAAGCTTTGCGACTACAGCTGAGCTCATGGATGCTTTAGCTAATAAAAAAATCTCCGCCGCGATTTTAAATGAAGATACTTATCAGGCTTACTTAAAAGAGCATCCTGAATTGATCAAACCAGCTGCTGATGCAACCTCAGATCAAAAAGCAGCGGTACTTCATAAGATCAACGATCCTAGCATCTTAGCGCAATCACTTAGTTTGATCACTTATAAACAACCTAAGGTCCAAAAACTTTTAACGACTAGCTTAACTGAACTCCAAGATTCGAGTCAATTAACCACGCTTTCACAAAAGTACTTTGGCCAAGATCTTACAATAAAATAAAAAGGCAAACTCTACTTGGTAGAATTCACCTTCTTTACGATCTCCTAATTTACCTAGGAGATCGTTTTTTAATTATTTTGGAGCATTGAATACAATACGCCTTCACGAACGCCACTCTCAGAAAAAATAACTTCGTGAATACTTAGATATTCAATTAAAAATGCGATCGGGGTCAAACCACCAATGATAATATCTGCCCGCGCACCTTCTGGACCAAGGACGGCTTTGCGCTGTTCAAGGTCTAGGCCTAACCAATTGGTATACACATCTAAAAAGGCATACGTTGACATCGAAACACCGTGGATCTTAGTCAAATCAGTCTTGCCTTGCCGGATCAGCTCTTGTCTGGCAACTGTGCGACTAGCTCCTCCTAATAAGACTAACGGTAACCCTTTAGCTTCTAAGAGCCAAGGCAATTGACTAAATTTATAGTTTAAGAAACGCGAAAATCTAAAGATGTCTTGCGCCGTAATCGTTTTGGCAGCGTTAAACTTTTCGGTCAAACTGACGGCTCCATATGGAATACTGATATAGTTTTGCGCCCGCGCATTTTTGACTACGATCAACTCAAAACTACCGCCCCCCATGTCACAAATAACACAATCCCCAACATCTAGTGTATTTTTGACGGCTAAGTAATCATAATGAGCCTCAGCATTACCCGAAAGGACCTCGATTTCAATTCCGGTTTCATCTTTTACTTGTTGTAAAAATTCAGCACTGTTTTTAGCTTCACGTACAGCTGCAGTCGCAATCCCACGCACTTCTAAATTTGGCAGATCACGATACATCTTTTTAAATTTTAAGATTGCAGCTAGCGTCCGCTTGATCGCTTGTTCTTGTAAAACTTTTTCGCCCTTGTCTTGTCCCATTCCTTCAGCCAGGCGCGTCATTTCTTTAGCACGTTTGATTTCAACAAACTCACCTGTTGCAGTAATTTGATTGATCGACATTCGGGTCGAGTTAGAACCAAAATCCAACATAACTAAATTTTTCAATCTTAACACCCCAATTTATCAAAGTACCTATATTTTATCACATTTCTCTCACAAAATATTAACCACAAATTCGTTTACTTTTAAGGTTAGTCAAAATAGTTAACTCCGATGGCAGCGCGGACTTCGGCTAAAGTTTGTTCTGCGACTTCATTTGCCTTTTGACTCCCTGCTTTTAACATGTCATAAACTGCCGGAATATCCTTAGCAAATTCAGCCCGACGTTCGCGGATCGGTCCTAATTTAGCTTCCAATACTTCGTTTAAGTAACGTTTGATCTTAACATCCCCTAAGCCACCAGTTTGATAGTGTTCTTTTAATTCCACCACTTTTTGCTTATCGGAATCAAAAATATCAAGGTAAGTAAAGACCATATTACCTTCAATTTGTCCTGGATCTTCAATATGGATATGATTTGGATCGGTATACATTGACATGACTTTTTTCTTCAAAGTATCAGCATCATCAGCTAAATAGATCGCATTTCCTAATGATTTACTCATCTTAGCATTACCGTCTAAGCCTGGGAGACGTCCCGAGCCCTTAGGTGGGAAAACGCCTTGTGGTTCAACTAAAACTTCTTTGCCATAGATCGAGTTAAAACTCCGCACGATCTCACGCGTTTGTTCTAGCATTGGTTCTTGATCATCCCCCACAGGAACTAAATTAGCTTTAAAGGCTGTAATGTCAGCCGCTTGACTTACCGGATAAGTAAAGAACCCAGCTGGGATCGAACGTTCGAAATTCTTTTGCGCAATTTCAGCTTTGACAGTTGGATTTCTTTCCAAACGAGAAACGGTAACTAAGTTTAAGTAATATAAATTTAATTCCGCTAAAGCTGGAATCTGCGATTGGACAAAGATCGTTGATTTAGCTGGATCTAAGCCAACTGCTAAATAATCTAAGGCTACTTCGATCAGCGAGTTTTTGATTTTTTCTGGATCACGCGCATTGTCAGTCAATGCTTGTTGATCAGCAATCATAATGAAGGTGTCATATTTCCCCGAATTTTGCATCTCAACTCGATTTTTTAAAGAGCCGATATAATGTCCAATGTGTAATTTTCCGGTGGGACGATCGCCGGTTAAAATAATTTCTTTTGTCATGTTTAGCTTCCTTTCTATTACTGCATTTACGCAAAAAAACGCCCTAATATCAAATATTAGGACGAGTTACCGTGGTGCCACCTAAATTGCAAAAATGCCGCTCTTAAATATCCAATTTAGCTTCTCCAGGCATCCAATTCGCATTTTCTTGCATCTCTCAGCTTCTGATACATCTCTGTTGGTGAATCTGCTACTTTTTACCGTTCAACGAAGGTTACTTTAATTGTAGTGGAAGTTTAAAAGCCTGTAAAGGATATTTTCCTTGTCAAATGACACTTTTTAAAACACAATGATTATCTTGTAAGTATATCTGTAATATAATGGAGTTATGATTTTACGTAAGGAAGTGATGCTATGCGAGACGTCAACGAACATTTGAAAAAAGAATATGAAGATTGGGAAAAAGTCCAGCAAAACGAGTTGACCAAATTAAATTCGGCCATGCGCCATTTATTGCTCAATGTTTTTGCTTACCTGGCCATTTCGATCATCGAATGGATCTTAGCGTCAATGAGTCACTCCCAAACTCTACGTGCCGATGCCTTTAATAATTTGTCAGGGATCATCTCAACGGCTCTTTTGATGATTGGAATTCATATTGCCCGCGACATTGATGATGACGATATTGCTGGCGTTGTTCCTCTTCCCAAGCATAATTTACGCAAAACTGGTAACGATCAACGCGTCCAATTTACCCGTTTTCGTTACGAAACGATCTTTACGTTGGTCACCGGAATCGTCATGATCGCAATTTCGTTAAGTGTTATTATCAGTGGGATCACTGGGTTATTATCCCCAGATACACGCGTCATCCCCCAACCGATCGCCTTAGTCGGGGCGGGGATCGCAAGTGTGATCATGTTACTTGTCTGGTACTTTAACAAACGCGCTGGCCGTAAGCTAAAAAATGCTTCCTTGATTGCTTCAGCGCAAGATAGCCTAAGTGATGCTTTTACTAGTTTAGGAACTTTGATCTCGATCGCTGGTGCTTGGATCTTTAAAATAACTTGGCTTGATGGCGCGACAAGTATTTTAGTCGGTTTGTTTATTCTCTACTCGGGAGCACGGATCTTTATTGAAAGTAGCTTGAATTTAGCCGATTACTTCGATCCTCAAGCTGAAGACGATTTTCGCCAGACGATCAAAAATATCCATGGTGTAACGGCAGTTGATGAACTAAAAGCACACTATAACGGTAATTTAGTGACTGTCGATGTTGTCATTGTGGTCGATGCGAATATGAACGTACTTGAAAGTTATAACTTAGCCGAACATATCGAAAGTATCATGCGCGTTAAATTTGGGGTCATTGACACCGATGTCTCATTTTTACCGGATACTAAAACGATCACCTCATCAACGCAAAAAAGATTGCTTCGAAACCGACGGAAACACCGCAGATAAATTACTTTAATTTCACTACAAGTTAAGCTAAAATAAATTAACATTAAGAATCGAGGTGCTGCTTCATGAAACAACTGGAAACTGCAATTTTTGCAGGCGGATGTTTTTGGTGCATGGTCAAACCGTTTGATACTTATCCTGGAATACACAAGGTGATCTCAGGTTACACCGGTGGACATGTGCCCAACCCGACCTATGAACAAGTTTGTCAACAAAATACTGGACATACCGAAGCCGTTTTGATCGAATTTGATCCTACGATCGTAAGCTATGAAAAATTAGTTGAGATCTACTGGAACCAAACTGATCCGACCGATGCCATGGGGCAATTCCAAGACCGCGGTGAGAGCTATCGCCCCGTGATCTTTGTTAAAGATGAAAAGCAACGTCAAATTGCGGAAAAATCACGGACTGCCCTGGCTAATAGTGGCCGCTTTGACAAACCGATCGTCACTCAGATCGAAGATGCGCAACCATTTTATCCCGCTGAAGAATATCACCAAGACTTTTATAAAAAAGATCCTAAGCGTTTTGCCTTAGAAGAAGCTGGTGGACGAGAAGCTTTTATCCAAAAACACTGGCAATAAAAAAATCATCAAGCTGAGCTTATCAGTTTGATGATTTTTTATTAGCGTAAAATGTCGATCAAGTTCTTATTAGCTGCTTGGCGCGCCGGTAAAATCCCAAAGATGACCCCGACCGCAGTCGAAACTCCAAAGGCTAATAAGAAGGAATTAAGTGTTACGACCGCTTTAATGTTTCCTGGAATAAAGACCGCAATTCCGTTAGCTAAAAACCAGCCCAATACAAAACCGATCAACCCACCGCTGACCGTTAGCATGATCGCCTCAAGTAAGAACTGCATTAAAATATTGCGTGGTGTGGCCCCGATCGCTAAACGGATTCCGATTTCTTGAGTCCGCTCGGAAACTGAGATATACATCATATTCATGACCCCGATTCCCGCAATAAACAAGGAAATTCCGGCAATTGCGCTGATGAAAAGGGTCAAGGTATCCATAAATTTTGAAATTTGTTGCAAGACACTACCGATATCAAAATAGTTATAAGTTCCTTTATCCTTTGCGCTACCATTTTTTTCTAAATATTTGACAACTTTTTTTGTCACCTTCGAGGCATTTTGTCCCTTAGCGATCGTTAATTTGACCGCATTACCTTGACTTTTACTATTAGTATTCGCCGCAAAGACAACTTTAGGAACGATCACGTCGCCTGTCGTTGGATCTTCAGCTTGAGCATCTGCTTGCTGACTTGCTTCATAAACCCCCACAACAACATAATTGACATTATCAATAAACAAAGGGCTACCAATCGCCATAGAAATATTTTTATATTGTCGCTTAGCTAATGCTTTAGAGATCAAGGCTTGTGGTTTAGCTGCCGTAAAAGTCTGGGTGGTAAAGTTTTTACCCGCCACGATCAGATTTTGTGCGAGTGGCTCTTTAACGATTGCTAAATTGAGCATTTCAGTAGCCGAATTTCCGACTTGCACCGCACTTGTGATTCCTGTTGACGGATTATTAAATTTGGCACTAACGACCTTACCGGCAAAGTTTTGCTCGATCGCGATCAGATCTTGTTTGTCAAATCCAAACGTCTTACCATTATCAGAGACAAAATCAATTTCTGTCGTTTGTTGTCCACTATCAGTTGTCTTAAAAGTAGCGACCATCTTAGATTTTACACCATTTCCCAGTGCAATGATCGTAATAACGGCGGCGATCCCAATGATGATCCCGATCATCGTCAAAAAACTTCTTCGCGGATTAACCCGTAATGACTGCCACGCCGTTTTCAACAATTCTAAAGATTTCATTTTACCCCCCCTTACTTTGACGGTGCGTCTGATCTTCGGTCAAACGTCCGTCTAAAATATGCACTAAGCGATCTGCTTGTGCCCCAACGTTTGGATCATGGGTAACAATAATGATCGTCGTATTGTTTTCTTTGTTTAAGCGTTTAAACAAGGCCATGATCTCTTTTGATGTTTCACTATCTAAGGCTCCAGTAGGTTCATCAGCGATCAAAAACTTCGGACGCGTCACGATTGCGCGGGCGATCGAGACCCGTTGTTGTTGTCCCCCAGACAAGTTTTTCGGTAATTGTGTCTCATAACCTTTTAGACCGACTGCCTCTAAAACTTGCGCGACCCGTTCTTTAATGACTGCCCGCTTTTCACCGGCATAAAGCAGTGGTAAAGCAACATTTTCCGCAATCGAAACATTTTGGATCAGTTTAAAATTTTGGAAAACAAAGCCAACGTTGCGGTTACGTAAGCTCGAAAATTGCGCTCGCGTGTATTCATGGATCGGATGATCATAATAGTAATAAGTGCCTTCAAACTGGTCATCTAAAAAGCCGATGATGTTGATCAACGTTGATTTACCAGAACCAGATTGGCCCATGATCGCTAAAAATTCACCTTGTTCGATCTTTAAATTGATATCATGCAAAATATGATAGCTATTTGGACCTTGGATATAGGATTTATTGATATTTTTTAACTCAATCATTGGTCTCAACTCGTTTCCCATCTTTTAACTCACCATCCGGATCAACGATCACTCTTTGACCACTGGAAAGTCCGTCTGTCACAATGTAACTACCATTTGAAGTTTGACCAGTGACCGCAACTTTTTGAGCTTTTTTATTTACTACAATGTAAACATAACCATTCTTTACACTAGTAGCTGGAACTTGTAAGCCTTCTTGTGGGATCGAAATATTTAACGTTTGCCCAACCATAAAATCACCCGCATTCAATGGAGCCGTCACTGTATATTTAGCCTCATTTGCTTTGCTATTTTCCGCTGGTGTGGTCGCACGATAGTTGATTTGTGTTTCTTGTTTCTTTTTAGTCGCTAAACTTGTGACCTTAATTTGTTGTTCAAGTGAAACTTTGTTGTAATCATATTCGGAAACAGTAGTACTTGCTTGCAGTTCATCAGAAACAAGCGTTACGCTAGGTTGCCCTGTTTTGTCGTATTCAACCGTTACTGTCCCCGCAAATGGTGCGGTGACACTCCCATTTACCTTGGAATTTAACGTATTTAATTTATTTTGCGCATCAGTCACGTCAGCTTTTGCATCTTCTAATTGATTTTTTGCTGTTGTCACTTGCTCTTGGGCTTCACTATACCCTTCATCTGTAGAAGTTAATTTCTGTAATTGATTTTGTGCTTGTGTGAGTGCTTGTTGCTGTTGAGTCACTTGCCGTTGCGCCTTAGATAGAGCAGATCTTGCATCGGCTACTTGTTCTTCGTAGTCTTGGCTATAAGTCGTCATCACTGCTTGTCCTTGTTCAACATGATCGCCATTTTGAACCGTCACACTTTGCGCTTTTCCAGTATTAGGTACTAAAACTTGCGTCCGCACAGCTTGAACCGTCCCCGAATAAGTAAGTGGTTCGGCTGATTTTACCTTAACTGTCGTATAAGTTGTGGCTGTTTTTTCTGCTTTAGGCTTTAACATGCTATAGCCTAAATCACCCAACATTACAAGTACGATCAGACCGATCAATATTTGCCACCATTTGAAGCTTATTTTTTTCATATTTTCCTCCTTTTTGAAACCCCTTTATATCTTGTAGTATAACAGAGTGCCAATATGGGACACAATTAAAATTCAAACGTTTTCTTGTCCTTTATTGCTTGCACTGTATTTAATTTTCACCAATATTATATAGTGTATAATATTGGTAGTCAACTAATATTGTTAAAAATAATAATAAAAGAAAACTAGTTAAACACCTTAACCATATTTCTAAAGTTTAATGCTACTTGGCATGATCTTTATTTTTTACGGCAAAACTGGTTGAGTTATCAGCAAATTTATTTTGACAGGAAAGTAAAACTAAGTTAGAATTTAACGATACTGTTAGAGCTTCTGAATTTTAGTGTTAGACTATTATTTAGAAGCTTTTTGCACGCTTAATTTGAAAGGATGATTTTCTTGGATAAAGCTCGAGAATTGGAACAAAGACAGGTCGATTTCGTAGAAAAAGAAATTGATCATCAGCTCATTTTAAACGAACAAGAATATCAAAAAGCGCAACTCGAAACTTCACTGGTTGAAAAAAACTATGGGCAAAATGCCAAAATCAACACCTTTGAAGTTGATGATCAAATGGAAACAAACGCTGAAGTGCAACAACAAAAGCAATTAGTTGCCAAAAACTTGGAAAATGAAAAAATCTTAGCTCAACAAGTCGAGACATTAAAACAGCTAAAAGATTCACCTTATTTTGGACGGATCGACATCTTAGATCCTGGCGAAGATGAGCCTGAAACGCTCTATATTGGTACGGCTTCATTAGTCGATGATTCGCAAAATTTCTTGATCTATGATTGGCGCGCACCGATCTCATCGATTTATTACAACGGTACTTTAGGTAAGGTAACTTATGAAACTCCAATGGGTGAGCTTGAAACTACTTTGGAAAAGAAGCGTCAATTTACGATCTCTGGCGGAAAGATCATCAATATGTTTGATACTAACGAAACAGTTGGTGATGAAATGCTACAACAAGTTTTAGGTGAACATAGCGATGAATACATGCGCAATATCGTTGCAACGATCCAACAAGAACAAAATGATATCATTCGTGATACAAAACATGATCTTTTATTGGTGCAAGGAGTCGCCGGCTCAGGTAAAACTTCGGCAATTTTGCAACGAATCGCTTTCTTGCTATACCATAGTCGTGACAAGCTTTCCGCCGATCAAATCGTGTTATTTTCACCTAATCTGCTCTTTAGTCACTATATCTCAGAAGTTTTACCTAGTTTAGGTGAACGCAACATGCGCCAAGTTACATTGGCTGAATTTTTAGCACAACGCTTCCAAGGCTTAAAAGTTGAGACACTTTTTGACCGCTACGAAAAAGCAAAAGACTTAACTTCGCTCCAAAAAAAGATCCGCGCTCAAAAAGAAAGTGCTCATTTCATGGCACAGATTGAAGATTATCTAAAACAATTAAAGCCTACAGAAATTTGCTTTGCAGATATCACCTTAGATGGTGGACATATTTTCTTTAGTAAAGAAGAAATCACCGCAATTTATCAAGACTTGCCGCAACTAATGAAACCGGCACAACGTTTCCACGAAACAAAAAATATCTTGATCAAACGTTTAAACAAACGAATCAAATCAGAAGCCAAAAAAGACTATGTTTTAGCACAAGTCGATAATTTGACTGATGCCCAATATTATCAACTACTAGGCAATAAGCAACGTGGGCGTTTCCAAGCAATCGATGATGAGACTGACTTTTTAGCGCGCAAAATCGTTACCAAAAAATTTGAAGTAATCTATGATGCACTTTACAATAATTATTTTCTCGATATCTATGCGCAATATGAGCACTTTTTACAACAAGTTTTACCTACCGGAAATGCCAGTTTCAGCAATAACTTAGAATATCATCGTATTGCCCTAGAAGATTGTACTCCCTTGCTTTATTTGCGTGACCTACTGACAGGTAGTGGGCAAAACCAAGGAATCGCCCATCTCTTCATTGACGAAATGCAGGACTATACCCTACCACAATTGATATATCTAAAATATATCTTTCCTAATGCCAAACTCACCTTATTAGGCGATAGTGAACAAGCCCTTTTCAATCCGTTACAAACACCGCAAAAGTTGCTGACAACTTTAGAAACTGAACTTAAACCTAAATCAAGTCGGGTCGTATCTTTGAATACAAGTTATCGTTCAACTTCACAGATCACCGATTTTATGAAGGCTCTTTTGCCTGACGGTGAGACGATCCACTCATTTACACGAGCTGGAAAATTACCTAAAGTTATCATGACTGAAACAAACACAGAAGGCTTGTTAAGTTTAAAACAAGAGCTAACAAGTTTGCTAAAAACTAATGATACCGTTGCATTGGTCACTCAAAACAAAGAACAAGCTCAACAGCTCTTTGAACAACTTCACCGTGAATTTGAGACTAATTTATTAGGCAATGAAGATCGCTTGATTCCTAAGGGCGTCGTTATTTTGCCAATTTATCTTGCTAAAGGGTTGGAATTTGATGCCGTAGTTGCTTATGATATTTCAGCTAAAAATTATCCACTCGATCAATTAGGTGTTTTATATACGATCTGTTCACGCGCAATGCATGAACTTTCCTTGATCACAATTGGCGCTCCATCACCGCTTTTAGCCCAAATTCCTAATACTTCTTATCAACTAGAAAAAAGGCTTACATTAAAGTAAATTTTGCTTGCAAAACAATACTCAATCATATATACTATTTTATGTATTGAGTGATGCCATTTTAGCTCAGCAGGTAGAGCACCACCATGGTAAGGTGGGGGTCACCGGTTCAAGTCCGGTAAGTGGCTTATTATGAGTCCGTAATTAAGTTTACGGGCTTTTTTATTTTATGCTCAGATTTCATAATAAATGTTTTTTGGCCTTTGTTATATTAGTCCTATCATCCATAAAGAGGTGCTAATATGAAATATAATGATTCACTTACTGATCTTTTAGGCTATTTACAAAAAGAACCTAATAGTCTTGCTTTTCAAATTATTTTTCAAAAATATCGCCCAATGATCATTACTGTTATTAAAAAATTTAACCTTACTTCACATGATACCGATGATTTGTTTCAAGAAGCTAGCCTTGTTTGTTATCAGACAGCTTGCTCGTTTGACCCCAAGAAAACAGCGACTACTTATGGAGCTTTTTTTAAGCTCAGTTTAATAAACCATTGTCGGACATTGGTTCGGCAGGAAAATGCCCAAAAAAGAGAAGTCCAAAAGCATCTCACCTCCCTTGAAGGGCTTCTTGAGGTAAACGGTGATACTTTTTCGAGTAAAACTAAAGACCCCTACGAATTAGTTCAATTACATTTATTGTATGAGCATCTTCCCCAAATTCTTTCGCCACTAGAATATCAAGTGTTTTGTGCAAAAATTAATTGTCATAATACCGATGAAGTTGCACAGCAATTACATTTAAGTCGTTCTCAAACATATAATGCTTTAGCACGTTGCCATCAAAAAATAACTGCTTGGTGCCAGCAATAAATACAAATAAAAATGAGTTTGAAAATAATGTTTCAGTTTCAAACTCATTTTTATTTTATCGTTATTAATATTTTTGGTGGTATAAGTAAATATCAAGATACAAAAAAAGCAACCATATCTCTATGGCTGCTTTACTTGCATAGCAATGTCCTACCCTCGCAAGGGGCGATCCCCTAACTACTATCGGCGCTACAAAGCTTAACTTCTGTGTTCGAAATGGGAACAGGTGTGACCTTTGTGCCATCATCACTACACTAAGCGGAAGACGGGATTCGAACCCGCGACCCCCACCATGGCAAGGTGGTGTTCTACCACTGAACTACTTCCGCACAAACCGCGTGGCAACTTCCTACCCTCGCAAGGGGCGATCCCCTAACTACTCTTGGCGTGA
>NZ_AZFT01000052.1 GCF_001434405.1 Ligilactobacillus apodemi DSM 16634 = JCM 16172 | reverse complement strand
GAACCCATGTTACCGCCGTGAAAGGGCGGTGTCTTAACCACTTGACCAACGGGCCAGAATGAATATCTATAATATAATTTAACCTTAAATTTGTCTTGTAGTCAATAAAAATTTGAACGATGTACTTAAATTTATTTTAGTTAAATCTAAGTCACAAATTTTAAGGTATAAAAAAACCGCTAGTCATATTCGACCAACGGTCTTAGTCGCGTGGCAACTTCCTACCCTCGCAAGGGGCGATCCCCTAACTACTCTTGGCGTGA
>NZ_AZFT01000051.1 GCF_001434405.1 Ligilactobacillus apodemi DSM 16634 = JCM 16172 | reverse complement strand
AAGACATAACCCTTTTCTTCAAGTTCTTTGATCACATCAGCGGTGCTGTAGTTGATTGTTGAGCCTGATTCACCTGTAACTGTATCAACTTGGATCGTTTCGCCTGTTGTACTGTCAACATAAGTGATCGTCGCTGTTTGAGTTTGTGCTTCAGGAGTTACTGGTACATAAACTACCGGTGTATCTTCACCTGGGTTTTCTGGTGTCACACTTGGTACTTGTGGTACATAGCCAGGAACTTCTGGTACATCTGTGATGCCACCCTTAGTTGGATCACTTGGATCGTTGTTGTAGGTAGGTGTTTCTGCACCTGGAATTGGGTTGCCATCTGGGTCAACTGGTACGATCTTACCTAATTCTGCATAAACAAAGTCAACTGTAACATTTTCTGTTCCAATTGTTCCTGTAGCATTAGAAGGTACTTCTGTTAGGTAGTAGCCATCAATTACTTTAGCATCGCCAGATACATCGTAATCTGTGCCTTCTTCATAATCTGTACCTTTCACAACAGAATCTGCTAATTTATTACCATTTTCATCAACAAAGTTTTCTGTCAATGTGTAAGTATTAACATCATCTTTTACATAAACAACCTTCGTATCTGAACCTGGATCTGTTGGATCAACACTTGGAGTTTCTGTGTGATACCCTGGGACCGTTGGTGTTGGTGTTTCATCTGCTTGAGTTGGATCACTTGGATCGTTATTGTAGGTTGGTGTTTCTGCACCTGGAATTTCGTTACCATCTTCATCAACTGGTACGATCTTACCTAATTCTTTGTACACAACTGGAATTGTAATATTTTCTTGCGTTACTGTTTGGGCTGTTACTTCAGCTGTGTCAGCATAGTAACCTGTAATCACTGGTGTCGTTACAGCATCGTAAGTTTCCTTATCTGATGTCCATTCGGTAGATGAAACTACTTCACCTGTAACCTTGTCAACTGTAACTGTCCGTGACCATGTTGCAGTTTGCACGTTATCTGCTGGTGTTTGGTCACCGGCACCACTGTATGTGACAGTTAACGTTACATCCTTGGATACTTCACCTGCTTCAGCTGGCCATTTTGGACCATCTGGATCGTTAGGGTTGATTGGATCACCTGGGGTTACTGGGTTGTCTGGTGTAACAGTTTCTTCACCGTGTTTCAATGTAACCGTGTAGTTTTGGTCAACACTTGTGTCATCGTCAAATGTAGCGTCTGTTGGGAAGCCGTCTTTAACTAAGACATAACCCTTTTCTTCAAGTTCTTTGATCACATCAGCGGTGCTGTAGT
>NZ_AZFT01000050.1:1181-30148 GCF_001434405.1 Ligilactobacillus apodemi DSM 16634 = JCM 16172 | reverse complement strand
GCTGCATTATTGGCGACTGAAGCGGCAGAACTTGCTATTGAGTCTGCTTGACTTGCTTCTTCGTAGTTCTTCGTTGCTTCATCGGCTGCGGAACTTGCCACACTTGCTGCACTGGATGAAGCTGAGGCAGCTGAGCTTGCTACACTCGCAGCACTAGAAGCGGTGGAAGCTGCATTAGCTACACCAGCATTATTTGGTCGTTCACTTGCTAAGTCTGCGATGTCTTGCGCTGTACTATCTGCAGTAGATGCTGCACTTGATGCTTGATTTGCACTTTCTGAGGCATTATCAGCATAGCTATGGGCTTCATTAGCAGCAGAGCTAGCTGCGGAAGCATATTCACTTGTCTTCACACTTGAAACATCGGCTTCACTGGCAGCTTGACTTGCAGTGCTAGCAGAACTATTAGCATCTACTTGATCCATTGCTTTTTGAGCATCACTTTGAGCCGCATTTACTTCATCTAAAGCTACTTGGGCTGCACTAGCAAATTTAGCAGCTTCTTCTGCAGCGCTTTTGGCAATACTATCTTGATAATCAGCTTCACTTTGAGCGGCACTTGCGTTTACTGCAGCAGAACTTGCAACCACTGCTGCGGAACTTGCAGCACTTGCGGCAGATTGAACAGCTGCGCTATCAGCAGAACTTGCATTAGCTAAACTATCAGCAATTGCTGCAGCGCTTTGAGCTACACTTGCGGCCTCAGATGCTGCTTGACTAGCTACACTTGCGGCAGAATTTGCAGTTTGTGCATCACTAGCAGCATTAGTAGCTACCGTAGCTGCACTTGCGGCATTGCTTGCAGCTTGACTTGCAACGCTAGCAGCGGATTTTGCCGTCGATACTGCAGCAGAAACTGCAGCATCACTTAAATATTCACTGACAATCGAAGTAATTTCAGTTGCAGTGCTTCCTGCTTTTTGAGCAGCACTAGAAGCTTGACTTGCACTTTCAGAAGCATTTGCAGCATAACTACCTGCTTGAGAAGCACTATCTGAAGCCGTAGTTGTTGCGCTTGAAGCTAACTGTGCTGAACTATCCGCTTCACTTGCTTTATTTTGAGCAACTGCGTCATAAGCAGCAACTAATTCTAATTCGAGTGCTTGTAATGCTTGTTTAGCACGGTCAGCTGCACTTGATGCAGTCTGACGATCTGTATCAGCTACCGTTGCTAAGCTTGTAGCTGCACTTGCGGCTGCTGAAATAGCTGTCTTTTGAGCTTCTAACTCGCTACCTGTCAAACCTACATAGGACTCTTTAGCTGCTGATGCAACTGCATATTCATCATCAGCGGCACTGGCAGCACTCGATGCATTTGTTACGGCACTAGAAGCATCAGTAGCTGCTTCACTTGCAACACTTGCTGCACTAGAAGCGGCGGAAACAGCTGCACTGATTACACTATCTGTAGGGTATTGTGCTGCCATCGAATTAATTTCATCTGCAATCGCAGCAATTGAATCAATGCTATCGCTAATTTCAGTTGGATATGTGGCTGCTGAAGAGCTAGCTTCACTCGTGGCTAATTGTTCGCTCCGTGTTGTCACTAAAGCTGCATCCATAAAGGAATCTGTTGCCGTTGATGTGGCATCTTGCGCTAAACTTGTAGCTGCTGCAGCTTGGGAACTCATTGTAGTAGCTTGTGTTGCTGCCGACGAAGTAGCTTGAGCTAAGCTAGAAATACCACTATCAAGCTTTAATGCTGCCGCAGCTGATTCATTATTAGCAGCTGCACTCATATCACCTGATGCTAAATCTTCCACAGCGCTTTTCAAAAGTGACGCAGCAATAGTTGCAGTTGTTGCGGTACTTGTATACTTTCCGCTACTTGGCAAGGCTATTTCACTGAAGGTTCCTAAATCAGCCATACTATCCGTATATGCTGTAGCTGCACTGGCATAACTTGAAGCTTTAGCTGAACCACTTGTAATCACTGGATCAGAACCTGATGCTTGCGATAAAGTACTTGCCGCACTACTTAAAGTTGAAGTTGCGTCAGCTACAGAATCTGCAGCTGCTGAAATTGCTGCACTTGCACTTGATGCTGTTGCTTTCGCAGAAGATGCTTGTGTTGCTAAACTACTTACATATTCGCTTTGAGCAGTTGCTACCCCAGTTAAAATATCTTCAGCTAAGTCTGCCATTTTATCCATTGTTTCAGTGATCGCACTAGCTACACTAGAGGCAGCACTAGTAGCTGAACTTGCTACGGCTGCTTCTGAAATTGCTGCACTTGCATATGATGATTGTGCGCTAGCAGCTGAACTTGCCACATCGGTATCACCATTATCAGTCGCATCACTTGCTGCCATTGAACTTTGTAAAGCGTTCAATGCATTTGCTGCCGCACTAGATCCCACATCGTAAGCCGAGTCATAGCTAGCAACATCAGCTTTAACAACTTCACCTAGACTAGCGAGCGAAGTATTTTTGGTTGCTAAAGAGCTAGCTGCATCTGAAGTGATCCCTGCTTGACTAGCAGCACTAGAAGCTAATGACACGATCCCACTAGCACCTGATAAGATCGCAGAATAATCAGTCTTTGTAGTATCACTGATATATGTCGTCGCAAAAGCTTCAATAAAGTCATACATTGAACTTGCGACTAAGATCTTGTTGGCATCAAGGGTCCCATGTAATTCGATCGTCCATTTACCATTTTCATCAGCTTGGACTATATAATTTGCACTGGTATCACCAGGATACGTCAAAGTGTAGTCTACCCCATCGATCGTTGAAAGCGTACCATCATCGTTATAATAGTGCAAAGATACATAAGCGTTTGGTTCAGTTGTCCCACTGATCGATACTGTATTACTTGTGACCTGATCAGCAGAATCGATCGTGATCTCATTAGTAATATCTTTATAGGTATATTCTAGGTAACTTGTAGTTCCTAAACTATCGGCAATATTTTTACCAGCCGTTGTAGAAGCATCATCTAAGCCAACGACTTGTGCTGTACTTGAAGAAGAAGTCCCACTTGTTGTAACAGTATAGGTCGCTGTTTTATATGGTCCAAGCGTTGAACCATCTGCAGAAGTTTTAATATTGACATATTCCCCAGTAACATTACCATTAAAGCTAAAAATTTTTGATCCACTAGCGGCACTAGTATTATCAAAAATAACATCAGCCGGGCGATAGATCGTGACCGTAGCCCCACTGGCAGCGCTGATCAACGTTGTTTTACCGGTCACACCTTTTAAGGTAACGTTTGAATCTTTGCCAAACGATAATGTGCCCGTACCAGCAATATTGATCAAAGTATCCGTTTTAGAAGCAGAGGCTGCGGTATTAGTGATATTTAAACTACCACCATTATTAACGAAGATCTTCGAATTATTACCTTGATAAATATTTCCTTTAGAAGCTGTCCCAGTGTTTGTGATATTTAATGCTGCACCAGTTCCAACGATCCGCAACGTACCACCAGCCATGTAGATATCAGAGCTCGTAGTACTTAGCGTAGAGCTGTTAAGATTTAACTCAGCTCCTTCATTGATCACTAATGAGCTGTCAGAATCACTTAAATAGACCAGTGGGATCCCTAGCGTGTTAGCAGAAGTCGAAGTGATACTTATCTTAGCGTCTTTTGCTAACTCTAACGATCCACTTTCAATATCGATCAAGCCATTCGCCTTACTCAAATAACCACTAGAATAATTATCTGTCGTCAAGGTGATCGTAGACCCTTCACCGACCGTCATTGTTCCTTCCAAATAGATCATTGGAAGTGCAGTAGTGTTAGTACTACCATTAACACCTGGTGTATAAGTTGGTTTAGTCCCGGAATTTGATTGGATCAAATTCAAAGTAACATCTTTACCAATTTTCAAATATGAATCAGTGCCTGCGATCGTCAGATTACCAGCATAAGTCGATTCCATGGTGATGTTAGCACCATCTGTGATCTCAACTTGGGGACTTTCAAAGTTTTGTTGGACGTTACGAACATTTTGTGTCTTTACAGTCCCACCAAATGGTGACGTATAGCTATAAACAGATTTATAAGTACCTTCCCCAGATAAGATAACTTTTGCCGTTTGAGTATATATGACTTGAGCACCAGTATAATTTACATTATTAAATGTGATTGTTTGTGTTACCCCTGAATCTAATGAACTAACACCACCATTGGAAGTATCACTGTTGATCGAAATACCGCCCCAACCTTCAGCAACATACATGTTCCAATCATTGATCGTCAAATTCATTGATTCGGAGGAACTCGTATTGAAAGTTACGTAGCCCTCACCAAAATCAATACTGTGACCATTACCATTGATCGTTACATCTCTTATCGCTGAGGCATCAGTAATATACTGACCGGAGCTATACGTTGCCCCAAAGTTGATATCTGCCGTAACATTGATCGTGGAAGCTGTTCCTTTCAAAGCAGCTAATAATTCTGCTGCTGTTGAAACATTGACCGAATCATCATCGTCTCCACTTGTCGTACTTGTAGTTGCATCAGTACTTGTAGCTGCCAAAGTCTGCACCTTTGATTCGGCAAGTGCGGCATCACTAGATGCATCACTTTGGGTCGTTGCTAATAAACTAAGTGTTTGAAGGTCAGCCTCACTTGTTGTTGTTTCTGAAGTAGTACTATCTTCACTAGTAGCATCAGATGATGCTGCACTTGTCGTGCCAAGAGACGTATCACTCACAGAACTTGCAAGTGAACTAGTTACTTCGGAACTTGCTTGTGAGCTATTATCATGTTCGCTCGAAGCTAGTGATGCAGTAGCAACATCAGTTGTGGCTGTTACTTCTGAAGCTGGCTTAGTCGTGTTTTCTTCAGCCACACTTGAAGTAGCTTCACTTACTTGAGTTAAATTTTGTGTTTCACTAGCAGATGAAACTGCACTATCAGCTTCTGAAGTGACTTCAGTGCTAGCATCACTTGCGGTACTACTTGAACTATCACTTGTAGTCGAAAGATCAGCCGTTACGACACTACTTTGTGAGGAAGTTTCACTTGCAGTCAACGCGACCGAGGTATCATTAGTATCTTCCGCACTTTGGGTCGCAGTACTCGTTGCTGACGTTTGCGCTATCTTTGCCGATGTACTAGAAGTAGCTTGATCACTTTGACTAGCACTACTACTTGTATCAGACGTATTCTCACTTGCACTAGTTGGCGCTGATGAGCTCGTCGTATAGACCGAACTATCTTCAGTCGTAGCTGCTTGAGCCACTTGATCTGCATTTACAGGACTCGTAATGCTAAAGGCCCCTAATGAGAAGAAAACGATCGGGGCAACCATCCAACTCTTACCAGCCTTGTACATTTTGTAACGTTTCTTTAATTTACCTTCACTAAATAAGTTTCTATTTCTTTTCACGATCTCTACCCCCTTAGGAATTTAGAAAGATAATACTTGTTGCCAAGCGTCAATAAAAGCTTTTTTACTGTGTTTTTTAGCGGTCATTAAAGCACCATTTGATAATTTTTGATATTCAGTAGGTGAACTAAGGACATCAGCTATCTTGTTAGCCAAGATCTTTGGTGTCTTATTTTTAACGTTAAAACCATTTTCACCGTCTTTGATCAGGTCGTCTTTGGTATATGGAACTGCGTAACTAATAACTGGAACTGCATGAGCCATACTTTCTAACATATTCATCCCTAAACCTTCGCTATCACTTGTGTTTACAAATAAAGTAGCTTTAGCATAAATACTTAGATCTAAATCATAGTTCATAAAAGTCACAACATCTTTTATTTTTAGTTCTGCGACTAATTTTTGTAATCGTTCACGGTAAGCTTGGCTAGAGAAGTATCCTTGTAACTTAAGCCGTAAGGTCTTATCTTGGTCATGTAAATATTTAAAAGTCTTTAATAAATCACCGATATTTTTTTCTTCAGCTAAGCGCCCTACATAGACAAGCGTTTTTTGAGCGGTCAATTGCTTAGCCTCTTTGACTGGTGTCACCCAACTATCGGGCGCAAAACCAGGAGCTACACCATTAGGTAAAAATTCTTTTACTTGATCAGCAGCTTGTTTGGTTGGGAAAAGTACCTGGTCAAATTTTTGATTTGTTAAAACATCCCGATAACTTGGCACGATCCCTGCTTGCACATTTTTGTTATCCACAAATGGTGCGCTGTGAATAAAGGCTAATTTTTGCTTAGCATTGATCACATTAGCCACACTGTTATCAAGCGTACGCCGATCTGAGATAAAGATCCCAGGTTCACTAGCATTTACCTCATTTAAAAAGAACGTAAATAACTGGTCTTGCGTATCAAAAACATAGGTCTGACCTTTATAGTTAGGCAATTTCCAACTTGATGGTAAAACTTTATCGCCGATCTGCATGTGTACGACTTCAAGTGCGATCGTTCCATCTTGTTTGAGATATTCTTGGGTCGCAATTTCCCCATTAGGATGATAAGTTTCGACCATCGAGCGAAAACCACGCCAATCCCAGTGTTCTTTAAGCGTTGTGTGCCCTAAACTATCAAAGTATTCGATCACACCAACTAACCCAATCGTTTCTGGCATGACATGAACTTTACCGATCACTTTTCCTTGGTAACGCAATTCAGAGATGTTATTGTCGATCCCCACAATGTGATAGTCTTTAAGTGCCATACTATCAAGTAAACGTAATGGTTTTTCTGTTCGCTCTAATGCCACCGTCTCTTGAAAATAGTCATACATGTTGATGACATTTTCTTTAGCGATCCCATGTTTTTCCATGTCCTTAGCGAGCATGCGACTATAGTTACGCAACAATAGCTTTGTTTTAAACCCTTGTTCGTTAAAGGCTTTAAGTCGTTCAAATTGCGAAAATTCAGTCCCTGAGTTAAATGAAAAAACATTTTCACCGACTAAATAAATCATTTCGTGACATCTCCTTTCAACGTTTCATTTGCATCTTTCAAAAGTTCTTGCCAAGCATGCCAAACATTTTCGTTAGAATAACGTTCGCTTGAACTGTAAGCATTTGTACTAAATTCTTGCATTAATTTTTTATCTTTAAATAGTTTGATCATCTTTTGTGCTAAAGCTTGATAATCACCGTAGTCAACAATATAACCATTGTGTTCATCTTGAACGATATCATTAGGACCATAATTGACGTCATAAGTTACCCCAACTACACCATGTGAGATGGCTTCCATGATCGCCAAATTAAAGCCTTCCATGCGTGAGGTCAACCCAAAGATCTGCGCCTTATCCAAAACTTCGCCGATATTTGAAGTATAGCCCTTAAATTTAACAATATCGTTTACACCTAGTTCATTGATCGTTTCAACAACTTTGCGTTTTTCTTGGTAATTATTACTTGGGTCAGCGTAACCATAGAGATCAAGAGTCACTTCGGAAACTTCTTCTTTAACCAAAGCAATTGCGCGCACTAGATCGTCTAACCGCTTTTCGTGTGCGATCCGTGCCACGGCTACCACCTTACCAAATGTCCGTGCATCTTCTTTTACTTGTGGTGCTCGTAAAGTTTCATCGGGTACGATCCCAACTGGAATTGTGAAACTTTTGGCCACTGGTTTAAAGCGTGCGATCACGTCATCAGTTTGCCGTTTTGTCGCCGAAACGACCGCTGAATAGCTGTCGATATTAGCTAATGAATATTCATAATTATTATTAACGATAGAATGCATTGGATCTTGTGAATCGCCTGCTTGGGAATTGTGTAAGTGAAGTACCGTATAAGCAGGACGTTTCAAACGTGTTAAAGCACCATCTGCTAATAAGGAACGGTCAAGAACAAAAACATTTTTTCCTTGTTCATTGATCCGGTTTAAGAAATATTCAAAGAATTGATCTAAGGTGTCAAATGTGTGGACTTCGTGATTTTTGTCACGTAAAAGCCAACCTGTTTTTGTAAGTTTATTGTGAATATCAAATTTATAAAAGGTGCGAATCACACTTCTACCATCTGGGGTCAGCCATTCTTCGCTCCCGATCTTATTATCTGGTGTATACCATTGACGTAAGGAACAAAAGCCACGTGAATCATAAAGATCAACTCGATAAAGATTGTTATAGCCATCAAAAAGTTCCGTCGAAACGACCCGTTTATCTGCGTTTTTATCATAATTAACGCGTGCTACTAACTTGCCATTTTGGCGCTTAACAAGATAGCGTGATTTTTCGTTTTCTTCTGTGATCGTCAAGTTTCTTAAGCCAAAATCAAGATCATTGACCTTAATAGTTTTAGCTGGAACTTCTTGAGCTTCTTGGAAGAAATCAAACATCCCTAACAAATGTTTGTCATCGATTCCGGCAGCATTTGCGGTCTCATGTAAATTCTTATTCCAATCTCTAACAACTAAACGACATGGTACTTGATAGTGCTCGAAAAGCTTGATTCGCTTTACTTCAGCATGCTCGATCCCTGATTTATGGTCTGGCATACCAAAATTGATAAAGTATATCATTAATGACCCCTCCGTTATTTTGCATCCTGATTCAAAAATACTGTTTTATTAATTTAGCAACATATTGTGCTTAATATGTAAAAGTAGATCAAATTTAAAAGCTTTATGTAACAATACTGACATTATAAATCTAAATTTTTTTATTCAACACATCACTTTCAAAATTTGTGTTGATTTGTGCAATTTTTGCGTTTTTATTCAACAAATAATTTTTGTTTTTTCTAAAGAAGTAACTTATATAAATTTATCAATTTAAAATAATTAATTTTTATTTACTAGTCAAAAGCAACTTTTATTAATTTTATTTCAACAAAAACTTAAAGTTATTTCTGCTTTTTTCTTATTATGTGACAAAGTCATTTGTTGTGAAGTAAAATTAACTTAGTATCTAAATGAAAGGGCTTATTATGTCATACATTGTGCAAAAAAAGATTGCCAAAATTTTTAAACAAGAAGTCCAAAAAAAGGGCTTCGAACATGTCAGTGTGGCAAAGATCATGCAACTCGCTGACATGCGACGGCAATCATTTTATGATAATTTCACTGATAAATATGATCTCTTAGAATGGACTTTACGTTCGATCATGGAAGATAATATCGAAAGTAATCTCGATTATCTTGAGTGGTCCGAGATCATTTCCCTTGTCTTTTTTGATATTCAAGAAAATGCTCCTTTTTACCGCAGTATCCTTGAAAGCCAAGTTGAGATTGATGTTGTCAAAGAGATCGCGTGGCATATTCAAGTCTTATTACTGCATATTCTCAAGAAAAATGGTTTGACTAAACAACGTCAAGCCTACGATTTTATTGAAACCTACTGCCTTGGTCTGACCTATACGATGACCAACAATCTCTTTTTACCCGACCCTAAAGAATATGACGAATTAGCTCAAAAAGTCATCAATGCGATCGAGTTTGCCTTTAAAAACCACTGATTTTTGCTACTTTTCTCGTTACTAGTCACGGACAGAACTGCAAAACTGTCCATTATATCGTATCCGCTTACATTATATAATTAAGTTAGTTAAGTAAAAATGGAGGTAATTAGCAATGAAAAAAATCATCAATGATCCAAGTCATGTTGTGGAAGAAATGGTTGCTGGGTTAGTTTCGGCTTACCCAACCTACTTAAAAAAATTACCAGATACTACGGCGGTCGTCCGTGCCAATAACGATTCAATGCACGGAAAAGTTGGTCTAGTCAGCGGTGGTGGTAGTGGGCACGAATCGGCCCATGCTGGCTTTGTTGGTCCTGGGATGCTCAGTGCTGCTGTTTGTGGGCAAGTATTTTCCCCCTACCCCTGACCAGATCTATGAAACGATCAAAGCCGTTGACACTGGTCGAGGGGTCTTTTTGATCATCAAAAATTATTCGAGTGATGTTATGAATTTTGAGATGGCAAAAGATATGGCGGAACTAGATGAGATCAAAGTTCGTTACATTATTGTTGACGATGACATCGCAGTGGAAAATAGTTTGTATACCCAAGGAAGACGCGGGGTAGCTGGCACGATCCTCATGCATAAGATCTTAGGAGCTGCTGCCGACCAAGGAGCTGACCTAGATGAGATCGAACAACTCGCCCAAAATGTCAACGCTCACCTCAAGACATTAGGCGTAGCGCTTAACCCGGCTTCACCCTAGCTGCTGAAATGCTAGGAAAACTAGCCGACGAATTATCGTTAACACCAACTAAAAAGTACGCGGTCTTGGTCAATGGACTTGGTGCTACACCTTTAATGGAACAATATATCTTTTGTAACGGTGTCTTTAAACAACTTCAAGAAAAACAGATCACCCCTGTTTTTAGCAAAGTCGGAAATTATATGACCTCACTTGAAATGGCGGGGATCTCATTAACGATTTTAGAATTAGCTGATGAAAAATGGCTCGACTACTTAAATCATCCCGTCGATACGATCGCATGGTAAGGAGGAAATAGCTGATGGAACTAACTACTGAAAAATTAACTACTTGGATGACTCTTTTTGCACAAAAAATCAATGATAACAAGGCTTATTTAAGCGAACTAGACACTCCGATCGGTGATGGCGACCACGGCAACAATATGGCGCGGGGGATGAATGCCGTCATTGAAAGTTTGAATGATAAAAATCCCACTGACTTGACCACAGGCTTAAAGCTTGTCGCAATGGCTTTGATCAGTAAGGTCGGTGGAGCAGCTGGACCACTATATGGAACTGCCTTTTTAGAAATGGCTAAAGCCAGCAAAGATTCTGCTGATTTAGCTCAACTTTTGACCGTAGCACTAGCTGGGATCAAAAAACGTGGCGGTGCTAAACTTGGCGATAAAACGATGGTCGATGTCTGGGAAGTTCTCACACCTGAAGTTGCTGATAATTCACTGACTCCAGAAAAAATCGAACAAGCAGTCCTAAACACAAAAGACCTTGAAGCTAAAAAAGGACGAGCTTCTTAATTTAGGGGAGCGCTCGATCGGACATTTAGACCCTGGCGCCGTTTCAAGTGGTTACCTCTTCAGTGCTTTACTAGAAATGGAGGAAGCAAGATGAGCATTGGTATTTTGATCGTTTCACATGTTGAACAAATTGCCCAAGGTGTCCCGACGTTACTTTCTCAAGTTGCCCCAGATATTTCGATCACCTTTGCGGGTGGAACTGCTGGCCAAGAGATCGGAACGAGTCTTGAAAAGATCAGCAATGCACTTGACGCTAACCGTGCTGAAGAAGTGCTCGCTTTTTATGACCTAGGCAGTGCCAAAATGAATCTTGAGATGGCTAGTGAATTTAGCTCAAAAAGGGTCACATTTATGATACCGCTTTAGTTGAGAGTGCTTATGTTGCAGCCTCTTTACTCCAAGCTGGTGTTCCTTTAACAGAAATAAATAAACAACTCATGCCACTGACAATCAAAGGAGATGGTTAAAATGTCAGGATTTTTAGGTGAATTTTTTGGAACAATGGTCCTCATTCTTTTAGGTGTTGGTTGTGGGGCTGCGGTCAACTTAAAAGAAAACTATGCCCACGGACAAAATTGGCTCTTTATCACGCTTGCCTGGGGAATGGCAGTTACTTTTGGTGTTTACATTGCTGGTGAAATGGGATCACAAGGCCATTTGAATCCAGCTGTTACCATAGGCTTTGCTAGTGCAGGACTTTTTGCTTGGTCCCAAGTTTTACCATATATTTTAGGGCAACTTTTAGGGGCTTTTCTCGGAGCTGCAATCATCATCTTATATTATTACCCTCAATTTAAAGCTACTTCAAATGAACAAGGCAATTCCGTGGGGATCTTTGCGACAGGTCCGGCGATCGCCAATCCTTTCTTCAATTTCTTAAGTGAATGTATTGCTACTTTCTTCTTTATTTTGATTTTGCTTAACTTAGGTGATTTTACTACCGGCTTAAAACCATTGATCGTCGGGCTGTTGATCATGGTCATTGGCCAAACACTCGGTGGGACCACTGGTTTTGCGCTCAATCCGGCGCGGGATTTCATGCCACGATTGGCCTATAGTATTTTACCAGTTCCACATAAAGCAGCTGCTAACTGGAGCTATGCTTGGGTTCCAATCGTTGGACCAATTTGTGGTGGGATCCTTGCTAGCTTAGTACACGTTGCCATCAACGGCTAGGCTTCACCGTTTGACTTCTACTATCGTAAACAGCTAAAATTAAAATAGAAAACGTTTACACTCCCCGAAAAATTCAAATATCATGAGGAGGAATCAACCATGGAAACACCATTAAATACACCAGAAAAATATATTATGGCGATCGATCAAGGGACGACTAGCTCACGGGCGATCATCTTTGACAAAGAAGGCCGTCATATTGGAACTAGCCAAAAAGAATTCACACAGTACTTTCCCGAAGCAGGCTGGGTCGAACATGATGCTAACGAAATTTGGAATTCGGTCCAATCCGTCATTGCAGGCGCGTTTATTGAATCAGGCGTCAAACCAGACCAGATCGCTGGAATCGGGATCACCAACCAACGTGAAACGACCGTGGTTTGGGATAAAAAAACTGGGTTACCGATCTATCACGCTGTAGTTTGGCAATCACGGCAATCAGCTGAAATCGCTGATGCTTTAAAAGATAAAGGCTACTCTGATTTGTTCCACCAAAAAACCGGGCTGATTATTGATTCTTATTTTTCAGCTACAAAAATTCGCTGGATCTTAGATCACGTTGAAGGTGCCCAAGAAAGAGCTGAAAAAGGTGAATTACTTTTTGGGACGATCGACAGTTGGCTTGTCTATAAATTGACTGACGGCAAAGTCCATGTGACTGATTATTCCAATGCTAGTCGAACAATGCTCTTTAATATCCATAGCTTAGAATGGGACGAAGAGATCCTTGAAATTTTAAATATTCCACGTGAAATGTTACCCAAAGTTGTTTCTAACTCTGAGATCTATGGTTTAACTAAGACCTATCATTTCTTTGGTTCAAAAGTTCCGATCGCTGGAATGGCTGGGGATCAACAAGCTGCCCTTTTTGGTCAAATGGCATTTGAACCTGGAATGGTCAAAAACACCTATGGAACAGGTGCATTTATCGTAATGAATACTGGCGACAAACCACAACTTTCAAGCAACAGCCTGTTGACAACAGTTGCTTACGGGATCAATGGTGAAGTCAATTATGCGCTGGAAGGCTCTGTCTTTGTGGCTGGTTCATCGATCCAATGGCTCCGAGATGGTTTAAAAGTTATTACTAAAGCCAGTCAATCAGAAGCGGCTGCACGTGAATCCACCAGTGAAGACGAAATTTATGTCGTCCCTGCATTTGTAGGCTTAGGTGCTCCTTACTGGGATCAAGATGCTAGAGGTGCGATCTTTGGCATCACCCGGGGAACGACCGACAAAGATATCATTAAGGCTACCTTACAAGGAATCGCCTATCAAGTTCGCGATATTTTAGACGCGATGCAAGAAGATACGAACATCAAGATCCCGGTACTCAAGGTAGATGGTGGTGCAACAAATAACGATTATCTGATGCAATTTCAAGCAGACATCTTAGATACCCCAGTACAGCGTGCCGGAGATCTTGAAACAACTGCACTAGGAGCAGCCTTTTTAGCTGGTTTAGCAGTTGGATACTGGCAAGACCTTGAGGAACTAAAACAAATCATCAAAGACGGAAAACGTTTTGACGTACAGATGGACAAACAAAAACGAGATCAACTCTATGACGGTTGGACTAAAGCTGTAAAAGCTACCCGCATCTTTGAATAACTTTTAGGGGGAAAGACAATGACTATTTCACGACAAAAAAACATCGAATATTTGAAAAAACATCCCGATGGCTGTGACGTGATCGTGATCGGTGGTGGCGCTACTGGTTTAGGCGTGGCCGTTGATGCAGCCTCACGCGGATTTAAGACAGTATTGTTAGAACAAAACGATTTTGCTAAATCGACCTCTAGTCGCTCGACTAAGTTAATTCACGGGGGCGTCCGCTATTTGGCTCAAGGTGATGTGCGCTTAGTACGTGAAGCCTTACACGAACGGGGACGCTTAGCGAAAAATGCACCTCATCTCGTTAAAAATCAAAAATTTATTATCGCCAACTACAAACTTTGGGAACAACCATTTTACAGCATTGGGATGAAAGTCTATGATGCCTTAGCTGGTAGTCTTAATATTGGACGCTCTAAGATCTATTCAAAGAAAAAAGTGATCGAAGCGATCCCACAAATCAAACAAACAGATCTAGTTGGGGGCGTAATGTATTATGACGGCCAATTTGATGATTCTCGGATGGCAGTTAATTTAATGCAAACAGCGACAGAATACGGTGCAACAGTCGTTAACTACGCTAAAGTGACTGGGATCCAAAAGAAATTCGCCAAAGCAGCGGCAGTCAAAGTTAAAGATGAGTTTTCAGGCGACACCTTTGAACTCTGGGGTAAAACGATCATTAATGCGACTGGGATCTTTGTCGATCAGATCCTTTCACTTGATACTAAAGATCATCAAGCCACAGTTCGCCCTTCACAAGGTGTCCATCTCATTGTAGATGGTTCATTTTTAGGCGGAAATGATGCGATCATGGTACCTAAGACCTCAGATGGCCGCGTCTTATTCTGTGTCCCTTGGCATAATAAAGTGATTTTAGGCACCACTGATACGCCATTGACTGAATTTGTCTTAGAACCGCGTCCGCTAGATGAAGAAATTGACTTTATCTTAAATACTGCGGGACAATATTTAGCCAAACAACCGACTAGAAAAGACGTCTTGGCTGCTTATGCTGGCTTGCGTCCCCTTGCTGCTCCTAAAGATGGTGATGGCGGTAAAACAAAGGAAATTTCACGCAGTCATAAACTATTTGAATCTGAATCAGGCCTTATCACCATCACTGGTGGTAAGTGGACTACTTACCGCCAAATGGCCGAAGAAACAGTCGATTTAGCGATTAAAGTGGGCGAATTGCCCGAGCGGACCTGTATCACTAAAACATTGAAGATCCACGGTGCCAAAACCACGACTGAACGTGAACGCCAAGATTGGAGTTATGTTTATGGTAGTGACCAAGAAAAAATCCAAAAACTACAAGAAGCTGACCCAAGTTTAGCCCAAAAGCTTCACCCTAAATTTGAATTTACGGGCGCTCAAGTAGTTTGGGCTGTCCGCGAAGAAATGGCCCAAACACTTGATGATGTGTTGGCTAGACGGATCCGTGCCCTCTTCTTAGGTGCTCGTAGTGCTAAAGAAATGGCGCCGCAAGTAGCTCATATCATGGCACAAGAACTCGGTAAAGACGAAGCTTGGGAACAAGAACAAGTAGCGAGTTTTTGTGAGTTAGCCGATGGATATATCTTGGATTAATTGCCACTATTCATAGAATACGCAAAAAGTTCCAAATCTTTTTTGAGATTTGGAATTTTTTTATTAAAGTAAAATTTTAGTTAGCAATAACCACTTATTTTAGCGTGACATTCTCCACTTCAAGAAAACGTTACCAACCGCTTTACAGAAGGGTTTACCTTTAATTTTTTAGTATTCACTTTACTCGCCTAAGCTCGTCACATTATAGTATAATTTAGCCAGATAAGCAGATGGCTTATGCCTAGCAATGTAAACGCTGTCAACGAGTATTCAAATATTATTTTTTACTTAGGAGGAATCCGAAAAATGAAAGCAGTTTCAGTTAAAAAAGATGGAGTTGGGATCGAAGTCACTGAACACGAGGCACCACAGATCAAAAACGGCGAAGCATTAGTCAAAATGGAATATTGTGGTGTTTGTCATACTGACTTACACGTTGCTAACGGCGACTTTGGGAAAGTCCCTGGCCGGATCTTAGGCCACGAAGGGATCGGCATCGTCACTAAAGTAGCTGACGATGTGACTTCACTTAAGGTTGGCGATCGTGTAAGTATCGCTTGGTTTTTCAAGGGCTGTGGCTACTGTGAATATTGTACTACTGGTCGTGAAACACTTTGCCGGAGCGTACAAAATGCCGGTTACAGCGTTGACGGAGGGATGAGCGAATATGCTGTAGTCGTAGCTGATTATGCCGTCAAAGTACCCGAACGTTTAGATCCAGCTCAAGCTAGTTCCGTAACTTGTGCTGGGGTCACGACTTACAAAGCTTTAAAAGAAGCAGGTGCTGCTCCAGGCAAAACAATCGTCATTTATGGTGCTGGGGGTTTAGGTAATTTAGCGATCCAATACGCTAAAAAAGTCTTCAACACTATTGTAGTTGCGGTAGACATCAACGACGATAAACTTGCTTTAGCTAAACAATCTGGCGCTGACATCATCATCAACGGCAAAGATGTCCCTGACGTCCCAGAAAAGATCCAAAAACTTACTGGTGGCTGTCATGGTGCAGTTGTAACAGCTGTTTCAAAAGTTGCCTTTAACCAAGCTGTTGAAAGCTTACGCGCAGGTGGGACCGTGGTCGCGGTCGGTTTACCATCCGAATACATGGAATTAAGTATCGTAAAGACTGTGCTTGATGGCATCAAAGTTGTTGGTTCGTTGGTCGGAACTAGAAAAGATCTCGCCGAAGCCTTTGATTTTGCGGCACGCGGACTCGTTGTCCCAGTCGTGCACAAGCGCCCTGTCGATGACGCACCAGCTATTTTTGAAGAAATGGAAGCTGGTAAGATCAATGGCCGAATGGTATTGGACTTTACGCAAGAATAAAATAACATTATTAAACACTTAAAGAGCTCTCAAGTATCCAACTTGAGAGCTCTTTTACACTATTATTCAATTTTTGGTAAATACACGCTAAACGTTGCTCCCTGACCGACAACTGATTCAACCTGTAACTTACCGTGATGCAAGTGCACAATATTTTGTACTAGCGATAACCCTAAGCCTACCCCAGATTCTTTATCTTTGGTTCGTGCGGTCTGAACTTGGTAAAACTTATCCCAGATTTTAGCTTGTTCGGCTTGCGCAATTCCTGGTCCATCATCACTGATCGTTAAAATATATGTTTGCTCTACTTGCTTTAAGCTGACTTTAACGGTCGTTTGGGCAAACTTAAGGGCGTTACTCATTAAATTATCGACCATGCGTTTTAAGAGCACTTCATCCCCGACATACTCCAAATTAGTGGGCACAGTAGTTTCAAGTTCGATACCCTTTTTAGCAAAAACTTTTTGTTGATCTTTGGTCTGTTCTAAGACTAGCTTCCCTAGATCAAAAGGCGCAAAATTCGTTTCATTTTTGGCCTCTAAGCGCGTTAATTCCAAAATCTGATCAACCATACTCTTCATCATCAAAGCTTGCCGATTGATGATTTTAGCTGACTCTTGGCTTTCCGCTAAATTTTCCGCATATTTTTTGGCATACTCACTTTCAGCTAAAATGACCGCTAATGGCGTACGCAATTCATGGGAAACATCATTGTTAAACTGCTTTTCGCGTTCAAAAGAACTTTCGATCGAGGCTAGCATTTCATTAAAGGTCACAGCTAACCGACTGATCTCATTATCCCGCTTGGGGACCGCAATACGCTGAGAATAGTCATGATCTTGGGTGATCTCATGCGCTGTCTTAGTCAATTTATCTATGGGAATAAAGGCCTTTTTTAAGATCCGATAACCACCAAAAATGATCCCTAAGACTAACAACGGTGCTACGATCAACACCGCAAATAAAAACAATTGTAATTCACGATCTAAGCCAGATTTGATACGAATCGCTCGAAGCCATTGATCGGAGTTAGGGATCCTGACATCAAAGTACTGGTAAGTTATCCCTTTACGCGTAACTTCTTTTACTTTTTCATCGCTATACGATGCTCGTTTTTTAAAATAACGTGGCAAACTGCCTTGTACGGCCTGTCCCGAAGCATCATAGATCACATAATAGATCCCATCATCAAAGCTTTCATAATCCTCAATGTCTTGACTCATTTCTAAAGCACTGGCTTGCAACCTAGAAATACCATTAGTTTCATTGACATTCATGGCGATCAAATAGGCTGCTCCTAAAACTAACGTCAATAAGCCAATAATAAAAGCGCTATACCACAAGGTCACCCGAAAAACAACGCTTCCTTGCTTACGCTTCAATAACATATCCTAGCCCCCGCTTTGTCTTGATCAAGTCGCTTGTGCCAGTCTTTTTACGAATATTTTTAACTAGGACAGCGATAATATTAGATTCACCGTCATAGTCAAAATCCCACACGTGTTCTCTGATCTGCTCTTGGGTCTTGATATGTCCGCGATTTCGGGCTAAATATTCTAAAACTTCATATTCCTTGGCGGTCAAATCAATTTTTTCACCATTTTTAGTGACTTTTTTCTGAGAAACATTCAAGGTCACATCCCCCAAAACTAAAGTATCACTTAAAACACTGCGCTCTTTACGTCGTAATATCGCTCTGATCCGCGCTAAAAGTTCATCAAATTCAAACGGCTTGACCAGATAATCATCTGCTCCTAGGTCTAATCCTTTGACCCGATCAGCCAATGAATCTTTGGCGGTCAACATTAAAACGGCAACATCATTTCCCGTTGCACGTAATTTCTCAGTAAAGCCAAATCCATCTAAGCGAGGCATCATCACATCTAAAATGATCAAATCATAGTCAAAGGCTTGCGCATACTCTAAAGCTTCCACCCCATCAAAGGCAGTATCAATACTGTAATTTTGTGTCTTCAATAGTTTTGTCAAACTTTTGCTTAAAGCTTGATCATCTTCCACTAACAAGATCTTCATCTAGCTATTCACCTCTCAAATATTTACTTTAACCCTACCTTAAGAATTTTTGCTTGTAAAATAAAACGCAATTCATCTAGCGTTCATCTTTGTCTCCTATACTAAAGATGTCAAAGGAAGTAAGGTAAAAAAGAAAGGGAGATAAATTATGAAACTCAAAAAAGCACTCATCATTTCAGCAGCAAGTGTTGCATTACTCGGAGCAGGGGCTGGTGCTGGAATATTCATTGCTAATAACGGCTTAGCAGATTCAGTTACAACATCATCCTCAACTTCAAGCAGTAAAAAATCACAAACTAATAGTCAAAAAAAGAAGGTTGAAGTAAAAGTTGATATGGCTACTGCAATTAAAACAGCTTTAAAAGAAGCTAAAAGCGGTAAAGTCGTTGCTAGCGAACTTGAATTTAAGCGCAACACTCCAGTTTATGAGATCAAGATCTTAGATGGTGATACGGAAAAAGAATACCAAGTTGACGCTAATACTGGCAAGATCGTAAACTCAAGCACAGAAAAGATCAGTAATGATTCTGACAATCTTGAATTAAGCAACCTTGATACCAAGGTCTCATTAGCAGATGCAATCAAGAAAGCCCAAGAAAAATATAGCTCAGCTAAGATCTTCCAAGTAGAGCTTGAAATGGAAGATGGTAAAGCAGTCTACGAAATCAAGTTGACTGACAACAATAAACGCATCAAACTTGTTATCAGTGCCGATGATGGTTCGATCGTGAGTGAGTCTACGCGCTAAAGCATAAAATAAAAAGAAGTGAGTCTTTCTTTAAGGCTCACTTCTTTTATTTATTAATCGATCTCAGCTAACTGTTTTACCATTTCTAGCGCAAAAGTTGGCTTTTGAGCTACAACTTGATCCCAATCAAATGCTCCCCAATGAACACCTGCAGTTTGGATTCCCGCAGCTTGTCCCATTTGAATGTCATAGATCGCATCACCGATCATGACACTTTCACTTTGATCTAAATCATAGCGCTCTAGTAAAATTTTGATTCCATCTGGCGCAGGCTTATAGTTATCAACTTGATCCGAACCAACTAGGTCATCAAAGAAGATATCAATATCAAGCAATTCTAGATTTCGCTTCAAGGCTTCACTGTGCTTACTTGAAACCACATATAAGCGTTTGCCTGCCTTTTTTAATTTTAACAATGTTTCTTTTATTTCTGGGAACAACACAACGTACGCTGTTTCATTTGCTTGGTAATGTTTGCGGAAATTAGTAAACATTTCTTGCAATTCAGCCTCACTTAAGCCATCAGCTCCCATCAAAACAAATGATTTTTCGATCGGGATCCCCATATAGCCACGGATCTGAGCACTACTTGGTTCTGGCAGACCTTGATCTTTAAAGGCAGCTTGAGTTGCGATCACAGCTGTTTCCCCTGAATCAGCTAGAGTTCCATCAAAATCAAAAAAGTAATTCTTCATTTCACTATTTCCCCCATAAAAACTTGATCAACAGTTTATTAACTGTTTTATTGTTGTGTAACTTACTATGTTGGCCCATCTTGCCAGTAATTTCTTTTTCTTGGTACGAACTTACCCGTGGGCTGACTAAATAACGCAAAGTCTTGGCTGACTTGACAGGAACATAACCATCTGACTCAGTTCCATCTAAAACATCACCATAGATATTGAGCACTTTAGCACCTTTCGGATATGTTTCACGTAGCACTAAAAAGTTATTGAAATCCCCGGCAGTTACACTTGGCTTTCCATCTTGGTCAAGCGTAACATCGCTTGGCATTTCATCTACCAAACCATTAGGAAAAGCCGCCAGGGCAACTTCTTTATTTAGTTTTGGTAAACTCGAATCGTTAGCATTATCACGTAAATAATACAAAATTGCTGAGTTTCCCATCGAATGGCCAACAAAATTTATCTTTTTGAAATTATACTTTGCTTGTAACGTTTGTACAACTGTTTTGATATATTGTGACTCCATTACAGCGTTAACATTTTTATTATTTTCAAAATTAACTTCCACGATCGGATTTTTAGCATTTTTATCCCAAGTACCCTTGAGCGTTACTTGACCATAAATATCAACATTTGCGATGACTACCGTTTTGGTCACACCTGCTTTTTTGGCTGCTTGGACCATTTTTTCTTCGGCATGATAGCTACTCCCCCAACCATGAATAAAAAGCGTAGGAGTGCTTTGACTTACAAATTCTGTCGCTTTAACCGGTTGTGAACTAAAAAATAAGCCTAACCCCACCAACAAAGCTAATAATAATCGTTTTTTCATCGTCTACCTTCTTTTCAAATAGTCATCTTGTTTAGCTTGAACCATTTCTTCAACTTGCGCCATTGAAAGGGGCTGTCCAAAAGCTGGTTTCTCATGTAGATAATCAAATTCAGCGGAATCTATGCCCACATTGATATTTTCCTTGGCATTGACCGAATAATGATGAATATGACCGTGTAAATTAATGATCCGCGGTGCGATCCCTAACATCAGTGGATAATGCGTCAGATAATACTGCCGGTGATTGTACTTGATCAAAGCACCGACATCTTCAAAGCTAAATTTAGGCTTACCGTTGAGCTCATAATTATGCTTAGCTAAATATTTAAACAGGGCACGATTGTCATGATTACCCTTGATCAAAATAAAATTGCCGTTTAAGCGCGTTAAAATTTCATAAATGTCCTGATGCGCTTTTTTCTCAGGTCGGGCAAAATGCACCGCAATGTCACCTAAATGATAGACCGTATCCGTTTTTTCAACAACTTTATTCCAATTAGCGATTATTTCTTCGTTCATCATTGATGTTAGATAAAACGGGCGCTTGGCAAAATCCGTCATTCCTAACATGTGTTTATCAAAAAAGTGTGTATCAGAAGTTACAAAAAGCATCTTTTGACCCCCTTTTCTCCAGTATACCTGCCTA
The DNA here is from genome assembly GCF_001434405.1 of Ligilactobacillus apodemi DSM 16634 = JCM 16172. Taxonomy (GTDB): domain Bacteria; phylum Bacillota; class Bacilli; order Lactobacillales; family Lactobacillaceae; genus Ligilactobacillus; species Ligilactobacillus apodemi. The sequence goes on along the minus strand of NZ_AZFT01000050.1, from coordinate 8,642 downwards.
ACTGCAACAAAAAAAGAGCTGATGTTTTTTTGCCAACAAGACAGTTCAATTGTTTAACCATCAATCTTTTTCTATAATATCTTTAGTTACATATTTTACCGATGGAAGTGAATTTTATGGAATTAACTGAGCTTTTACCTGAATTGATCAAAGATTTAGCTCCTACTGGGCCTTTACCGACTGAACATTCAGCTCAATTTGCCTACTGGCGTCAATTAATAACCACGAAAAAAACGGCTGATTTACCTAAGGGATATTTAACAAAAGAAGATCAACTCTTAGAATTTATTTGGAAAAAACGTGATACCTTAGAACTCACCGATTTTGAAGAACTTTCTACTGGAATTTATTTGACCCAAGGCGACTTAACTCAAGTCAAGGCCGATGCGATCGTTGACCCTTGTGCTCCCCATATGCTTGGTTGTTTTAAGCCAGAACATGTGTGTTTAGATAATGAAATCCACGTTTTTGCCGGCAGTCGTTTACGCCAAGAATGTACGCAAATGATGCAAGGGACCGTTGCGACTGTTGGCCAAGCTCGAATCACTAAGGGCTATCATCTACCTGCTAAATATGTCATCCATACCCTCCCACCGCAAGTTAAGGGAAACTTGACTGCTGCCCAAAGAAAAGCACTCGAAAATTGTTATCACGCTTGTTTCACGTTAGCGTTAGAGTACCAACTTAAATCGCTTGCCTTTTCTTGTTTAGCAACCGGGAGCGCCAATTTTCCAAATGATGTTGCCGCAAAAATCGCAATTTCGTCCGCTAAAAGATTTCATCAAAAACACCCTGAGTTAAAAATGATTTTTAATACCTATAAAGATATTGACTACAATCTTTATCATTATTTACTTACTCAGAGGTAAGCATACTCAAAAGGGCACAAGCTCCTGTACGGAACTTGTGCCCTTTATTTTATCGCAACTAATTAGTTAGTTTTCTCGTCGTCTTTTTTACGACGGAAGAATAAACCTAAACTTCCTGCCATAATACTCAAGACACCCAAGCTTGCTAAACCTGAAGCTTCATTTTCACCAGTTTGTGGTAATTCTTTAGCTTCATTAGCTTGCATAGCCGGTTTATTTAGAGTTTCACGGTTCATAGTTGGTTGCGTTTGTGGTTGATTTAGAGACATTTCTGCACCTGGATCATTTGGTTTTTGACCATCATTGGTTTGTTTTTCCAAAGTAATCGGTGCTTTTTCTGGTTCTGGATCCTTTTCATATGGTACAGGTGTATCTTTACTTGGGTCATTTGGATCAGAAATTGTAGGTGGAATATAACCCTTCGTTGGATCTGTTGGATCAACTGGTCTCAAAGGTTCTCCTGTACTTGGATCTTTTGGCGTATAACCTGGAATATATGGAACATAGCTCCCTAATTCCTTATAGATATAAGTTACTGTCGTTGCGCCTTTCGTTACCTTACCTTGTTCCGTAGAACCATCTTGAACTTTCGCAAATGTTAATCGTAGATACATCTTGTCCCGAAGGTGTACTGATAGCATTATATAGCACTCTATAAGTTCCAGTTTTTGTTGTCCCCAATTGAAGATCGTTCTCCGATAAAATAACGATTTCTGTATCATCATATGTTAAGCTGGTACCTTTAGCTGCACTGCGATCGATCGTATCTGTTGAAATTACGTTACCATTTTTAAACCTTGTCATATAAACATTTCTGGCGCCATCATCTGCCACCAGATCAGCTTCATTAACTGTTTCATCAATTGAAAATACATAAGTCACCCCAGTATCATTATCTTGGATCACTTCAAGCGTATAGTGTCCTTTAACGGGATCAACTATAGTTGCCGTCGTTTCAGGTGCTGAAGTTGTATAACCAGCTAAAGTTTCATTTACAGCCGTATCATCTGCTTGAGGTGTTGGTTCAGCAACTGGGGCTTCTTCAGTAATAGCATTTGCTTCATTGGTAGCGGTTTCAGAATAATTCAAACTTTCACTACTTGTAGCCACACTTGAGATCGCATTATCTGCCGGAATTTCACTTATTGCTTCACTTGAGAAAACTTCATCCGCTGAGGCTTCACTTGCGGTCGCTGTAGCAGAGTTTTCTGCTAATTGTGCTACTTCGTTATCTATGGTGGGGCTTTCATTTTCTTGTGTGCTAGTTACTGAAGTAGTAGCTAGCGGAGCTTGAGCTTCCGGCGCCGTATCAACGATTTCTGTTTCTCCAGCGGTCGTATCAGCTGCATTTTGATCAGCTAAAGCTACCGGTCCACCTAAAAACATTAACGCCGAAACTGCAACGGAAACGACCCCAACATTTAATTTACGGATTGCATAACGATATTGTCTGTCATTAATAATCTTTTTATTTCGCATGGCACTCACTCCTTTTGAAAAAAACATTAAAAACTTTCAAACTTTAATTAAAATGTACACCTAATTATTTTTTCAATGTTTTGCTTAAATTTTCTTAAGTTAATTAATTTAAATATAATTTCAAGTAGGAGCTTTCACCCAAAAAACATACATAAAATAACATATATCAATTAGAAAAAAATAATCAAAAAACTTGGAAAATTACTTTTTTTCCAAGATTTCTTCATAATATTTAGCAAATCCCGTTGCTGGAATTTTATTTTTAAATAACCATGTTGTATAACCATGGTATAACTCTAATCTTTTATTATCAGGAATACTTTTCCAATAAATAATATCTTTAATGCCACCACTACTTACCAAATCACCATGGCCACCTTTTACCTTATGCGCATCAGGACTAGCTAACCAATATTTTTTCGCATATTTTCGCAAATCGGATTCTAAGGGATTGACCCCATCTAAATCACGGTGAGAATTACGGTATCGCCAAGGAACATAACCTTTTCCATGTGGGATCCCATAATTAAACGACTCAGTATCTGCAATCGCACTTAATTCCTCTTTGGTATAACAAGTTGGATCAGAAAGATATTTTCCTGTACTTTTTAGACGTAAAACATCCCACTGACTAACAAAATTTAATGTTTCTAAATTTACGATAAATTCCACCATTCTTGCATCATTATAGCGTGAAAAATTGTTATAACTAGATTTTTTTGCTAGCTGGAGCTTCATATTTTGCGGAATAAAATCACTTTGACCTTTTAAATGCCGATTGTGGTAATTTGCCCCTGTTTCATAATCAATTTCAAGTCCTTTTACTTGTGAAACATAGGCTAAAACTCGCAAAAAATCATTTGGTTGCTCCGCATAAGTTGTCCGTAAATAATAGATTGCCTGTCGATCTAAATATCCCCGAAAGAGGTTCAACCGCCGGGCAAAATCAGTGATGTTATTTGCCAATAACTTTTCTCTTGGAAATGAACGCCGGTAATACTGCAAAACATAACTGCGAAATAATAAATTAAACTTAGACATCGGAGCTAAATTTCCCCATAAGCGGTAATTTGCGGTTGCTTTAGTTTGCAAAAAGTGATGTTGATCCACATATGTCCCTAATTGATCTAAAACTAACTGTAATTTTTGTTGCGCTGACATCCGTGATGCTTGAAGCATTTCTGTATACACTGGCGAGCCCACTGCATGCACTTGGGTGAAATATTTGTGAAATAATTCTTCTGTTGAAAAACAATGTTTAAGATCACATAACAATTTAGCTTGATAACACTGACAACTGGCTTGATTCCAACCTTCGCATGCTAACTGCATCAACTGCTGTTTTAATATATCCATCTTTTTCCTCACTAATTAACATTTCCGCTAATATAGCATAAGAAATTTTTACTTGCACGAAAAAAGCCAAGGAAAACCTTGACTCATTTAAACTTATCTAGTGTAATCTACATCTTTAGTTTCTTTAGTCGTTAACCATGCAATAACCGAAGCAACGGCTAAAACAAACATGTATAACCCCGCTGCATGTGGGCCAAAACGTGCGATCAGCCAAGTCGAGATCGACGGTGCAACCGCAGCTCCGACGACCGCAGCTAAATTATACGTGATCCCTGCCCCAGAATAGCGCACTTTAGTCGGGAAAAGTTCAGGTAAAACAGCGCCAACAGGACCATACAAAGTGCCCATGATGACAAACCCAACACCTAAAAACAATAGCATTCCTACCAAATTATGTTGCCCACTTAGAAAATATGGAAAGACCAACGAGAAGCCTACCAACGCTACTGTTGCTGTCAGCAACACTTTCTTTCGCCCGATCTTATCAGCTAAAACTGAAGTCGTCATGATCAAAACTGCAAATTCCACGATTGCCCCCATCAATAACAATAACATTTCAGAATGGCTAAAACCTAGGGCTGTCGTCGCATATGCTAAAGACCAAGTTGTTAACGTGTAAAACATGGCATAAGTTCCCCCCATGATAAATGTTCCTTTGACAATTTCACGCCAATTTTTTTCAAATAATTCTTTTAGTGGAGTTTTAGTAGTCTTATCATTTTCTTGGGCTAATTGAAATAATGGGGTTTCTTCTAAATGGCGTCGCACATATAACCCGATCACCACTAACACAGCTGATACTAAAAATGGAATCCGCCAACCAAACGTCAACATTTGACTTTGATCCAACGTTTTTTCTAACACAAAGAATAGGCCGTTACATAAGAAAAAGCCTAACGGTGCACCAACTTCAGGAAAAGCACCATAAAGCGCTCGCTTATCGGCTGGGGCATTTTCTGTTGCCACTAAAACAGCCCCGGACCATTCACCCCCTAAACCGATCCCTTGTACAAAGCGGCAACCACATAACAGTAAAGCCCCCCAAACACCGACACTTTGATAGCCTGGTAAAAATCCAATTGCGATGGTCGAAACCCCCATTACCAACATTGATAAAACTAGGGTCTTTTTCCGCCCTAAACTATCGCCAAAATGTCCAAAAAGAAATGATCCCACTGGCCGTGCTACAAAAGCAACCCCAAAAGTCAATAGACTTAAAACAGTTGCTAGCAAAGGTGTCATTTGAGGAAAGAACACCTTTGGAAAATATGCGGCTGCAGCTGTGCCATATGCATAAAAATCAAAGAACTCCACAGCCGTGCCGATCATTGAAGCTAAAATCACTGTTTTTACTGAACTTTTTGCCACTACGTTTGTTTTTAATTCCGTTTCTGTCATCTCGATCTCTCCTTTTTTTCTCCTATGCAACTAACAATGATTTACTTTCCTCCTTTTATTTCAAGCAACGAAAAGAGCTCATCAACCGTTACCTCCAAACAGTTGATGAGCTCTAAAGTTGAGTCTAACTAACTGCCTGTATCGTTGTGATACAGACAACACAAACTATCCGCATCACCTATGAATGATTCGAATAATAATGTTATTAATAATAATTGTGTTATTATTAGCAGATCTCATCTTTTTTCCCTCACTTAAATTTGATTACTCAGAGTTTATCACAGCATAAGTTAGAAAGCAATAAGAAAAGGAACTCAAATTTTAATCTAAATAAAAAGATGAATAGGTCAACTTGCAATCGTTGATCTATCCATCTTTTAAAACATTACTGTCGTTGATCAATCATGTTTTTTCGTGTCCTCACTTAATCCGAGCAAAGCTGCTGCAAGCAAAAGTAATGCACCTAAAACATGTAATAAGGTAGCATTTTCATCACCAGTTTGCGGTAAGGTGACTTTTGTTTGTCCTTTATTTACTAATTTTTGATCTTCTTTTACAGCTTTATTTTTAACATTGTTAGTTGAAGTTTCTTTAGCTAAGTTTAGCAATTTCTTTGTAGAAGTTGCTTGCAAAACTGTCTGGGTAACATTTTCTCGTTTAGCACTCACATAAACTGCAACTAAAACACTATCTTGTGAGCCATCTGGGTAAGTCACCACTACAGGTGTTACCTTTTGACCTGGCATCGTTACATCCACAAAATCTTTCCAAGTAAAAGTTGTGTATTTAGGTAATTCTGCTTTATTGGCTACACCCTCTCCTGCAAATGGTAAATTCCCTACTGTTGTCTTTACTACTTTCCCTTGAAGAACATACTTATCAGCATCAGTCGGTCGTTTGTTTCCAACCTTTGTTGTTGAAACTACCGAATTAACCGCTACAGTAACAGCTACTTCTGTTATTGAACCATCAGGATACGTTACTACTACAGTTGCTTGAGTTTTACCTGGTGTTGTCACTTTCACCGGCAGCTTCCACATGTACTTTGTATCTCGTGGTAATTCGGTCTTGTTGGATACCGCTGTCGCAGCACTTGGTACTTTACCCAAATCTGTCTTCACCAACTGACCCTTTGGGGTATATTCTTCAGCATCAGTACCTACCTTCACTTGCACCGGCACTTCATCTTTCGACCCATCTGGATATGTCACTTCTACCGTACCTGGCTTCTCGCCTGGCATCGCTACTTCCACTGAAAATTCCCACATATATTGTGTATCTTTCGGCAAGTCTCCCTTATTAGCTACTCCTGCTTCAGCACTCGGTGCCTTACCTAAATCAGTTTTCACTAACTGGCCCTTTGGGGTATATTCTTCAGCGTCAGTTCCCACTTTAACTTGGACTGGCACTTCATCTTTCGACCCATCTGGATATGTCACTTCTACCGTACCTGGCTTCTCGCCTGGCATCGCTACTTCCACTGAAAATTCCCACATATATTGTGTATCTTTCGGCAAGTCTCCCTTATTAGCTACTCCTGCTTCAGCACTCGGTGCCTTACCTAAATCAGTTTTCACTAACTGGCCCTTTGGGGTATATTCTTCAGCGTCAGTTCCCACTTTAACTTGGACCGGCACTTCATCTTTCGACCCATCTGGATATGTCACTTCTACCGTACCCGGCTTCTCGCCTGGTGTCGCTACTTTCACTGGGGTCTTCCAGCTGTATTGGACATTTTGCGGTAAGTCGTCCTTATTGGATACTCCTGCTTTGGCACTCGGTGCCTTACCCAAATCAGTTTTCACTAATTGTCCCTTCGGGGCGTACTCTTCAGCATCGGTGCCTACTTTCACTTGCACTGGTACTTCATCTTTTGAGCCATCCGGGTACGTTACTTCTACTGTGCCTTGTTTCTCACCTGGGATTGTTGCGTCCAATGGTGTCTTCCAAACGTAATTCGTATCTTGCGGTAAGTCGTCCTTATTGGATACTCCTACTTCAGCACTTGGAGTTTTACCCAAATCGGCCTTCACTAATTGCCCCTTTGGTGCGTATTCTTCAGCGTCAGTTCCCACTTTAACTTGGACCGGCACTTCATCTTTTGAGCCATCTGAATACGTTACTTCTACCGTACCCGGCTTCTTACCTGGTGTCGCTACTTCTACTGGGGTCTTCCAGCTGTATTTAGCATCTTGCGGTAAGTCTGACTTATTAGCTACTCCTGCTTCAGCACTTGGGGCTTTGCCTAAATCGGTCTTCACTACTTGGCCCTTCGGGGCGTACTCTTCGGCGTCGGTGCCTACTTTCACTTGCACCGGCACTTCATCTTTCGAGCCATCTGGGTATGTTACTTCTACCA
>NZ_AZFT01000050.1:357-1088 GCF_001434405.1 Ligilactobacillus apodemi DSM 16634 = JCM 16172 | reverse complement strand
CTTCTACCGTACCCGGCTTCTCGCCTGGTGTCGCTACTTCCACTGGGGTCTTCCAGACGTAATTCGTATCTTGCGGTAACTCCGTCTTGTTGGTTATACCTGCTTCAGCACCTGGAGTTTTACCTAGATTGGTCTTCACTACTTGGCCCTTCGGAGCATACTCTTCGGCGTCGGTGCCTACCTTCACTTGCACTGGCACTTCATCTTTTGAGCCATCTGAATATGTTACTTCTACCGTACCTGGCTTCTCGCCTGGCATCGCTACTTCTACTGGGGTCTTCCAGCTGTATTTAGCATCTTGCGGTAAGTCTGACTTATTAGCTACTCCTGCTTCAGCACTTGGGGCTTTGCCTAAATCGGTCTTCACTAATTGTCCCTTCGGGGCGTACTCTTCGGCGTCGGTACCTACCTTCACTTGCACCGGCACTTCATCTTTTGAGCCATCTGGGTATGTCACTTCTACCGTACCTGGTTTCTCGCCTGGTGTCGCTACTTCCACTGGAAATTCCCACATATATTGTGTATCTTTCGGCAAGTCTCCCTTATTAGCTACTCCTGCTTCAGCACTCGGTGCCTTACCTAAATCAGTTTTCACTAACTGGCCCTTTGGGGTATATTCTTCAGCGTCAGTTCCCATTTTAACTTGGACTGGTACTTCATCTTTTGAGCCATCTGGATATGTCACTTCTACCGTACCTGGCTTCTTACCTGGTGTCGCTACTTCTACCGGA
>NZ_AZFT01000050.1:0-347 GCF_001434405.1 Ligilactobacillus apodemi DSM 16634 = JCM 16172 | reverse complement strand
TTGCCCAAATCGGTCTTCACTAACTGACCCTTCGGGGTATATTCTTCAGCGTCGGTACCTACCTTCACTTGTACCGGCACTTCATCTTTCAAGCCATCTGGATATGTCACTTCTACCGTACCTGGCTTCTCGCCTGGTGTCGCTACTTCTACTGGGATCTTCCAGCTGTATTGAGCATTTTGCGGTAAGTCTGACTTATTAGCTACTCCTGCTTTAGCACTCGGTGCCTTACCCAAATCAGTTTTCACTAATTGCCCCTTTGGTGCGTACTCTTCGGCGTCGGTGCCTACCTTCACTTGCACCGGTACTTCATCTTTTGAGCCATCTGGGTATGTTACTTCTACCGT
>NZ_AZFT01000049.1:31929-67764 GCF_001434405.1 Ligilactobacillus apodemi DSM 16634 = JCM 16172 | reverse complement strand
TTTTTTCGAGCCGTAAAAAAAGAGTCGCATGGCAGTGCGACCCTAAATAAAAAATATTTCAGTTAGATTATAACACAAATTTAAGGAGATACGAAGATGAGATTTGATGCAATCGACGAGATCGAAACGTACAACAATCTAAATTGTTGCGATCGTTTAGATGACGAGCAATTATACGTCATCACAAATAAAGATGCTACAGAGTCGAGAAATCAAACAAAAGCTGACGTGATTGACTATGCGACAAGCGAGCTCACAGAAACGCTACACAGTATTATCAATGCAGAAGATGACGAAGATGCGTTTGAATGCGCAAAGGGGTATTTAGCTCAATTTGATGCTATCAGGGAGGAAAAATAGATGAATACTCAACTAGCAAAGGTCCCAGTTAAACAATTGGTACAAAATGATAAAGTAAAAGGCATGATCGCAAATGTATTACATGAACGTGCCCCGCAATTTGCAACATCGATCGTAAGTATTGTAAATAGCAATCGATCACTAGCAAATGTAGATCAAATGTCGGTGATCCAATCAGCGATGGTCGCCGCAACGTTAGATCTACCAATCGACCAAAACTTGGGCTATGTGTGGCTTGTACCATATAAAGGCAAAGCGCAAGCACAGATCGGATATAAGGGTTATATTCAGTTGGCGCAACGAAGTGGTCAATACAGAGCGATGAATGCTGTTGCTGTGCACGAAGGAGAGCTCATAAGCTGGAATCCACTTACTGAAGAAGTGGTGTTTGATCCAATGAAAAAAGTATCAGATACAGTTATTGGCTACATTGGATATTTCAAACTATTAAATGGATTTGAGAAAACAGTGTACTGGACTAAAGAGCAAATAGAAGTTCATAGACAGCGTTTTTCAAAAGCTGGGGGCAATTCACCTTGGAAGTCTGACTTTGATGCTATGGCTAAGAAAACAGTGCTTAAAGACCTGCTTACAAAGTGGGGCCCTATGTCAACTCAAATGGCGGTGGCAGCATCAAAAGATGAAGCAGATCCAGATCCTGTAAATATCGAAGCTGACGAAACTACAAAAGACAAACAAGCTGAAGATCTATTCAATCAGGTATCAGAGTTGCCACAGGAGAGCGTTAAAGAAGTTCCTAAGGAAAATACACAATCAGAGCAAACGACGGCTAAAACAGCTCCTAAAAAAGCAAATAAGTCTATACCAGTAAAAGCGGTGGAAAAAGAGAAGAAAGAACCAGCTACAGAAAAGACTGACGATGTGAATGAGATCATCAAAACAGTACCTGATGAAACGCCAGATGAAGAACAAACCGAGCTGTTGAACCATTGGGGTGAGCTTGTAAATGAGTAAGTTTGAATTAACACAAGAAAACTACTACAGTTCAGAAGCTAGTCAACACTATATGAGTGTGTCGCTATTCAAAGACTTTATGAAATGCGAAGCCTATGCACTCGCCAAAATGAAAGGTGAGTGGAAGGAAGAAGAAACGACAGCGCTGCTAGTTGGAAATTACGTACACAGCTATTTTGAAAGTAAAGAAGCGCATCAGAAGTTCCTCGATACAAAAGGTAAGAAGATGGTAACGAAGCAAGGAAACCTTAGAAGCGATTATCGAAGAGCTGACGTAATGATCAAAGCGCTTGAACAGCAATCACGATTTACTGGTCTTTATGGACCGGGGCAAAAAGAAGCTATCGTCACTGGCAACATCTATGGCTATCCGTGGAAAGGTAAAATTGACAGCTTGAGCCTTGAAAATCTTTATTTCTGTGATCTAAAAACTGTTGATGATATCCATAAAAAGCATTGGCGGGAAGATAGCAGACAATACGAAAATTTCATCGCTGATCGTGGGTATTTTATGCAAATGGCTGTATATAGCGAACTGATCGAGCAGACATTTAATGCTGAATGTCAACCGTTCATGTTCGCAGTAAGTAAGCAAGATCCACCAGATAAATTAGCGATTAAATTTACTAGCGATCGATCTTTAATGCGTATGCAAGATGCAATGCGCATGATCGAAGAAAATCAAGAGCATATCCAAGGTGTTATCAGAGGCGAAGAAGAACCAATCAGATGCAATAGATGCGCATACTGTCGAGCAACTAAGATGATTGATCTACCAGTCGATGCTTGTGATATTGAAATTTTTTAGAGGTGATTATATGAACGCATTAAAAATATTGAGACTGGCAGGGCGTCTATACAACTTAACAGACGAACAACAGAGTAAAGATATGACAGATGAAGAAGTGACGTTAGTATCTCAGATCTTGTTAATGGCTAATGATATGAATTTAGAACCTGCACAACTAGAACGAGTATTTTGCGAAGCAGACGAGCAATATAACAATTACAAGCTCAAAAGCAAGATTTAACAACACGAGCCAGTAAGCTAAACTGCCGGGCGGGTGGGAAGCCCGATTAATTTGAGGAGGTACAATCAATGGCACGCATTAAAAAGCTACGTCAAAAAGGGTTTACGATCGTTGATAATACGGTGATTGAAGATACAGAACTTTCTTGGAAAGCTAAGGGTGTGTTCTTGTATCTTTGGAGCAAGTCAGACGATTGGCAATTCTATGAAGTTGAAGTTGCCAAGCACGCAAAAGACGGGCGAGACAGTTTGCGTAGTGCGTTGAAAGAGCTTGAAACTAGAGGATATTTAAGACGAGCAAGAGATCGAAATGATAAAGGTCAGGTTACTACATCAGATTGGGTTTTGTCGGAAAAACCTATGTTGGAAAATCCTACACAGGAAAAGCCTATGCAGGAAAACGACACACTACCAAGTACTGACTTAACCAAGTACTTATCTAACCAAGAACTGAATAATAGTTGTAGTAGTAAGCAGCTAGACGAAACTAACGCATTTGTGGCTTATCAGCTATCAGGAGCAACGCTTAACGGCAAGACAACACCGATGCTAACGGACTACGTTCAACGTTTAGGCAACGATCTAGTTTGTCATGCTATCGACATAATGAGCGTGCAAGCTAGTCATCCTAATTTCTCTTTCTTACAGAAAATTTTAGATGGCTACGAGGATGCAGGGATCACAACTGTTGAGCAAGCGGTTGAAGCAGAGAAGTTATATAAAGATAAAAAGCGACAACGACAAAATAATTGGAGTAACAGACGAAATAACGCATCAAATGAAGTGGAGTGGTATGAATGAGCAGTGCAGAAGAATTTGCTAAGCGTAACATTCCAGGATTTAACATTTCTGAATTGATCGAACGCATGAAAACCGAAGAAGGAAAACGACTACTGAACTTAACACGAGAAGAGTTTTCAGAATTTCATAAAAATAACGAACTAGCATTGAATGAAAAATGGAGAAAAGATCAGCAACGGTTAAAGTCAAAGTTTTGTTACCGCAATTCTATTTGGTCTGGTGGTGAAGAGATCAAGTTCAAGTTTTCGGATTGGGATGTAAACAGACAAAGTAACCCTCAAGCAGCGCATGCTATAGCAAAACAAGCATATACGCTAGCTACTGAATTACTTACGGATAGCTTTAATGTGACTATGTACGGTAAGTCTGGGACTGGCAAAACCAGCCTAGCGATCGCAATGTTGACAAAGATACATGAAGAGTCTGGTAAGTCTATTATGGTCGTTTCGACTGCTGAACTATCATCTTTGTTAGCTGATCAATACACGTATCAAAAGACAAAAGAAAAACTTGACGATCTGAAACGTGCACTTACTGAAGTTGATGTCTTATTGCTTGATGATTTTGGTACTGAAGGTGGAATCATCAGTGATCTCAAACCAGTAAGACGAGATTTGCAGAACTATCTTTATCAAGTAGCGAATGGACGTTTTCAGGGAAAGAAAACAACGATTATCACGACTAACAATGTGGATAAGCATTTTGTACAGATGTACGATCCCAAAATCATCAGTCGATTAGTGACGAAAAATAAGGATCACAGAATTTTATTTAACGACATGAAAGATGTAAGAGAGGTATAGAAATTTGAAAGTACAAGGCATTTGGGAAAGCATGAGTGCTGTCATCTATGAGATCGACGACAAGTGCTATTTCTACAACAAACAGCACAACGAAATGCCGTATTTATCAACAGGACAAGAAGTAAGCGCTAGTCAATTAGGATCACCGTACAAAGTAATCAGACGTGTAGGTGTCTATCCCGAACTAGCATTTAGCCCGGAAATGAAGGAGGTGGATCGTATTGTTGAAGGAGTTTAAACCAATAAAGCGACCAGCCGAGCCGATGCTGTTGGACGTCAAAATTGAACTAAGGCATCTAATGCATCACCAGCTACAATTGAGCGCTGATGAAGCTTTTAGAGAATGTCAGAAGCTAGTCAATACTAAGAAGTCTGACATCGTCTCATCTGAGAATGCTGCTAAATGGTTAGTTGAATACGAGAATGTATTGCTTAAAGCATTTATGGAGCACTGGGATCTTGATGACCCACCGAAATATTGGACAGGAGAGTGATAACGAATGATGTATAAAACTATCACAATGGCAGATGAAACAACTTTTGTTAATTGCTTGGTTGAGCAAATTGACGATAAAAAAACACCTTTTCCAGATAACTCGTTTGTGCGAATTACCGAAAAAGGTGTGACCTATCTAGTAAATACTGACTATATTATTTTTTGCGAGATTTAGCTTGTGCTAAAGCACTACCCGCAAGAGATTTGGTGAGCTTACTAGTATGTCCACTTTTTAAGGCTTTGGATGCTTTAGTCGCAACCTTACGCGATGTCGTTTTACGACTTGAAGATTTTGTCATAAAAAATATCTCCTTTCTGCGAATTTCAAATATGAGTTTTAGGAGGCTGCATATCTGATACAACTAATATAATACTATATTTAGTATTGATCAAGGAGAAGGCACTATATGTTGTGGTTAAAAATCAAAAAAGAGTTAGTGGAACAAAACATCTCAATGTACAGACTCGCTAAAAACACTGGTATCAGTGCAACTACTTTGCAGAATTACAAGAACGGCACTGAACCGTCATTCAAAAACATGTGCAAAATAGCTGACGCTTTGAACGTCAGTTTGGATTATTTCAGAGAAACGGAGAACGGAAAATGAAATTAAAAAAGGTGTGTGATGCGATGATCGTAGTTAAGTGGCTGATGTTGATTGCATTCATGTTATTTATGAGCGTAATCGCATTTGCTCATGATGAAAAATGACGAAAACGGTATTTTTTAAATATATAGTGATGAATTTAGATAGTATAATCGCAAAATCGGCGTTTTTTGGATTATATCAATTGGAATTAGATGTCTATTATCCAAAAATGGTTTTTAACGATATAAATTAGTATAGTTCGGTAGTTGCTGAATAAGTACTGCCGATCGTTGTTGTCAAAGTTTTACAAGTCGGCTTTGATGACTTAAAAATAATGGGCTATTGCATAATCACAGGCTTGCAGTGAATCTATTGATCGTTTAGATACTCACAATTCTGGATCAAGACTTCACAAGAACTAAATTACAGCCCCGTAAAGGACGCCTAAGCGGTTCGAGCCATTTGTCTAGACAATAAATAAAAAATAAGGAGACAAGAGAATATGGACCAAATCGAGCAAATTGTGAGTGGCTTAATGATGCCGATCAAAAAAGAAGTCAATGACGCTTACTATTACGGTAGACACCCGGAGAAAAGCAGAAAGGTGCTAAGCAATCTAGAAGATGAATTGGCTAAGAAATTTAAGGAACAATATGAATTGGGCTGGAAAGCTGGCGAACAAGCTACATTGAAAAAGCTTTTAAAGGGGCTAGGTGGTCATAAATAAAAAAAGCGCAGTGACCAGACACCACGCTCTCCCAATAAAATTCAACAACTCATTATAACATAAGGGAGAGCGGTCTAATGGAACTTGATTTAAAAAAGGCACAAGAATTTCAACTACAATTTGACAGAATGGAAGTCGATACAATCGAGACAGCAGCAAAAGTGCGCAATTTTTTCAAGCAAGATTATCCAAAGTTGATTAGATGGGCTGGTGTGAACGGTGGCTACATAAAATCACCAGTGATGTCAGATGAACCACGATCGCCTTCCTTTGGAAACCGGGCAGAAGAAAAAATGGACAAGCGTATCTATGCGCAACAGACGCTAGCAAGCGTTGGTAAGGCTATCAATGTGATTAGTGACGAAAGCAGACGGATCTTGATCGGTGTGTATGCAGACAATAAAGACGCATGGAGTATGTGTGAAGTGCTCGGGTGCGAGCGATCGCGTTATCAGCAAAAGAAACGTAAAGCAGAGAATGAGTTTGCTGATGCGTTTGAGACTTGCTGCCTTTGGTGGAAAGACCTACATGTTTATAAATGATATTAAAGCTCGATTTATTCGGGCTTTTTTGTTTACACATGGTATATACATAGTGTATGCTAAATATGTGAGTATCAACTAAAGGAGATTACTGTCTATGTTTGGAGTTAGTCGAAAAAATTCGGAGGTGCTAACATGATAATAAGTGTAAGACAATGGGGCAATTCAAAAGCGATCCGTCTACCAAAAAGCTTGTTGGCGGAACTCGGAGAAAATTATGAATCGTTCAATGTTGAAGTAGAAAATAAAAAGTTGGTTCTAACGCCTGAAATAAAAAAAGAAAAAGCGTTGGATAAGTTGTTTAAGGATTATAGTGGAACTAGATCTGACTATCCTTTTGAAATTGTTGATAAGGGTGGAGCAGTAGGAGAAGAACTTTATTAAGATATTCGTGCGAGTGGATTAAAGTAGCGTTGTAACACGAAAATTTTAACAAAGGAGCTGGAGTATGAAGGAGATTTTAGAGCGTGGAGACATCATTTTAGTTTCCAATGATCCGAAACCTTACGAAAGCAACGAGCAAAAAGGAAAGAGGCCTTGGTTAGTCGTCAGTGAAAAACTTTTGAATGAAGTCAGTCCATTTGTTTGGGCCGTGCCGTTCACTTCATCAAAAAGAGAATATCCGTTGGCGATTGATTGGGCTTCGGTATATCCGGGTTCGGTAACTAAGGGGACGTTATTATGCGACCAGCTGACGACAATGGATGTCTTGCACAGGAATTATAAGCGACTTGAAAAAGTAGAAATTCCTGAAGAAGTAGACTATCGTATCCAAGCAATTCTCGGATACAAATAAAAAAGCTATCAGCAAGTAGTAAGGCTAATAGCTTGGCGATATACTGGAATGGTTATCCTTAGTATATCGTCTTTTTTTGTTGCCGTAAACAGAAAAGGTTTAAAAAATTGGACATAGAGTGTACAAATATCGTACACAAACGATACCTACACTGTGCTACTATGATAGTGTTCCAAAGCTGGGACATGAGTTTGATTATTTTACTTTGAGAATAATTAATTGTACAACATGACGTGCTGAAGCGTCGCTAAACAAGTTCAGCGTGTGGGCGCGATAAGTCCAGCTCGCAACTGACCGAAGCGAGCAAAATGGTCTATCAAGTGATTATGTGTTGGTGCAATTCCAACCTAGACCTTAGTTAGAAGTGAGTCGCTAAGCTACTGATTTTGGTGTATATTAGTATGCGAGGTGGATTGATATGTTTTTTCAAATTTTAAATGTAGTATTAGTTGTAGTTATGACAATTTTAGTAATTGTTGTTAAGGGTCTCCCAAAACATATTTCTGAAATTATGATGGAGAACATGAAACACAAGAATGCTAAAGAGTTACAAGTAGAGTCATATTTTAAAGAGTTAGGTGGTAAACAGCAATTAGAAATTTTATCTGTATGGACTAATTTGTTGGTAGATCTCGAATATATGAAAAAAATGTATGGGATCGATAGTAAGGGTTCTGTGGAAAGATATAATAAGTTGATTCATGATACTTTTATATATGGGTCGGACAAAACAGTTAAGTTGTTATCTTTATATACATCAAGTATGTACAGAGGTAATACCCGTCAAGCTAAGTTAGTAATGTATATAGCATATATTGCAAGTAGCTTAAAAGAGGATTTTACGGGATATAGTAGTAGCCCTCAAACTTTACTACAATTAAAAATGACAGATTACGAGCAAAATAAAGAAGAATTTATAGAGATGCAGAAAGAAATTGAACACGAACTAAGGGAGTGATTTATCATGCTTAGTAGTGCCTCGCTTTTTGTAATATTATTAACTGCGTGTTTAACATTATTTGTAATATTAGGAATATTTATTTATGTTATTAAAAAAATAAAATAGTTGGTAAATTTTGTGAGGTGTAAATATGATCATGAACTTAATTATGAGCTCAATCGCTAGTGCAATAGGTGCATTTTTGGGGACAAAATTTGAACTAGGATCCTATAAAAAGAAGAAAGAATATGATGATGAACATGATAACTACAAGAATCTTATGAAAAAAATTGTCCCAGCTTTAACATATACTTCGGCGTTATTTCCAACATTTGATACTTTACCTATTGATGAGCCAGAACGAGAAAAGTTTATTAAGCAAAGGTATACTATGGCTTTTGACGCTCAACTTGAATATTGGATATTTTTGCAGAAAAATCGCCCATTTTGGGATGAAGATTTTTATAAAAAACTTGAAAAAATTAGTACAGAAATGCGTTCTATTCAAAAGATGTATACTTGGAAGTTTTTTGTAGACGGACAAAAGATTGCTGCTATGAGTGCTGAAGAAAAATATAAGGAAAAATGTTTAAATTTAAGAGAAGATGTGTTAGAAAATGTGTCAGATTTAGTACGTGAGAAGATAAATATAAATTAGTCAGTCTTTATGGACTGGCTTTTTATTTTGCAGAAAGGAGCAATATGAAGCAAACAAAAAATGCTGGTCTTGTGAGCTGTGGCTTGGAAGAATATTTGATCAATAAGCTTGATCGTGAGACTAGCAAGAAAGACGACAAGAAGAAGTAATTTAAGCAAATTTCAAATTGGAGGTGGGTGATATGAAGTGAAGAAGCTAACACCTAAGCAAAAGGCGTTCGCTGATGAGTATATTAAGTCTGGTAATGCGTATCAATCAGCTATTAAAGCTGGATATGCAGAAAAAACGGCTAAAAATGCTGCTACAAAAATGGTGGAAAATGGTGGAATTTCAAATTACATCAACGAGCGTTTGAAACAGATCGAAGATGAAAAAATTATGGATATGAAAGAAGTCATGCAACGCTTATCAGAAATAGCAAGAGCTGAAGGTACGGAAGAAGTTGTCACTAACCAAGGTGATGTTATTTTAGTAAAGCCAAAAACTAGTGATCAAATCAGGGCAATGGAACTCATTGGTAAACGTTACGGTGCATGGACCGACAAGAAAGAAGTATCTGGTGATTTAAATATCAATGTGGGTATAGGAGAGTGGGACGATGATTAACTTGAACTTTCCTGAGCCAAGCAAAGTATTTAACAAACAGATCTATGACAACTTACAAGACTATTCTAAATTTATTGAAGTTTGGTATGGTGGTGCTTCTAGCGGTAAGTCGCATGGAGTTGTACAGAAAGTAGTTCTTAAATCATTATTGAATTGGCGCTATCCACGTAAGGTATTGTGGCTACGCAAAGTCGATCGTACATTAAAGGACTCCATCTTTGCTGATGTGCTCGATTGCTTGAGCAGGTGGCAGTTACTGGCATTATGTAAGGTAAATAATTCAGATCGCACTATCACGCTGCCAAATAAGGCAGTTTTTTTATTCAAAGGGATGGACGATCCTGAAAAAATCAAATCGATCAAAGGCTTATCCGATGTAGTCATGGAAGAAGCAAGTGAGTTTACCTTGGATGATTTTACCCAGTTAACTTTACGTTTGCGTGAACCTAAGCACAAGAAGCGACAATTGTTTGTGATGTTTAACCCTGTTAGTAAAGTTAATTGGACTTATAAGCAATGGTTTGATCCGCAAGCTGAAATTGATACAACCCGCGTTGCAGTCTATCATTCTACTTACAAAGATAATCGGTTCCTTGATGAAGAAAATATCCGTACGATCGAAAATCTAAAGAAGACAAACCCGGCTTATTATAAGATCTATACGCTTGGAGAGTTTGCAACTTTAGATAAATTAGTCTTTCCTGTTTTCCAAAAACAAAGACTACACGCAACAGATCTTGTTGATATACCTAGTTATTTTGGGCTTGATTTTGGTTTTGTGAATGACCCAAGTGCATTTATACATGTTAAAGTCGATCAGAAAAATAAGCGTTTATATGTGCTTGAAGAGTACACAAAAAAAGGTTTGCTGAATAACGAGATAGCTCGAGTTATAAAACAGATGGGTTACTCAAAAGAAGTGATCACTGCAGATGCTGCTGAACAAAAATCGATCGCAGAGTTGAAGCGTGATGGGATAGATCGGATAAGACCGGCTAAAAAAGGTCCGGACTCTGTTATTCAAGGTATCAGTTTCTTACAACAATATGAGTTAGTTGTTGACGATCGTTGTGTCAAGCTCATAGAAGAGTTAGAAAACTATACGTATCAAAAAGACAAGGCGACTAACGAATATATCAATAAGCCAGTAGATAGTTATGACCACTGTATTGATGCTATCCGTTATGCAGTCGAAGAGATCAACGGTCAAGCAACGCCTAAGATCAAAGTATACGATATTTCAATTTAAGGAAGTGATGTTTGATGAGTGGAATTGACGGAAAAGGCATGATAGGTGCAAGTGACATGTTTATCTTTCCAAGGGAAGAAGAGTTAGATAGTGAGTCGCTAAAAGCTTTTATCGATTATAACGAGAGTTTGAGTGCAAATTACAAAAAACAGTTAAACATGTACCGTGGAGTATATGACATCGAAAAAGAAGATAAGAAGCCGTTGAATAAACCAGATAATCGTATAGCTATCAACTATGCTAAGTATCTGGTGAATGTGTTCAATGGCTTTTTTGCTGGCATCGCTCCGCAGATCAGTCTGAAAGACGATAAGCAAAATGATCAGTTGCAAACATTCAATACCTTAAATTCAGTCCCGGATAAAATCAGTGATATTGCTAAGGCTTGCAGTTTATACGGACGTGCGTACATGTTTTTATTCATGGACGAACAAGCAAGGTTAAGAGTTACGATCTCGCTACCAGCTAATTCTTTTATCATCTATGATGATACGGTAGCACATGATCCACTATATTTTGTTCGTTACAGTAAAGATAAAGACGATAACCTTAGCGGACAAGTTTACTCAGCTACTGAAGTAAAGGGATTCGATGATGATTTTAAGTATATCGATCAAGAAGCAAACGTACTTAAAGCAGTCCCAGCGATAGAGTTCATGGAAAATGATGAACGTTTACCGCTATATGATAAATCAACGGTGTCGATCATGAATGCTATCAATAAAGCTATGAGTCAAAAAGCAAATGATAGTGACGCGATCGCAGACGCATATTTGTTCTTCAAAGGCGGGGAACTGGACGAAGAAGTTTTAGAGAATATGGCAGATAAGCGCGTTATTGCAGTTTCTGCAGGGGATAGTGATGCGAAATTCTTGGAACGTCCTAGCGGTGATGGAACGCAAGAGCATTTACTTGATAGATTGGTTCGTAATTTATTTCAGACAACGATGGTCACTAATTTAGATGACGTCAATGCAACTGGAAGTGATCAATCAGGATATTCGATCGAACTCAAAATGCAAGGCATGCGATCATTGGCAGCAGTCAAAGAGCGAAAATTTATCATCTCATTAAGACAGATGTATCAAATTGTCTTTAGTGTTGAAGGTATCAAGAAGGGCTTATTAGGCAAGGTCAAGGAAAAGATGATCGGGACTAATAGCGATCCAGTTAACGATTTGGTATTCAACTTTACACGTAATCTGCCGAAAAATGTTCAGCTTGAAGCTACAGTTGCCAAGACGCTAGAAGGAATCGTATCGAAGCAAACCCAATTAAAAGCTATTCCAAGCTTAGTTGATGATCCACAAGCAGAGATCGATGCAATGCGTGAAGAAGAAAAAGATACGGTAACCAATGCTATCGAAACTAATCCAGCCAATTATCAGTTCAAGGAAGTAGAAAGCGATGAAAGAAAAGAATGATTATTGGGAACAGCGTGAAAAAGAATGGATATCTAGTCGCATCAAGAAAGATCAAAGCTACTTGGACAAGATGGCAGAGCGCTATCAAGTTTTGATCGGCGACATCGAAAAACAAGTCAACTCATTTTATAGCAAATATGCGCTTGATAATGGTTTATCTATGAGTGAAGCGATCCGTAAAGTTGATAAATTTGATGTAAAAGCATTTGAGAGAGAAGCAAAGCGTTTAGTAGAGAGCAGGGACTTCAGTGCCAATGCAAATAAGCAACTGAAGATCTACAACGCAACGATGAAGATAAATCGCTTGGAATATCTAAAGGCTCAAGTCGGTCTAGAATTAGTCAAAGTAACAAATAAAGAGCAAAAAGAGCTGGATGAGTATTTAAATACAGCATATCTTGATGAAGTAAAAAGACAGTCAGGGATCTTGAGTAAACATAAAAGCCAAGAAGTTGCTAAAAAAGCTCGTGTGGTAGCGTCTGCTAGCTTTCAAGGTGCTACATGGTCAGATAGACTATGGATAAATCAAACAGTGTTAAAAACGAAACTAGACGCTTTGATAAGCCGTGCGATGATCCAAGGAACTAATCCAACACAGTTAGTATCTATGTTACGAAAGAATGTAGCACAGGAAGTAAAGAATGCCACGAGTGTTATCGAAAGATTGGTCATCACAGAGGCTGCCCGTGTGCAAGATGAAGCAACTATGCGATCGTTTAGAGCTAATGGATTTAAGTTCTGTAAGTGGATAGCCGAACCAACTGCATGCAAATATTGCAAAGAGATGGCTGAACGAAGCACTGAATATGGTATCGGTGTATATCCAGTTATGGACGCATCGATGATACCTAAGCATCCGAGATGTCGTTGTAGTAAAGCTGCTTACTGGGTAGACAAAGAAAATCTTGCTCCAGGGATATTTGAAAAATGGTTTGGTAAGAAAGAAAAAAATGAGCCCAAAGAGGTCTTTCATGATTACCCAAGTGATATTGATACGATCGTAAAGAGGTTTGTTTCAGATAAAAACGTCCAAGCATTAGGTGAGAAACGAGCTAAGGAATATGCTTACAGATTGTCTAAAGCACCAGAACAGTATCAGAAGATTTTTGCGATGTATAAGGATAAGGTTGAGATTGCCAATATTTCTAAAGATGTGGCGAATAATTCTTATGATCCTATGGATAAAAAAATATATCTGAGAGATGTGGCTTTTGCAAAATCAAGTATACAAAAAGAATATGATTTGGTTTATCACGAGTTTGCACATGCAATTGATAATAGTTTGAAAAATGTTTCAACGAAAGATGAATTCAAGTTGGAAGATACATTGCGAAAGGAAGTAGTGGAAGGTGTTGAGAAATATCTTTCGATACACTATCCGAATTTGAAGAATACTCGCAGAGAAAGCAAAACTTTTAGTATATCACTTGACAATGGACTTTTTTCGAAAGAAAATATAACCAAAACAGGTAATATAGCAGACATTTATTCTGGAATAACTGGAGTAATATTAAGTTATGGACATGCTCCGGGGTATTATGATACGAAAGGAAAGATAGCTAGTGAGTTTTTTGCTGAGACAGTATCGACTGCAATAAATAATCCAGAAGCGTATGAATTTCAAAAAGTAATTGCCCCTAAAAGCACGATGATTATCGAAAAAATCATCAAAGAGGTGTTGAAATGAAAGCATTCAAAAAAATTTTACTGGAAAGAAAGACTACATGGGAACTTTTGAGAGTCTACATTGATCAATTCGGCGAAAGACTGCCAATAGCTCAGATGTGTGTAACTGATAGTGAATTGAGGGAAATTCTAATTAAAGCATTAGTTGAAAACAAGAAGTATAAGTTGAAAATCCCTAAGGGACATATTGTGTAACTAAAGAATTGAGAAAATAGGATGATAAAAAGATACTTTTTAAAGCGAAAAAGACTATCTGAGCTTTTGGATCTATATTTTGAAAAACTTCATGAACCCCTTCCGCTAATGTATATGTCTGTGACTGAAGAAGAATTGCGTGAGAAGCTTATTGAAGCTTTGTTAACTAATAAAAGAATTGAATTAAAAGCTCCTAAGGGATGTATTGTATAACAAGAAAATATTTAAGTAGCATTCAGCGTAAGTTGGATGCTTTTTATTTTGCCTTTTTTCCGGGATCGCAGGCGTTAAAGAACGATCGTGAGTATATAGTCTACCAGACTTTAAATGAGGTGTCGTTATGAAGTTAGATTTAAAATATTTTGCTGAAGATGTTTCCGACGCTGAAGAAACTAGTGCACAAGTCGAAGCAGTAGAAGAACAACCAGCAAAAGAAGAGAAGATGTACACGCAAAGCGAAGTAAATGAAATTATGCGAAAACGTATGGACCGAGCGATGCGTGAACAACAAGAAAAGATCGATGCAGCAAAATCAGAAGCTACTAAGATGGCTAAGATGAATACTGAACAAAAGCGCAATTATGAGCTTGAAAAAGCCAATAAGCGTGCACAAGATGCAGAAGCTAGATTAGCTAGGTTGGAGATGCAGACAGTGGCACGTAAGATGTTTGATGAAAGTGGCGTTACGATCACAGATGAAGAGCTAGCTTTAGTTGTAACTGACGATGCAGAAACAACTAAGTCAAACGTTGAAATGCTGACAGAGTTTGCTAAAAAAGTACGAGAAAAAGCTGTTAATGAAGTTATGGCAGGTAGTACCCCTAAAAATGTAGGGATTTCCAAATCGGCTAAATCAGTTTCAAATATTGACGAGTTGAGTATGCGAGAGATCGCTCAACTAAAAAAAGATGATCCAGAACAATTTAAAGTATTGACAGGAGGAAAATAATCATGGCAGATACAATCACACAAATGGCGGATATGATCGATCCTGAAGTTTTAGGGCCAATGGTACACTATTCACTTGAAAAGGCATTGCGTTTCACACCGATCGCCAAAACAGATGATAGTTTGAAAGGTAAACCGGGTGATACATTGAGCATGCCTAAGTTTACTTACATCGGAGACGCACAAGACATTGGCGAAGGACAACCTATCCCGTTAGATAAACTCGGGACCAAGAGTGCATCCGTTAAAGTAAAAAAGGCTGCTAAAGGTACGCAGATCACAGATGAAGCACTATTATCGGGTGAAGGTGAACCTTTGAAAGAGTCAACGCGCCAATTAGGGCTTGCGATCGCAAATAAGATTGATGATGATCTTTTGACGGAAGCTAAGAAGGGTAAACAAAAAGTTACCTTTGCACCAACTGTATCCGGTGTTCAAGACGGTTTAGATGTATTTTCAGATGAAGATGATAAGCAAGTTGTGTTATTCGTTTCACCAGCAACTGCAGCAAAGATCCGTATGGATGCGGTTAAAAATCATGCTGGCTCAGATACGATCGCCAATGCTCTTATCAAGGGGACGTATTTTGACGTCTTAGGGGTGCAGATCATTCGCTCTAAGAAATTGAAAGATACTGAAGCTCTATTTATTAAGGCCGACAATACATCACCAGCATTGAAATTGATCCGTAAGCGTGATATTCAAGTCGAAACTGATCGCGATATTACTAAGAAGATCACAATTATGACAGCTGATCAACATTACGCAGCATATTTGTATGATGATACTAAGATCGTAGTTGGAACAGTACAAGCTGAGACTGCAGATAAGTAGGTGAACATTCATGGATGTTGAAGCAACGGTTAGACGTATTTTAGGATTTGATGATTCTAGAGAAGATGATATGCTGATCGTAAATATCATCGAAGTTATCAAATCAAGGTTAAAGTCTAAATTAGGTGGCTTAGATGAAGTCCCTGTTGAATTGCAGTATATCGTAGTTGAAGCATCCATCGCGCGCTTTAATCGTGTAAACGATGAAGGTAAAAAGACTGCTAGTGAATCAGATGTAAGTGCTACCTATGAGACTGATGACCTTGCACCGTTTGAAAGTGACATTCAAGAATGGCTAATGCGCAATGATAGTGGGAAAAGGAGGTTCATGATGTACTGATGAGATATACAGACACAGTGATCTTTGTTGTGAAGGCAAATAAGCATTATGATCCTGATGCAGGTAAAATTGTGGGTGGAGAGCTCATGAAAACTAAGCGTCGATGTCATGTTAGTTCACCGAGCTTAAGTAAATCAGTATTGGTATTTGGCGATTTAAAGACAAGCGATATTTTGATACACCTTAAACGAAGATATACAGATACTTATGATTATTGTTTGGTCAATGATCGTAAGTATTTTTTTGTACGTGAAAACATCGTGAATCGTCGTCAAGTCATTGTAGTAAGGGGTGACAGCTCATGAGTGCTGGGGTCAGTGTTTCAGTAGATATGGACGAGAACTTTGTTCAATTCTTGTCTAAAAATGTCAGTTTAGGTAAAGAGGTTGCTGATGTAGTCAGAAAACACGGGGCGGGAATGCAGCAATTAGCCCAAAGTTATGCACCTGTAGATACTGGTTTTTTGAAGAGACATATCAATTTAAGTTTTACTATGTATGGCTTTGTGTATACGGCCGTTGTGACTGGTGATGCTGAATATGATCCTTATCAAGAATATGGCACACGTTATCAAGCTGGGACTCCGCACTTGCGTCCTGCTTTGTACAATACTGAAGATAAATTCATTGCCGACATGAATAGATTGGTGCGTGATAAGACATGAGTAAAGAACCTAATCAAGCTATTTATGATGAGCTATTTAAAACATCATTGGCACTAGGATTTGACACATATCCTTATTTGCCACCAGAAGTTAGTTATCCATTTGTATATTTCGGAGAACAGTTTGGAAATCCGTTAGAAGTAAAATCAAATGTTTTAGCAGGTAAAAACCGTCTGTCGATCCACTTGTATGGTGAGCATGACGATAGACGAGCCCTGACAGATATGAGTCAAAAGCTAGTCAATGAAGCAAAAAAGCTACGCCAAGCAGATATTTATAGCGTTGGATATGTATCAAGTAATACAAGGACGTTACTTGATAATTCCAGTGCTCAGACGCTTTGGCATATTGTAATTGAAATCGAATTTGAATATTTAGGAGGCTGTTAATTATGGCACAAACAAAAACAAACGGCGCCGTACCGGTTTACGGTAAAGATCACATTTTAGCTTTCCGTCTGTTTGATGAACGAACATCAAAGGGAGCTACTAAGTTAGCTTTACAAACTAAGCATAGCTGGAAGTTTGAAGCTAAGTCAGACTCGACTGAAACAAAAGACGGAAACATTAACTCACCAGCAACTGCTTCCGCTACTTTAGAAATTGAAGCGATCGCAAGCTTGGATGAAGTAAATGAAATGTTACGTGGTGCAGTTATGAGTTCTAAAATGCTTGAAGTATGGGACATCAATTTAGCAGATAAACGTAGTGATAACAAATACGGAGCACAATATGCTCGCGGATATTTGCAATCGTGGGAAGTGCCTTCTGAGATCGGTAAATTGACTGAGATCAAAACAACAATGAATGTTGACCAGTTACCTGTCGAAGGAGAAGCAACTCTGACAGAAGAACAACAATCGGCTATTCAATACGCATTTGCTGATACAAATCCAGCAACAGAAGCTTAATAGGAGGATCTTTAAATTATGTATGTAAAAATTGATGGTAAGAGCTATGAGTTGCGTTTTGGTGTGCGCTTTGTGCGCGAACTAGACAAAAAGTATAGCATTGAAGGTCCCGTGGACTTCGGGACGGGTGTAAATAATATCTATGCTCGTTTGCAGTCCCCTAATCCTTATGCGCTTTATGAAGCCTTACACGCAGCTTTACAACCAGATTTAGATCTAACAGAAGAAGAGTTTGATGCTTGGGTAGACTCATTCAAGAGCGAACAAGAATATACCCGTTTTTTCGGTCTGTTTACAAAAGAATTGAAGAAGCATCGTCAAACGAGACCACTAGTAAAGAACTACGAGAAAGTAATGAACGAAGTCAAAAAGCAATTCGAAAAAGAGAAGAATTTGAAAGCGCAAGATACTATGAAACCATAGTTGCCAATGCTTTTAGACTCTTTAAAATGACTGATCTAGCAACGATAGAGAAGATGACACTCAAAGAATATAACTTGAGAATGCAAGCATATCGTTTGCAACAAGTTGATAGAATGTTTGAGCGTCGAGATCTTGCGTGGGCGATCGTGACAGCTAAATCAGTAGATAAAGAAGGAAATTATATTTATAGAGAGTTCAAAGATTTCTTCGACTATGATGAAGCTATAAAAGCAGTCGAAAATGTCCAAGTCAGAGAAGAAGATATGGACCAAGATCTTGTAAGAATAGCACGTAGGCTGGCAGAGTATCGCAAAGGAGGTGGCAAGATTTGAGTACTTATGATTCTAGAGTGACTTTAGGAGCTAATATAACCCAATATGTTGCCGCCTTTCGTGAAGCAACTGCGATCTATAAAAAATTCAATCAAGAGATTACCAAAGGATCTATGTCTTCGACAGATGCCTTGACTAAATCATCAAATATAGTTTCAACGGCTGTTAAAGCTACTGCTGTTGGTGTCACCGCATTAGGAGTAGCAGCGATCAAAACGGGTATGGACTTTGAACATCAAATGTCTCGTGTGGGCGCTATTTCTGGTGCTAATGCTAAGGAGTTAAAGGCAATGAATGATCAGGCTATCAAGCTTGGTGCAGATACAGCCTTTAGCGCCAAAGAAGCAGCAGAAGGTATGGAAGCCCTGGCTTCAGCTGGATTTGATGCTAATCAGATCATGGCAGCAACTCCCGGCGTAATGGACCTAGCAGCTGTTTCCGGCGGTGATGTTGGTGCAGCCGCTGAATATGCAGCAACTGCTTTGAACGGCTTTGGTTTAGAAGCAGATAAATCTGCACACGTTGCTGATATTTTTGCGCGTGCAGCTGCAGATACTAATGCTGAAGCAAAAGACATGGGTGAAGCGTTGAAGATGGTCGCACCTCAAGCGCACACTGCAGGTTTAAGTTTAGAAGAAACTGCCGCTGCGATCGGTTTGCTATCTAATGCTGGTATCAAAGGTTCAGAAGCAGGATCTAACTTAGCGATGGCACTGACAAGGGTCCAAAATCCTAGTGGAGAAGCTAAAAAAGCTATGGACCAATTAGGCTATAGCGCCTTTGACTCATCGGGAAAGATGAAGCCTTTAGCGCAACAAATGAGCGAATTGCGTGAAAAATTGTCTGGAATGACCGATCAGCAAAAGCAATACTACTTGTCTGAGATTTATGGTGTTCAAGGTGGACGAGCCGTTAACGTCTTACTATCGCAACGTTCATATGCTTTGCAAGATTTGACCGGTAAACTCCAGAATTCAGATGGCGCTGCTTCTGAAATGGCTAAAACAATGCAAAACGACCTAAAGAGTTCCGTAGAACAGTTTTTTGGTTCATTGGAAAGTTTAGCTATTATCATTGAACAGACATTTGGCGGAGTGCTAAAAAGTGGCGTTGATGCCGCAACCGATAAAATTGGTCAATTCAACGACTATTTACAAAAAAATCAAGCCGAGATCCAAAAGAGTATCGGCAAAGGGATTGAATTTGCTAAGAGCTTTATGGACATGTTGCCGTCTATCGAGTCTGTCACAAGTGCACTTAAGATCGCTTTACCTGCATTTTTAGCACTGGAGACATTTAAGGGAATCGGTGTTGGTGGTGCGAAAACGATCCAATTTTTAGAGACACTACAGGCTGACCTAAGTTTAGTGCGTACGGGTATTGGTATGACTGGCTCGGCCATAAGTACTCAAAATAGTATCATTTCAATGGCTTTTAGTGGTATCTACAATAGCTCTAAAAAGGCTGTGTCTGGGCTGAACCATTTCTTGTACATGTCTACGTCGGCTAGTGGTGCAGAGTACATGGCAAGTAAGATCAAAGGTGTTGGATCAGCTTTAGCAGGTATTCCAAGTAAAGCAACTAATGCAACTAAAAGTTTGGTCACTTTTGCAACAAATCCAAAACAGGCAGCGATCAGTTTGAATGGTGCATATGCAAAATTGCTAGGCACTATGGGGGCATCAGAAGCTCAAATAGCGTCTTTAGCACCTACTGCGATCAGTTCGAGTAGCGCAGTAGCTGGCTTGGGTGCGTCATTAGGTTCATTAACGATCATAGCTGCCGGTGTTGCAGTGGTAGCTACAGCTATTTATATGGCATGGTCAAGTAACTTTATGAATATCCAAGGCGTTGTAAAGACTGCTATTGGTGGTATCAAGTCAATGTTTGATTCAATGAAGCCAGCAGTAACAGGTGTGTTAGAAGCTTTGAAACCTATTGGGAAATTATTAGGTAGGATCTTGAAAGTTGTCGGTGCTTTAGCTATCGGTGCACTTGTTATGGCAGCTATTCAATTAGCCACAGGTCTTCGTTTAGTTGCTGATGTTTTAGTAGGACTGATAAAACTGGTGACCTCTGCTGGTAATGTGTTTAAAGCTTTAGGCCAAGCAATGACTGGTGACTTTAAAGGAGCAAGCAAGTCGATCGGTGCAGCTAAAAAAGATCTTGGTCAGGCAATGGATGCGGCTAAGGATATGGGACAAGCTTTTGTTGACGCTGGAAAAATTGGGTATGAATCATTTTCACAGCTGGGCAAAGGTGGTAAAGAAGCTAAGGAGAGTTCTGATTCTGCCACTAATTCGACTAAACAACTGAAAAAATCAGTTGAAGCTGTTTCTAACTCCGCTAAAGAGATGAAGACGACTTTCGAGAATTCAAAGGCAAAATTCAGTGATCTTATTAATACTGAAGGTGTATCAGATAAGACGAAACAATTTTTGACTGACGTTAATAACACATTAGATCAGTATCAAACAAACGCTCAAAAAGCTTCTGATAAGTACAGTAAAGCTATGACTGACGCTGAAGAATTAACTGGTAAAAAGCGTGTCGAAGCAGTCAATAAGGCAAATAAGGATCTTGCCAATGCAACACAGCAAAATGGACAAAACTTATTGAATATCACTTCTGACCTTGATAGACAGCTACAAGATAAACGTTTTTCCGATGGAACAGCAATGACTGAAGATCAAGTCAAAATGTTGACTGACCAAAATAATGCGATCAAGCAAAAGTTGATTGAACAAAACCAAATTTTTGCTGATGCTCAGATGACACGCTTGCAAAATGGCGAAAAACTAAATCAGCAAGAGCGTGAAGCAACTATAACCACTTTACAAGCTAATTATGAATTGCGGTCTCAACAGATTCAGCAGGGCGAGGAGAAGATTAAGCAACTCAAAGAGCAATTAGACAATGCACAAGATCAAACGACCAAGGCTCAGTTACAACAGCAGATCATCCAACAGGAAGTTGCGAATCAGCAAATGCTGAATCAACAGTTACAATTTGGAACTCAGATGAAT
Organism: Ligilactobacillus apodemi DSM 16634 = JCM 16172; assembly: GCF_001434405.1. Taxonomy (GTDB): domain Bacteria; phylum Bacillota; class Bacilli; order Lactobacillales; family Lactobacillaceae; genus Ligilactobacillus; species Ligilactobacillus apodemi. The sequence continues at coordinate 46,409 of NZ_AZFT01000049.1, read as the reverse complement.
ATGACGATCGCTAATGGATCTAAGTTGAATTTTGATACTTGGTCTAATGGCCTGAAGAACATGTCTAACGTAACTAATGAACAATTACAGTCCATGTATCTTGCTTTTGTCAAAATGAATGGAGATACTGGACAACAAATGCAAGCTTTTGCGCTGATGTTGCAACAGACAGGCACACAAGGTGTTGATAATTTAGTTCAAGCATTATCAACAGGTAAAGCGACTACAACACAGATCGCACAAGCAATCGCTAAAGATGGTACCGACGGTTTGAATTCTTTGCCATCGGGCATGTTCGCTAAAGGTGATGAAGGTAAAAATAAATTCATCGAAGCATTAAAAGCCGGGGACTTTAAAGGTGCTGGGCAGTATCTAGCAACGCAGTCGAGTGAAGGGGCTAAGGACAATAATAGGCATAGTAAATCCGGGAAAGATAATGCAGATAGTTATGTAAAAGGTCTTAATAATAAGAAGTCTGAAGCCAAAGACGCTGGTACACAGCTTGCTGAAAGTTCTGTAAAAGGAACAAAGAGTAAAAAGGCTGAGATGAAAGATGCTGGCGATACATTAGGTTATCATGCAGCCAAAGGTGTCAGTGGACGTAAGGGAGATACTAAAGACGCCGGTGATACGCTAGGATATCATGCAGCTGCTGGAGTTCGGGGACGAGTAGGTGATATGCGTTCGGCTGGATCACAATTAGCTGCGGGGGTTGCTTCTGGTATCAGTTCCAATACTAGTGCTGCTGTTAGTGCTATGGCTAGTCTAGTAGCTAGTGTAAATGCTGAGGCTAAGAAAGTCGCAAAGATCCATTCACCATCTCGATTGATGAGAGATGAAGTGGGTAAGTTCTTAGCGTTAGGTGTTGCTGTCGGTATCACTGAAAATGAAGACGCTGCATCAAAAGCAATGGGCAATATGATCGAGAATATTAAGTCTAATGTTACTCGACTAGATCTGTTGCTTCCAAGTCCGATAAATGATAGCAATATCAATTTGAACAGTACTAATGAATTGAAAGTTAGCTCATTTGATACGACTAACGATCTTTTACGTCGCTTGGTCGACAAAAAGCAAGTAATAGTACTAGATTCTGGGGTGGTTGTTGGTGAAACCAAAGATCTTTATAATACTGCTTTTGGTGAAGATATACAGTTGCAAACGAGGTGGAATTAATGGGATATGAATTTATGGATACCCAGCCTGCATATTCAAAAATAGATGAACAGTTACGCACAGAAGGTATTGTTTTTGGGGACTTTGACTCACGCACAGAAGGATGGTGGCTACTTGAACGTGACGCCCCTTCGCCAAATGAGAAAGCGATCGTTGAGACTTTGCCATATATGCAAGGAAGTTACGATTTTTCAGTGTTTGATGATGAAAGGTATTTCGAAAATAGAACTCTGACCTACAAATTTAAAGTGGTTGCTAGTCCATATGCTGATAGAAAAATGTTAGAACATGAGATCAAAAGAAAGTTGATTCCATCTAAGATCCAACGCTTGATCGATACTCACGATGCAAATTATTTTTGGAAGGGTAAAGTTCAATCAGTCACACTTGCTGATGATAACAAATATCAAACGTTGGTGGCCACGATCACATTTAACTGTTATCCATTTGCATTTGCCAAAAATTATGAAGGATCCGACATTTGGGACGATGTAGAATTTGAACACTGGGTATTTCAAGAAGTGAAATTTGATGTCTTTGAGACTCAAAAAATAGTTTTGACCAATATCGGATCACGCTCGGCAATATGCAATGTTGAAGTTACTGGAAATGTTTGGATTAAAGGCGATAATACTGAACTACAGGTAAATCAAAGCAACTACCAAGGTGTTGAGATAGTATTGGCTAGAGGGAAGAATTATTTTGAACTTGCAGGCAAAGGAACTATCTACTTTAAGTTCAGACGTGAGGAGATGATTTGATGTATCGTATCATTGCTTATAATGATCCAACGGACAAAGTTGGTTATATCATTCATGATCCACGTATTGACAGGTATATTTCAGCAGGAAAGCTGACTTTAAAAGAAGGTGAAATTGATGACCTTACGCTAAAGGTCAATCAGAAAAGTAATCTGTTCAATAATGTTCGACCGATGCATACGCATGTTGAAGTTTACGATGATAGCAAATTGATTTTTAGAGGTCGTGCTCTAAAGCCTACCAGAACGATGGAATCTAGTGGGCAGTTCATTCAGGAATATATTTTTGAGTCGATCGAAGCATATCTGTTAGACAGTGTTCAAAGATTTGCTGAGGTTCATAATACATCTCCAGCTGGTTTCTTTCGTATGTTGATCCAAGTACACAACAATAGCGTACCTGATTGGAAGAAATTTGAAGTCAGAAAAGTTGATGTGACCAACTCGACTGATAACGTCTATCGGTTTGTTGATTATACCAAAACTAGAGATACAATCAAAGAAAAGTTATTAAGTCGTTTAGGTGGCTTTTTACGAGTTAACTATCATAACGGTAAAAATTATATTGATTATGTAGTTGATCCTGGTAGCGACCATCTAAGCGATACCCCGATTAAATTGGGACGTAATTTAAAGTCAGCTAGTATGACGATCGATCCAACTAAAGTGATAACGCGACTTATTCCATTAGGAGCACAAATAGGGCCCCCACAAAGTGAAAATGGTAGTGTTGCTAATGGGACAAGACCCAGAATAACAGTCGCAGATTTAAATGGCGGAAAGGACTATTTAGATATACCTGATCTACAGCAAGAATTTGGCATCATTAATGGAACTCAAATCTGGGATGATGTGCACGAACCACAAAATTTACTAAGAAAAGCAAATGAATGGATCAGTGCACAGTCGGCCACGCACACTCAGTGGACTATTTCAGCTATAGAATTGCCAGAGTATAGTACATTCAAAGTGTCTGATCGTTATTTGTTTATCAATCCGGGAATCGTAGAACCACAGATGCTGAGAGTGACACAAAAACAAATTGATCTAACTAAACCTTATGAATCGTCATTAACGATAGCCGAGAAATCTTATGGATTGACTGAGTATCAAACAAAGCTTCAGCGATCATTAGGGAAGATTGATGATTTAAGACGTCTACAACAATCAAATGCATCACAAATATCGCAATTACGACAAGAAAATCAAGTGTTGGTCAGAAATTATCAAAAATTGTATCAAGCTAATGAACAGCTAGCAACTGAGTTCAAAGAGATAAAAGACTTAGTTGATAAGATGAATGATGCTGATAAGGTTGTCATTGATCCTGTTAATGGTGACTGGACGCCTGTTGTTAAATATGCTGCTAAGTTGATGAAAGTAAATTTAACAAATGATAGCCTGAAAGTAGTCTTATCACGTATCAAGCAAGAGTCAAATGGTGACCAAACTGTTGTGAATGATTGGGACTCCAATGCGCAAGCTGGTCATCCAACGATCGGTTTACTACAATATCGAGATGATACATTTGTTCACTGGGCGCTTGAAGGTTACACAGATATTCGCAAAGGGTTTCACCAGTTGCTAGCTCTATTCAATGACTCAAATTGGTTGCGTGATATATCAGTCGCTGGCGGTTGGGGTCCAACTGGTAAAAAGCGTTTTGTTAAGTTACCTGAACAAAAATTATAAGGGGGATTGCAATATGGTTGTTAAATATGACGATGATACTCCAATTACCAAACGATTACGAACGATGGCAGAAATTGTTGAGGCAATTCGACATAAGAAAAACGGTAAAGATGTACGTGAATCTATTGCGCAACTAGGAGAGTATGTAGTTGCTACAATTTCTGAGATTGAGCATTTGAAGTCAGCAAAAGACAACAAAGACGAGTTAAAAAATTTTGTTACTAAGCAAGACTTAGATGTACTGGATAAAAAAATCAAGCGTATTATTTTAGGTATTGATCACGATACGATCAAACTGGTAGTTCGTGAGATTTTGAAAGAAGAAGGAGTGATCTAATTTGCAAACATTAACTTATACGATCGGTAAAGATCGACGTGCGTTAGTTAAAGACATCCAAGATTTTCATATTGACTTCAAGTCAAGTGAATCCAACTGGGTGCAAGCACGGCAATATGAAAATGCTATGCGTCAAGTGTTTGTCAACGTCAAAAACGACGATGGTACACCGTTTGATCTAACTGGTTCAAATATCTGGTTTGAAGGTGTTTTACCAGATAAGACGCATAAGATCTTAGATGCCAAACATGCAGTCCTGATCGATGCTCAAGCTGGACAATTTCGGTTTGACCTACCTGCGCAAGCTTTTGCTGTTGCTGGATCGTATGTACAAGCGTTCTTTAGGATCGTGCGAGATGGAAACTCGATCACAACGCTTGAATTTAGCTTAGAAGTTTTAGCTGATAAAGTGATCAGTGGTCTTGTAGCTCGTGATTACATGACACCGTTTGAAGATCTGTACGATCAACTCGAAATCATTTTGAACAATGCAGATGGAAAAATGTCAGGAAAATTGACCGAATGGGATACAACCTTTAAAGGCACGATCTCAGAACTTGAGAAAACTGGCCATGATACACAAACTTGGCTAGAAGTTGCTAAAGATCGGTTGCAAGTACTTGACGATAAGATCAAGCAAGATGGGCTATTTACAAAGCAAGAAGCTGACGTGCTCATCAACAATATCAATTTAATATTAGAAGATCGTGTGCGACAACTTGATGCTGCGAGAAATAAGATCGAAGAGCGCTTTGCGTCATTAGAAACTGAGCCATTGACGCATAAATTGAAGTATCATTCAGTTTCAACCTCGATCTCGCCTAGAATGGAGATCTCTGATAATACGCTTGAACATCTTAAAAATATAGGAGCAACGATCACGTTATGTAGCATGGTAAATATTACCAGTAAAACGGATAGTGATCCACAGCTTGAAGAAGATCGGATCAATGATACGGTCGTGAGGATTAAGGCAAAAGGGTTAAAGATCGACATGCTTAAACCGCATTTAGGAGTTAATTGGTCAGATGGTTTTTATCGTGGTGAGTACGTTCCAGACTCCAATGTCGACTTTTTCAATAATTGGAAGCAGATCTTACAAAAGTGTGCCACTATTTGTGATACTCACAGTATCCCTATTTTGTGTATCGGTTGTGAGCAAGTTCAAAATACACAAGCTAAATTTAACGATAAATGGTCAACGATCGTTCAAGAATTGCGCCAAGAGCACCCGAACTTATTACTGACTTACGCTATGGCTGGCGAAGAACACAGCAAATGGCAAGAACGTGAGTGGATGTCTCAACTTGATTTTGTTGGTTTAAATGTTTATCCATCGTATGTAAGCAAGGAAGATACGAGTGATAACATCAGCGTTGAAGAAGTGATCGAGGGCTTTTATTATGATCACTCGGGAGTAGCCTTTGGCAAGCGGATGCGTGAGATTAACCGCTACTTTAATAAACCGATCTTTATCACTGAAGTTGGTGTGATGCCTCAAGTTGATGGATTAGTAACATTGATCGGTAAGCATACAGGCCAAACACCACAAGATTTCCATGTTTCAGCGCTAGCGATGGAAGCAGCCTTTAGTGGATGGATGAAAGATTTAGATTTCATTGTGGGCTTTGCTTGGTGGCATATCAGAGAACCGTTTGAGTTCTTTGATGAAAGTTCAAATGATGTGTCGGAAGCAGAACAAGTATTTAAAAAATACATCAAGGAAGGGAGAATTTAGTCTATGAATAATCGCGGACCAGAATTACCACTGTATGGGAATTACAATAGCTGGAGTACTGCACATTCAGAAAAAGGAAACTGGCATAAAATCTTTGACGTCATGCTACAAGATGATCCGACGAAACTAAATGCAAAAGATGCTAACAAGTTATCACAACGTAGCTTGAGACGTCTTTTTTTAACTGCGCTTGTCTATGATGGTACAGCAGATAAAATTCAGGAAACGGGATTTTTAAATTTACAAGTTTGGATCGATGGTTCTGGTGATAAGAACTTAAAAGCAAAGGTCTCTTTGGGGCAAGTAACAAAAGCATCTCAGATCGGTCGACAGATGGAGTTTAGAGTTTATTGGAAAAGAACAGATCTACCAGAAACTGTTGAATATAATGTTCAACTTTGGGGCAGAGCAACGCCTTACTGGTCGAGGATCGCAATTCATCCAGTACATTTCGATACAATTTATCCAGTGATAAATCCATATAGCGAAGTAGCAAATTATCACTCAAATAGTTATGAACGATTGAATGCATTATTTGCTAATATCGGTGAAGTGTCTGTAACAGATAAACAGCTAGACAAGTTAATGGAAAATTACCAATATGCGAGAACTGATGATTTCGTTCAATCAGAAGCAAATAATGATGGTGAAGTAGTGATAAGTCCTGAAAAAGAAGTAATTAATGTCGGCTCAAGTGAGGGTGGAATTAAAGCACTGAGAAAAGTCAAGATCGCTGGTGAAGGGGACTATTATGGAAAGCGTATTAGAATTATCAACTGGAATAATGTAGTGCTCAAAAATGGCGGTTCAGTGCAATCACATGATGCAGATGTCATTTTATGTCCGGGGGGTAAAGATTATCAGATGAAAATCAGTGAAATGGTCGAACTGGTCCGACATAGCAACTGTTGGTTCTTGTTAGGAGGTCATGAATAATGCGACAAGTTTTTTGGTTTGATAGCTATGGCAACGTTCAAAGTAAAGAAGTTGCTGAAGATTATGTTTTGCAAGATGGTGAATTAGATCCACAACCAACACCAGATGTTGAGACTAACAAAGAACAAAAGGCATTTGCGACTTTGGGAATGCAAGTGGCCCAACTAAAGGCGCAAAACACGCAAATTTTAGGAATGGTTGGTAAATTAGGATTACAACTTGCGAAAGGAGATGCTTAATATGTGGGATATCGCAGTAATGTGTTATAACGCAAAACTTTATTCAAAGGACGATGTCAAAGTTTATGTGCAAGCTGGCTTTGGAACACCAGAACAATATAAAGAGCTCGTTGGTGAGCAATACGAAGTAGCAGAAAGCAACAAATAATAAGTTAGCGGTGGTAAAAATAAAAAGGAGGTGCTGTTTTGCATCATGAATTTTTAGGGCTCAGTTTAAGCGATTGGACAGCGATCATTGCGATTGCTAGTACGTTTTTAGGTGCACTAGTTAAAGCTTTGACACACTCGCTGGAAACGGCACTTACACCGTTGCGAATGACGATCAAAGAGTTAAATGACAATATCGCCAAGCAGGAAAAACTCGGATCAAGACGTGAACAGATGATCCAAGATAATAAACTAGATATCGTAGCTCACTCAAAGGAATTAGAAGATCACGAGCGTCGAATTTCAAAGCTCGAGGACGAAAAATAAGGGGGTACATCAAATGGAATTTAATGATGTAGTAGTAACGTTATTTGTGACTGTGCTAACAGCTGTGATCACATTTGTAGGTAGTGAAGTCAAAAAGAACGTACAAGCTAGAACGATCTTCAATGTGCTCGAGCCACTGGCAAAAGATGCCGTGATCGCAGCGCAAAAACTTGGAGTAACTGAGTATTTGAGTGGTGCGATGAAGAAAAATCATGCGGTCCAAGTTGTGGCACAGGCGTTATCAAACGCAGGGTTCACGGTCAAAGATGAACAAGTGATCGTAAACGCAGTAGAACAAGCCTACGCCAAACAACGTGATCTGTTGAAACAATACCCACAAAAGGAGGCGGAATAATTGAAGAAGAAACTGATCGGAGTTGTCGCAACGGCAGCTCTTTTTTGTACACTAGCAACTACGTCTAATGTAGAAGCTGCGCGTACTGACATGGTCGATGTCTCAAATCACAATGATTATATGACAGTAGGAAACTTTACCGCAATGCGTGATCAGTACGGTGTCAAGTCAGTTGTCACCAAAATCAGCGAAGGCGCATACTATCATGACTACACAGCAAAAAATAACATCAGCACGGCCCAGCAATCAGGATTGTATATCAACGGCTATCACTTTGCTCGTTGGTCTAGTGTTGGAGGAGCACAAGCCGAGGCTAACTATGCAGTAGCGATGGCTAAAGCTGACGGGTTACCGATCAACGCTGTTTTAGTTGCTGACGTTGAAGCTGAACAACAGCAGAAAGTACCCAAGAATATTAACGATCTAGCAGTGATGGAATTCAAGCGGATCGTAGAACAAGCTGGCTACCGTTATGACATCTACACCTCACAAAGCTGGAAAAATGATGTTGTTAGTGTGCCTAATGGGACTGGTTGGATCGCGCAATATCCATATAACGTGACTGCTGATCGACATACACAACACCATGCTTGGCAATGGGCAAGTGATGCTGTATTCAATGGATCTTATGGACACTTTGACGTTTCGCAGCTTTATGATAACTATTACACTGGTGGCCAAGATAAAAATGCTGTGATCAGTAACAGCGATACGCACCACGTAGATAATCAGAGCCAAGTAAAACAAGAACAACCAGTTCGATCTTCAACCAAAGATGAAGATTATGCACAGACTGGCGTGTTTACTGCTAATACTAAGCTAAACGTACGGACAGCACCAAGCACAAGTGCTCAGATCGTAGCACAATACGATCCAGGTGAGAGCTTGACGTACGATCATGTATATATCAAAGGTGGCTACGTTTGGGCTCGTTATATGAGCTACAGTGGTAGTTATCATTACGTTGCAATGGGTGTCATGGGTGGTCAGGAATATGGCACGCGACGTCAAGTAGTATCTCGGCCTCAAGTTCGTAGTTATCAAGTTAGATCTGGTGATACACTTGGGGAAATCGCACGAAAATTAAGTACAACGGTGACTCGTTTACAATCAATGAACGGGATCAGAAATGCAAATCTAATTTATTCAGGTCAAACGTTGCGGTATTAGGTAGATTAAACAAGAGAACTCAAGTATAATGGCGCAGTATTGTTACTGCAATCTGGGCCAGAGAACAGTTTTTGAAGTTGGCACGAGAATGGATCTAACTGCTGTACCTAGAAAGAAGAATATTTGCGTGCACCACACGTTTTTTGACGTATTGGTCGCTTATGCGCCTGTTGTTTTAGTCTTGGTGAGAGCAGCAGTTAAATATTTCTCCAACAAGAAGAAATAACGCATAAGTTACTGAATTATTTTTTCCTAACACAAGGGAGTCGTGCCTCCCATACATAAATCTTGAAATAAATGTGACATATGCTATACTATGGCTGTTAGGAAAATAATAGTCGGTACTTATGCTATTTCAAAACAGTACTGTTTACGCCGTTGCCCCCCTTAAAAGCAACGGCTTTTTTGTTGCAAAAAAATTACCCTCTGACAGATGTCAGAAGGCAAAAATAGTTTGACAAGTGGCCAATTTGCACGAGAGCTGGGAAAATACCATGCTCACCAAATCAATATTGGCGATTCCTTGTCAATCTAATCTCAGACGTCATCTATGACTGGTTGAAAGACCACCATGAAGTAATGATACCACAGTTATCCCATACTTAACACATTTAGTGTAAAAAAATACCCTCCAACAAAAAAGTTGGAAGGTAAGACTGTTGCGAGTAACCAGCTCGCTAAGCAGGAAATGTCTCCATGCTAAGTACACTATTATATTAAATTAGATATTTATTTATGTCAAGATATTTTGTATACTTGTGAAGTACGTGAAATCTAACCAATTTCAATTAGTACAGCTGGAGGTGAACTCCTATGCTAAGTACAATTTTAAGCTTGATCTTGGCTATCTTAGTCAATCTTGTATCAAGCATCATCTATGACTGGTTGAAAGACCGTCACTAGATGAATGTGCCCCGATCGGTTTGCTGGTTGGGGTTATTTTTTTGTTGCACAATAGTTGCACAAAATGCCTACAAATAGCGTCTTATAAGGGGTGAATAATCTCACCCGGATCATATTAAATGAAATTAATAGCCGTGTAGAAAAGGCAAAATGTTGTTATATCAGCGTTTTGCCTTTTTTATTGTACAGGAAAAATGATTAAAAACAGTAAGAAATTAAAAAGTTGTTGCACAAATTATTCAGCCAGCAAAGTGAGATTTTTCTTGATCTCACTTATTTGTGTTTGCTGATATTCATGAATAAGATAGGTATAAGTATCTGCTAGTGCAATCGTATTATAAATGTATGTATTAAAAAAAGAATATGTGTAGAACTAAAGAGGCAAATGTTAGTAATTAAAGATAAAGATGGAAAGCTAAGTTGAAAGAAGTTTTAATCGATATCTTATTTGCAATGCAATTTTTCACGATATATACTTAAGAACGAATAGTATTTAAGATATTTTATAAAGGGGAAAATATATGGCAAAAGTTAGCGAGTCACAAAAAAATATCAAGATAAAAATAAAGAACAACAACGTGTATATCGTTATAGGTCTTATGCACGGAAATTTGTGAGAGAAATTGCCACCGAAGATGATTTGAATGAATTACAAGAATTAATTGCTAAACGGTTTACAGCAGGTGTAGAAAAATAGCTATAGTCTGATCAATATTTTTAGTAGAGGAAGATTAATTTGGCAGAAACAAAATCTCAAAAGAAAGCAAGTCAAAAATGGAATGAAAAAAATCGTGCTCATCGGTCATATTTAACTGCGAGAAGTAGTGCCCGTGGCTTCATTAGAAATAAAGCAACGTTAGATGATTTAAACGAACTACAAGAATTGATAAACAAGCGGTTTGAAGAATTAAAGAAATTGGACATTTAAAAAAACTACATATTTTAACTAAAAACGCCAGTGGTAAAATCAACCACTGACGTTTTTAGTTATTTTTGTATTAATGCTTGAAGCTTATCAAACAGTTCGCTTGCCTTTGAACTTAATTTTGGAGTAGAGCGTTTGAGAACTGGGGCCATATTGGTGAATTTATGTAATTCATCTTTAAAGGCCTCGTCAGTACTGTTCTTAAAGACTGTAAAGGTTTCTTCGATATATTCGGTAAATTTTGTATCAGGTTGGGTCTGTTTGAGTTCAGTTTTAAGTTTTTCTAGGGTTGCAACGACATTTTCTTTTGTACTCATAGCGATTACCACCTTTAACTAAATAAATTTATTTACACTTAGAAGAATACGCTTACAACAAAGAAAATGCAAACAAAAAGGTCGAAAAATTTCAATCTTATTTGTAATAAGATTCTATCTTTAAACGATAATGGTATCATTCATCACGTTTAACCAAATCCTGCCTTATAAATGCTAAATCCTGTGTGCTACTTGGAATCTATTTTTTAATGCAGTATGCTTAGCCAAAAACGAGGTGAGCATATGATCGAAGTAAAAAATGCGTCACTACAATATACGACTTTTAAACGACCTCAGGGATCAAAAGGTGCGATTCACGATTTTTTTAAACGTACCACCTCTTTCAAGTCAATGCTTTAACCAACATTTCTTTGAAGATTACTGAAGGTGAGATGCTTGGCTTGATCGGGAGAAATGGAGCTGGAAAGACTACATTAGTTAAATTATTAACAGGGATTTTGCCGCTAAAACAAGGTGAGATAATAATTGATCAAATGCAACCATATCAAAGGAAAAAAGAGTTTTTTAAAAGTATCGGGGTTTTATTAGGGCAAAAGTCGCAATTGATCTGGGATCTGCCAGCAAGAGATGCCTATGACATGTTGGCCACAATCTATGAAATACCAACTCAAATTTACCGTGCTCGCTTGTTGTGGTTAAGTGAAAAATTAGAAGTAACAGTTTTGTTGGATATTCCAGTACGTAAACTATCATTGGGACAATGGGTAAAATGCGAACTAATCGCAGCTTTATTGCATCAACCAAAATATTTATTTTTAGATGAGCCGACATTAGGCTTAGATTTTGTGACTCAAAAAACAATTTATCAGATTTTACGCTTGGAAAATCAAACAAATCAGACAACGATCATTACGACGTCGTATTATATTAAGGACATTGAGCAGTTAGCAGATCGAGTAGTCATTTTGAATAAAGGGAAAATTATTTTTAATGATCAATTAGAACATTTACCACATGAAGCAACAACTCAAGTTTTATTTGACGTTAATTTTTTAAATGCAAAATCGATTGAAGAAAAGCTGACATGTACTCCAAAAAAACTCAATGAGGTTTTAGCCAAACTCCCACCAGAGAAAATTTTACGGGTCAGTCAAAGAGGGATGGAACTATAAGAATTGATCACCCAACTGATCAAAGAGGATGACACATGAAATACGTATATATTTTTTTAATAGTTTAAAAGCTAAAGCGGTATATCGTACCGATTTACTGTTAGAGTACGTTTTAACAGCTTTACAGGCATGTTTTAGTATTTTTATGTGGCATGCACTTTATAGTCAAAAAAGTTTAATGGTTAAGGACTATAGTTTCGGACGTTTAGGCGTATATTTTTTTTAGCCAACTTTTTAGCATTAAGTTTTAGCGTGGCACTAGCATTTAGGCTAGCTTTGCAAATCAAGTCAGGGCGACTTTCAACTTTACTTGAACGACCAATATCATTGTACGGAGAGCATTTTGCATCTTTTATTGGAAACCAATTTTTTAGTTTTATGTCTAATAGCATATTTTGGAATTGTATCGGGGATTTCAACCATAATGTTGTTACTTTTAGTGATATATCTAAGTTGTGCTATTGTCATGTTTTTTTCTTTAATGTTACTTTTAGGGATGATGGCCTTTTGGTTAGTCGAGTTGTGGCCTTTACGTTCATTTGTAACTGCTTGTTATCTGTTATTTGGTGGACGTTATTTTCCTTTGTCGCACTTACCAATTAAAATTTATCAAATCGTGCAGTACAATCCTTTTTCACTAGTGACCGATGTGCCAGCTCGTTTTTTAACGGTAGGTTTGACGACTTCTGAGTTGATGCAATATTTACTCGTTACACTTTTATGGCTGTTGGTATTTTTATATCTTTATAAAATTATGTTAAAACTTGGTTTGCGTTTATATGAAGGGGTCGAGAGTGTATGATGAAATTATTACGCTGCACTTGGAACAAAAGTTTTAAGCAGTTTATGATTTATCGGACGACTGGTTGGTTGACTTTTTGGCTGGCACTTGTCTTTTATGTGATTGAGTATGTGTCTGGATATGTATATTTTTCTGCTAACATTTCTGTTAATGGATGGAATCGAAGCGATTATTTACTGCTCGTGACTGGAGTGGCACTGATGGTAGCACTATATAATTTTATCTTTATTTTAGGTCATGAAGCATTGAGCTATTTGATCATTAGTGGTGAACTTGATCGCTTATTGATTCGCCCACTAGATCCGTATTGGTCGCTAGTCTTGAGTGGTTTTGATCTGCCTAGTTTGCTGGAATTATTAGTTACGATGGTGATATTTCTTTATTTGCTACAGCGTTACACGTTAGGAATTATGCGAATTCTTATGTTGGTGGTGACACTTTTTTTAGGAGTGATGATGATTTTTTTGCCAAATCGAATTTGTATCTGCCTTAATTTTTGGCTAACAAAGGCAAATGCACTGGGGGGAATTGTCGAAGATCTAACGAGTATGCTCAGTCGCCCCAGGGTGTTTTTCCCGCTGTTTATCCAATTATTTTTCACATTTGTGGTTCCAATTTTGACTGTAACAAATCTACCCGTTGAAATTATAAAAGGGGATGCTAGTATTATTTTCTAGGATCACACGCACACTTGTTCCCGTGTGATATAAGGCTTTTAAGTAAAGCTCTTTAGCAGATTATTAAAAGAGAGTAGATAAAAATAGTTTAAAAGAGACCGAAAGGAGACCCTAGGGAGACCCTCAAATTTGGGCTAGGCGGTTTAAAATAGTGCAAGATCTCAACTGTTGGAAATTCCAGCGCTTTTTTTATTTAGTGATGTGGTGATATAATATTGCTAGGGTTTCTCAATCGATTAAACTTACCAATGTTTATAAAACAGTTCTTTGACGTCTTGCGATCGTGCAAGGCGTTTTTATTTGCAACGTTGTGATGTGATTGCCCACAATTGGACAACGTGCATCCCTAAGAAGTGATATAATACGTTTAACATGAGTTCCAAAAAGTGGAACTTGCTAAGAAGTCCCTTGCGATCGTGCAGGGGGCTTTTTGCTCATTCTGGAAAGCGTTCGGCTAGTTTCTCGTTAGCAAATGCGATCAATGCTTCTAAGCCTTTTTTGGTGGCTACTCTGCAGTAACTGCGTGCCATGGATCTTTTAGCAAGATAGTATTTGCGTACTTTGTTCTTCTCGTTCCAGCGATTAGAGGCGTCACGTTGCGCCTTGGTCGTTTTCATTGTCATTGGTGATAACTCCTTACTTGCATTCGTATATTAAATATAATATACTTAGATACGAATAAGGGACTGATAGCCACCAACTATCAGCCCCCGACGTGGTTCGAGAGTTTAAGGGTTAGGACTAATTGCGATCTTTGAAATCGTGGTTAGTCTTTTTATATATCCTGTATGCGATCACCAAATCAATGGAGCATTTTCCGACCGCCAGGATAATAAAGGCGATTGC
>NZ_AZFT01000049.1:30463-31870 GCF_001434405.1 Ligilactobacillus apodemi DSM 16634 = JCM 16172 | reverse complement strand
AGCTATCTTTAGCTGGTATTGTATTTATAGCATAGCAGGAATTTTATCGCATTGTTGTTTTTGAACAGTTTCAGTCGTTAAACACAAACACGCAAGCGAAATAAGAAAATGAATTCATTTAAAAGTAACACAACTGTTTGACTAATTATATACGTTATGGATAAGTATTTTGTACACAATAACCTAAATTACCCAACTAGAATTAATGAATTTTAGCGAGAGAACGATTTAATTTATAATAATTAACGTAAATCGAAAATTTGTAACTCAGTAATATATTCCTGAACAGGAGCGTGATATCAGCATGATATATTCTATTAAAGGTGTTAATATTCAGAAGGAGGATTACTATGTATACAGTAACATCAAGAATTCGTAATATAAAACAACCCCAATTGGGATACATACCTGTTTCTGCTTTAAATGTTGTTAAGTATTCTGATAATAATGAAATTAAAGAAGTTAATCCCTACTACAAATCAATTCAAGGGATGGCTGTAGATTATTTAACAAGATATATGACTGGTACATTTAAACAATATAGTGTTTCAAACGTGTCTAATGGGCGCTGAGATGGTGAATGAATTAGAACAAGCTGAAGACCTACTCGAATGGATACAGTGGTTGGATGAAAATTCAATCTATACGACTTGCAAGTTAGTTGGATATGATGTTGCTTATAAAAGAGGTCCACAATATTTTACATCAATTGACAATATACAACCTAACAGAAAAGTTATAAAAAATATCGAAATTATGGTTAAACGAAGTCGACAATTTCTTAAAAAAGAAAATAAATCTCTTGATTTATCAGTATCATCCGTCGTTAATTTACGAAAAATGGGAAAAACCAGTAAAAAAGGTTACGTGATCAGTCGCATAAAAAAAGAAACGTGACAATCCGTCACGCCTCCCATAAACCAAAATAACACCTAATTATAACATAGGGGGGCAATTAAATGAAAATTGACATGAGCAAAGCGGAGGAATTTGCAAACTGGTTTTCAGGTATTGATGTTGATGTGATCGAGACAGCTGCTAATGTGCGCAAGTTTTTCAAGCAAGATTATCCAAAGTTAATGCGAGTAGCTGGTGTTGGAAATAGCTTCATCAAATCACCAGTGATCACAGACGAACCTAAAGCTCCCTCTTTTGGTAACAATTTAGAAGAACGGATCGTAAAACGTGTATATGCACAAGAAACATTAGAGCGGGTCATTGAAACTTTAAATGCAATCAGGGATGAGAGCAAGCAGATATTAATTGCTGTGTATGTTGATGATTTAAGCGCATGGGAGATATGCGAAAGGTTAGGATGTGAAGAGACGCAATATCGTGTAAAGAAGCGTAAAGCCGAGAACGAGTTTGCAGATGCTTTTGAGACGTGTTGTCCATGGTGGAAAGATC
>NZ_AZFT01000049.1:0-30453 GCF_001434405.1 Ligilactobacillus apodemi DSM 16634 = JCM 16172 | reverse complement strand
AAATATAAGTGAAAAAGTCTGAGAAATCAGGCTTTTTTTAATATAAAAGTATTGCATTTACGTAATGTGTATAGTACAATAAAATAGTACCAAGGAGGAGGTGAGATTAATGAACCTGCTCAAAAAGCTAAAAATAAAAAAGCCTACAAAAACCAAATTAACCGTCAAAATTCATTTGGTAATCGTAAGCTTTGAATGGCATTTTGAGTGGTAACATTGATTAGTTACCACAGGAGGGGAATTGCCCTTCCCCTTCTTGGTACTTTTAGTATAACACAATAATTAGGAGGTTGTACAAATGAAGTTATTTGAATATCAAAAGGGTAAATTTAAAATGAGCGCTTCTGTTAGACGAACTACAAAAAAAGAAATGATCACAAGTGCTATCGCCTTGATCGTGATAGCTGGATTAATTGCTTGGTGGGTGATGAAGTAATGGCATTATCACAGACAGAACGGAATAAACGCTGGCAAGCTAAGAACAAAGAAAAGGCTGCCTATATGCGCAAGCGATCGGTAGCAAGGACATTTATCACGAAGTATGGCAAGTATGAAGATCTATTAGAACTTAAAGAACTGCTTGATAAGAGACTATCAGAATAAACCGTTGCTTTTCCGCTGGAAATCCGCTGTAAAACCGTCGAAATAGCGCTGGTAAACCGTTGGAACATCATAGTATTATGATAATGTTCCAGAAATGGGACATGAGTTTGATTATTTACTTTGAGAATATTTTGGATGAGAAAGCATGACGTGCTAGAGCGTCACTAAATAAGTTTATCGTGTGGGCGCGATAAGTCCTTGCCACCACAACGACCGAGAGTGGCAAAATGGCTTAATCTAGTGAGCGGTAATTTACCCATACCGTGTTGGTGCAATTCCAGCTTTAGCCTTTAGTCATTAGACTAACAATTCAATTTATCTCACTGAGCCTAGTCCCCGTGACTGGGCTTTTGTTATAATTACGGCTGAGGTGAATTGAAATGGAGTATATAAAAGCTGTATTGGAGGCTTTAAAATTGAACTCTAAGGATCGTTTTATAATGTCGTTATTTGGGTGCTTAGTGTTACTAGCTATTCCTTTTGAAGAGACGTTGCACTTGGAATGGTTTTATAGAAAATTTACTTGGCTGATTGTTTTATTAACATTATTTTTTATTGCGACTTTAGTTGGTGATTTCTTTGAAAGTAAACAAAGAGAATTAGAGGAGAAAAAATTTCTGAACAAGAACAAACTAACAAGCATGAGGAGCAATTAAGATATAAAGCATATGTGCTAGGGCTTGGAGGTAGGAAGAAAGCAATAGTATATGCAATGTATCAAAATGATATGCATAGAAATTATCTGAGTATTTATGATTCAGATGTGTTGGATCTGTTAGGCCATGAAGTTATTTTACCTACAAGCAAGAGGCAGATAGTTGCCCACTTTGGTAAAACGACAGTCGAGAACAAAAAAATACAGGAGTTGTACATATTAGCCCCAAGGGTTGTACAAATAATCGAAGAAAGTCAGCTATGACAGGCTGGCTTTTTATTTTACTTAAAATCGGAGGTGGGTGAAATGAAGTGAAGAAGCTAACACCTAAACAAAAGGCGTTTGCTGATGAGTATATTAAGTCTGGAAATATTTATCAGTCAGCAGTTAAAGCAGGTTACTCAGAAGCCTATGCGAAATCTTTAGCAGGCAGAATGCTAGAAAATGCAAGAATAAAATCCTATATTGACGCCAAAATGGCTGAAATTGAGTCTCACAAGATCGCAGATGCTAAAGAACAAAAAGAAGCGGATCTAAAAACTAGAATAAGCGCAGCAAGAGAGATTATGAAACGTTATCCAGGTAACGATCCCTTTATTGCTGAACAGATCCGTAAACTCAAAGCTGAAGCTGATTCAGCCGAAGCTAAAGCGATGCCTAATGCCTTTGAAGTCCAGATCAGGCAAGAAGAGTTTGGTACTGATGAAGACGAAGAACGCACAGACGACTTAGCAAGTGCTGTCCAAGACGGGATGAAAGGAGTGTTTGGAAATGGTGATGAGATCGAAACTTAATATCAGATTTGCCTTTCATCCCTTTTCCAGAAAGCAACTTCAAGTTCTTTTTTGGTGGCAAGTACCTAAGTATCAAGATAAGTTTGCGATCATTTGCGATGGTTCTGTTCGTGCCGGTAAAACAGTCGTGATGTCTTTGTCCTATGTTCGTTGGGCTATGATGCAGTTCAACGGGCGCAATGAAGGATCTAAAGCATGGTTCAACTGTAACCCGGACTCGCCTTATCACTGGTTCAAATTACAGTGGATCGATGAGTTGACAAAGAAAAAAGCAATCCGGATCCATTTTCTGATGAAGGATAATCCGTCATTATCAAAAGAAACGCTTGAGCGCTACGATTCAATGTATTCTGGCGTGTTTTATCGACGGTATATCTTAGGCGAATGGGCGATGGCTGATGGGCTAGTCTATGACAATTTCGATCGTGAAAAAATGGTAGCCGACATCCCTAAAAACACGGTTTGGGAAAAGCAATGGATCAGCATTGATTACGGTACGCAAAATGCGACTGTATTTAAGCTCTGGAGCTCGTTTAAGGGTGTTTGGTACAACAACGCCGAGTATTACTATTCAGGTCGTGAGACAGGATGCCAGAAGACAGACGGGCAATATATCGACGATCTTGAAGATTTTTTCTTTGATAATCGCTTAGAGCGTAGGGATGTCCAATTGATCGTCGACCCGTCTGCAGCTTCTTTCAAAAAAGCTTTGCGAAATCGGGGCTTTGGCGTCGTCAATGCTAACAACAATGTTTTAGATGGCGTGCGTTTCATGATGACGCAGATGAACCAGGGCAAGATGAAGTGGACTGAAGCTAGCCAACACACGATCAAGGAATTTGGATCATACATGTGGGACAAAAAAGCCGCTGATCGAGGCGAAGATGCTGTTGTCAAAGAACATGATCACTGCATGGACGCCGATCGGTACTTTGCGATGAAAGTCTTATATACCAAGAAACGTAAAAACATCAAACTACGAAAGGAGGGGATCTAGTGAAATATTTGAATGATCGTTGTATCGTGAGCGCTGATAACGTATTTTATTATGATAGCGAAAAAGAGATCACACTATCAGATGTCATGCGCTTCATTTTAGAAAACGAGCAACTTGCTCGTGAGTACGCAAAAATGCGCAGATATTACAAGGCGGATCATGACGCTATCGTAAGAGCTTTGCCAAAACCAAATAACAAACCAGATAATCGCCTTGTTTTGAACTATCCGAAAAAGTTAGTCGACACGTTCACTGGTTTTTCTGTTGGTAAACCTGTTCAGATCATGTTACCGGAAGACCTAGGAAATAAATCGTTATCCCAGTTCAATGTGTCACGCAAAATGGATAGTGTGATCGCTCGTGTCTGGAAAGAGTCCTGCATTTATGGTAGGGCTTATTTTTATGTCTACAGTCATGATAGCGAGATCTATGTGACTGATGCTTTGCCACTTGATACATTTGTGATCTATGACAATACAGTAGCTCATAAGCCACTGTATGCGGTTCGGTATGGACACATTGGAAATTCAACTAACTATAAGATCACAGTCTTTTCTGAGCGTTACCAATGGGAATCTGATACTAGTCGCAATACAAGTAATTTCGGTGTTCGACAAGCTAACCCGTTTGGGATGATCCCGATCATTGAAGCCGTGGAAAATGATGAGCGCTTAAGTGTGATCAAGAATGTTTTACCGCTGATCGATGAGATCGACAAGGCGATGTCTGAGAAAGCGAACGACGTCGATTATTTTGCTGATGCATACATGAAAGTCTTAGGAGCGATCCTTAGCGAAGATGATCTGGAGAATTTGCGCAACTATCGCATCATCAATCTGAAATCGCGCGAAAGTGATGATCCAAACGAGACACCGGAAAGTCTAGACGTCGATTTTTTGTCTAAGCCAAATGCTGATACGACGCAGGAAAATCTTATCAATCGAGTCATCGATAATCTTTATCAAGTCTCGATGATAACTAACTTGAACGATAAAGATTTTGGCAACTCAACAGGTGTGGCGCTCGAAATGAAGTACAAGCCGATGTTAAATCTGGCCACTCTGAAGTCTCGTGGTTTTATCGAGTCATTGAAGGACATGTATCAAGTCGTGTTTGCTTCAGATCTGATCGAAAACATCAGTCGAGAAGCGTGGAAAGACCTTGATATCAATTTCCAATACGATCTACCACACGACACGCTTTCAGAAGCTCAAACGGCCCAAATCTTAGCGAACCTGGTATCAAGTGAAACGTGGCTCAAGACGCTTTCTATCGTTAATGATCCACGGCAGGAACAAGAGCGTATAGAACAGGAGAAAAATGAGCAGATGAAAGCAAATATGCAGGTTTTGAAGCAAACTAACGCAGTAACGGACGGTGATCCAAATGCAAACAGTCGAACAAGTCAAGAAAAGGATTGATCATCTGCTTGAACGTGATCATGCGACCGATGCCGAGATCGAAGAAGTCTATAACCAGGCGATCGATACTTTACGTGCGATCGTAAGCGATGTGCACAATCGTTATGCCGTTGATGGTGTAGTCGTGCCAGCTAATTTATATGGCAAAGTTACAGTGAGAGACCTGCTTTTACTCAAACAACAGTATGACAAGCTCCCAAATGACCTGTCAGTGCAAGAACAAGACCGAGTGGACTATTACACTGCAATGAGTCAAACGTCAGTTCAAAGTCAAGACAGGAAAAGATTTTATTCCTTGGACTGAGCGAGTATTGACAGATCACGATCAAGCTGTCAACCGGATCAGCAATGTGATCAATGGCATGGTATCGCAAGGGATGCGCGCAGAAGATATCGCAAATCATTTTTATCCGGGAAATGCGGAAAGTATGCGTGCTGATAATATTCCTAAGATACTTCGAGACGCAACAGTTAAAGCTAAACGAACTGCTCGAACTGAAGCAGCTGCAAGAGAAGATGCGATCGTTGAACAGACATTTAAGGTAAACAACGTGAAGTATTTTAATTGGATCATTGAGCCAGGAGCTTGTCAAAAGTGTACGCTACTTGCGATGAGTGGGCCGTATAAAGTTGGTGATGAGGACAGCCCGAGAGTACCAGAAAGTTCGCATCCAAATTGTCGGTGTAGAAGAATGTCTATTAGTGTTGAACGTGGTGATAAAAATCGAATAGGTGATAATAAAGTAGATTTTGACTTCATTGATTCAGATGAGTTCAAATCTAAGTTTGACAATCTAACTGACGATCCGAAAGTAAATCAACAGTTAAGAAAATATGCTATTGCAATGTTGACGCACCGAACAGGTACAGATGGTGAAGATAGTTATATTTTCGATAGTGCAGGAAATGTAGTAAATAAGTCCTTCGGAAATTCTAATAAACTCGAGGTTTCGGTTTCAAGCGAAAGAGTCAAAGAATTGATATCTGAGTACGGTAGAGGGACGATGATAGGGATGCATAACCATCCAACAAATGTTCCTCCAACGGGTTCAGACTACACAGCATCTGGATTTAGAGGGTATAGTTTTGGGATTGTTGTTACTCATGATGGTAATATCTATAAATACAGTCATGGTAATCGACCATTTCATCAACATTTATTTGATAAAAATGTTGAAGATATTATAAAAAATGGTTATACTGATGATGTAGAAAGAGCTTACAATGAAACTGTTAAAAAACTGGAAGGATATGGTATAAAATGCGAAAAGCTTTAGTTGAGGATCGTATCAAAAAATTGATGAATTTCATACCAAAAAAAGATATCGTATATTCTTCCGATCCTTATGTTGAAGGACTGACAGAAGAAGAGATAGCTTACTTTGATAAACGATTTGAAGAAGAAAATGATAAACTAACAGAATGGCCTGAAGCATTTACAGGAAATTAAAGCACTCAGATAGGGTGCTTTTTTAGTACACGGAGGGATGAATATGAAGTCTAATTCCTATGCTCGAGTAGCATGCAAGATCTTGAAATACCTAAATGACAGTTACGAAAACGGCTTAGATGCTAGTGTCGATAGTCTGAATGCTAATATGTTAGGTATTTCAGATCGGCAGTTCTATCAGACTATGAAAATGCTATCTGATGATGGTTATGTTAAGGGCGTTGAGTTTATGGATGTTGTTTCACCAGAAAACAGCGTACTCAATCACCCAAGAAACTGGCACATCACTAGCCAAGGCATCCAGTATCTGGAAGAAAATTAATTGATGCAAAAAGCTTACAAGGTAGCC
Organism: Ligilactobacillus apodemi DSM 16634 = JCM 16172; assembly: GCF_001434405.1. GTDB lineage: Bacteria > Bacillota > Bacilli > Lactobacillales > Lactobacillaceae > Ligilactobacillus > Ligilactobacillus apodemi. The sequence continues at coordinate 24,184 of NZ_AZFT01000049.1, read as the reverse complement.
AAAGAAGCTAGAGACTGGTTACCGTTGATATAATAAAGGCATTCCATGTGGGATGTCTTTTTATTTTGCCCAAAACATGCTGACGGCGTTAAAAGCTGCAAGGCAAAACAGTCAAACAAGACTTTAAAAAGGAGGGATCCACTTTGGATCAAGAAGAACAAAACGTACAAGAAATGTCACAAGAGCATGCGTCTGAACAACAAGAAAAGACATTTACTCAAGATGAAGTTGATCGTATCGTTGCAGATCGTGTTAAGCGCAGTGAAGAAAAATTGCGTTCAAAGCTCTTTGAAGAAGCTAAGTCAAAAGTTAAGGCCGAACAAGACGAAGCAAAGAAACTCGAAGAGATGAATGCAACTCAACGCCGGAAATATGAAGATCAGAAACGTGACGAAGAGTTAGAACAACTTCGAGCTACGATCCAGCGCCAAAACATGGAGAAAACAGCGATGGGGATCTTGAAAGAAAAAGGGATCTCAGTCGATGAAGATGTTTTAGACCTGGTCGTGGCTGATTCAGCTGAGAAAACAGCTGAACGTATCGACAAGTTCACTGAATTAGTCGAAGAAAAAGCCCGGGAGATCCGCCGGCAAGACTTCAGCAACAGCGCGCCTAAACAATCCGGAAGCGGTGAAAAAGCTGTCACCTTAGATGATTTTAAGAAGATGGCCTATCCGGAACGTTTAGAACTCAAGAAAAATCAGCCAGATCTATATCAAGAGCTGGTTCAAAAATCTTTTTAGGAGGAATAGACAATGGCAAATCAAGTAACACAAAGTCAAGATATGCTTGACCCACAAGTTTTAGCTGACATGATCCCAGCTAAATTGACAGCAGAAATGAAGTTTACACCACTCGCATCAGTGGATAACACTTTAGAAGGTCGACCAGGTACAACGATCGAATTTCCTGCGTGGAACTACATCGGGGACGCTGAAGATCTGAAAGAAGGCGAACCTATCGAAACGAGCAAGCTAACCTACGGATCTAAGGCAGCAACTATTAAAGGGATAGCAAAGGGCGGTTCTATCACAGATCAAGCCTTACTCACGGGATATGGTGATCCTTACGGCGAACTATCATCTCAGTTAGCTAAGGCTATGGCTAACAAAGTAGACAACGACGTCTTAGCAACTTTGAAAGACGCAACACAAGCTGTTTCAGTAGCAGCGACCGTTGACGGTATTCAAGAAGCATTAGACATGTACAATGATGAAGATGATAATCGTATCGTCTTGTTAGTATCTCCAAAGGCTGCCGGTAAATTACGTTTGCAAGCTGGCAAGGATTGGTTGCGTGGTACGCAATTAGGCAGTGAAGCTTTATCTAAAGGCGTTTACGGTGACATTTTGAGTGTACAACTCACTCGTTCACGTAAGTTAAATGCTAACGAAGCTTTCCTTATCAAGACTGCTAACGGTGAAAAACCAGCTATCAAATTGATGATGAAGCGTGGTGTCAACATCGAACCAGATCGTAAGCCGGGACTTTTACGTACAGATATTTACGCAACATCTTTCTACGCGCCTTACTTGTATGATCCAACTAAGGTAGTTAAGGTGACATTCTCTGATGTGACAGGTAAGGCTGGTATGACTGGTGCACCTGAAAACAAAGAAGTTAATAACGAAGTGACAAACGTTGATGAAGATAAGCGTATCGGTAAGCAAAAGAAAACAACTGGTACGACCGGAAAGAAGCCAGGTGAGGTCTAATGGCTTACGTGGTAACTAAAGCTTTTACTGACAGCAACTTGAACTCAGTTGATGAGAATGGCGAAAAGCATATTTATTGGGAAGATGATACGTATCCCTATAAACCCTATGCTGGAGCTACTACAAAGCTGAGATTGAAGGAGTTGCTTGAAGGGGGCTATATCGATGAACGAAGAGATGAAGACGGCGATCAAAGCTCGGCTTGAGTTGCTTCCAAATATCAAAACGATCATCGGGAAGCTTGATGAGGCGATCTTAAATAGTTTTATCGAAGACGCTTTAAGCCAAGCTGAAGATGATGTTTTTACAGAAAAAAATATTGTTATGAGTGCGACGTATTTGACGGCGCATTTTTGTCATGTAGCAAGTAATGAAAATTCAAATATTCAAGAGCAAACAGCTGCAGTCTTGACTGTTAAATATTTTGATCGTGGTGGTAGTGATGATTATTTAACTGAGTATTTACGACTGAAGCGAGCGCTCAAAGCAAATACTAGTTCAATTCGTTTTTTGTGAGGTGAAAAATAATGAGTGAAGAAGAAAAAGTAATCGAAACGACAGAAGTTAACACAGATAATGCTAAAGTTGCTTCTGCAGAAGATAAAAGAATTGTCCCACCGCCAGAAGAAACGGCTCAAATCGAACAAAAAGAGTTTGTAGAAGAAACGCAAGCTGAACCTATTCCAGAACCAACACCAGAAGAGCTTTCGCCTAAAGATCTCTATGGACACGTGCAAGGCCCTGTGAAATTTTGGAACAAAGCAACTAAAGAGTGGGAGCGTGCGCGTTGGCAACCACCGTATCCAACGCCAAAATCTCTAGAACCGTACATCGTTAAAAAAGATGATAAAATTTGGCTGATTGCTGAAAAATATGGTGTGACTAACGCTTGGATTCGACGATGCAATAGCATTGATTATCTTGACCAAAATAAGCTAAAACCAGGTAAAGTTTTGAAGTTCACATAATTTACAGGCTTTAGGTCTAGGTAACATCCGCCAAGATGTACCGTTAACAGGGATCGCTGTTCAAAAAATACCCAAAGCATATTATGGTAAGATGCAAGAAGTTTCAGCCGGTAAAGATAGTATGGACGGACATTGGGAGATGATGGGATTACCAGTTACAGCCCCGTTAGGCTTTTTTCCAGAAGGCTTTCCTGCTGATTTGATCGCTAAGATCGAGGAGTTTAGTGGACGTAAAGTGATCGTTAATCGTCCAATTTCAGGGACAAAAGTAATTGCTGAGTACGGTGAAGAACAGCTAAAAACTGGTGCTCTTATTGTATATACTTCGGGGGATTCTGTTTTACAAATTGCGGCTCATACCGCTGTGATCCCTTTAGCCGAACTTTATCGCATTTGTGAATTTGTGCGCAAAATAACGATCGATGAGTATCATATCGGACGTATCATTGCGCGACCATACGTTGGCAAAGATGGTCATAGCTTTAAGCGGACCGCTGATCGGCATGACTATACTTTGATCCCATCCCAAGATACGGTATTAGATAAGTTAAAACAGGCTAACTTTGCAGTGATTGGAATCGGTAAGACAAATGATATTTTTTCAGGTAAAGGTATGACCCAAATGATCCATACCACAAGTAACGATGATGGCATGATTCAGACGATCAATATTTCACAGACTGATTTTACGGGCTTATGTTTTATAAATTTAGTTGATTTTGATGCGATGTATGGTCATCGTCGTGATCCACAAGGCTATGGCGAAGCACTCCAAGCATTTGATCGCCGTTTAGGGGAGTTGTTGCCTAAATTAAAAGAAGATGACCTGCTGATGATCACTGCTGATCATGGCAATGATCCCGGATTTAAAGGCACTGATCATACGCGTGAATATGTGCCACTTTTAGCGTATTCACCTAGCTTTTTGCAAGGTAGTTCACTAGGCATCAGAAAAACTTATGCGGATCTAGGGGCAACAATCCTAGAAAATTTCGAATTAGCAAATGATACGATCGGGACGAGTTTTTTGGATACTTTAATGGAGGAAAAGAAATGAGCGAACATTTAGCGGCTAAAAAAGGTGAGATCGCCAAAATTGTCTTGTTACCAGGTGCCCCTTTGCGTGCCAAGCATATTGCAAATGAATTTTTGACCGATCCAGTTTGCTATAATACGGTGCGAAATGCCTTGGGATATACGGGAACTTATAAAGGAGTTCGTATCTCAGTTCAAGGAACAGGGATGGGTATTCCGACAACGTTGATTTATGCCGAAGAATTGATCAACTACTATGGATATGAAGTCTTGATTCGTGTAGGAACTTGCGGAGGCATGGCGCCCGAGATAAAAGTTAGGGATGTTGTCTTAGCTCAAAGTGCTACGACTGATTCAGCGATTATTCAAAATGCTTTTGGGAGCGGTATCTATTATGCGCCAACGGCAGATTTTGCGTTACTTGATGAAGCATATCATATAGCGAAAAGTTTAGGTATAAACGTCAAAGTCGGTAACATTATTTCAGAGGATCGCTTCTATAACGATGAGATCGAACGTGAAAAATTGATCAAGTACAACGTGTTAGGTGCTGAAATGGAAGCCGCCGGATTATATTTAGTGGCAGCTAAATATAATGTCAAAGCACTTGCAGTTTTAACGATCAGCAATCATATCATTGATGGAACTTCGACTGCGGCCACAGAGCGTGAACGTTCCTTTAATGACATGGAAAAAGTTGCCTTAGAGACTGCCGTTCAAAGTCAAATAGAGAAAAGAAGTGATGAATAATGCGGATGGTAGATATTATTGAACGTAAGCGTAATGGCTTAGAGCTGTCGGCTAAAGAACTTCATGAATTCATTACAGGATACACTAAAGGGGAGATTCCCGATTATCAAGCGAGTGCTTTTTTGATGGCGACATATTTTAACGGGATGACTGAACAAGAACAGGCAAACTTTACCTTAGAAATGTTAAATTCAGGCGATCGTGTAGATCTGTCAGAGATTCCAGGGATCAAAGTTGATAAGCATTCGACTGGTGGTATGGGAGATAAGACAAGTATTCCCTTGGCACCGATGATCGCAGCTTTAGGGATTCCGATCTCAATGATCTCTGGTCGTGGTTTAGGACACACTGGTGGAATCTTAGATAAGTTAGAGGCTATTCCAGGGTTTAAAGTTGAGCTTAGCGAAGACCAGTTTATTCAGCAGGTCAAAGAAATTGGAGTTGCAATTATTAGTACTACGGGTAATATTGCTCCGGCTGATAAAAAGCTTTATGCTTTACGTGATGTGACGGCTACGGTTGATTCGATCCCCTTGATCGCTGGTTCGATCATGAGTAAAAAAATTGCTTCGGGAACGGATGCACTTGTCTTAGATGTTAAGACTGGTTCAGGGGCATTTATGAAAGAACCAAAAAAGGCAAAAGAGTTAGCTCAAGCAATGGTTGCGATCGGACAAAATGTGGGCTTACGTTGTATGGCGGTGATTTCTGATATGGATCAACCTTTAGGAAATACGATCGGTAATTCCTTAGAGATAGAAGAGTCGATTGAGATTTTAAAAGGTAACGGTCTGCGCGATATTACGGATTTAGTGTTGACTTTGGGTAGTGAGATGGTCGTTTTGGCTAGAAAAGCAACAACGCTTGAAGAGGCTAGAGAAATGTTGATCGAAACGATCGTTAGCCAAAAAGCCTTAGAGAAATTTGGGAAAATGATTACTTCTCAAGGTGGGGATAAAAGAGTTTTAGATAACTACTCTTTATTGCCCCAAGCTAGGTATCAAATTGAGATCAAAGCTAAAAGTAGTGGTCATGTTGCTCAAATCAAAGCAAATGAATTAGGAATCGCAAGTATGTTACTGGGTGGTGGTCGGCAAAATAAAGAAGATCAGATCAATTATGGTGTCGGCTTGAGATTGCATAAAAAAGTAGGGGATAAAGTAGAAACTGGCGAAAGTTTGGTAACTGTCTACAGTGATCAGCTAGATATCACTGAAGTTGAACAAATTATTTTAGCTAGTATTGAAATTGGAGCAAAGAAATCGCCCCATCCACTTATTCATGAAATAATTAATTAAGATAGTTAAAAACTAGTGTTGTTAAATTTGTAAGGCTTAACAACACTATTTTTTGATTTGCATCGTGGAAAATTTCATATTAACATAGGTATCACATCAATACTATAGGAGGTTTTTTCGTTGAAACTATATGAGTTAACGTTAGACAACGTTTTTTATGTAGATCAACAACGACAAGATGTCTATGTGCTCCACATCAGATATCCACAGTATTTTAATTTAAAACAAAAGCAGTCAAAATGTTTGAAAGCTAGCATTGATATTGATAATTGTGTTGGTCGACCTGAAGTAAGATATCATGAAGGAAAATTTACTAGATTTAATGTAACATATCATTTTCCTAACACTGGTCTATCTAAGCCAAATTATAAAGTCAACTTATTGTTTCATTCAGAATTTATTAAAATAACAAAGCATCATGTAAACTACATATATAGGGACTTATTTTCGCAATTACCGACTGACTTTACTGATAGTGAGACTGTTTCTTTAGACCAATTGGAGGAAAACTTCTCCAAAGATGGTTACGTTGGGCAATACTGGCAAGCTACGTTACAACAAGTTTAATAATTTTTTGAATATTTGTTGCATTTAATATTATGAATTGCTATAATATTAAATGTTCTGGAGAGTTGGCAGAGTGGTAATGCACCGGACTCGAAATCCGGCGAACCGGCTAATACCGGCGCGCAGGTTCAAATCCTGTACTCTCCTTAAATGTGCTTGCTATATCAAGTACTCGAAGTGGTTTAACCGTCTGATTGTTTTCGGGCGGTTTTTTGTGCTTATGAAAAGCTGTTTCTATTCAAATGAAACTTAATTTTTTTGCCAAAAAATACCCTCCAATATGATAGTTGGAAGGTAAAATCAGTTTACAATAAATTATCTTATAATTTATAGATATAAAAGTTTTATGTTAATTAGTTTATTCAACTTCAAGACTGTTAGGATATTTATCATTTAAGGTGTAGAAATGCTCAGATGACAGGACAAGATTTAATAGCCAGCTTCTGTTTGGATTTCACCAGAAGTTTCTAATTCATCAGGAGTGGACTTTAAAGCCTCTTCAGGAGACATTCCAAATTTTTGAACCTTATAAACAGCGGGAGTTACGCCGTATTTATTAATGAAATCTGAAAGAGTGCCATCAAATGGTGGTAGGTCAGCATATGAATTACTTGTCTGTGTTGTGCTAGAACTACTTGAAGTGCTGTCAATTTCGGTTGAGTTCTCTTGTGGGGTTGAGGTGCTAGTAGACTCACTGCTAGCTGTACTCTTAGATTCACTACCATTGTTTAGGCTAGAAACATCAATATTTTTTGCGTTAAGTGTTAATGTGGGTTTTAATTCATCTGAGGATTTTGTTGTTGGAACAAATTTGTACTTTGTACTTAATTTGTTAGTTTGATAACCGATCATAAATTTAATTGTTTTTCCAGGATGAACTTTGTCGGATGCTGCTTCATACAAATCATCATATGGAGTATCAATTTGTAAACCACTAAGTATTAATTCGGAATCAGAATTTTTGTTAACGGTGTATACTTTGATGTATTGTGACCAAAAATCTTTAGGAGATTGCGTTTCACTTGAGTTATTAGTAAATTTTCCGATAATCAAAACAGCTTTGACTTCACCTTCGATTGAAGGATTAGTTGTTTTTGTAGTTTCAACTTTAGTGATAGTTAAAGAGCCGTCTTCGTTTTTTAATGTTTTACCGTTAAATCCTTTTTGAGATTGTGTGGAAGTTGAAACTGTCTTATCACTAGAAGAAACAGAATTTTTATCAACTTTATCTGTACTTGAACAACCAGCTAAAATTGAACACACAATACATACAAATAAAATACTAACTTTTTTCATAGTTAAGATCTCTCCTTTTTATTTCAGCTTTTAATATAATTAACACGTATTATTAGTATTGCTATAGGTAGTAAAGATTACTATCATTTGATTTTAGTTAATTTTTACTTTTATTGTAACGGCGGTCTAATCATAGGAAAGAAAATACGTGTTTGTCAAAGAAAATTTAGGGTAGATTAAATTTAAAGAATATCCAAATGATTTAAGTTCTATTTAGCTGTTTTACATAGTTATTACTTAATATGATAAAACTTTTACTGAGCACACTATTTTGACTTATTTACATAATATGATTAAATATAATTAATCTTAGAATCAATTGGAGGTAATTATAATGGAAATCTTTTTTCATGGTGAAGCTGCGCAGACAAACGGGACACCAGTATCTGTCGGCCAAAAATTGCCTGATTTTACTGTAAAAAATTCTGCTGGGCAAGCAAAAACACAAAGTGAACTTTTGACTAAGCCGACTTTGATCAGTGTTGTTCCAGATATCAATACCCGAATTTGTAGTATTTCGACTAAACATTTTAACCAAGAAGTTGATAAATTTGCTCAGATCAATTTCTATACGATCTCAACTAATACCTTAGACCAACAAAAAGATTGGTGTGCAGCTGAAGGAGTTGCTAAATTAGAACTTTTATCTGATGCTGACGCTGATTTCGGTAAGAAGATGGGGCTTTATGTTGCTGATAAAAACATTGATGCCCGCAGTATTTGGATCGTAGATGTTGACGGTAAGGTCTTGTATCAAGAATTATTAAGTGAACAAAAAAACGAACCAGATTATCAAAAAGCTTTAGCATTCCTTACTGAGTTGACAAAATGATCAGTTTGATAATTAGTTTGATCGGTCTATGGATCTTTTTTAAGTTAGCTTTTTGGGTCTTTAAAGGCTGTGGCCAAGTGATTGCTTTCTTGATTTTAGCAGTGATCTTTTTAGGAGTGCTGGGGTCACTTGTAAAATTATGGTGGTTGATCATTATATTTCTTGGAATTGGGCTATTTGCACAGAAAAGTTAAACAAACGCTTGACTTTGCGGATAGTTAATATTATTCTGAGATTATATAATATTAGACCGGTCGATAGAGAAGAGTAGTTTGACTAGGGTAGTAGTTCAGAGAGCGGAGGTAGCTGTAAATCCGTCTGCTACAGTCAAATGAAGGACATCTCTTGAGGTGCATATGAAAGTATGCCGCAAATAGGTGCGTTATCCTGAGTAAGAAATAAAGGTGGTACCGTGCTATTTTGCGCCCTTGTTGAAGTTATTTCAACAAGGGCCTTTTTTATTTAACCGGAATTTTAGGAGGAAGATCATGAAATATCAACGTCCCAAGGGAACAGCGGATATTTTGCCCGAAGAATCCGCTAAATGGCAATATGTAGAAGCAAAAGCGCGCGAATTATTTAAAAAATATCGTTATCATGAAATGCGTACTCCAATTTTTGAAAGTTTTGAAGTATTTTCCCGGACCTCAGGGGAAACATCAGATATCGTGACTAAAGAAATGTATGATTTCTACGATAAAGGTGAGCGTCATATTACTTTACGCCCAGAAGGAACAGCTGGGATCGTGCGGAGTTTTGTGGAAAATAAATTATACGGACCAGAATTACAAAAGCCTGTTAAAACGTATTACATTGGGCCAATGTTTAGATATGAAAGACCACAATCTGGGCGGTTACGTGAATTTCATCAAATCGGGGTCGAAGCCTTTGGGGTCGATAATCCAACGTTAGATGTTGAAGTTATCGCAATGGCAATTAATTTGTTAGAAAACTTTGGCCTAACGAGTCTTAAATTAGCTTTAAATACTTTAGGTGATAAAGAGTCACGTGAAAATTACCGGCAAGCTTTGATCGACTATCTCGAACCATTCGAAGCACAATTATCAGATGATTCTAAAGAACGGCTACATAAAAATCCTTTACGTGTGCTTGACAGTAAGGACAAAAATGATCAAGAAATCGTGGCTAATGCCCCATCAATCTTAGATTATTTGACTCCTAGTGCAGTTGAACACTTCGAACAAGTCAAAGCTTTATTAGATGATCTAGGGATAAAATATGAAGTTGATCCTAACATGGTTCGTGGTTTAGATTACTATAATCATACGATTTTTGAAATTATGAGTGATTCTAAAGCATTTGGGGGCAAATGGACAACGGTTTGTGCTGGTGGTCGCTATAACGGCTTAGTTGAACAATTAGGTGGCCCAGAAACACCAGGGATTGGTTTTGGTTTAGGGGTCGAACGCCTATTGCTTGTGTTAGATGCTGAAAATGGTGGTTTAGATCTCCCTGATCCATTAGATGTCTATGTAGTTGGAATTGGTCAAAGTGTTAATGCTGAAACTTTAAAATTAGTTCAAAGCTTGCGTCACCAAGGATTTAGCACCGATCGAGATTACCTTGATCGCAAACCAAAAGGTCAATTTAAGACCGCGAGTCGCTTGAATGCTAAGTACACCTTGACTCTTGGTGAAACTGAATTAGCTGACCAAAAAGCTAATCTAAAAAATATGGAAACTGGGGAAGAAATCAGTGTCTCACTTGCAGATATCTACCGTGATTTCGCAGCTCTTTTAGCCTAGTTAACAGGGAAAGAAGGTATTAAAAATGAAACGTACAACATACGCAGGTTTAGTTGATGAAAAATATTTAGGTAAAGAAGTTGTTTTAAAAGGTTGGGTTCAAAAACGACGTGACTTAGGAAACTTGATTTTTGTCGATCTTCGTGACCGCGAAGGGATCGTTCAATTAGTTTTTAGTCAAGAATTTAGCGAAGAAGCTCTAAAAACAGCAGAAAATATTCGTAGTGAATATGTGCTTGAAGTTGAAGGTAAAGTGGTTGAACGTGCTAACGCCAACCCTAATATGAAAACCGGTAAAATCGAAGTTGAAGTTTCTAAAGTGACGGTTTTAAACGAAGCTAAGACAACACCGTTTGATATTTCTGATAACATTAATGCCTCTGACGATTTACGGTTACAATATCGTTACCTTGATCTTCGTCGTCCAGAAATGTTAAAGGCACTAAAGATTAGAAACCGCATCACCCAAGCAGTTCACCGTTATTTGGATGAAAATAACTTCTTAGACATTGAAACACCATATTTAACACGCTCAACTCCAGAAGGTGCGCGTGACTATTTAGTGCCATCACGTGTTTATCCAGGACATTTTTATGCTTTACCACAATCACCACAATTGTTTAAACAATTGTTGATGGGTGCAGGGGTAGACCGTTACTACCAAATCGCTCGTTGCTTCCGTGATGAAGATCTTCGCGGTGATCGTCAACCTGAATTTACGCAGATCGATATGGAAATGTCCTTTATGACAGCGGAAGAGATCCAAACAATGACAGAAGGTCTCTTAAAAGAAGTCATGAAAGATACTTTAGGCATCGAATTAAAAACGCCAATTCCACGGATCACTTGGGATGAAGCAATGAATCGTTTTGGTTCTGATAAACCAGATATGCGCTTTGGTATGGAATTAAAAGACATGGCGCAAGCTGTTTCAGGTGCTGGCTTCAAAGTCTTTGATAGTACGCTTGAAAATGGTGGCCAAGTAAAAGCAATTACGGTTCCTGGTGGGGCTGACAAATACTCCCGTAAGCATATTGATGAAAAGCAAGAATACATCAAGCGCTTTGGTGCTAAAGGTTTAGCTTGGCTCAAAGTGACGGATGAAGGCTTAACTGGCCCAATTGCTAAGTTCTTTAAGGAAAATGAAGAACAAATTTTAGCTGCTGCTGAAGCTAAGCCAGGTGACCTTATCTTATTTGTAGCGGATAATAAAAAAGTGGTTGCGGATGCTTTAGGTTATTTGCGGGTCGCTATTGCTAAAGAAATGGATCTTATCGACCAAGATAAATTTGAATTTGTTTGGGTCGTTGATTGGCCATTGTTTGAATATAGTGAAGAATTTGAACGCTATATTGCAGCGCACCATCCATTTACAATGCCTAACGAAGAAGATTTAGATTTACTAGCAACTGATCCACATAAATGTCATGCACAAAGCTATGATATCGTCTTAAACGGCTATGAATTAGGTGGTGGCTCGATCCGTATCCACCAACGTCGTGTTCAAGAAGCGATGTTTAAAGCATTAGGCTTCACAAAGGAAAGTGCTCAAGCTCAATTTGGTTGGTTCATGGATGCGCTTGACTTTGGTTTCCCACCACACGGCGGACTTGCTCTAGGGTTAGATCGTTTTGCAATGCTTTTAGCTAAAAAAGATAACATTCGTGAAGTGATCGCCTTTCCAAAGAACTCCAAAGCTTCTGAACCATTGACGCATGCTCCAAGTCCAGTTGCACCTAAACAATTAGATGAACTTTACTTGAAAACAGAAGCGCCAGAAGATAAGGATTAATTTATTATAAGATAGCACACTTAGTTTTTTGGCTAAGTGTGCTTTTTGTATGAAATTAGTTTGTTCTCAGATAGATTTGCGGTATTATTATTTAGAGAATGGTTTGCAAGATAAAACAGCCGAGTTGATTTTTTTATTTAAGTCTTTAAAAATTTTAAATAAAATTCCAGTCTGTTCCTTGTATAATCTAAATGAATTTTGTGGATTGAGAAAGGATACAGTAACATGGACGAAATTCAAAAAATTTGGAAAAGACACGTATATATCGCAAAAGCCTCGACTGCTTTTATTTATGGGGTCTTAGTGTCGATTGCGATGAACTTTTTTTGGGAGCCTGGTCATATTTATTCTTCCGGGATCACCGGTTTGGCCCAACTGATCGCGACGTTGACAGCTAATTTACCAGTACAATTGTCAACGGCGCTATTGATCTTTGTTTTAAATGTACCGCTTTTTGTTTTAGCGTGGTTTCAAATTGGTCATCGCTTTACTTTCTTTACCGTTTTAGCGGTATTTTGTTCGTCGCTTATGATCAAATCGCTACAACCGATAACGTTAACGCATGACCCTATCATTTGTGCACTTTTTGGGGCGGCGATCAACGGCTTTGGTACTGGATTAGCGTTAAAAAATGGAATCTCAACTGGTGGTTTGGATATTTTAGGATTGACCATTAGAAAGCATACCGGGAAAAGTGTGGGGACGATCAACATTATCTTCAATGCTTTTATCGTATTGGCCGCTGGAGCTGTTTATGGTTGGCCTTATGCCTTTTATTCTGCTTTAGGGATCTTTGTTAATGCTCGTGTGATGGACATGGTTTATACACGCCAACAAAAAATGCAGGTGATGATCGTGACTACAAAACCAAAGAGTGTGATCGACTGCATTCAAAACCACATTCGTCGTGGGATCACGATCGTTCACGGGGCAGAAGGTGCTTATAAACACGATACTAAGACGATTTTATTTACAGTTATTTCACGTTATGAACAACCAGAATTACGGCAAGCGATGGCAGAATCTGATCCGCATGCCTTTGTAAGTATTGCAGAAAATGTTCATATTATGGGACATTTTTATGAACCAAAACCTTGAGAGAGGAATGGCTTATTAATGAAAAATTATGTGATTTCCATGTATAATAAGGGACAAAATGAAGCTGGTCCTAAAGCTAAAGTCGATGCCGAAGATTTTTTGGCGCAAGAAAATTTTGACAAGGTCAATTTTTATTTTTCTGGCGCGCGAAAGGCTAAACTTTTGAGTGTTAAACAACGCTTGTGGGATATTCCCCAAAAGTTAAAGCAGATAAACCCAGAATTGGTCGTTTTTCAATATCCAACATTTGATAGCAGTACCGATCAAGCGATCATTTCTAATCTAAAAAAGCACACTAAGGCTAAAATCGTTTATTTGATCCACGATATTGAGTCTTTACGTGCTTACCGTGGAGATGTTTCTTATACCAAACAAGAGATCGACTTTTTGAATCAAAGTGATGGTTTGATCGTCCACAACACAAAAATGGCAGCTTGGTTAAGCGAAAATGGTGTAAAAAAAACCATGGTCCAGTTGGAGATCTTTGATTACCATAATCCAGTACCGTTGCAAAAAAATCGTCTGTACGAAGGGAGTATTTGTTATGCGGGTAACCTACAAAAGGCTGACTTTTTGCAGAAATTAACTTTAAAACACCCGCTGGCATTGTATGGTCCTAACCAAGCAGCAACTTATCCTGAAAATATTACTTACCAAGGCTCGTTTACCCCAGAAGAATTGCCAACAAAATTGGTCCAAAATTTTGGTCTGATCTGGGATGGAACAAGTATTACCGAATGTGATGGTAGTTTTGGGGAATATTTAAAATATAATGATCCCCATAAAACTTCATTATATTTGAGTTCAGGCTTACCTGTAATCATTTGGAAAAAAGCAGCTTTGGCGGATTTTGTCAGTGAAAATAACGTGGGGCTTTGTGTTGATAGTTTAGCTGAACTAGATGGAATTTTAAGCACTTTGACTCCACAAGAATATCAAGAAATGTGTACTAATGCACAAAATATTGCCCAAAAAATGCGGACCGGCACATATTTGAAGACGGCAGTCGCTAAAATAAGTCAACTGATCGAGGTAGAAAAATGATTCCCAAAATAATTCATTATTGTTGGTTTGGTGGAAAAGAACTTCCAAAAGAATATCAAAACTACATTAACGGCTGGAAAAAGTTGTGTCCAGATTATGAAATCATTGAATGGAATGAGACTAATTATGATATCAATAAGAATCAGTATGCTAAACAGGCTGCTGAAGCTGGTAAGTGGAGTTTTGTCTCTGATTATCTCGGCTTTGATGTCGTTTATGAGTATGGTGGGATCTACTTAGATACTGATGTTGAATTGGTCCAAACCTTAGATGGTATTTTAAATGATGAGATCTTCTTTGCAATCGAAGAAAATGAAAATGGGGCAGAGGTAGCTCCAGGCTTAGGTTTTGGCGCCAAAAAGCATCATCCCTTGATGAAACAATTGCGTGATATGTATGATGACATTTCCTTTGTCAAAGAAGATGGATCATTAAATATGGTCGCAATTCCTGTTTATACGACCAAACTTTTGGAGAAAAAAGGTTTTAAACGCGAAAACAAATTTCAGCAGATCGGGCCAGTTTCGATCTACCCGACACCATATTTTGCCCCGATGGACTTTTTGACGGGTGAGATCGAGCTAAAACCAGAAACGATCAGTATCCACCACTATAGTGCACTTTGGCAAAGTAAAACAAATCTCCAACACATTGAAAAGATGCGTCAGATAAATCGTCGGTTTGGTAAAAAACTTGGGATGCGGATCAATTTCTTTTACCGGGCATACTGGGCACTTGAACGTCGCGCCCAAAAAATAGTCGGACGGGGGCAAGAAAAATGAAAAAAATAAGTGTTATCGTTCCTGTTTATAACGTTGAGAATTATTTAGACAAATGTCTCACTAGTCTTTTAGCGCAAACGTTTACTGACTATGAGATCATTTTAGTAAATGATGGTAGTACTGATAGTTCTCCTGAGATCTGTCAACGCTATGCAACAAAGTATCCTGACCGAGTTACTAGTTATACTAAGCCCAATGGTGGTTTATCTGATGCTAGAAATTATGGGATGCGTTACGCAACTGGTGAATACCTGATGTTTCTTGATTCTGATGACTATGTTGAACCTGACACATTGAAAAATATGTATGCTTTAAGTGAAAATGGTACTAAAAAGATCGTTGAATGCAACTTTTTTTGGGATTATCAAAAAGAAACGCGGGAAGATTTAGCACCAGAGTATCACTCGCTCAAGGATTACATGGTAAGAGGGCGGGTCGTTGCTTGGAATAAGTTTTATCTGCGGGAGTGGTTGTTAAAAACAAAGGTCTTGTTTCCAGTGGGCAAACTTTATGAAGATCAAGATTTTTTCTTTAAACTGATCACCTATTTGCAAGATATCACTGAAGTTGCAGTTGATAAACATTGTGAGGTCCACTACGTTCAACGTCAAAACTCGATTTCTTATAGTGAAACGACACGTATTGCCGAGATCTTGTGGATCTATCAAGATATCATTAATTTTTATCAAAGTAAGGGAATTTTTGAAAAATATTATTCCGAACTTGAATACCGCTTTGTCCGTAATCTTTTGGGCAATGTGTTGGTCCGTAAGGTGCTCAAGTTAAAAGATAAGCAATTGAAGCGTGAATTACTTGATCAAATTTGGCTCCAAAAAACATCGTGGTTCCCTGATTTTAAGCAAAATCCGTATTTAAAAGAACCTGGCAAGGTAAATCTATATTTAAAAACTATGAATAAATGGTTTTACAAACTACTATATATTTAAACAGAGGTGAAATTTATGTTGATTGGATCACATGTGGGCATGAAAGGCAAAGAAATGCTTCTAGGTGCCGCTAAAGAAGCTGCTAGTTACGATGCGACGACCTTTATGATCTATACTGGTGCTCCTCAAAATACCCGGCGAAAAGATATTTCAGAGATGAATATTGAAGCTGGCCAAGCCTTTATGAAAGAACATGGGCAAACAAATATTGTGGTGCATGCGCCTTATATCGTTAATTTAGGAAATACTAAAAAGCCAGAAAATTTTGGCTTTGCAGTTGAATTCTTAAGAGCTGAGATCAAGCGTGCAGAAGCCTTGGGAGCAACGCAAATGACCCTTCATCCTGGTGCACATGTTGGAGCGGGGGCCAAGGCAGGGATTGCAAGTATTGCTAAGGGCCTAAATGAAGTGATCGCTCCTGATCAAAAAATTCAGATCGCCCTAGAAACGATGGCAGGTAAAGGAACTGAAGTTGGACGAAGTTTTGAGGAATTAGCACAGATCATTGATCAAGTGACCTATAATGAAAAACTTTCGGTTACTTTAGATACGTGTCATACTAATGATGCAGGCTATGATATTAAAGATGATTTTTCCGGTGTCTTGACCGAATTTGATAAAGTTATCGGTTTAGACCGATTAAAAGTTATTCATCTAAATGATTCATTAAATCCTCAAAGAAGTCATAAAGATCGCCACGCTAATTTAGGCTTTGGGACGATCGGTTTTGCAAGTTTAGATCAAATCGCCCACATGCCAGAATTAGCAGAGTTACCAAAAATTTTAGAAACTCCTTATGTGGGACCGGATAAAAATGATCGTTATGCACCGTATGGTTATGAACTACAAATGTTACGTGAACGTAAATTTGATGCCGACTTGTTAGATAAGATCTATCAAAATAAGGGCGTAAAGTAAGTATTAAAAAATCCTATTTAGAATTTTAAATTTCTAAATAGGATTTTTTAGCGTTCAATGTTTATTTTTGATCGTGACTTTCTAAACTTTCCGTAATCAAGGTTGCAGTTTCTTCGATTGATTTATGCGCTACGTTGATCACTGGGCAACCGAGTTTTTTATAAAGTTCATTGGCAAAGTTCAATTCGTCCTCGATATTATCGATGTTGGAATAATTAGTATCTGGGTTCAAACCGTATGCGATCATACGCTCGCGCCGAATTTCATTTAAAATTCCCGGATCGTTTGTGAGCCCAAAGATCTTATTTGGATCAACTTGATAAATTTCATCAGGAATCTGTGCTTTCGGCACAAGGGGTAAGTTAGCTACTTTGTAACCGCGATTAGCTAAGAATAATGAAAGTGGGGTCTTGGAAGTTCGAGAGATCCCAAGTAAAACTAGATCAGCTTTAAGAAAACCAGCTGGATCTTTGCCATCATCATAAGTAACAGCAAATTCCAAGGCTTCGATCCGGTTAAAGTATTCCTTGTCGGTGTTGTGATTGATTCCGGCCTTTTGTAACGGCTTTTCATTAGCTTCTTGTGAAAATTTTTGAATGACATCACTTAAAGCATCGATCACAGTTAAATCGTTATCGGCACAAAATGAATTTATAAACTCTGAAAGTTCAGGATCAACAAATGTATGCACAATGATCGCATTTTCCCGTTTAGCTTTATTCATGATTCCACTTAAAAGTGAAGTAGTTTTAATTAAAGGATAACGGTGGATCTTAAATTCTGTATTAGGAAATTGGACTGCGGCAGCTTGTGCGATCGCATAGCTTGTTTCACCTAAAGAATCAGAGATTGCAAACACATTTATCTTTTTAGTCATAGAAGACACCTTCCTTGTAAAATGTTAGCTTATTAACAATTTGCTTATACAAAAATTATAGCTTAACCGTAAAGCGATTCCAAGGAAAATGGATAAGCTCCTTAAAACGTCTAAGTAGAATTATTTTTAGCAAAAAAGGCTTCCAATAAGCAGATTTGATCTATGAGAAATTAATTATATAAAAGTTTATAAAGTTGTGTTGACTGTAACTTTTAATTTAGTTTATAATAGAAAGGAACTGTTGAGGTTTGTGTTTGTACAATTAAGACGGTTACATTTAAGCTCGGGGGGAGGGAAACAACCATGTCAAAGACAGTCGTTCGTAAAAACGAATCTCTTGATGACGCTCTTCGTCGCTTCAAACGTTCCGTTTCAAAAACAGGTACTTTGCAAGAATATCGGAAACGTGAATTCTACGAGAAGCCAAGTGTAAAACGTAAGAAAAAATCCGAAGCAGCAAGAAAGCGCAAAAACAAGCGTCGTTTCTAGTTTCTAGAGGAGGCTAATGTGATGAGTTTATTAGATTCATTACAAAAAGATATGGTATCTGCTATGAAAGCAAAAGACAAGGCGCGTTTAGCTACTGTCAGAATGCTTAAAGCAGCAGTTACAAATGAACAAATCAACGTTGGACACGATTTGACTCCTGATGAAGAAGTCAGCGTGTTGTCTCGTGAGTTGAAGCAACGCAAGGATTCTTTAGAAGAATTCAAAGCTGCTGGGCGTGATGAAGCTGTTCAAAAGCTCGAAGAAGAAATCAAAGTTGTGGAAGGTTACATGCCAAAAAAACAACTCAGTGCTGATGAAGTGAAGACTGTTGTTGAAGAAACGATCGAACAAGTTGGAGCAACATCAAAAGCTGACTTCGGTAAAGTAATGGGAGCAGTAATGCCTAAATTAAAGGGGAAGGCTGACGGTAAGTTAGTTAACTCTACTGTAATGTCATTGCTTAATAAATAAGCATGGAAAGTCGGGATTTAATTGATCTCGGCTTTTTTTGTGTAAAATACTAATAGATTAAATCAAGAGCACTAAAAACTAATCATTAGTTGTTTTAGTGCTCTTGATCTGTACATGTGATTAATTAGTATTAATCATGATTTATCGAAAAAGTCAGTCACGAATCAGTCAGAAATTTACAAAACTAACGAATTTGTCTGGTGTGGTTATTCGTTGCTCATTTGTGATCGCTGTATAAATCTGTAGCGTTGTTTGGATATTGCTATGTCCTAATTGAGCTTGAAGTTCTTTAGGGTTCATACCACTTTGAATAGCCAAAGTAGCATAGGTGTGTCTGAAACCATGTGGTGAAATTGGATGTACACCACTTTCCTTGCTGATTTTTTTGATCCAACGATCAGAAGTAGCTCTTACAATGAATGAATTGGTCATGTTAGTAAAAACTAGTTGCTGTGGACTGTTTGCATTGACACCTTGTTTAAGAAGTTCTATTCGTTGCATATTTTGCCATTGTTGTAAGATAACAAGAGTTTTTTTATCAATGTATACAGTTCTATTACTTGATTTAGTTTTGGGATCAGATACAGTAGTTTTTCCATTTTTTAAATGAGTCACCGTTTTGTTTATAGTGATAGCTGCTGAATCAAAATCAATATCATTCCAGGTTAAGGCAGATGCTTCACCAATGCGTATTCCGCTAAAAGCTAGCAAACGAAACAGTGTATAAAACTGTGGCGGACATTGTTTTTGTGCGGTAACCATAAAAAGTTCTAACTCATCACGAGTATAGAATTTTGGTGGTTTTGAAGCTTTCTTCACCTTTGGAATGATCACTTTATTAAATGGATTTTTGTTGATGTAGTCCATTGAGATAGCAAATTCAAAAATCCTAGAAGCTTGGATCGTATAATTCTTTATAGCTGTCAAATTACTTTGTGCTAAAGAATTGACCATTAGTTGACATTGGCGAGCTGTGATTTTTTGAATAGGCGTATTACCTAAAATAGGTAAGATATGCGTCCTAAAAAGACTTTCCACACATAACAAGGTGTGTTCACGGACAGTTAGCTTATAAGTATCCAACCAATGCTCATACACGTCTGAGAACGTTAGATCAGTCTTTTCCAAAAAATTGCCACTTGCAATCTCTGCTGAAAGTTTATCAGCTGCCATTTTTGCTTCACGTTTTGTCTTAAAGCCTCTGACTGTTTTCGTGATACGTTTTCCATTTGCGTCTTTACCAACGTAGAGCTGAATGCGGTAGAAGTCGCCTTTCTTTGTTTTGTATTTGCTAATTGATGCCATTTTTATCTTCTCCTTTACGTTATGACTGCTTGCCGGTAATTGTCATTTTTGCAAAGGGTAGGGCACCACCTCCTTTGATGGGAATGTATGTTCTTTTTTTGTGTCTTATAAAACCCGTCACTAGGACGGGAGATAACTTATTCTAATTCAGACTGCATTTTAGACGTTAATTGTCCATTTGTGAATTGGAGTGTAACATTTGCTCCTAAACCACCTTTAATACCAGTTAACCAAATAGCAGTAAGAGTTGTTTCACCACTGATGACCATTTCATTTAAGCTATCAGGTTCACCAAATTTTGATACCATTTCATCATATGAAACTCCATTTTGAATTTGATTAAACTCAGCTAAGGTAAGTTTTTCATCACGCTTTTTAAATTTGAAACCTGTAATATCTTTTGATACTACTTTATCGTTTTCAAATTGAATTAAAATCGTTACACCGTTTTTTGACCAAGTATCAGTTTTTACAGAAACGCCTTGCAAATCGGTTGTTGATGTTGAATTTGGAGATCCTAGCGATGCTTTAACTTCATCAAATGTTGATCCACCGTTTCCAGAATTCATAAGATCCCCAACTTTAATAGCATCGAACTTATTTCTTAGTTCAGTATCTTTTGAGATAACTTTATCTTTGCTACTCGATGATGTAGAAGTAGAATTATTTGATTTTGAATCATTCTTACTACCACCCCCAAGAGCTCCACCGACAACAAATACAACAATAATAGCTAAAATCCAAAACCATACACGTTTATAGAATGGCTTCTTTTGAATATACACGTTGCCTTTATCGTCCTTGATTTTCTTTGCCATATAACTATAACTCCTTTTTTTATTTCAGCTTTTAACGTCATCAGTGTTTGGACAAAAATATTGTTTATTCTATAAAAATATTAATAACCTAAATTAAAATCCCCAAAAAAATACCTAACGCAAAACGATAGGGCTTACAAATTTAACTTAATAAATAGAGTCGAACGAACTTAGATCAGCATTATTTTTAATGTAATTCCAGTCCACATATCGTTCGGCCCATTTCGGAACGTTGCGACTCTTTAATAACTGTTCTTCACTTGAGAAGCACGCTGCGTTAGCATCATAAGTTAGTAATTCTACCATAAAAACATTTGCTTCATATTCGACACCTTGCCTGACGTAAACAAGATTAGAATGCTTTAGAAATTCTGTATTTGTTGAGTGACCGCAGACGTGATGTCCAAGCTCATGACAGCATGTTACATAGTTTTCCTGTTCAGTATTACGTGTATTAAGAACGATTATACTAATACGTTTATATTGCAAACGATAACCCATGATCTCGGAACCAAGATCATTATTTAAACGAGCGATCCCTAAATTGTCACAAATTTCATTTGGATCAGTAGTATCAAATTTACGAACAAGATCACTTATTGAATTTCGAATATCTTCTCTTGTCATAAATTAACATCACCTACTTACGATATTTTTTTGGTGTGAATTTTTGTTGCGCTAAAATCTGTGCTTGACGAAGCGTAGATTCTAGCGATGATTTAAGAAGTGCAGCACTTTCTTCATCTATTTCTTCACTACCATTTTTTAAATAAGCAAGGCTAGTATCATTAGTTAGTCCTTCAATCATGTTTTTTAGAGTTTCTTGTATATCATTTTCGTGTTTAGCTGTAAATTGTGGTGTTGATGTTTTACCAAGTAAATAATCAGTTGTGACACCAAAAAAATCTGCTAATTTAGAAATTGCACTGCTAGACGGCTCTGCCTTATCGTTTTCCCATGCTGTAACTGTTTGCTGGGAAACGTGTACCACATTGGCAAGTTCAGTTTGAGATATACGCTTTTCTTTTCTAAGATCTCTAATACGCTGTCCAGTCATGGCTAATACTCCTTTTTTATATATTGTATTTTGATTTAATTGTAAACTGAACTTGTAATTTTATAAAGAATAATTGTTATTTTATAAAAAAATATGGTATTTTTTACAATTTCGCTTTACATTATAAAGTAGAGTATATATAATATAAAATGTAAACAGGAGGGAGGAGATCAAATGGTAACTGAATTAAGAGTTTTGCGAATTCGAAAAGGTTTAAATCAAGAGGAATTAGCGAAACAATTGAACGTTACAAGAAATTCAGTGTCCGCTTGGGAACGTGGTACTAAACCAAGTTTAGATAATGCTAAAAAAATTGCAGATTTTTTTGAAGTACCAATAAATGAAATTTTTTTTGAGAAAAAATACAATTAAACTTTATATAAATAGAGAGATTAGATGAATTTGATAAAGTTTAATTGTAAAAATACTTAGTGTAATAAGGGGGCAACATGGAAGAAAGTTACAGATTAAGGCAATCAAGAGGAAAGCTTGAGCGTTTAGAACGAGAGTATGCAGAGTTAGATGAAAGGTTGGAAAATCATTATCGTATCACAAACGGACAACCAATGAATGACAAACGCAATGGTGCAAGCTGGTTCAAAAAAGAAAACTGGTTCTTGGATAAGATACGTGATAAACGCCAAGAAATCGAAGAGCAAAGAGAAAGGGTAGAAAAGTTAGAAGAGCAGGCTTATAACAAAGCGAATGGTTTAACTCGAAATGGTAGTGGCTTAGAAATGAGCGTTCCTAATCTTCCAAGGATTAAGGAGCATATCAAGAGAGCTGAACAAGGCGAATTATTTGTTACCAAGGCTACTGTAAGACGTTGGAAGAAGAAAGTAATAGAGCTGGAGCAGATGAAAGAAGTCTCGGATACAAAGCTTACAGCGGGCGCTCAGCAGCTTGTAGATGATGGCTTGCTTAGACAGTGGAAGAAAAAGCCGACAATCTATTTTGTTGCAGATCGGAGCTTTAGGAAGCTAGCACTGGAAATCAACGAGAGAGGCGAGTTTGAAGAAAGTTCTGTATATCGGTATCGAGCAACGACAGATGAAGCCAAAGCGTATGTTCAAAAGTTATTGAGCATGCAAGCAGAAATTAATGGAGGTTAACAATGAAATACAGCGCTCCAGTAATAGTAGTATGGACAACCTGCATTGTATGCATTTGGATCATGTCCAAAATCAATGGGAGTTTCAAAATGTATAAGTTTTATGCAGTCGGGATAGCTACTTTGTTCACGGTTTATATGTTAGCTCTTTACTTATTACGCTAAGCATGTGTTCCATTTCTGACAATGTAGGGACAGTTTTATTGCTGATGGTAGAGAACGTTATATCTTTAAAAAAATGGCGCTCTGCATGAGGAATGTATGGTAATAGAGCATAGTAAGCTCCTAACAATTCTTCTTTAGAGTCATTGTATCTATGTGCGTTACCGATGCATTTTAAGAAAGACTCAAATAATTGCCGTTTATGTAAAAGCTGTTCATTTAATACTTCCCGTTCATAATCTATCTTTTTATTCTTCAGCATATAGTGATTATTTATAAGCGAAGTCAGTACTGGAGCGATTATGGAACATACAGTAACGAGTAATGCAAGAGATATAGTTGAATCTAATTTCATTATGAAAATTCCTTTTTTAACACATTATAACAGAAAGCGAGATGATGATGATGTACAAAGTAATTGAGACGACTTCAGATGATACCAAGATGATTCGCCTTGGATCATACCCGAGCGAAGCCGAAGCACACAGAGCCGTTTCAGAATTTGCACAGAAGCATGTAAACGTAGCTAAGATCTTATGCAAGCGATACAGCTTACGACTAGGTTTAGATCAAGCAACAGTGACTATTGATGATTGTAGTTACTGTTACAAAGTGGAAGGGGGATAAGGCAATGGAGGTGACATTTTCAGTTTCAGACAATGCTATGCGTACATTGGCGAGATACGTTGCAGAAGAATTAAGAGCAGGTCAGAACGTACAACAACCAATGATGACGATGAGAGAGAAACGTAGCAGGCGTTTGGATATCGGACAGACAGCAGCGTATATGAACAGAAGCAGAAGCACTATTGATCGGTGGAGAAAGAACAAACCAGAGTTCAAAATGCTAGAACACATTGACGGAACATCAACGTATTTTCTAACTAATGAATTAGACGAATATTTAAATCAATAATTGCTTGCCGGTAATTGTCAAATAAAAAAGTGGAGGTAATGGTAATTGAAAGAAAATAAAGGAGCACTGATCTTGCTGGTGATGCTCGGTGTTGCGATTGGTTCATGGTCAGCGGCAATCACGATAGCGATGCTCTTCTTGAGCTTGCCGGTAATCGTGTATAGCGGGAT
>NZ_AZFT01000009.1 GCF_001434405.1 Ligilactobacillus apodemi DSM 16634 = JCM 16172 | reverse complement strand
GATGAAGCAACGAAGAACTATGAAGATGCAAGCCAAGCAGACTCAGTAGCAAGTTCTGCCGCTTCAACAGCAAATAGTGCCGCTAGCGAAGCCAATAGCTACGCTCAAGCAGGCGACAAGGACAAAGCATCCAGTGCTGCAAGTGTAGCAAGTTTCGCAGCAGCAGTGGCAAGTGAAGCACAAAGCACAGCCAGCTCAGCCGCAAGTTCAGCCATCAAGAATGATGAAATCGCAAAGAGTGCTGCCGAAGATGCTACTAACTACAATAGTGAAGCAAATAATGCATGGCAAACAGCTCAAAATGCTCAAAGCGAAGCAAACGATGCTATTAACCGTGAATTAGCTGATAGTTATGCTAGCCAAGCAAGTCAAGCAGCGAATGAAACTACAGCAACTAAGGGTAGTGTTGATAGCTATGCTTCTGTAGCAAGCTCAGCTGCAAGTGCAGCTAATAGTTACGCTAGTGCTGCAAGTTCAAGTGCTAGTGTTGCCACGAGCTCAGCCGAATATAGCAATGATCTAGCTGATGAAATTGCTCAAATTGCTAGTGATAATGCAAATATTCCAGGAGTAAGTGAGTTAGCAAGTCAAGCTGACAGCTTAGCAGATCTTGCTCAAAACGCAGCTCAAAAAGCCACAAGTGCCGCTAATGTAGCCAGCGAAGCAGCTCAAAAGGCAGCAGCAGCTTATGAAGTTGCTGCTAATGCAGATCAAATTGCTAGTGAAGCAATGGAATTTGCCAATAGCGCTGCAAGTGCTGCCACGAGCTATGCTAATGCTGGTGATGTAGCCAAAGCTAGTGAAGCTGCCCAAATTGCAAGTTCAGCAGCTGCAAAAGCTAAGGATGCTGAAGAAATTGCGCGCCAAGCAGCTGATGAAGCAATTGCAAATGAAGAGATCGCACGTCAAGCAGCTAGTGAAGCTAAAGTTTATGAACAACAAGCTTTAGTTGCTTTACAACAATTAAATGATGTTAAGACTGCGCTTAATGAATTGATCAGTGCGGCTACAGTTGATAATACGGTACAAGAACCTGAAGTTGAGGTAGAATCCCCTACTGTGGATACGGAAGTTTCAACTACTGAAAACACAACTGTTGCAAACTCAACCGCAAATACTTCGACTGCTGAAAAACAAATGGTTACAACTTCAACGACCGAAGCTAAAGTAAGCCAACCTAAACAACAAGCCCAAACGGGTGCAACTAACGAATTACCACAAATGGGTGATTCACAAAACAGTGAAACTATTTTAGCTGGTTTAGGTCTTTTGAGTGCTAGTTTGCTAGGATTATTTGGTCTTGGTAAAAAGAAGCGCAAAGAAGATAAATAATTATAATTAAATAACGCCTCCCTTATGTTAGGGAGGCGTTATTTTTATTGCTTATTTCAGAGCTATACTTAAGTATTTTTATTAAAGTGGTGTTATATTTTAGGGGAAAGATAAAATGTTAGGGAGGTTTTTTTTATGAAAAAAGCTGAATTTTTAAAACAAATTACTGGAGGTTTGATCGTTTCGTGTCAGGCATTGCCAAATGAACCACTATACACTAAAGAAGGTAGGGTGATCCCACTATTGGCATTAGCAGCTAAACAAGGGGGCGCGGTTGGGATCAGAGCTAACTCGGTGCGCGATATCATGGAAATAAAGGAAGTTGTCGATCTACCACTTATCGGGATCATTAAACGTGACTATCCACCACAAAAACCATATATTACAGCAACAATGCGTGAAGTTGATGAACTAGTCAAAACTGGTGTGGAAGTGATCGCATTAGATTGTACTTTGCGACCACGTCACGACGGCTTAACGATCAATGAATTTATTCAAAAAGTCAAAGAAAAATATCCCGATCAGCTACTGATGGCAGATATTTCTACTTTAGAAGAAGGGGTTAATGCTGCTAAAGCGGGGGTAGATTTTGTAGGTACAACTTTAGCTGGCTATACAGCAGAAAGTAAACCAACTTCAGGTCCAAATCTGGAATTGATCAAAGGCCTAGTTGATGCTGGACTAGATGTGATAGCAGAAGGAAAGATCCATACCCCACAACAAGCGGCTATGATTCAAAAAATGGGAGTAGCTGGTATTGTTGTTGGAGGCGCCATTACGCGACCAAAAGAGATCACAGCACGCTTTGTCGCCGAGTTAAAAAAATAAAGTAGCTCCATAATAGGGATATCGCTTGCAAAAGGTAAATATAAGTTTTATAATTGGACTATACCAATATACGGGAGGAAGAATGGATCATGGAAGTTATTGTAGTAAAAGATAAATTCGCTGGTGGAAAAAAAGCAGCTGAAATTTTTAAACGCGAGCATGATAGCGGTGCCAAAGTTTTTGGGTTAGCAACGGGGGGAACGCCAGAGACCACCTATGCTGAGTTAACTAAAAGTGATCTTGATTTTAGTGATGATGTTTCGATCAACTTGGATGAATACGTTGGTTTAGGTGCAAATGATGAACAAAGCTACCATTACTACATGCAAAAACATCTTTTTGATGAAAAGCCGTTCAAGAAGTCATATTTACCCGATGGGACTGATTTAGATGCGGCTAAAGAAACTGCACATTATAGTGAGATCATTGCTCAAAATCCGATCGATCTACAATTGTTAGGAATCGGTGAAAATGGACACATTGGTTTCAATGAACCAGGTAGTGCTTTTGATTCCAAGACTTCTAAGATTCATTTGACCGATTCAACGATCAAGGCGAATGCCCGTTATTTTGATAAACCAGAAGATGTGCCTCAATATGCTTATTCGATGGGGATCGGCGAGATCATGAACGCTAAGCACATTCTCTTAGAAGCTTTTGGCAAAAATAAAGCGGAAGCAATCAAGGCAATGATCGAAGGCCCAATGACCGAAGATGTACCGGCAAGTGTTTTGCAAAACCATCCTCAGGTAACGGTTATTGTGGATGAAGAAGCTGCTACACTTCTAGCTAAATAATTTAATAAAAATTCACGAAAAACGCATAGTTCCTGGATAGCTATGCGTTTTTGTGGTGCATATTTAGTGAAGTTTTAAAAGAAAAAATTAAGTATTTAGTATATAATGGTAAATAATGTAAACAATATTGAAAAGCGAGAGTCAAAATGAAAAACAAATTATTATCCGGAACCTTTTGGATGATGCTTGGAAGTATCTTTTCACGGGTCTTAGGTATCATCTATTTGATCCCGTGGTTGATGATGATCGGTTCAGCTAGTGACCAAAATGCGGCCCAAGCGATCTTTAACGCAGCTTATACACCCTATGCGCTCTTCTTGACTTTAGGGGTAGCGGGTTTCCCAACTGCGATCGCACGGCAAGTGGCTGAATATAACGGTCAGAATCGCTTTAAAGATAGTCTATATGTCTTTAAGTATGGCTTGTTGTTTATGCTATTTACGGGTTCATTATGTGGCCTGTTACTTTACTTTTTTGCACCGATGATCGCGCAAAGAAGTGCCGTTGTCTCGACTGAAGTGGCGACAACAGCGATTCGAGTAATGGTCCCAACATTGGTGATCTTACCGCCAATGAGTATGATTCGTGGTTTTTACCAAGGAAATTCTGATATGCGGCCGATGGGGATCTCACAGTTATGGGAACAATTGATCCGCGTGATCTTCATCTTAACGGCAACCTATTGGATCATGATCGTTCAAAAAGGAAGCTATATTAAGGCTGTTAACTATAGTACTTTTGCAACATTTGTTGGTGGGATCGCCAGTTACATATATTTGCTCTCCTATGCACGTAAGCAAATGGGGCAATACCGCCAGCTTTATCATGAAAGTTTGCCGGTCCAAAAGCTCGATGTCTTTACGATCTTTAAAAACATTTTTAAAGAAGCTCTGCCATTTATCTACGTTGGTTCAGCAATTACGGTTTATCAGTTCATTGACCAACTGACTTTTAAAGATATCATGGTCGATCTTACTGGGCTTGATTCGTTACAAGCGCAAAACTTGTACACTTATTTTTCAGCCAACCCGAGTAAGATCACAACGGTCGTGATTTCCTTAACGATCGCAATTTCGGAATCTTCTTTACCATTGTTAGCAACTTTAGCTAAAAAACATGATAAAAAGCAGATCGGTAGGACGATCGCTCAAAATATCGAATTGATGTTGACGACGTTATTACCAAGTTCGTTATTATTAGCGATCCTTGCGTGGGAAGTCAACGGGGTATTTTTCCCCTTCAGTCAATTGGGAGCTCACTTATTAGCATATGCCTTGGTCACAAGCATTGTCTTAGCTGTTTTTACAGATCTATTCACGGTGATCCAATCATTAGGAAATCACCGGTTAGCCGTACGCTACTTAACGTTAGGGATCTTTTTGAAACTAGCATTACAGGTTCCTTTCACCTATCTTTGGGGGGCTTACGGAGCGCTTAGTGCGACGGCGCTATCTTTCTTGTTGATCTCGATCGGGGTCTACGGTCAGATCAAGCTCCGTTATTTACAAAAAGGGCAATTACGTAACGTTAAATTGATCGTAGTGATCAACTTGCTAGTCGCGTTAACGGCGCTATTGACCAACGAATTGATCAAGTTGGTTTATATTCCTGAAAATAAGATCATGGCATTTCTTTACGCCGCTATTTTCGGGGGAGCATTCCTCTTATTGTATATCTTCCTCTTAGATAAGAGTGGAATCTTTAAAGAAATTTTTGGGTTTAAAGTAACCCTATCTTCCAAAGGAAAACATTAAATTATTAAGCGAGTCTAGCCTTGTTTTACAAGTGTTAGACTCGTTTTATTTTGTGCGATCTTTTTGGTTGACAGACTATAATTTTTTTCTTACACTTTCAGTGGTTTAAAATTTATCATTTGAGGGGGATCATCATGAAATTAAAAAAAATGGTGACGTTATTGAGTGTTTTTGCACTCGTCAGTTTAACCTTGAGTGCTTGTGCACCAAAGGAAGATAGTGTTAAAAAGAGCTCGTCGACAAGTAAGAGTGAAAAAACGGTCAGTTTAAATCTTGGAACAATGCCCGCACCAGATTCATTGCCATTATATGTTGCAAAAGAAAAAGGCTATTTTAAAGAAGAAGGGCTTGATGTCAAGTTAACTAGTTTCAAATCACCAACTGAACGTGACGCTGCGATCTCAGCCGGACAATTAAATGGTGCCGTAACAGACGTGGTTGCTTTAGCAAGCTATGTTAATGGTAAATTAGGGTGGAAGAGTGCCACTGCTTTAACTGGTTATTTTGGGATCGTTACTAGCGATAGTTCGGTCAAAACCGTAGCAGATCTAAAAGGCAAAACGATCGCCACGCTTTCACGCCAAACACCAACATTTTATCTTTACCAACAACTAAAGAAAAATGGCTTGTCAGCAGATGATGTCACGATCAAAGAAGTTCCTTCGATCCCTGTACGGTTACAATTAGTGGCACAAAAACAAGCCGACGCTACGATCTTACCCGATCCATTTTTGAGCATGGCAAAAGCTCAAGGTTTAACGGAGATCGCTAAGAGTAACCCTACTAAATATCAAACAACGATCTTAGCTTTAGATAAAAAGACGAGTCAAAATAAAGAAACAGTTGCTAAGTTGACCAAAGCCTACAATAAAGCAGTTGCTCAAATCAACAAGCATCAAGCAAGCGATTATCAAACGATTTTGACCAAGAATCTTAGCTTCCCAGAAAGTGTAGCTAAGAGCTATACGTTACCGCATTATACTAAGGCACAAAAAGTTGCTGAATCAACTTTAAAAGAAGCTTTTGAATACGCTAAAAGTGAAGGCGTCTTAAAGGAAAATGTTGATCCTGCTAAATACCAACTTTCGGTGACTGATTAATGTTTCAAGTAAGAGATCTAACGGTCAAATATCAAGCTAAAGTTGTTTTTTCCAAGTTATCCTTTGAGTTAGCCGATAACACGATCCTCGCTGTTTTAGGACCCTCGGGAAGTGGGAAAACATCGCTCTTAAATGCAATTACGGGGCTCTTATCCCATCAAGGTGAGATCTTGTTAAACGGCCACCCATTAGATACTAAAGCTCAAACGATCGCCTTAGTTCCTCAAGATTATGGCTTATTGCCGTGGAAAACAGTCGAACAAAACGTGCTTTTAGCACTTAAGGTCAAAGAAAAAAAGGGCGGTAAAGATCAGCCTAAATTACAGGCACTTTATGCAGCTTTAGGCTTGACTTCATTACTTAAACGCTACCCACATCAGCTTTCAGGAGGGCAAAAACAACGGGTCGCCTTAGCGCGTGCTTTTGCGCTTACTCCTGATTTATTGTTACTAGATGAAGCTTTCTCAGCGTTAGACCTAGTGATCAAACAAAAAGCGCAACAACTCTTTTTAAGACAGTGGCAAGAAACGCCGGTAACGACTTTAGTAGTAACACATGATTTAAAAGAAGCACTCTTATTAAGTGACCAGATTTTATTACTAACGCCTAATAAACCGCAGTTGATCACTAATCCGCTGGGAGATTTAGACTATGATAGTCGGACCGAAGCCAAGGTCTTAACGCAAGTTTTAAGTGAGCTTGAAGCAGAGGTGAAAAGACAATGGTGAAAAAATTTCTTCGTCTTTTATACGCACTGTTTATCTTGCATGCTATTTGGGCGGTTGCTGCACTCTTAGTCAATCGCCCCTTATTGCCAACTCCTTGGGCAGTTTATAGTTATTTTCCTCAGTTAGTTGGACTTGATCTTTGGTGGAATATTTATTTTAGTTTATATCGGCTAGGGTGGAGTTTATTTTGGGCAACGGTGATCGGGGTGCCTTTGGGGATCGCAAGTGTGCGTTTCCCCAAGTTTGGACAATTATTTGATCCATTAGTGTACTTTACTTATCCTATGCCTAAGATCGCTTTTTTACCGGTAGTTATGTTGTTGGCAGGCTTAGGTAATGCTTCGAAGATCATCATGATCAGTTTGATCATTGTTTTTCAAATTATCATCGGGGTGCGAGATGCAGTTTCGCAAGTTCCTAGTTCAATGTATCAAGTCTTAGAAGTTTTACATGCGAATCGCTGGACGATGTTTTGGGCAGTGACTTGGCCAGCTAGTCTAGCCGGCTTTTTATCAAGCTTAAAGATTGCCCTTGGTACCGCCATTGCGACGCTCTTTTTTACGGAGATCTATGGCACCCAGTACGGAATGGGGTATTTTATCATGGATCAATGGAATCGGCTTGATTATTTGGCGATGTTTGGTGGGATCATTGTGATCAGTGTGGTTTCATTTCTGCTTTTTTCGCTGATCAGTTTAATTGAACACTATTGTTTACGGTGGCAAAAAGATAAATAAGCTAAAAAATTCGGCCAAAAATTTTTGGTCGAATTTTTTGTTGACAATTGTAAACGAAGGTGTATTATGAAGTTAAAGATTACGAATGTAAACGAAAGAAGGCAAGTGAGATGATTCAAGTAATAACCTTAATTGTTGCAGTTGTTTTGATCGGTTTTATTAGTTGGTGGTTTTTTGGTAAACATGAACAAGCGGAGGTACAAGCAGAAATGAAAGATGGAGCAATGCAAAAAGTAGAAGTTGTGGTTGATGGTGGTTATACGCCTAATACAGTTGTGTTAAAACAAGGTGTGCCAGGAGAAGTTGTGTTTGAGCGTAAAGATCCTTCAAGCTGTTTAGAAAAAGTTGTCTTTTCTGATCTTGGAATCAATCAAACGTTGCCACAAGGTGAAAAGTCGGCAATCAAGATCGACACTAGCAAGGCAGGCGAATTTGATTATGCTTGCGGGATGAACATGTTCCACGGGAAGGTGATCGTAAAATGATGTCATATGAAAAGCGTTTTTGGTTAGCTTTGGTTTTATCACTTCCGATGTTGTTCGCAATGATCGGCATGGCTTTTGGCTGGATAATGCCAGGTTATAATTGGATCGCTTTTGTGGCGACGACTTTGATCATGGCGTTTACTGCCTTGCCATTTTGGCAAAGTGCGTGGGCTGCTTTTAAACACCATAACGCTAATATGGATACCTTAGTAGCGCTAGGAACAGCCGTAGCTTACTTTTACAGTATTTTTGCGATGTTTACTGGCAGAGCAGTTTACTTTGAAAGTGCAGCGTTTATCACGGTCTTTGTTTTGTTAGGCCAAGTATTTGAAGAACGCATGCGTAATAACGCTTCAAGTGCAGTTGAAAAGTTACTTGATCTACAAGCAAAAGACGCTAACGTGATCCGCGGTGGTCAAGTAGTTAAAGTTCCTTTGGCACAGATCAAAGTGGGCGATCTTATCCGAGTAAAACCAGGTGAAAAAATTGCTGTTGATGGTCAGATCACGGAAGGTGAATCGTTGGTCGATGAATCAATGGTCACAGGTGAGAGTATGCCCGTTGAAAAGAAAGTGGGCGACAAGGTTATTGGTTCAACGTTAAATTCTAACGGGGCGTTTGTCTTTAAAGCAGATAAAGTCGGCGATGATACGTTATTGGCTCAAATTGTTGAATTAGTCAAGAAGGCTCAGACAAGTCATGCGCCGATCCAAAAAATGACCGATAAAATCGCTAATTACTTTGTGCCAATCGTGGTGATCTTGGCAATCTTAACGTATACGGTCTGGTATGTCTTTTTAGGAGCTACAATGATCCAAGCCTTACTTTATGCGATCGCTGTGATCGTGATCGCTTGTCCATGTGCGTTAGGTTTAGCAACGCCAACCGCTTTAATGGTCGGAACTGGTCGTAGTGCTAAAATGGGTGTTTTGATCAAAAACGGTGAAGTTTTAGAAGAAGTAGAACAACTAAAAACGATCGTCTTTGATAAAACTGGGACGATCACGGCGGGAAAACCAGTCGTAACTGATATTTTGGGTCACGACCAAAAGTTAGTCTTACAAGTTGCGGCTAGTTTGGAAGAAACTTCGGAACATCCATTAGCCTTGGCTATTTTAAAGCAAGCTAAAGAGACACAGGTCACAACTAAACCAGTCAAAGATTTTAAAGCCTTACGCGGTATGGGCGTTACGGCGGAGTTTGATGGTCAAACTGCTTTTATTGGCAATGACCGCTTCTTAACAGATGTAACTTTGAGCACACAACAACAAGAAATGTTCACCCAGTTGCAAAATGAAGGTAAAACGGTGGTCTTAGTTGGTTTAGCTCAACAAGTGATCGGGATGATCGCTATTCAAGATGCACCTAAAGCAACTTCTAAACAAGCCATTAGTTTACTGAAACAACAAGGGCTTAAACCAGTGATGCTGACCGGTGATAATAAACGGGCTGCTCAAGCGATCGCTAAAGAAGTCGGGATCGATGAAGTTATTGCTGAAGTATTACCCCAAGAAAAGGCTGATTACATCAAACAAGTGCAACAACGTGACGGCAAAACAGGTTTTGTTGGTGATGGGATCAATGATGCCCCCGCATTAAGTACAGCTGATGTCGGGATCGCAATGGGCGCGGGCTCTGATATTGCGATCGAAGCTGGTGGGATCGTGTTGGTACACAATGACCTTTTAGGAGTAGTTAAAGCGCTTGAATTAAGTAAAAAGACCTTTGATCGAATCAAGTTAAATCTCTTTTGGGCGTTTATTTACAATATCGTTGGTCTGCCGATCGCAGCCGGGTTATTTGTCGGGATCGGCTTAACGCTTAGTCCAGAATTAGCCGGTTTGGCAATGGCATTTAGCTCGATCTCAGTTGTCGGAAGTTCATTACTCTTGAATAAAGCAAAAATCAGTGTTGCCTAATATATGCTAAAAAGAACGCTTAAGATTCAGTAGGATTTTGGGCGTTCTTTGTTATAATTAAAATGTAACCGTTTGCTTGAAAGGGGATGTGGTAAATGGATAAAGCCTTACGCATTAAAGCATATTGGTTAGTAAAATTGTTGGGCGATAGTTTACGTGAGACATCACAAGCATCAAAGATAACTAGGGAAGTAGATACTTTGCTAGCAGAAACTCTTAGTAGCTTAAAAGATGATCAAAAAAGCTACAAGGCTTCAGATTATGCCTTATTGAAATTATATAGTCGCTTATCGGATCTGATAGGTTTTAAAGAATTGCAACTTTCGTCAGCGCAAAGAACTTGTTGGCAAAATTTAGTTGCTTTCATCCAAGCAGAAGCCCACCAAAATTTGCGTGGAGTTGCTGGACCACTGCTGTAAAGCACAAAAAAGCACGGAAACCAGTGTCCCGTGCATTTTTTGGATATTATAACCATAGACCTAAAAGGCTAAATAAGAGCAGACTAATCAAAATCAAGTGTAAAGCAATTAAATTATTGAAAAAGGTGGTCGTTTTTTGTGGTTTTTCCACAAACACTTTGATCTTTTGATAAACCGGTGGAATCGTTAAGAGACTACCTAAAGCAAGCCAAGGAAGGTAGCCTAAACAAGTAGCTAAGATGATTCCAAGATAACTAAAGATGTAATTTGCACATAACAGCTTTAAACTTGCTTTGATCCCGAGATAATGCACTAAAGTCTTGCGACCAGTCAGTTGGTCTTCGGCTAGGTCGCAGATGTTATTGGCCAACATAATGTTAGCAATCGTAAAAATTGCCGGTAGCGAAACAATCAGGCCCTTGAGCCAAAAGGCGTTAGCAAAAGTTGCGGTATTGTAAATATTGATGTAAAGCCCGATCAAAGTGATATTTAGGCCCATTGCCAGTCCAGAAGCAATTTCACCAAAAGGACTCTTTAGGATCGGTAACGGTCCGCCCGAGTAAGCATAACCGACCAAAAAACTCAGTCCTCCTAACAAGAGTAACGGCCAGCCACTAAGCCACGTTAGCCATAGACCGATCAAGGCAGCTAAGGCAATTAGGATGACGATGACACCTTTAGCCCAGTTAAGTGGAATATTGAACCGTTTGATGATGTTATTGGTACTTTCGGTGGTGTCTGGAGCATTTTGATAGCGCATAAAATCAGTTACTTGATTGTGTCCGTTGATTGCTAAATGAAATAAAATTGCTGCTACTAGTAGTAACAAAGACAGCCCCCAGTTAATGTGGTGGTAATAAAAACCGGCAAAGATCATGCCTAAAATAAATGGTAATGCTGATAGCATCGTTGTTTGTGCTTGGACGAGTGCTTTAAATTGTGTTAAATGTGACAAGAGATTCACCTATTTTCCGTAATAAAATAAAGTTTGGGTATCATTTTTCAAAACGATCTTAGTGACAGAAGCGTTCGCGGGCTCATTTAAGCTTTCAAGTTTACCAATGTCTAGTAGGTAAGCAACTAATAATTTGATCGTGAAACCATGGCTGACAACTAAAATAGTTTCGTTTTTGTGCTTTTTTTGCACATCGGTCAAAAAACTTTTTACTTTAGTGGTCACTTCCGCATATGTTTGCCCACCTGAAGCTTCCCAGGAATTAGGCAAAAGATTGTAATTTTCATCAAAATATTGGGCGTATTTTTGGTAGATGTCACTTAGCTTTTGGCCATCCCAACTACCATAATCAAATTCCAAGAGCCGTTTGTCTAAGCGTGGATCTTTGCGTGTGATGATCTTAGCTGTTTGCTTGGCACGCTTAAGTGGGCTGGCGTAACTTTGGTCAAAAAAGATTCCTTGTAATTTTTCTTTAGCAAATAAAGCTTGTTCCTTCCCCAATTCGGTCAATGGTGTGTCGATTTGGCTTCCTTGCATGATCCCAGCTTCATTTGCTTGGCTTTGTCCGTGACGAACTAGATAGATCGTTGTCATAAAAAATCCCCCCTCATTTTGCTTAAAGCTTAGCGCAAAATAGGGGGGATAACAAACAAAAAGCTCACTTTTTTACTGTGAGCTTTTTTGTATGGAATTATTTATTTAAAGGTTTCCATTCCCAGTTTTCAACTTCTGGGAGATCAGTACCTTCATCACGGATATATTGGTGATGTTTAGCAACGATGCTATCCATTTCAGCAGCTAATTCACCGTACTTGTCGGCATTTGGCAAGCTTAAGACAGCTGACTTCACTAAGTCGAAACGATCCATTTGGTTCAAGACACGCATATCAAATGGTGTTGTGATATCACCGTTTTCACGGTAACCGTGGATCTTGATGTTGTGGTTGTGACGATCAAAGAAGATGTCACGGATCAAACCTTCAAAGCCGTGGAAAGCAAAGACGATTGGTTTGTCTTTAGTGAAGTACATGTCGAATTCTTCGTCGCTCAAGCCACGAGGGTCAACTTTAGGACTTCTGAGTTTCAATAAGTCGACCACGTTGATGAAGCGGATCTTCAAGTCAGGTAATTTTTCATGCAAGATCGAGATAGCTGCTAAAGCTTCTAAGTTAGGTTCTGTCCCAGCTGCAGCGATCACGATATCTGGTTCAGCATTTTGATCGGTTGAAGCCCAATCGATGATCTTAAGACCTTTATCAACTAATTCTTTTGCTTCAGCAGCAGAATAGAATTGTTGACGTGGGTGCTTAGATGAAACGATCAAGTTAATCTTGTTGCGGTCATTTAAGACTTTATCAAAGACAGCTAATAATGAGTTAGCGTCAGCTGGTAAATATTCACGGATAAATTCAGGTTTCTTATCAGCTAAGTGGCCTAAAAGACCTGGATCTTGGTGAGTATAACCGTTGTGGTCTTGTTGGAAGACAGTTGATGTTGCCACTACGTTTAAGGAAGGCACATCTGTTCTCCAAGATAAGTCTTTAGCTTTACGTAACCACTTGAAGTGTTGGGTCAACATGGAGTCAACTACCCGTAAGAATGATTCGTATGAAGCAAAGAAACCATGGCGACCAGTCAAGACATAACCTTCTAAGAAGCCTTCATCTTGGTGTTCGGAAAGTTGGGAGTCGATGATTCGGCCAGCTGGAGCCATAAATTCATCGTTAGGTTCTTTGATGTCTAACATCCATTGACGGTTAGTTTCTTTAAAGACTGGAGCTAAACGGTTGGACATTGTTTCGTCTGGTCCAAAGATCCGGAAGTTCTTGTTAGCTTCGTTAGCTTTGACCACGTCTTCTAAGTAACGACCAAGGACAGTCATATCTTGTTCGATGTTCTTACCAGGTGTTGTCGTATCAACGGCGTAATCACGGTAATCAGGTAATGCAAGGTCACGGATCAATGAACCTGGGTTTGTATGTGGGTTCATTGCCATACGCTTGTTGCCTTTTGGTGTTAATTCGGCTAATTCAGGGATCAAAGCACCTTTTTCATCGAATAATTCTTCTGGACGGTAGCTTTCTAACCATTCAACTAAGGCATCGGCATGAGTCATGTCGTTTTGGTCAACTGGAATCGGAATTTGGTGAGCTCTAAATGAGTTTTCGATTGGCTTGCCGTCCCATTCTTTTGGACCTGTCCAGCCTTTAGGAGCACGGAAGACGATCATTGGCCAAACTGGTAAGGAACTATCGTTGTTTTTACGTGCGTTTTCTTGGATAGCTTTGATCTTTTCGATCGCTTTATCTAAAGCAGCAGCCATTTCAGGGTGCATCTTTTGTGGATCAGTACCTTCCACAAAGATTGGTTCCCAACCAAGACCTTCAAAGTACTTGCGTAAGTTTTCATCAGATTCACGTGATAAGATCGTTGGGTTAGAGATCTTAAACCCGTTTAAGTCTAAGATCGGTAACACAGCCCCGTCGTTGATCGGGTTGATAAATTTGTTAGACATCCATGATGCTGCTAAAGGACCAGTTTCGGCTTCACCGTCACCAATGACTGCAACTACGATCAAATCAGGATTATCTAAGACAGCACCAGTAGAGTGGGAAAGGGAGTAACCTAATTCGCCACCTTCATGGATCGAACCTGGTGTTTCAGGTGCGGCGTGAGAAGCAATTCCGCCAGGGAAAGAGAAGCGTTTGAAGAGTTTTTTCATCCCTTCAACGTCTTGGGTGATCTCTGGGAAAAGTTCTGTATAACTACCGTCAAGATATGAGTTAGAAACCATTACTTGACCGCCGTGGCCAGGGCCCTCAACGTAAAACATATCAAGGTCATATTTATTGATGACACGGTTTAAGTGAGCATAAATAAAGTTTTGGCCTGAGATCGTTCCCCAGTGACCAATTGGTTTAACCTTAACGTCAGATGCTTCTAATGGACGACGCAAAAGTGGGTTGTCTTTTAAGTAAAGCTGACCGACCGAAACATAGTTTGCTGCGCGCCAGTAAGCATCCAATTTATCTAAATATTCTTTTGATGAGTAATCTACAGTCATGGCTAAATCTCCTTTTGGTATTTTCTTTCTACACTTATAATAATAACGTTTTCTCTAAAAATGTCAACCACTTTTAAATTTGGAACGTACCAAATTTAAAAACGTTATAATAAAGGCTTTTCGTCCTGACTAAGTTCTTCTTTTTGTTGGAGCTTGATGATCTCAATATCACGAGAGATCATTAATTCCTCATCGGTTGGAACACAGAGAACAGAAATGGTGGAATCAGGAGTAGAAATAATGTTTTCGCCACCTTTAGCATTAGCGGTTGGATCGAGTTTGACGCCCATAAAGGCTAATTCATCACAAACCATTTGGCGGATCGGCACGGAGTTTTCGCCAATGCCTGCCGTGAAAATGATACCGTCCAAACCTTTCATTTCAACATAATATTGGCCAATATAGCGGACGATATTTTTGACAAAAAGTGCAACTGCCATTGCAGCCCGTTCATTACCTGCTTCTTTAGCGGCGATGACATCGCGCATGTCGGAAGAAACGCCCGAAACGCCTAGAAGTCCAGAATCTTTAGTTAAGATCGAGATCATTTCATCTGGATCGGTGATCTTGAGTTTTTTCATCATGTAGTTGACTAATTCAACATCCACGTCGCCTGAACGAGTTGCCATCGTTAAGCCCGTTAGTGGGGTAAAGCCCATCGTCGTATCAAAGGATAATCCATCTTTGATCGCACAAAGCGAAGCCCCTGCACCTAAATGACAAGAAATCAATTTGAGTTCGTCTAACGGACGTTGTAACATAGCGGCTGCTTGACGGGCGACATAACGGTGGCTGATCCCGTGAGCACCATAACGCCGTACCCCGTATTTTTCGTACCATTCGTAAGGGACGCTATAGAGATAGTTTTTAGCGGGCATTGAATGGTGATAAGCAGTATCAAAGGATGCGACCGCCAACGCATTTGGTAAGAGTTTTTTGAAGATCTTGATCCCTAAAAGGTTGGCGGGATTGTGCAAGCGTGCCATGTCACTTAAGTCATCGATCTTTCGGATGACTTCATCATCGATCACGACAGAATGATCAAATTCTTCTCCGCCGGCAACGACACGGTGCCCAACGGCGGTGATCTCATCAAGTGAAGCGATGAGATGGAGTTTTCGTAGCAGTTCTAACAATAATTCGACCGCCACGGCATGATCAGCGATCGCAACTTCTTCGTGGTATTTTTTCCCCGCATATTTGACTGTGACACTTGAACCATTGATGCCGATGCGATCGATCAGACCACTAGCTAAGACCTCCTCAGTCGGGATGGCGTATAACTTAAACTTTAAACTTGAGCTCCCAGAGTTGATGACTAATGTTTTTTCCATAATCAGCAAAGCCCCTTTCTTTTCTGAATATTGCACTTTTATCATAAGCTAAGTGATAAATATTGTAAACGCTTTAGTTTGTGAATTGGTGCACAATTATCCGTAAAACGTTGCAACAAAAAGAGCACTCACGCCCCAAAAAAATTTCGTGAATGCTCTTTAAAGTAAATTAGTTTTTTTAGGTCCAAATTACAAGTGCTAAATAACCAATCAGGCTCAAAAATAAAAGTCCCCATTGCCATTTGGGTAAAGAGTCGCTAAAAACGCGCGTCCGCGGATAACCTTCCGAAAAGCCTTGCGCAGTCATTGCTTGGGCTAGGGCTTCTGACCATGAAAGAGCCGTTACGACAAGGCGTAAATAGATTCCTGGGCGATAGAAGTGATACTTAGTTCCGCGACTATAAGCTGAGTAACGGATCACTTGAAGTTGTTTTTTTAATGAGCTAAGCAAGTTAGCCGCGGCTAAAAAGCCATAAACAAAAGTGGTCGAAAGTTTAAGCCGATACGAGAGGCTAAATAAGATCTTCTCTAGTGAATAACTCAATAATAAACTAGCGCCTAATAAGAGATAAGCATAGAGTCGACTAGTGTATAGTAAAGCATTTTGCCATGGATCTTGAGTGCTAAATTTGATAAATGACCACCAAGTTCCAAGGGCGAGCGGTAAAGTAAACAATAACACTAGTCCGAGCTTTTTCAAATCGGCTGCGCTCAGTAATAAATAACCTAGGCAAAAACAACAAACGACTAAGTTAGCTAAAAAACTGTGCGAAAATGCGATCTGTAGTCCGAGTCCAAACATGATCAAGACTAAGATCGAAGCATTAAGGCGAAACATTTTCATGTTGACCCCCTAAAAATACTAGCTGCTGATTATCTAAGCGCAACTCGTAATCCATTTTAGTAGTGATGTTATTGCGTTGATGTGAGATCACTAAAATGCTTGTGTTTAGAGCTTGGCAACTTGCGGTAAGTAAGGCGAGCGCTTTTTTGACCATTGCTTGATCAAGGCTGGCAAAGGGTTCGTCTAATAACAAAACTGGTTGAGCCATGATCAAGACGACTAGCAGTTGCAGTCGTTTTTGTTGGCCACCCGAAAGATGATAGATCGAGCGCCCAGTCAATTCGGACAAACCTAATTGTTCTAAAGCAGTAGTGATCCGCGATTTATCCCAATACTTAGGAGCAAGGGTGTTTTTAGCAGCTAAAGCTATTTCTTCACCGACAGTTGCGCAAATAAATTGGTCGGTGGCATCTTGAAACATCAAAGAAACATATTTAGCCCAGCGACTCTTTCTAAAACGGGGTGGTTTTTGTCCGTTAAAGGTGATTTTACCAGCTGTGAGTGGATAAAGCTGACATAAAGCATAAAAGAAAGTCGTCTTACCGGCACCATTAGCACCACTTAAAAGACCTATTTGCCCCTTAGGTAGGGTAAAAGTATTGGGTTTAAGCAAGGTATGCGCTTGACGTGTGAGTTTTAAGTTATGCCACTGCAAGTCCCCGTGATTCAAAGACTTCGGTGTGATGGTGGGAAATGTTTCACGTGTGACGTATTTTTGCTTTGGTACTTTTATTAACCGATCATTTTGAGCAGAAAATTCATAACAAAAATCGAGTAATTCAAAGTAGCCCGTAGGATCATGATCAGCAATGATGACTGTTTTAGTCGTCGTTTCTTTGATGTGTTTTAACAGCAACAAAAGACGTTTTTTGCTGTCATGATCAACGTTAGCGAAGGGTTCATCAAGTAAGATGATTTCGCTATCGCTTGCTAAAGCACATGCCAAGGCAGCTTGTTGTTTTTGGCCTCCAGACATTTGGTTAAACGGTCGTGCTCGTAAGTCTTCTAAGCCAAGCTCACGTAAGACTTGTTGTTTACGCGCCTTGATCTTTTCTGGTGGCAGTTGGAGATTTTCGAGCAAAAAGGTGAGTTGTTCGGATAAATTTTTCATGTTAAAGCGCCGACTGGGATCTTGGAAGAGTAAAGAGATCCGTTTAGCTCGCTCAAATGAAACGACATCACTTAAAGCATAACCATCTAAAAAGACACCACCTGAACTGATGTGGCCACCATATTGGGGATAAAGCCCACTTAAAAGTTTAAACAACGTAGATTTTCCTTTGCCAGATGGGGTCACTAAGAGACTCCAAGTTTGTGGTTCGACGGCAAAGTTTAACCGTTCAAATACCGGTTTTTGGCCTTTTTGGTAGGTAAAGGTCAAGTCTTTGATCTCCAGTTGTATCATCGCTCAAGCACCTGAGCCTTCTGCAATAATTTAGCGATCTGATAGATCAAGATCCCGTCAAAAAAGCCGAGTGATAAAAAGCGCAGGAAAAATAATGTCAGTAACATTGTGCCTGAATAAGCTTGGTAACCACTTTGAAAATAGTCCCAAATAAAGGTGAGCACCGTTGACCAAAGAACCGAGAAAAATAAGGCTTTTTTGCCCCAGTTTTGGTATTTTTGGCTAGCAAAACCAAGTTCACTGGCAGCTCCTTGGATGGCACCGGTGATCAAGTTTGCAGCGCCCCAGCTAGAAAAGAGCAGCATTTCAGTGGTAGCAGCGAGAAATTCACCTAAAAAAGCAGCCCCAGGACGTTTCAATAAGATCGCAGCTAGTGGCCCAGCCATTAGCCAGATCCCAAGCATCAAGTCGTTTGCATATGGTTTAAGAAAAGTTGCGGCTAAAGCATAATAAAGATAGCTTGAACCTTGGTAGATCAAGCCAAAAAAGGCTGCGATAATCGCTAAAAAGATGATGTCTTTGACTTGCCAATGTCGCTTTTTTTGTTGATAAGTTTGCATAAAAAAACCCCCTACTTAGTGACAAGCAGGGGTAAGACGTCCGGATAGACGTCGACCGTTCAAGCTCCCTCCGCTGGTATTAACCAGATCAGGTGAATATGGGTATTTCTCAGCCAAATGGCACCCCAGCTCGTTTAAGGAAAGTCTAGCAAAAGATCAGAGTCCTGTAAATCGTTTTGCTTATTGTGAGACGCTGACAAATGAATTGAATTTCAAATATTTATAGTGGAATCGCATGTGTGAATACTCAAAAGGCGTGCCATTATCAAGAAAAAAGACGCCTTCCATGATCCCAGTAGGTTCATTTGGCTTAAGCCGTAAAAGTTCTTGATCTTTTGGAGTAGAAGGTTCAGCAAAGACCGAGAGAAAAGACTTGGTGACGGATTGATTATATTCATCTTGCATATAATTAAAGATCGATGATTTGATCGTTTGTTCAGTCAATTTTGGTAAGATCTTGATCGGAATGTACCCAGTCTCGATCATAAAAGGTTCATCATCAAATAAACGAAGCCGGACGATCTTATAGACGAAATCTTCAGGTTCTAAGAAAAGGTCACGTTGCAATTCTTCACTGGGACGTTCAACTTCAAAGCTTAAAACTTTGATCTTGGGACTTTGACCATTCATTTTAAAGTTATCGGTTACCCCAAGGTTTGAACCTTCTTCATAGTTAAAAACAGATTCATTTTTTAAATAAAGCGGATTGATAAAGGTTCCAGAACCGCGCTTTTTAAAAATGATCCCATCGCTAGCCATGCGATTCAACGCCCGCTTGATCGAACTGCGACTAACGTTATATTGGCTCGAGAGCGTACGTTCATCAGGTAATTTCATATCGGGAAATTCTTGGTCAAAGATCTTTTGTTTCAAGTCAGCAATGATTTGTTTATAGATAAGTTCAGCCATAAGTCTCACCTTCTTTTTTAAATATTGTCATGTAATAGTTAACCATAAGAAACTTGAAACAACAAGCAAATTTTCCTAGGCAAAAGACTATTCAAAAAAATGGATCGTGTTTTACTAAACTTTTACTAACTTTTTTGTGTGATTAATGGTAGAATATCATTAGAAAAAATAATACTTATCTGCTGGGAGGAAATATACATGTCAGTTTTAGTGTTAGGTGGGGCAGGATATATCGGCTCACATACCGTTGATCGCTTAGTTGATCAAGGGCAAGATGTTGTAGTGGTCGATAGTTTGGTCACAGGTCACAAAAAAGCAATCAATGAAAAGGCTAAGTTTTATCAAGGAGATCTAGCTGATCAAGATTTTATGCGCGAAGTTTTTGCCCAAAATCCTGAGATCGATGCTGTGATCCACTTTGCGGCTTATTCATTGGTAGCTGAATCAATGAAAAAACCATTGAAATACTTTGATAATAACACTGCAGGGATGATCAAATTACTTGAAGTGATGAATGAAGTGGGCGTTAAAAATATCGTCTTCTCATCTACCGCTGCAACATACGGTATTCCTGAAAAGATGCCGATCAAGGAAAGTGATCCCCAATCACCGATCAACCCTTATGGTGAAAGCAAATTAATGATGGAAAAGATCATGCGTTGGGCTGATGAAGCGTACGGCACAAAATTTGTGGCTTTGCGCTACTTTAACGTGGCTGGAGCTAAGCCAGATGGTTCGATCGGGGAAGATCATGGTCCTGAAACCCACTTGATTCCGATCGTGTTACAAGTAGCTCAAGGTAAGCGTGATAAATTACAAATTTTTGGTGACGATTATAATACACCAGATGGAACAAATGTCCGTGACTATGTTCACCCATTTGATTTGGCTGATGCACATATCTTAGCGGTAGATTACTTACGCAACGGCAACGAATCAAATGCCTTTAACTTGGGCTCATCAACTGGTTTTTCTAACTTAGAGATCGTTGAAGCTGCACGTAAAGTAACTGGCAAAGAAATTCCGGCAGAAATCGCACCAAGACGTGGCGGTGATCCAGATTCATTGATCGCTAGCTCCGATAAAGCACGGGAAATTTTAGGTTGGAAACCACAATTTGATAACATTGAACGTATCATTGAAACTGCTTGGGCTTGGCATTCAAGTCATCCAAACGGTTACGACGATCGCGCTTAGTTGTACTGTGAGGACTGAAACAAATTGTTTCGGTCCTTTTTG
Organism: Ligilactobacillus apodemi DSM 16634 = JCM 16172; assembly: GCF_001434405.1. GTDB lineage: Bacteria > Bacillota > Bacilli > Lactobacillales > Lactobacillaceae > Ligilactobacillus > Ligilactobacillus apodemi. The sequence goes on along the minus strand of NZ_AZFT01000009.1, from coordinate 64,184 downwards.
CAAGGTAAAGAAGTTGATAAATTTCTATGCAAGCGCTTTAAAAAATAATCAAAATACGTTAGAATAAGAATGACTTAAAACGCAAAAGCGATACTTTGAGGGGGATCAAAGATGGATATCTTTAGAAAAAATTTGGACACTTACCAAGGACATAATGTAACACAAATAACATTAGTAAATGATAATGGGGTCGAGATTTCATGTTTGACAATGGGCGCAATTTGGCAAGCTTTTAATGTTCCGGATGGCGATGGCAAAAAGAACTTGTTGTTGAGTTTTGATCATACTAAAGATTATTACACCAATGCACAAAACATTTGTAAATCGATCGGACGTGTAGCGGGGCGCATTGCTGGGGGTAAATGTGAATTAGACGGTCAAGAAGTGCAATTACCACAAAATGAAAATGGCAACATGCTTCACGGTGGTCCAAATGGATTTAGCACGTTAAATTGGAATTATACGACTTCACGCAACAATGATAGTGTTAGCGTGATCTTTCAAAAGAAAATCACCGAAAAAATGGATGATTTCCCAGGAAATATTTTAGCAACGATCATCTTTACTTTAGACAATGATAATAAAGTGAAGTTATCTTATAGTGCTTTAGGTGGGGCTAAGGATAGTTTGTTTAACCCGACTAATCACGTGTACTTTAACTTAAGTGACCGTCAAGATCTCTCTAGCCATGAATTACAGATCTTTAGTGATGCGACTTTGGAGACAAATGATAAAAATATCCCAACTGGTCGGGTAGTTGATGTGACGGGCACACCACTTGATTTTAGAGAATTCAGAAATCTTAAGGCTGCCGCTGATGAAAATGACGGGTTCGATGATGCTTTTGTAGTTTCTGGCGCTGAAAATAAAGAAGAACCGATCGCGATCTTGCGGGATGCAGATAGTGGCCGCCAAGTGACGATCAAGTCTGATCGCAATGCGTTAGTAATGTATAACATGCCTGAACTTGATACTGAGATCAAATTCGCACGTGATCTAGGTAAGAGTGCCATTCCAGGTGAAGGGATCGCGTTAGAAGCGCAAACTTTACCAGATGCGATCAACCAAGAAAACTTTGGTGACATCATCTTGCCAAAGAACGGTAAACGTTCCTATCACATTGAATTTGCCTACGATAATTTTAAATAATTAGTAAAATCCTTTGAGCTGAGCACGATCATTGAAGTCGTGCTCAGTTTTTTATTGTTGCTTGCTCGAAAAAACTACACGTAAAAGGGGAAATATTACGAGGGTGTGTTATACTAAACTTATTATTCAGAAGTAAGGGGAAAGTGTATGGATCTTTGGAAAAAATTTATTGATAATACATCCTTGCGTCGGTTCGTTGTACTGTTAGGGGTCATCGGACTCTTGTATGCTTTTCGCAGTTTGATCAGCATCATTTTGTTGACCTTTATCTTTACTTTTTTGGTCATTCAACTGACTAATTTTATCCGACGTTTCGTCAAAATTCCGTCTCAGGTAATTGTGATCGCAACCTATTTGCTGTTGATCGGTTTTATTTATTTAGCGGTCACTAACTATGTACCAAAATTGATCGACCAGTCTGATAGTTTGATCAGATCAGCAATCAGTTTTTATCAAAATCCACCAAAAGAATTAGTGGGCACGATCCACTATGTTGAACAATATTTTGGTAAGATCGATATTTTTCAACAAGTTAAAGGTAGCGTTGGGTTAGCTTTTGCTTACCTAAAAAGTGTTGGTTCAATGGGCTTTACGCTTTTGATGTCGTTGTTACTGAGTTTCTTTTTTACCGTTGAAAAAGATGATTTGTACCGCTTTTCGCGGGGCTTTTTAAGTGGACCATTTTCTTGGATTTTTGAAGATATTTATCATTTTGCCAAGATTTTTGTCAACACTTTTGGGGTCGTCTTGGAAGCCCAATTTTTGATTGCGGTCGTAAATACCGTGATCACGACGATCTGTTTAGCGATCATGGGCATGCCACAGTTATTGAGTTTAGGGATCATGATCTTTGTTTTGAGCTTAGTACCAGTTGCTGGGGTGATCATTTCAGCGATCCCAATGCTTTTTATCGGTTATTCTGTAGGGGGCTTACGTTACGTAATTTACATCATCGTGATGTTGCTTGTAGTGCATGCACTGGAAGCCTATGTCTTAAACCCTAAATTCATGGCAAGTCGTACCGAACTTCCAATGTTTTATACTTTTGTCGTGTTATTTGCCGCAGAACATATCTTTGGAGTTTGGGGCTTGATCGTAGGGATCCCGATCTTTACCTTTATGTTAGATGTTTTAGGGGTCAAACCAGTTCATGTGCGCAATGAGCGTTTAAAAAAAGTAAGGAAGTTGGAAGATAAAAATGAATAAGCAGGAATTTGTGGCAGAATATGCCGTTGAAAGAAAAAATACCGATTCTGTAAAATGGGACGGACTAAAGTCAACGTTTAACGCTGATGATCTCTTACCTTTGTGGGTCGCTGATACTGAATTTAAAGCCCCAAAAGCTGCGATCAATGCATTGACCAAACGGGTAGAACATGGTGCTTTTGGTTATTCGTTGACGCCCCAAGGCTATTATGATGCCTACTTTAAGTGGCAAAAAGAGCGTTACGGAATTGAGTTGCATGAAGAATGGATGCGATTTGGAACTGGGGTCGTCCAATCACTTAGCACCTTAGTTTCTTTATTGACACAACCAAAAGATAGCGTCATGGTTTTACAACCAGTCTATTATCCCTTTATGAACGTGATCAAAAATAATGAGCGCAACTTAGTCATTTCTGATTTAAAAGCTGACGAAAAAGGCCACTACACTATGGATTTAGCTGATATTGACGCTAAGATGAAAGAAAAAGACGTAAAACTTTTGATTTTATGTTCACCCCATAATCCAGTTGGCCGTGTCTGGAGCGAACAAGAATTGACTGATCTTTTAGAATTATGTCGCCAAAATCAAGTCTTGGTCATTTCAGATGAGATCCACCATGATCTTTTGATGGGGGATGAAAAATTTGTTTCAGCGCTCTCAGTGAAAGATGGTTATTATCGTGACAATTTAGTCGTCGTGGACGCTCCTTCAAAGACCTTTAACATGGCATCGCTTTTAAATAGTCATGTGATCATTGCCAACCCACAGATCAGAGCGCGTTACGATCGCTTATTTACGCGCCAAGAAGCACCTGCCGGAAGTATTTTAGGTAAAGTTGCAGGCCAAGCAGCTTACGAAGATGGCGCGGATTGGCTTTCAGGATTGATCGAAACGGTCAAGAGTAACTATGAATACGTAAAACAAGAACTTACAACTGCTTATCCAGAGATCGTAGTGACAGAATTACAAGCAACTTACTTGATGTGGATCGATATGAGTAAGGTCGTAGCACCAAAACAACTCGAATTATTTATTAAACAAAAAGCTGGTTTAGCAGTTGATTTTGGCGAATGGTTTGGACAAGCCGGAAAAGGTCACATTCGGATCAATTTGGCAACTACGCCCGCAAATATTGAACGTGCTGTTTCATCATTGTTATCAGCATTACAGGAATTTCAAGCTTAAATTATGCTAAAGCACTATCAATTTTTTGGATTTCAGTGTAAAATATCTTTGTATCATAAACATAAGAAAGAGGTTTTTACTAAATGGCAAAATTAGTATTTATCCGTCACGGACAAAGTGAATGGAACTTAGAGAACCTTTTCACAGGTTGGGTCGACGTCAACTTGAGTGAACAAGGCGAACGTGAAGCTAAAGAAGCTGGCCGTAAGTTAAAAGAAGCTGGGATCGAATTTGACCAAGCTTACACATCTGTTTTAACACGTGCTATCAAGACTTTGCACTTCGCACTTGAAGAATCAGGCCAATTATGGATCCCTGAAACAAAATCATGGCGTTTGAACGAACGTCACTATGGTGCATTACAAGGCAAGAACAAAGCTGATGCAGCTGAAAAATATGGTGACGAACAAGTTCACATCTGGCGTCGTTCTTACGACGTATTGCCTCCATTATTGGATGCAAACGATGAAGGTTCTGCAGCAAACGATCGTCGTTATGCAGAATTAGACCCACGTATCATCCCTGGTGGTGAAAACTTGAAAGTTACATTGGAACGTGTTATCCCATTCTGGGAAGACAACATCGCTCCAGACTTGTTGGATGGCAAGAACGTTATCGTTGCCGCACACGGTAACTCATTACGTGCCTTGACAAAATACATTGAAAACATCTCTGATGAAGACATCATGGACGTTGAAATGGCAACAGGTCAACCAGTTGTTTATGAATTGGATGACAACTTGAACATTGTCTCCAAAGAAAAGCTTTAAGATAAAGCCTTTCGCAATAAAAAAGCGTGATCTCCGAGCGAGACCACGCTTTTTTTTGTTAGCTTAACATTTCGTGCCGATTCATGACGGCTTGTTGACAACTTATGGCAAATGTTAGGGGGAACTCTCAGAAGATAAGTTCAAATATCTACCCTAAGTCCCCTAAAAGTCCTGTTAATGGCTATGTCTCAGAGACAAGTTGCTTATTATCAAATGTGACTAGATGATCGCAAACTTTGGTAAGATCTTCCTTGTAGTGCGATGAGACCAAGACTAGCTTTCCCTGAGATTTAAATGTTGTCATAAGATCATGGAGCATTTGCCGGCTAGATTCATCCAGTCCATTACTTATCTCGTCCATAATGAGATATTTGGCATCGCTTAGTTGATATAAAGCAATCAATAATTTTTGCTTCATCCCAAGTGAATAAGTTTTGATAGGGTGTTTAACATAATCTTGCATTTTCCAGTAGTTTATAACTGTATCGATTGGAATAGTCGAGTGCCACGCCTGTTGGACAAATTTTAGATGATCTATTCCAGATAAACTGGGGTTCAGCCAATTTTCACTTTCAAAATAAAAAATATCTTGCCTAGCTTTGGTTACTGGGCGATTATCAAAGGTTATGGTTCCACTATATTTTTTTAGATTATTTATAGCTCGAAACAATGTTGTTTTACCCATACCATTTCTTGCAACAATTCCATAGATAGTTCCAGTTTCAAAGGTGTACGAGGCATTTTGTAAAATGAATTCATTTGTCTTTAGGTCTAAGTTTGTTATAGTCAGCATCATCTGTCCCCCCTGAATCTATTTAAAATAATTACAGCTATACTGAGGAGCACGATGGAGCTCGTGACGACTAGGTAACCTGTCGTTAAAGATAGCTGGAAATTTTCTATTTGTCTGGCTAGTGTGCCAGTTACAATCGAAAAACTATTTATATACGTTATTGGGATAAAGGACGAAATTTTTTGGATCGGATCTAGAGTGGAAATACCGAACAAAACTCCTGTACTTAGTAGCAGTGAAACAAATAGTGCACCTAATTTATTTTTCACTAGTATTGCAATGATATAAAATAATAGACAGGTCGAAATTAAGGATAGTAGTTGCAACGGCAAGCTCTTCAACAGTAAATTTTCTAGTGGTTCAACATGCATATTATATTTAGATGTATATACGATGTATGGATAATCAAGATTACCACTACCGAATAAAAATGTAGCACTAATAAATGAAACTAAAAAAAGACAAAGAACGGATATCAAGGAAAAGATTATTCCGACCGATATTTTAACAAACTGTTTAGTAATGTTTTTTCCAGGAATTAAGCTATCAGTATCAATTATGCCATTTGAACGATAACTTATAAGGTAAAAATTAGTTAAAATAAATGCTGACACTAAGACGAAAAAATAAGGAATTATATTGTTGGAGACCCAAGCAAAGAAATTAACTCCTTTAGTCGAAAAATCGGTTGGTTCGTATTGCATATTGTGTGATGATAAATAACGAAAAATCAAAAGTTCACGTTTGATAGCATCAATAAATTCTTCAGAAGAATTTGCGGTCTGTCCTTTTTTTTCATATTCAAGTATTTTTAGATTTTCTTCTGCAAGTAAATTATAAGCAGTGCTCCACTGTTTGGATTCTAATGCCGAAACAATGTTTTTTTTAATTTCTGTATCTTTTTTTAGTTCAGAGATAACCTTTTCAAGATCTTGTTTTCTTTTCCCGGAAAGATGAGTTACTTCAGTCTGTTGTTTTTTTAAATATTGAATGTTAGTTTCAATATCATTATTGATTAAGGAGATTTGTGAATTGGTAGTGGTGGTTCGGTGATTCATCCATAAACTTCCAAATGTAATAATAAATAATAAAGATAGAAGGATAATATTCAATTTATTATGGAGTAATCTTTTTTGTAGAAGAAATTTATACCCTGTCAATTGTAAACACCAGCTTTCAATTTGTTAGCCAATAAGAATTAGTTATTTTAAATTATATAAAAACCCCAGCACTTCAGGAGGACTGGGGGTATATGAATTTAATATCCACCTGAGTAATAGTTTACACGTTCATAAGTATTGAAGTTCCACCCACTGTTAACGTGTGTAGTTTTACTTCCGGTAAACTTACTCCAACTAGGAATATTTGCTTTTTGATACTTCCTATAATTAGAAGTAACTCCGGTTACCTTATTCTTGTCATACCAGAATGATTTTGTAACTGTTACAGCACCTGCAGAAACACTAGCTAGAATGGTAAAAATTATAAAACCTAGAAACGCAAGGTAGAATTTATGGGTAGTTGTTTTCTTAGTAGAGAACATTAAAAAAACCTCCTATCCTATATTGGATTACATCTTTATAAAAGCGTTGGTAAACGTTTACAAATGAATTGTAACAAGAAGTTAAGAGATACACAATACTTTTTTAGGTATCCAAAAAAATGATTGTACATAATATTTATCAGTGATAAAATTATATAAATATATTCTGGGGGAAGACAACATCGCTCCAGACTTGTTGGATGGCAAGAACGTGATCGTTGCCGCACACGGTAACTCATTACGTGCCTTGACAAAATACATTGAAAACATCTCTGATGAAGACATCATGGACGTTGAAATGGCAACAGGTCAACCAGTTGTTTATGAATTGGATGACAACTTAAACATTGTCTCCAAAGAAAAGCTTTAGGATAAAGCCTTTCGCTAAAAAAGCGTGTTCTCAAACGAGAGCACGCTTTTTTTTGTGTATCGTGACGATTCATGACGAATTGATGTCAACTTCGGACAAATGCTAGGGGGATTGGTGGGAGATAAGTTCAAATATCTACCCTAAGGCCCTTAAATACCTCTAAAAAGATCCATGCTAAATTTTTGTAAATTAGCATGGATCTTATACTAGCATGGTATATACTTAATTAGAAGTTACAGTTTTATTTAACAAGTATTGACCGATCACATAAAATAGAACAAAACAAGATAATAAGCACAATGTTTGAAATACGAAATGTTCCATTGATTGAGAGTTATATATAAGTGTTCGGCGTAGTGCATCACCCAAGTTATTCATAGGAAAATATTTAACAACTTGCTTTACAGTTTTTGGCCAACCATTTGAAGGAAAAAGTGTATTTCCCACAAATAACATAGTAACGATCACAGTATTACCGATAGTTGAAGCTGCCCGTGTATTTTTTGAGAAAATTGCTATTAATATGCCAATAGCTATTAAGGATAGCATTCCTAAAACGGTTTGTACGGCAACTCCGAATAAAAACTGTTTATCTATCTTAAATTTAAGATCATATACAAATATAGCGATAAGGGTAATTATTATCAATTGTCCTAACATGAAGAATATTTGACTAATGTATATACAATATATAAATTTATTCAAAGATAACTCAGTCAATTTTACACGCTTTAAGATCCCATTTTCTCGAAGGCTTGTTACTTGAGAGGCGACCCCTATCAGTGCGATAGAACCAAATGCGATGCAAATAACACCAGAATAAATATATGGTATTTGACTTTTATCTGATTCACCGATCAGGACTAAAATAGCAATAGGTAAGAGAAGTGAGAAGATTATAGCTTCGCGATTGCGTAATTCGTTTAGTAATATTAAACGGATCATAGTAATATATTTTTTCATTAGATGATTCCTTCCATGCTTTCACCGGTTATTTTATAGTATGCGTCATCAAGGGTAGGCTTTTTGATATCAATATTTGTAACTACTTTTTTAAGTGTATAGAGGGCAGATAAGATACTACTTGGTTCATTGGTAGAGATACAGAATCTTTTTCCGTTTAAATAGTGGAGATCTTCTTTATTGAGAGTAGCTACACTATTAATAACTGCAGTAGTATCTGAGCAATCAAACTCGATCCGAGTATGAGCCTTACTTTTTTTAATTAAATTATCTGGAGTGTCGGTTGCGTAGACTTTACCGTTATAAATAAAGCAGACACGATCACATAAATAAGAAACTTCATCTAAATAGTGTGAGCAAATAATGATAGTTGATTTTCCTTGAAGTTGTTTAATGGTTTTCCATAAATGTAAACGCGCATCTGGATCAAGTCCCGTTGTTGGTTCATCTAAAAATAATAATTTAGGTTTGTTGATCAGACTAAGAGCAATTCCAAATTTTTGTTTTTGTCCTCCAGATAAGGTTTTGACCCTTCGTGGTAAGAGCTCTTGTGCATCCATATGTTGTAGGGCTATTTCGGGTGAAATAGATGAATGGTACATCTGAGAAAAAAGGGTAAGTGATTCTTCAACTGTTAAATTATCGAAGTAACCACTAGATTGAAATAGTGCGCCGATTTGTTTTTGGGCTAAAGAAGGAGTTTTTTTCAAATCAAATCCAAGTATTTTAACATCACCAGTATAATTGTGTTGTAGTCCTTCTAGTATGCTTATAAGGGTAGATTTCCCAGCACCATTTGGGCCGACGATCCCTAAAATTTCATTTTCGTCTACACTTAGATTAATATTTTCTAGTGTAAGGTCACTATTATTTTTATATTTAAAGTTAAGCTGGTTAACCTCGATAGGTTTAGTCATAGCTTATTTCCTCCCTGTTAGCGGTAAAGTATGCAGGTTCTACATCTAAAAGAATTTTCTTTGCAAAGTTCTTTTAGATTTAAGAAGCTAATATTATTGATTTTTTCATTAGTTTCATTCATACGGTCCAGATGATGATTATAAAGAAGAGATTGTCCAATATAGTTCATAGCACCAAAATCTGATTTTTGTGATTTATTTATATCGTTGAGCAAACCTTGTTTAGCTATTTCGAAATATGGTTCTATAGAGTTTAATTGATTATCTATGTCTTTAATAGATTTTTGTATTTTTTGTACAATATCAAATGTATGTTCTTGCTTGGTAACAAAGTTAATTATTAACATATCTTCATACTTAAACGATAATGGAAGAGTCATGACATAATACATTGGAATAGCACTATTCCGCAATTCTTGCGAAAGGAATCCCATATCACCAAATGCAATCAATCTACTCAGTAGAGATAATAATAATCCGTTTTTAGAAACCAGATTGCTGTCTAATTCGTATACTAGAGAAGTATTTACTATTTTACTATCGGGTAGTACTAATTGTTTTTTTTCAGTCCGAAGTTTTGATCTCTTGGAATCAATGAGTAAGGAATTAGAGAAGGTAAATTCCTGATCAGTGATTTCAGAAAATTTGAAAATGTTCTGTACCTTTTCGGATGATAAATTACCAGTATATAATATAAAGAGTTGCTCATTACTCCATATATCTTGGATAGCATATTTAATCTGCTCAACTGTCACATTTGAAATATCAATCATATCACCTAAAATTGGGTGCCCAATATTAGGTGACCATAGATCTTCACGTAAAGAATCAAAGAATTTCTTTTTCTGAGTTCCTAATTTTATTTCTATCGCATAAAATTAAGTAGGTCAGCATTAGAAAGAATTTAGCTCTCTAATGTTGAGCACAACATTATCTTAGCATGAATAATGTTTTACAAAATTTCGTTGCAAATTTGCAATTTATCTAAGTGACTTTTGATTGTTCTGATAGTACCAAAGCAATCAATAAATTCCAAAAAATCTATTATTTTAGTTAATTCGGATAGAGAAGATATCTCTCCTATTCTATATAAATAAACTAATTTAGAATATTTGTAAAATATCCTGATATACATTTCTGACTCAGGGACATTAATATTTTCAATGTAATTAATAAATTTTAGTGATAAGTCTAGATCATTGCGTTCTAAAAAACAATTAATGATTTTTAGAAGGATTATATGAACTTTCCTTTTGTAATCTTCTGATATTTTATGGAAATGTAAACTGTTTGCTACTTCTTTACCTAAAACTTCTAGTGTTTTAGAGGGTAATACAAATATGGAATTGCTGAAAAGCCAGATTTCATATCTACTCCAATCGTCAATAGAAAAAAGATAATCACTCAGATATTCAATGTCTTTTTTATGTACTTTTTTGGAGTTATCACACATATATATCCTAATTTTTATCGCTATGGAATTTAACTTGGCTGTTTTTTCATTGGATTCAAGTACATTATTTAAAATAGCAGTTAATTTTGATATATTGCCTTCAAGATAAGCATCTGATATTTTAGTGTCATATATAATACTATCTATGTGATTATATTCATTATATTTATTTTCAAATTCATACATAGAGATATTCATTGCATGTAAACAATGATAAAAAGTTTCAATGTTAAGTGCTGTTTTTCCTCGTTCAAATCGTGAAATTTGAGATGCTGAAGAATCATCACCTGCGACTTCACGAAGAGACATATTTTTGCTTTCTCTAAAAGATTTAAAAACTTCACCGAAATTCTTCAATTTGATAGCCTCCCTTTTGCATTTAAGCAACAATTGATATTATACAAAAAAATAAATTCTAATAAAATATTTAAAAAATCAATTATATTAAGAGTAGAATGTAGCTAATTCGATCCCAACCATATTAGAGTAAAATAAAGGATGGAGTTGAAAAATTAAATATCGAATAAGCTGTTTTTGGACCGTTTATTGAAGATGATGCTGAAGAAATGATCCAAACCATACCAAAAGAGTTTCAAAAACTATCTTCATACTTATTAAATAAAGTAGAGATTGGAAGGGGAGTAGATAAATTCGATGGAAAAATGTTAAAAGAAATGTTTGCAAGTTCAGCTCGTCAAAAATTTGCAAGAAGTCTTCTTAAACTATTATATAGAGCAAGTAATTTTAAAGCGAGAATATATTGATTTGCTTACAGCTGCTCAGTGATAGATAAGATCTGCGATATTTTAGAGGAAGTATCCGATAGAGCACATAATGGTCGCTTCAGACTGAACATTGTAATAAACAAAAAAGCAGCGTGCTTATTAAAAGCGCTGCTTAATTATCGGTTTGTTGGAGATATTTGATATAATTGTCCCCCATTCCTCGATGCTGTCGAGTACTTTTTTGAAGGCTTTTCCTTGTGAGCTCAAGCGATATTCAACTTGTGGAGGGACCTCTGGATAGACTTGATGTTTTATCAATTTATCTTTTTCTAATTGACGTAATTGTTTGGTGAGAGTGGTTTCGGCAATATTGGGGAGTAATTTTTTAGCTGTCCGAAACGTTTTGGTCCATCCTTTAAGGCATATTTTCCAGAAACAACTCTACTTGTGGTCGTAAAAGGACAAATCATAAATAAAGGGTCAGACTCATTAGATATATTAGACAAATTTTTCTCATTTTATTTTTGTTGGCGACAGTGAATACTAGCGAAAAAGTTAGTAACTTTACTTAAATATAGTACTTCAAATTAATTACTAATTTTATTATATTAAAATAGTAGAACAGTTTCAAAATAAAAGTATTTGGAGGAAATCGATATGAGTAATTTAGATATGTTTAACGCTTACAACGAAGCTTTGATAGCAGGGGATTTTGAAGCAGTTTTTAAGACGATGGCAGATGATATTATTTGGCATCAACCGGGCAAAAATAAATTATCAGGCAAGATCGTGGGTAAAGAAGTTTTAGGGGCTCATTTAGCAAGTTTTGGAGCTTCGACTAATGGTACGTTTAGAGTTTTAACTAATTGGGTCTCCCGATAATGATGATCTGGTAGCGGCCAATGTGACTTTTAAAGCCGAACGTGAAGATGAGGATGATCTTGACATGAATGGGATCGACCTTTTCAAGATCAAAGATGGTAAGATCGCTGAAGTTTGGCTATTTTCAAACGATCAAGCTAAAGAAGATATTTACTGGGACAAATAATGAAACTAAGAGTTGTGACATAATTCTCCAAAATACGGCCGTAAATGGACTTTAAAAATTGTTCATTTACGATCGTTTTCTATACTATAAATAAAAAAGTTAAAAGTTCCCCGTTCTTTGACATAATTTACGTTATGCTAGCAATGAAATACACAACCGTAGATAATGTCATCAACTCAAGACAACTAAAGAGAAAAAGTGATGAGCGATTATTTTCCAAAAATGTCATACCAATTGTGAGGGCAAGCAAAAGTTCTGGATGAAAGTTGAAAGTATGTAATAAAAGATGTAAGATGAGAAACACGAAAAGCAACACTATTTGAATTTTCTGTAAGACTTTAAATTTCATGTACATTTTCCTTTATATCTTTAATTCCCAATATCTACCGAATTGACGGAAGATTTCCTGTGAGCGATCCTCCTTGATGATATTCAGTTATCATTATTTCCTATGGTGTTTGCAGATGTTTTTTCCCTATACATAGCTTATTGTAAGTTAATTATATTAAGATTATTTTTTTGGTTATTAAAATATAATATAGTGTTTTAGTATCATTTGATTTATGTGTTTTGACATTTGGAAATAGTTGTGAAAAGTAGTAGAAGTACTAAAAAATAGCTATTCTTAGAAAATTGCTTGCTAAAGTCACGGAGGCTATACTTTTAATAAAATTTTTGGCGCTAATGCTTCTAGGGATGCTCCTAGTGATCGTTAGGGGGTATATAGTTAATTCGGTCGTTACTACCAGTAGTATGCTGATGTGGGAAGACGCTGACTGGATCATTTTAGTTCATTTATGCCCTTAGCTAATATCTTTATTGAGTTAGTTAAGGTTTTATTTCTAAAATAATGCGATCGGTAACGGAATCTTAGTTCCATTTAGGGATCCAACAAGTGGTAAGTGCTGGTAAATCTGTTTTATTCTCATCTCTAAAAAAGCGTGATCTCCTAGTGAGACCGCGCTTTTGGTATATTGTGACGAATTGATGTCAACTTCGGACAAATGCTAGGGGGATTGGTGGGAGATAAGTTCAAATATCTACCCTAAGGCCCTTAAATACCCGAGTATTCAGCTAGCTAGTAAAATTCAAAAATTATATAGATATTTTTAACGCCAATATTCAAGAATATAGAAAATGGATATGCTCTGAACGCGGTAAATTCCACATCAGAGACACAAATACCGCTAAGAATCCTAGACAAGGGACTAGAAAAGTTGACCAAAGAAGAGCAAAAGAAAAAAGTTAAGCACAAAACTAGGCAGTTTGTTTGGAAACGTGTGAACTATAAAGACGTTGGTAATTATCGTGTTAGTCATGCTTGTCTTGTGATAAGGCAGTGATGTATCTATGCAAATTGTGGTCAAAAAAGTCGTGAGCCTTGCTTTTTTACGCTCCCCGAGATAGTTGATAATGTTTACTGAGTTGTGTTATTTAGTTCCCCCTTCATTATCGGCTTCTCCACTAGCCCAGACTTTAGTTGCATAAATCGAATTAAAGAGTAAGGCTGCTTGCAAAGCAACTTGTGAGAGGTAGGTACCTAAAGAACCAATAGCTGTTGCGCCAGTTATGACTTGAATGCTTAAGATCGACCAATAGAGAATATTAGCAATATTGACTACGATCCAAAGCGACCAGTTTTCTTGGTATTTTAAGATGTAGAGCAGTTGAGCAATGAAACTGATAACGAAATTGATCGAATCAAAATATGGTAATTGTCCGTGTAATAACGCTAAGATCCACCAGCCGATCAGCCAAGCGATAAATGCCCCGACAAAAATTTTTTTACGGTTAGCTGATGAAAAACGACGCGTTGCTTGCTCATGACCCCACATAAACCAGCCGATAGGTTGTGAAATAACATAAAAGATATCCATCGCAAATGATCCATAGGCGTGGCTGATCCAGGCAATATAAGTCATCGCCAAACACTGGATCGTCCCGAAAATAAAGGCGATCTTGCGTCCTTTCATCCCATAAACTAGCGATAAGGTTCCTGTTACCCCAGAGATCATACCGATCAGACTATCTGGAACGACAAAAAAGACTAATAGCTGAATCAAAATCAAAATGCTGACGTAAATAACTTCAAATTTCTTCCAATTTGTAAATAATTGCTTGTAGATCCAAGTGTTTGTCATGTTGATCACCATCCTTTACTTTTATGATAAAACGGTTACAAAAATAATTCATGTTCTTTGACTTGCGAGCATGTTTTTACTAAGTTTATGGTCGTGATTTTGATTTCGATGATTTGAGCTATGGGTCTTATTTATGTAATTACTATAAGGGTGCTAGCTGTTGTATCAGACTTGATAAAGACGTAAAATAAGATAGATGATCTTTACATACTATATGTAAGTAAAAGGGATGATGATTCAATTGATTTCAATATCAGATTGAAAAATACGATTTTGTACAAAGGTGATCGATCCATGAAAAGAAATGCTAAACTGGCGTCAAAAAAGTAAAACTAAAGCACCATTAAGCACACGTATGGCACTTTTTTATGGTGTTTGTGGCCAATAATTGGAGTATATATAGTACGATCTTTGTGGGCGCACAATACGGTAGCTATATGCTCGGGTCATTGTAGTATATATACTTGCAGTGATTTTGGGCAAGGCTTTTACAAAGTTGGTCATCAGCCATAGTAAGGCTGAGCCACTTACTATTAGTTTACTATTGACGATTTTAGGGATCGGGCTGACAGTTTGGTTACCCACGTATGCGAGGGGGATCTTTTTGATCAGAGTATTTGCTAAAGAAATAAATAATATGGCGCTCACAGAATATGAGCTCCAAACTAAAAATTATCAAATTTCATATATCAGCAATTATTATTATTTAGCTGTTGGTGGGCTACTTTCATAATTGGTAATGTGGTCAAGTTTATTTATCTTCTTAAAAAGTGCGGGAGTACAAGATATTTTAACTGCGTACGTTGCTCACAGACTAAATCTGTATGAATTCCCAAGTATCAACGGAACACATATGGTTTTAGCTGGCTATATGATCTTGTTTAGTGTTTGGGTATTGTGTGGTAAATTACGGGCGATCAAGTAGTGTTTTAGGAATAAATGTTGAGATTTTTGAACTAGCTTTGTAAAAGCGTGGTCTTGTCTTGAGTTCTTCTTGTTAGCATTTTGAGCAAAATACAATTATGGTTTGGTCGTTAGTGATAAATCAAATATTAGGATGAAAATGGTGCTTAAAATAACTCCATTATTTATGTAAAAATCGTCTTTTTACATAATAATAGGAATTGCGAGGTCGTTAAATAGTTTATGTGCATTTACATTTTTTACAGATGATCGTGAAGATATTTTAGGCATAAAAAATCGTGACCTTAGTCAGGTCACGAGAATAAAGCGCATATGGTATTGAGATTTGTGATCACTCAGCGATCACAAGCATTGATTTGATCGTTTGTCGATTTTGCATGTCTTTATAAGCTTGATCGATATCATCCAAGCTATAAGTTTTAGTAAAGACCCGGCCTGGATCGATATCACCATCAAGAACGGCCTTTAATAAGATCTGTTTATCATAAGTCGTCACGGAAGCAGACCCCCCACCGATCATAATGTTTTGGGCGAAAGTTGAACCTAAAGGACGATTATTATAATGTGGTACGCCAACATAACCGATTCGCCCACCATTGTGTAAGACTCCTAGTGCTTGATCGATCGAAGCTTCAGTCCCAACACATTCAAGGGCAGCATCTGCGCCACCACCTAAGATCTCACGGACTTTTTCGATCCCCTCAGGTCCACGTTCAGCGACTACTGCAGTTGCTCCTGATGCTAAAGCCATTTCTTGGCGATCTTTATGGCGGCTCATGAGAACTATCTGTGAAGCGCCGCGCATTCTAGCGGCGATCACAGCACATTGACCAACAGCGCCATCACCGATCACGACCACTTTATCGCCTCGTTTAACATCTGCAACTCGGGCAGCATGGTAGCCAGTTGGCATGACATCGGCTAACGTCAGCAAGGATCTGAGCATACCTTCCGTATAATCGGCTGGTTTGCCAGGGACCTTGACTAAAGCCCAGTTACCATAATGGAACCGAACATATTCGGCTTGAAAACCACCAGACCAGTTACTATAGCCAGGACGGTTGTCACAAGTGCCATCAAAACCAGCAAGACAAGCATCGCAATGACCACAACCGTGGGTAAAAGGTACGATCACAAAATCGCCTGGTTTGACCGTAGTGATCGCCGAGCTGATCTCTTCTACGATCCCTAAAGCTTCATGGCCACTATTTTCAGAATGAGCTTCCTTATCGTCACCGTGAGCATATGCCCAGAGATCAGAACCACAAACACGGACAACTTTAATGATCACATCGTCGTCTTCTTCAAGTACTGGTTTTGGAACATCTTCGATGATCATCTGGCCTGCTTTTTCAAAAATTGCAGTTTTCATAAAATCTACCTCCACCATACTATTATCTAATATTGTAAAACGTTGTCCACTATATGACCAGTAATATGACCAGTGCCTAATTTCTATGATCAGGCATGCAAGTTGAGCATAATTATAGACATCAAGCATGTTGTGGCCACCTGATTTTTTCTATCGTCAGTGCTATTTGATGTTTGTAGAAACTTAAAAAGCCTGCTTTTTTGAGCAGTGAGCGTTAAAGCTTTATCACATGGTCACAGACTTGTTCAAAGTAAGGATCGTGACTGACCATAATAACCGTTTTCCCCTGGTCTCTAAGTTTTTTTAGTAGTTCAAAGACAAGTTCACGGTTGACGAGATCAAGTGAGCCAGTGGGTTCATCTGCTAAAACTAATTCGCCGGGTTTCAACAGTGCACGAGCGATCGCGACACGTTGTTGTTCTCCACCAGAAAGGATGTCGACTTTTGTCTTTAAAGGATAGTTCAATCCTACTTCGGTCAACGCTTCATTCATTTTAGCAAGTTTTTCTGAATGTGAGAGCTTACTATAAGCTAAGCCGATCAATAGATTTGTTTTGATCGAGCTTGCTTTGATCAGTCCATAGTCTTGAAAAATAAAACTCACATGATCGCGCCGATAGACGGTTGCTTTGTGTTTTCTGGCGCGTGGGAGTTTTTGCCCGTTAAAATAGATCATACCGGCTTGATAAGGTTCGATCCCTCCGAGGAGTTTTAATAACGTTGATTTGCCCGAACCACTTTTTCCGTAGATCACGGTGATCTTATGCTTAGGAAAACTTAAATTGAGTTCAAAAAAGACAGTTTTTTGTTTAAAACGTTTGGTTAAATTGGTGATTTGGATAAGCTCAGTGGACATTTTGGATCGCCTTTCTTTCTAGATAGTTGATGAAGTGATCTAAGAGAATGATTTCGAGCACAGCGCAAAGCCCCACTAAGATAAAGTAGACCACTTTGGCAATATGAAGCTCAGGCTCAAAGGAAAATAAGGCTGCTAGTACATACTGTAGTGTCATCAAGGCCCAATATCCCCAGTAATTACGCAAGCGTGAATAACCCAAAGCATTTTTCAAACCGATCACGTAGAATTTTTTGGTAAAGAAGCTAAGCATCGAATAAAAGCTGATCATAAAAACTATCGCCAGTAACAATAACTGGCTAAGCAATTCGCTTATCACATTGCCAAGAGACAATTTTAATTCTTCTAAGTCAGCTTTATCATAACGGATAAGTTGGGGCAGATTATCATTTAAATTTTGTTGGCGTAAGATGTGTTGCCAATAGTTGTTCATTTTGGCTAGGGGACCGTTGAGTGGTAAAAGCAAGCTATCTTCTTCAAAACCGCTGAGAACATTTAAGACGGTAGCATCTTTTCCTTGGAAATTACCGATATTATTGGGCGTAAAAACCCTGATGATCTCATTGGCGATATTTCTTTTAGAAGTAACATCAATTAAATGGCGATTGTATTTAGGGTCAGAGTAGATGACTAAGATCCCATTTTTTCGGGCAATATTTGAAACTTCACGCTGATATTTTAATGTCGCGGGTAGAAAATGTTTTTTGGTTCGTGGAACAATCAAAACAGCACGGCGTTCATGAGAAGAGATATGGATCTTTTTTCCGTGAAGATCTCTGATCGGGTGAAGCTTTAGATAATTGAGATTTAGTTCAACTGCCGTTATTGCTCGCGAAACATCTTTTGGTTGAACATAGCTTGAGTTTGAGTCATTGATATATAATGCTCCACGTTGATCTGCCTGGCGATATACTTGCATCTTAGCTTTATAGTCAGTTATATCAGGTCTGTTACTTCCCACAAACTGTGGAAAAAACTCAGCGTAGTTACTTAAAGCCAAATGACGTGAGGTCACAAAGTTATAGCTACTAAAAAGTAGTTGCCCAAGTGGTGCTAAAGAAAAGATCACAGTCGTGAGCAGCAGTAATTTAGTTACTCCTAATAGCCAAAAGGTAGTGTTATTAAATATTTTTTCCTTAACTCGATTTAGACTGATCGTATACATGAGCGCCACCGTAAATAAGGCTAAAAGTAGCATGATAAAAAATACTAGTAATTGTTTTAATGGTAAGTTGGTAAGCTTGAACCCTTGTAAAATAGCTAAAATATCAACACTGCTCGTTGCTAGTAGGATAAGCCCAAGTGGTGCTAAGGCAAGTGACATAAAAGTTTTTCCAAACGACCAACCATTTAATTTGTAAAGTGAAATGTTGCGTTGTTGCAAGATAAAATAAAGTAACAAAGATACTAACAAAAAAACTTCTAAATAGTTGATGAGTTTCCCTAAAGTAGGATCAAGATCAAATTCAGGTAGTAAAAGATCTAGTGAAGAAGTCAACTGGTAATCGTTGCTTGAATAATTCGTTTTAAATTTCTGATTTATCTGTTGAGCTACTTTAGTAAGAAAACTTTTGTACTTATTTTGATCGAGTGTTTCTAAAAAGAAAACTCCTTCAAAATTGGCATCTGAGCGTAGTGCGTGAGCGAGTGGCTCAAGTGTTACTTGATGATCGGCTGGTGATCGATACATATAATTGTAGCTATGTTTAGTTTTATTAGTTCCAAATTTTCTAAAATTACGCAAAAATTTAGTACTTGAAAGATCATAAATATAGAAATTCTGCCGAAATGTTTGATGAGCATAGTCTGGCTTGCCATTTTTTAATAGATATCCTGCATAAGCGTGTTTTTCCATATAATTTAAGCGCTCTTTTTTAGCACAAGTATTTAAGATCGTCAGTATTTCTTTAAATTGCTTATGATCATGGGGAGTAAAAGGTAATTTAAACGGCAAAAAGTAGCGTGAAGTATCTAACTGTTGCATGATCAAATATTCTGAGATCTCAGCATTATGCTGATTTAAAGTGATCAGATCTAAAACGAGTGTAAGTAAGAAAATAATGGTCAAAAATAGTGCTTTGTGTTTCATTTTATGCCCCCTTTTATTTATTTTAGAAAAAAGAGTGGGGAACACACGCTCCACTCTTTTTCCTTAGTTACGGATGCTGTAGTAAGCACGGAAGTTCCGTATCCTTTAGCTGTTGCACGGGACCAAGATCCCTTGACAGCAAAAGCGTTTTTAGTGTCATTTCCCACTTGGGCTGTGGAATAATGATCATAAACACGATTTAGATAGTTAGAATGTCCCCACTTATACCCATTGAAGTAATTATGGTGGTTAGAATAGTAGACCCAGCGACCATTAGGTAAATTGACAGCTGCTAAGCTGACATTAGAAATAAGGTCAAAGAGTGTCCACTTTTGATCGGGTGTAGCAGGTGTTCCCTTCAATACTTCCGCTGAAGCTGAGACGACCTTATCGTGGTCATCTAATTGAACTTCACCTTGTGGTAGATAATTTGGTACATCGACACTAACAGCCTGAGCATAAGAGCTAGTTAAGAACACAAAAAAACTAGTAGCTACGACAGTTAACAGAGTTTTGACTAGTTTAGTCATCTATATCCCCCCAATAATGTTTTTTTGCAAGCGCCATAATGTCCCCGGGTGATAACAATATGGGGCTTGCACCTAGATTATATTTGAAAATAGGGAGGAAGAGATGTTTGTAACAATACTATAATTTAAAAGTTATTGTTACGTAATGTATAAATTAATAGATTATATATTTTATCTGAATATAGTTGCATTTACAACTATATTTTTGTATCCTAGAGAAAAGGGTGTGAGCATATGACAGAGGTTTTGCGTGAAATCGGGATGATCGCACGAGCACTTGATTCGATCAGTAATGTTGAGTTTAAAGATTTAGCGCTCTCTAAAGGTCAGTATCTATATTTAGTCAGGATCTATGAAAATCCAGGGATCATTCAAGAAGAGTTGGCTAATTTATTGAAAGTCGATAAGACGACAGCTTCACGAGCACTAAAAAAATTAATGACCGCTGGTTTGATAATGCGACAAAACAGTGATAAAAATCAAAAAAATAAGCATTTGTTTGTCACTGCACAGGGAAAAGAACTCTATGCAATTATCAAGCGGGAAAATGATCATTCAGAAAAAATGGCATTAACTGGGCTTACTGCTAGCGAAAAAGTACAGTTAGAACAATTATTAACAAAAGTTTGCCAAAATGTTGCCCAAGATTGGAAATTTGTCAAACAGGGTGGAAAAAGAAAATATTGAGGAAAAAGAGTATGCAAAAGAGATTACAAAAAATAACGAGCACTGATGTCAAAGTATTACAAGCTTTAAGTATCGAAACGTTTAGTGAGACGTTTGCTGATCAAAATGATCCTAAAGCTCTAAATGATTATTTACAACAAGCTTATGATCTAGCTAAGTTGACGCATGAATTAAAAGATCCAAATTCTTCATTTTATTTTATCTATGCCGCTGATAAGCTTGCGGGCTATTTGAAAGTAAATGTCAAAGATGCTCAAACCGAAGATCTAGGTCAAAATGCGTTAGAGATCGAACGGATCTATCTCAAAAAAGAATTCAAGCGTCAAGGTCTAGGAAAGATGCTGTTTGAAAAAGCTTTGGCCTTAGCTGCTGAAAAAAGTTGTACGAAAATCTGGTTAGGAGTCTGGGAGAAAAATTATCCAGCCTTAGCTTTTTATGAAAAAATGGGCTTTAAGCAAAGCGGAGCACATTCATTTTTCATGGGAGAAGAAAAACAAACCGACTATATCATGGTCAAAGAACTAAACAACTAAAGAAAAAACGTGATCTATCAAAGGTCACGTTTTTTCTTATGATCAAACCATAACGCTATGTGCGCGCCTTTAAAAATAACGTACCAAAGAGCAAAACGAATGGGGGGAAACAATAGTTTAGTCAGTAGATCCGATGCTTATAATAAAATAACAAAAATAATACATAAGATCCATGCGCTCAAATAGAGAACAAGATCAAAGCGAGTCTTATCTTGAAGTAATTTTTTCCAAATAACGATCTGCCAGACCAAACAAACTAGGCCAAGTACAGATAAAATCAAAGTGATCAAGGGACTATCAGTTGTCGCGCTTAAATATTTGACCATAAGAGCGATCAGCCAAAATAAATTAAAACATAAGACATAGATCCGATTTTTACTTAACAAATAAAAGCACCTCAGTTTAGTTGATATTTATTACTAGTATACTTCTTTTACGGAAAACAAGGGGATGTCAAAGCGTGGGATCTTTTAATTTGAAGTAACAGTAGTATTGCGGACTAAGCAGCTTGAAAAGCTCAGTTGTCATTTTACGTACCAACTTGCTCATAAATATTTCCTAGGTTAATTATACAAGTTCAAAAAGAGTTGAAAAAACATTAGCGCACGTTAAAAAAATCTGCTAAAATAATTTTTGAAGTTTTCGCGTATAAAGGATCAGCAAAACATTTCAGTTTTGCTGGTCCTTTATTTTTTTAAGAGAGGATGTTTAGAATGGATTTTTATATGCGTTTACCGCGTAACCGACGTGAGTTTGCGGTCTTTTTGTTGATCGTTTCGTTGATTTCAGTTAATTTGATCGCGCCGGTTATTAGTATGTTTGAATTAGGTTTTAGCCTTAAAGTATGGCACAATACTTTGCGCGTGCTACCATTTATCTGGCTCGCTGTTGTGATCTTAGTTATTTTAACGCAAAAGCCTGCCGGTAAATTAAAGGATCTGATCGTGCACCCTAAAGATAGTTTTCGTTCACAAATTACGATCAATATCATGTGCAACGTCTTTTTAATGTCATTTTTCATGACTGCGATCGGGGGCTGGATCGGACAAGGTGCGATCAATTATATTCCGATCGGCGAATTTTTAGCTAAATGGCCCCGTAATTTTGGAATCGCCTTTATTGTTGAAGCAATTATTGCCCAACCGATCGCACGTTATTTCCTATATCGCTATCATTTGACGAAAGAAACCTTTGAATAAACAAAAAGACCGCCAATCAGCGGTCTTTTTTAGTGGAGATTATTTCCAAATTTCTTTTGCAGTATCAACAACTAATTTAACTTTAGCCCATTGTTCATCTTCGGTCAGCTTGTTACCTTCTTCAGTTGAAGCAAAGCCACATTGTGTGGATAAGCCGAGATTTTCAAGTGGGACAAACTTAGTTGCAGCCTTAACTTGTTCTTTTAATTTAGCTGGATCTTCTAATGTAGGTACTTTAGAAGTAACTAAACCTAAAATGATCTTGACGTTACTGCGATCGTTCCAGATGTCTTTTAAAGCATCAAAACTACCGGAGCGTTCATCATCATATTCTAAGAAGAGTTCATCATAATTTAGCAAACTCAAATATGGTGCGATCACATCATAGCTACCACTAAAGAGATAAGTAGATTTGAAATTACCACGGCAGATATGTGTTGCAATCGTCATATCAGCTGGTAATTTTTCTAGCATCTTGTTGATGACAAAGACGCTATCTTTAGCTAAGGTCAAATACTTGTCACGTTCTTCACCAGTTGTCTCATTTAACTTACTGATCAAGTATGCCCAAGTAGTATCGTCTAATTGTAAGTAACGACAGCCTAGATCGTAAAAATGTTGGATCGTTTTACGATAAGCGACAGCGAGACCTTCTAAAAATTCTTCCCAGTTAGCATAATAACGGGAATAGTTTTTACTCCGATCATCGCGGAAGAATAACGTTGGGGAAGGGATCGTTTGTTTAGCGACGATCTTTTCAGGTACGATACCCTTTAGATATTCAAATTGTGCAAAGAAGGGGTGGTCAGGGTTATATTCGATACGGCCGCCCAATTCGACGTTGTCAGTCCGCGTTTTTTCGCCGTGGAACTTGTAACTTTGTTCGTAATCATAGCTTCTAACGCCATTAAAGCCTGCCATGAAGTCTAAGTGCCACCAACTGCGGCCAAATTCGCCGTCTGTTGCGTCTTTTAAGCCGATTTTAGCTTGTTTTTCAACGACACGTTTGATCTCTTTTTTCAAGATCTCTTCGTAATTTGCTTGGTCGATCTTGCCATTTGCTAAATCTTCCTTAGCATGTTTTAATTTATTTGGTCGCAAAAAACTACCGACAACATCATAATGTGAACTGAATTTTTCACTCATAATAAAGCCCCCTTAAAATTGCAAGGTTGATATAAAGCCTCACTATAATCTATAGCATAACGCTAGCACGCGCGATCATGCAAACAAAAGCAATTAATATAGATTAAATATTTTTTGATGCAATTTAGGGGGAAAACTACGTGGATAAAGTAACTATTAAATGCGACTAAAATTTGTTAGAGTTAAGGCTGATTTATGCAGAAAAAAGATAGGGGAGTGGATTTTTTGAAATGTCCAAATTGTCAGACGAATAATCCGGCAGGGTCAAAATTTTGCCAAGGATGTGGCCAAGAGTTAAAACAGCCTGAAACAACGCCACAACGAAAATGTCCAATTTGTGGGGCGCAAAATGATGCTAACAATGTTTATTGTGAAAGTTGTGGGCAACCGATGCAACGTAGTGTTGGTAAAGCCACGCAAAATAACGGACCATATGCGCCAGCAGCCAAAAAAAGCAATACTTTAGGAATTATTTTAGGGATCCTTGCAGGGATCGTAGTTTTAGCCATCGGGGGCTTTTATATTTTTCAACATTCAGGGCAAAGTTCATCCGATGATTCAACCGTAGCAAGTTCCAGTTCAAGTAGTTCAAAGGCAAGTAGTCAGGCTAAAAGTAGTTCAAGCAAGACTTCAGCTAGCACAAAAACAAGTAGTTTTGATGAAGCTAAAATAAAAAAGCTCGTTGACAGCAAGATGGCAAATGTCAGTGGTGATAAGACGGTCTACGTTTCACCAGTCAATGAAGATAAAAGTTACTTATTAAATAATCAAACGCAAAGTGCAGCGTCAGTGATCAAGTTATTTATTTTGGCAGCTGCCTATGCCCAACAAAAAATCGGGACGATCGATCTAAGTGATACTTATACGCTCAAAGATTCCGATAAAGTGGGCGGAACGGGGGTCATCCAAAATATGGATGCTGGTCAAACCTTTACTTACCGGGAATTATTGACCTACATGATCGATGAAAGTGACAACACTGCGGCTAACATTATGATCGAAGCTCTTGGTGGGTTAGACAAAGTCAACTCACAGATCCAAAAGATGGGGGCTAAAGATACGAAGTTACAACGGATGTTGATGGATACCGCTTCACTTAAGGCGGGAAAAGATAACATCACTTCGGCAGCTGATGTGGGTGAATTGTTGAAGAAGATCTATAATCATAAATTTATCAGTAAAAGTGATAGCCAAGAGATCTTAGCGATTTTAGAAAAGAACCAAGACCATGATTATTTGGTCAAAAATATTCCAAGTGAAGCAACGATCTACAATAAAACTGGGATCATGCAAAATTATGGGGTCTTAAATGACGCAGCGATCATTAAAAATTCTAAGGGCGCGTTTGTGGCAGTTGTCATGACACAAAACGGTGAAATTTCCGAAGAACAAGCTGCGATGAATAGCTTAGGTTTGGCATTATATAACGAGATTTTAAAATAAATAAGCAAGAACAGTTCAATTTTAGCCGAAATTGGGCTGTTTATTTTTGCGCAAAATAAAAGATCTCCCTAAGATAGACAACCATCTTAGAGAGATCTAAATTTCATTGAATTTCTTGAACGGCGAAATAATTTTCTTCTAAGTCACAAAAATTAAAGACTTTTAGGGGACCCATTTGTGTGATCGGACTGACTTTAACGCCATTGTCTTTAAGCTTTTGCCAAGTCTTTGCTAAATCCTTAGTGGAAAAAAGAATCGCCGGTGTCGCAAGTACAGCGGTTGGATCGAGTTGGGCAACTTTTTGTTTATCATGTAAAACAAAACTAACTTCGCTGTCAAGTTTAGGTGAGATCAAATAAGCGCCATTTTGCTGGGGTAAAGCAACAACTCGTTTGAAACCGACTTGTTCTTGCCAAAAAGTGACGGCTTGCGAAACATCATTGACGTAGAGCATGACTTGACCAATCGATTCGATCATAGACTTCTTCTCCTTTTTTCCTTGATTATAACAAGCGTCAGGCTGTGAAAGAAAAATTGTGCTTAGAGTTCTTCGCCATTAGATGCGATCACTTTTTTATACCAGTAAAATGAATCTTTTGGCATCCGGTTTAAGGTTCCGTTTCCGTCATCATCTTGGTCAACGTAGATAAATCCGTAACGCTTCGACATTTCTGACGTTGAAGCACTGATCAGATCGATCGGCCCCCAAGTCGTGTAACCCATGAGATCAACCCCATCACCGATTGCAAGTTTCATTTGCTCGATGTGTTTGCGCAAATAATCAATGCGGTAGTCATCGTGGATCTTGCCATCTTCAGCGATCTCATCCACGGCACCCAGACCATTTTCGACGATGAATAGTGGCACGCGGTAACGATCCCAGAGTTCATTTAATGCGATTCGCAGCCCAACTGGATCGATTTGCCAGCCCCAATCACTTGATTCAAGATAAGGGTTAGGTCCCCCGATCGCAAAGTTACCAAGCGTTTGATTGATCTTGTCATCAGCGGCACTGACCGTTGTCATGTAGTAACTAAAGCTTAGATAATCGACTACTCCTTCTTTTAACAATTCAACATCCCCGGGAGCAAATTCTAAGGTAACGCCGTTTTCTTTGAAGTAACGGTTCATAAATTCAGGGTATTCACCGCGAACTTGAACATCAGTAAAGAAGAGATTTAATTGGTCGTTTACTTGCGCCGCTCTAACATCGGCCGGTTTAGCCGTTGCGGGATAAGTTTGCATCCGCGCCAACATGCACCCAATCGTAGCGTTAGGGTCGATCTCATGTAATTGCTTGACTGCGATCGCGCTAGCAATAAATTGATGGTGAACGGCTTGATAGCGCAATTGCAATTGTTCTTTTGAGGTTAAATGAGCATCGATCGCTCCTGTACCGATAAAGCCAGCCGAAGCCGCGTTGATCTCATTAAATGTCATCCAGTATTTGACGATCCCACGGTAACGTTCAAATACGACCTTAGTATAGCGCGTAAAATGTTCGATCACTTTACGATCTGCCCAGCCATTGTGTTTTAGTGTCAATTCGAGGGGCATTTCGTAGTGTGAAAGGGTCACAACAGGTTCAATGTTATATTTTTTACAGGTCGCAAAAACTTTATCGTAAAAGGCTAGCCCTTTTTCGTTTGGCTTTTCTTCTAAGCCAGTTGGAAAGATCCGTGCCCAAGCAAGTGAGAGACGAAAGGCTTTAAAGCCCATTTCACTAAAGAGCTTGATATCTTCTTCGTAGTGATGGTAAAAATCGATTCCGCGACGTTTAGGATAATTATCAACCCCTGGGTCAGCGATAGCTTCTTTGATACTTTCTTTGGTAACATCACTCATCGTAAATGTTTTTCTGTCGGTGGCTTTTTTGACGACTTCAGCAGTGGTCAATTTTTTGCCGTCAACGTCAAAGGCACCTTCGATCTGATTGGCAGCTGTTGCGCCACCCCATAGGAAATCTTTGGGAAATGAATGTGGAAAATCTGTTTTGTACATAATTAAATCCTCCTTGTAATTTTTAGTCTAGTTCTAAGAGTGTGTCACTAGTAATAACATTCCCTGATTTAAGGACAGTCACGGCATGGTAATTTTTGGAGTTAGTTACCACGATCGGTGTGATGACACTATAGCCGGCTTTTTTGATTGTCTCAATGTCAAATTTAACTAGTGGTTCGCCAGCCTTAACTTTTTGACCTTGCTTAACTAATGTTTCAAAGCCTTTACCATTAAGTTGCACGGTATCCATCCCGATATGGATCAAAATTTCTGTCCCATCAGTAGTATTTAATCCGATCGCGTGTCCCGTTGGAAAGACTAATGCAATTGTGGCATCGGCTGGAGCACTGACGACACCTTCTGTTGGTTCGATCGCGATCCCTTGACCCATTGCGCCAGATGAAAAGACTGCATCTTCGATCGTAGCAAGTTCGTGGGTCGTCCCAGTCAATGGGCTGAGCAATTTAGTTGGTTTAGCATAACCTTGTTCTTGTTGTGAGAGTGCTTTTTGTGTAGCAACTTGGCGTGCTTCATCGGCAGTTGTAGTAACATTTTGGGCAGTTACGTGAGCTTCTGATTCTAGCACGCTCTTTTTACCTAAAATCATTTGTAGGACAAATCCTAAGATAAAGGAAACAAGCATTGCAATCATTAAACCATAAACAGTCATGTTCATGCCGTTTTTAGGTGCGATCGCTCCAGGAATAGAGAAGATCCCGAGTCCAGCTGCCATGAAAAGTTTTGTGCCAAAGAATCCGATCAAGCCACCACCGAGTGAAGCAGCGATACAGCTTAAAACAAACGGACGCTTCCGAGGTAAGGTGATTCCGTAGATCGCTGGTTCAGTGACCCCAAAAATACCGGAGATAAAGGCAGGAAAGGCTAAACTCTTTAGTTTAGGATTCTTGGCTTGGAAGAAGATCGCTAACACGACCCCTGTTTGAGCAAAGGAAGCAGCTAACGTTAAACTTAAGAGCGTGTCAAAGCCTTGAGCACCAATGTTTGCCAAAGCCACTGCGACAAAGCCCCAGTGGACCCCAAACATAACAAAGACTTGCCAAAATGCCCCCATGACTAAGCCAGCTAAGATCGGACTTAAGGAATAGATACCTTGAGTTCCGGCTGCTAAAAGATCACCGATCCATGAAGAAAGCGGTCCGATCACTAAGAAGGTGACTGGAATAGTTATCAAAAGTGTGGTGAAAGGAACAAGGAAAGTTTTTACGACCGTTGGGATGACTTGTTTACTCCATTTTTCAATTTCAGAAGCAAACCAGATCGCAGCGATGATCGGGATAACTGTCGATGAGTAGTTGATCGCAATGATCGGGATCCCAAAGAAAGTTGAGTGAATATTTGATTCGATAAAAGTACCTTTAAAGAGTGTGTAAAGGACTTTAGAATCACTACTCATGGCGATGATCGTTGGATAAGTCATCGCAGCCCCGATCGCAACAGCGGTAAAGATCTCAACTTTGAATTTTTTAGCTGAGGTGATCGCTAAAATTATCGGTAAGAAATAAAAGAACCCATCGCCGATTGCATATAAAACTTGGTAAGTCCCAGAAGTTGTTTGGATCCAGCCAAAAGCAGCTAACATTGCCGTGAATCCTTTGATCATCCCGGCGGCACATAATGGGCCTAAAATCGGTTGGAAGATACCAGAGATCAAATCAATGAAGCGGTCTAAGAGACTCATGTTTTGTTCATCGACAAAATCATCTTCGACTGGAGCGCTACTACCAAAGCCACCAATTTTGACTAAGGTGTTGTAAACATCAGGGACGTGGTTTCCGATCACGACTTGATATTGTCCCCCAGATTTAACAACCGTGATCACACCATCGTTTTGTTTTAGGCGTTCGTCATTAGCCTTTTGTTCGTCTTTTAGTTTGAAACGTAAGCGGGTAGCACAGTGGACTACACTTTTAACGTTATCTTTACCACCAACATTTTCGATGATAAAGTTTGATAATTCTTCGTATGCCATAAAAAATTCCTCCTTTTTTAGTAACAAAAAACCCAAACTATCTATAACTACAGGCTAAAAAGCCTTTCGTCATAAACAGTTCGGGTTAATGCCTGATCGTATCAGTAACACACCGTCAAGTGTCTAAAAGCTAGCTATTTTGTTGTCGTGCCGTGACGCGGAAAATGTGGAGCGTCAAGTAAACAAGATCATCAGGATTTAGTTGCCAATCCATTTTAGCTTGTAACAAAACTGCGATCCGCTCGGCTGTTTGGTAAGCCTTAGCGTACTTGACTTGCATCAACTTGAGTAAAGCTGGATCAAGTTCTTCGGTACTTTGATGTTGCTTTTTTAACAAGCGAACGAGTAACGTACGCAGATGTGAAACAAAGCGACTATAATTAAATGAGTGCTTATCCAGTTCGATTTGATATTCATAAGCAACGATCTTAATGATCTCAGTCATGATCTGTGTGATCTGGACTGTTTCTTGGAGCTTAGCGTCATTTGAAGCGGCGTTAACGAAATGATAAGTCAACAAGATCGATTCGCTTTTAGGTAACGTTAGCCCAGTCGTGTGTTCGATCAAGGCAATCGCTTGTTTAGCGATTGCATATTCTTCGCTAAAAAGATTGCGAACCTCCCAGCGCGTATTGGCAGCGTTCATATCAATGCTTTCTTCACTTCTAGTTAAAGCAAAGTCGATATGATCTGCCAACGCTAAAAACTGAAAATCGTTAAATTTTAAGTTTAAAGCAGGTTCCACTAAGGCAACGACTTTAGTGGTCAATTCGATAGTTCGATCATCGAGTTCTTTGACTTGCATTACCTCAGTCGGTTCATTGGCAGTGATAAAGCGTCGTTCGATCTTTGTTTGATCGATCAGATCACCTTTTTTTAGGCCAAAGCCGATCCCTTTACCGATCACGATCTCTTCTTGACCGTGGTCGTTTTCGACCAAGGCCACACTATTATTGAAACTTTTGAGAAATATCACACCCCGATCCCTCCTACAAACAAAAAGCTGTTGTAATAAGAAAAAGGGGTAAACTCCACCTAGACTTATCTACAACAGCTAATGCCTGATAAAATCAGTAACACGCTTAATTCATAGTCTATGATAACGTTTTCGGTAAGCGGTGTCAACATTAAATGATATCAAAAATAATAAACATAAATTTATGTTCAATATTTATGATAGTTGCAAAAAGGTGTCTAGCGGTGTATTCTAGTATGAAATGATGACGGAGAGGTGTTTTTCATGGGAATGCATGAATATTTAAAGAGTTTAAGCGATTTAGAGATGATCA
Source organism: Ligilactobacillus apodemi DSM 16634 = JCM 16172 (assembly GCF_001434405.1). Lineage (GTDB taxonomy): Bacteria > Bacillota > Bacilli > Lactobacillales > Lactobacillaceae > Ligilactobacillus > Ligilactobacillus apodemi. Next base: position 33,861 of record NZ_AZFT01000009.1, on the reverse strand, counting down.
ACCGTGCGCCAGGCTATTTCAAGTTTGAAGAACACAATGTGGCAGCCCATTCATTTAAGGTCACTCAAGCAGCACAAATGTTGGGTGACATTGAAGAACAAGCAGGTAATGAGGTCAATTGGCGTTCACTTTATGAAAAAGCCTTGAATCACGACTATACCGAGCGTTTTATTGGGGATATCAAAACTCCAGTCAAATATGCGACTAAAGAGCTCCGCACGATGCTCGCCAAGGTCGATGAATCATTAACAGAAAATTTCATTCAAACTGAGATCCCCGCCGAATTTCGGCAAGCTTACGAACGCCGGTTTGCGGAAGGAAAAGACGAAACCCTAGAAGGCAAGATCTTGTCAGTGGCTGATAAGATCGACTTGATGTATGAATCATTTGGTGAGATCCAAAAGGGAAATCCAGAACCAGTCTATATGGACATTTATCGGTCCAGCTTAGAAGCGATCATGGATTTCAACGATATGGCAAGTGTGCAATATTTCTTAAAATTGATCTTACCAGAACTTTTAAAGGATAATGCTGGGACAAACGCTGCCCAAAACCAATTAGCGATTTTAACGACTCAGATCATTCAACAATAGTAATTACCGCCTTGCTCGGCCAGTACGTTGGTCGGGTGGGGCGGTATTTTACTTAGTGCGAGTTTTTTAAGTATTATTACACGAAAAATGGTGGTATTCTATCAGTGGACAGGGGGAAGATAAAATGTCAGAACAACGTACATTAGTTTTAGTCAAACCAGATGGTGTCAAGGCCCAACATATTGGGGATATCATCGCACGGATCGAACACAAAGGTTACAAGATCGAGGCTTTAAAGATGATCAATGCGACTAAAGAACAATTAGCCAAGCATTATCAAGATAAGGTCAATGCACCATTTTTTCCAGAATTAGTTTCATATATGCAAGAAGGACCAATTGCGGGGATCATTGTTGCGGGCACCAACGTAGTTCCGATCATTCACAAAATGGCGGGAGCAACTAATCCTGGTGAAGCTGATTGGGGTACGGTCAGAGGTGACTTTGGCCGTGAATGGCCCGATGGAAATTTACGAAATGTGATCCATACTTCAGATAGTCCAAGTGAAGCAGATCGTGAAATTGAGATCTGGTTCCCAGAATTATAAATAAGAACTAAAAAGATCGGGCTGACCGGTCTTTTTGCATGGAAAGAAGGTACATAAATGGCATTAAGTGAGACACAAAAAATTGAACTTTTAGCGCAGTTAGTCGCAATAAAATCAGTAAACGGTGACGAAGAAAAAGTCGCGCAGTTTTTACAACGATATTTGGCTGACTATTGGATCAAAGCTCAACTAGTTCCAGTTGCGAAGGGACGTTCCTGTTTAGTGGCAAAAATCGGACACGGCCACCCATGTTTAGCTGTTTCAGGACATTTAGATATCGTGTTAGCCGAGCCAGCCGAATGGTACAGTGATCCATTTACGTTGACGGCTAAAAAAGACCGCTTGTATGGTCGAGGTGCAAGTGACATGAAAGCCGGAGTGGCAGCTTTAGTCAGTGCATTGATCGCATTAAAACAAGCTAATGAACCAAAACATGGTAGTCTCAAACTATTACTAACTGTAGCAGAAGAAGTTGGTCAAGAAGGTTCACGGGTGTTATTAGAACAAGGCTATCTAACTGATGTCGATGCGTTATTGATCGCGGAGCCAACTAATTTAGAATTGGCTTATGCACATAAGGGCTCAATGGATATTAAAGTCACTTCACGTGGGAAAAGTGCACATAGTTCGATGCCAGAAGAAGGTTATAATGCACTAGAACCACTGATCGATTTTTTGTACCAAACTAAACAAGCCTTTGAAAAAATAAATCAAGCAGATGAGCTGTTGGGGCTAGCCTCATTTAACGCCACGGTGATCAAAGCTGGCAAGCAAGTCAATTCTTTACCGGCCTTTGCGGAAGCAAAAATCAATGTGCGCACGACTCCACTTGTGGATAACCAAAAAGTGCGTGAAATTTTGCACCTGTGGAAAACTAAGTTAAATCATACTGGTGCCCAGTTAGATTTAGCTATTTATCTTGACCAACACCCAGTAAAATTAGCCTCGGATTCAACCTTGCTTAAGTTAGCTTGTGACCTAGGCAAACAGTATTTCCACCAAGAGATCAAAGTGATCGGGTTAGCTCCAGTCACCGATGCCTCAAATCTAACGCAAGGTAAACCAACTGATTTTCCGTTGATCATTTTTGGACCGGGCAATAAAAGTGTCCATCAAGCAAACGAATATGTGGATAAGTCACAGTACTTAACTTTTTGTGAATTATATCCCCAATTGTTCACGACATATTTAGCTAAAAATTAGCGCAAACAAAAAGAGTTGAAACGTATGTGTTTCAACTCTTTTTTAGCTAGTCTTTTTTAGGTTTGAGTCCAATTAAACTCAAGAATCCAGCTAATCCTAAGAGAATTACGCCTACAAGTGAAGGCTTGACGCTTTGTTCGCCAGTTTGGGGTAATTCGTTAGCGGCTAATTGTTCAACTTGTTGATTAGTCGAAACTTGGCCTCTGATCGTGGTGCTTGTTTCTTGATTAGCGGCAATAGCATTTAGTGGGGCAGTTGTAGTCTTGGCTGAATGCTGTGGCAAACGAACATTTGTGTCAGTGCCAGTTGCAACGGCACCGCCTGTATTACCTGTATTTTCTTTTTTAGCATCCCCATTTTGACCAGTAGTTGCACTACCTGTTTGGTCTTGGCCTGCTTGATCATTTGTTGCGCCTGTATTTGAGCCATTTTGGTTATCTTTACCAGTACCAGTGTTTTGGTCGGTATCAGGTTTAGCTGGCTGTTGTTCTGTAGCAGCTTCTTTGATCAAGAAGACACTTAAAACATTGCCGTATTTGTCGACTAAGCGGTAAGTTTGCTCGGCTTTAGTTGCGTTTGCTTCAACTTGGTGCCAATTATCTGCGGTTAGGACTTCCAAGGTTGCTGCTGGATATTGGTTGATCAACGCTTGTGCTGTTGGTTGATCAACAACAACTTTGTTTGGTGTAGCTGTTTGTGGTTGGTAGTAGACCTTAAGTTGGATCTTCTTAGTATTTCCCACAACATCAACGACTTCAAGGGTGTAAACGTGGAAGGTAGCCCCATTTTCTTGACTAACACCACCCTTAGTTAGGTCAAACTCTGTTGCAAAAGTATATGGTGCATATGGATTACCACCTTGATTTACCCCTGAATTGTGGAGCTCGCGGTAAAGATTATCACCATTTAAGAAGAAACGATAGCCATCAAGGTTGTCATTCGCCACACCGCTAAGTGTCAATGTCGGTTGGTTGGTGTAAAGTTCAAAAGTATCACCGGTTTGAGTTTGTGAGAACGCCGATGATTCAAACGATAACGTTGGTAATTCTGTGTCTAAGATCAATTCGATCGTGCCACGTGTAGTACTACCATCCGCAGTGGTGTAGATATAAGCTAATGGGCGTAATTGTGTTTTTTCCATTTGGAATTGGTAACTAAATGTCCCATCGCTATTAAGCGTAACTTTATTTTGTGGTGCTTGTTCATCACTACTTTGACCGAGGATCACTAAGGAAGTGACTTGTGAGCTCACTTTGCCAGTCACGGTAAAGGTCTTGGTGTTGACATCATAGAGACCGTTTGAAACGTCGGCTAAGTTGAGCCAGTTATAGTTGTTATCTTCCAATTGGTCAAAACTGATCTCGCTATTAGGTTCTGAACGGGTGGTTAAGTCAGTTAAAGCATGTCCTGGTAAGGCACCTGGGGCACCTAAAGTCTTAGGATCAGCATTTTCGTTGGTCAAAGTAACCCCTAATTCAGCTGCCGAAGTAATGCTGTAGTCTTGTGCTTGGTTAGTAGCGCGGGCATCAACACCTAGATAAGCTTCATTGGCATCAGTTTTTTGGACCACATTAAAGGTTGGACCAGCAATCTCGGTCCAGCCCAATAGGACCGTACGACGACTAGCATTGGTTACTTTGATCTCAAAGGTGGCTAAACCATCTTTAACGACACCTTCATAGATTGCACCAGTAAAGTAATCTTTGGCGTAAGCTTTAACGTTATCGCCTTGCGTTACGGCAGCATAAACGGTAACTTTATTTGGATCGTTAGCAGTTACGGTATCAAGGTCGATCCCAAAGTCTTGGACGATCGTGTGCGCCTTTTGCCAAGCAAATTGAGCTTTTGGTGTAGCAGTATTTAGGGTCAAGATAACATCTTTGCCTTCTTTGTCGGCGGTAAAGACGATCTTATCAGCAGTTGCATCGACTGGAACGATGTAATAGCCGTAACCAGAGTCAGCGTTAAAGTCAATGACTTGAACCAAGCTACCGTTATAGTAAAAGTCAGTCGTAGCGCCACCGGTCAATTGATAAGTCTTAGTAGTAGCATCATAACTAGGTGAACTTTCGTTAAATCCTAAACCATCCGTTGCGTTCCAAACATTGATCGTTTTGTCGTTGACTTGGACTGGTTTGAAGGTCGTAGCATATGTTTGAACATTGTCAGCCACGTCACTTAAGGTGATATTGACGGAATTTAAGGAGTTGGTAAAGGCGTTGAGTTCATCTGCGCTAAGGGCAAATTTAACTGTTCCTGCCATCTTGGTGTCATCACTAAAGTTAGAATCGGCACCATCATTTAATTTATGTCCAAACATTTGGCCGTTGATCGTGATGACCGCATAAGAATAATCGGTAAAGCCAGCCCCGGTGTCACGATAATCAAAGAAAAGTGTGCCACTTGGAGTTGTGCCAGTTTCAGTTGAGATCTGCAAGGAAACATTTTCGATCGTTGGGGCAGTCGTATCGATGATTACTGGATAATCTGCACTTTGAACTTGATTTGGCCCTTCATTATAAAGAGTTGCCACGTAACGGTAAGTATATTCACCATCTGGCGCAGCGACAAATTCACCGGTAGCGTCATTGTAGACTAAACCATCCCAATCAAGTGTGTTAGGATCGTTACGCATTGAAACTGAAAGCGAAACGTCACGGTTGCTACCGGAGCTATAGATCGATTTGTCCAAGCCTTGTTCGTCGGCGATCACGCGCACAACTCGCCTGTTTTGATCAAGCACCATGACCTTTAAGTCTTTTAGATTTTGTTTGACAAAGGCAAGTGGTTTTAAGAGATCACTCTTGCCATCATTATTAGGTGAGAAGGCAACTTTACCGTCTTGATAGAGTTTAGCAACTTGTTGCCAATCATAATTACCGTCTAAGTTGACCAATTTTTTGAGCGATTCTTCATCGGCGATCCCACGTGGATAATTAGCTTCGTTAACAAAATAGTTACCGCCATAGGCATTTGTTTCATCGTTAGCTGGTTTATCCAACACATCTTCACTAGTTAGATCACCATAGTAACTCAAGAATGGTACGACTAAGGTTTCTTGACCATTATCCCCGGTAAATCTAAGCCAGCCTTCAACGATCTGGTTTTGCTTTAGGCCAGTTAAGTTCAAAGTATAAGGGACAGTCAAGGTTTGTCCCGCTTTGACGGTGATCTTATCGCTACCAGTGATCCGAGCACCGGCTAATTGTTCTTCATAATAATAGCTAGTAAGTTCATCTAAGACTTCGGTAAAACCTCCACCAAAATCATCAAAGGTATAAGTTTGGTCAGTTGAACTCAAGTTGGTAAAAGTCAATTCAAAAGTGGTACTTTCGCTTACTTGGCGTAAGGAAACAGCACTTGTGTTGTCGCTAGCAGTGATATAGACTGGCGAAGCTACTGCCGCTCCCACATCGATTTGCCCCGCACCTTGGCGTCTTGGGGAGATATATGTGCCCGAAGCCAAATCTGGCATTGGTTTAGCGGTGTTCATCAAGAGTGCTTTAGTTGCTTGCACGAGATCCGCATTTGTGAGATCGGTCTCTTGTTTTAAGCGTTGCATTACCAAGGTAGCAGCCCCGGCAGCAAATGGACCCGCCATGGATGTTCCGCTCATGGTTAAGTATTTGTTATCATTACCAGTTGAAACGATTTGATATCCTGGTGCGGCTAAGTCTGGTTTTAAAGTAAAGTCAGGCAAAGGCCCCCAAGAAGAAAAACTCGCCATGCTATTTTTAGCACCAGTTTCAGAGTTTTCGGCGGCAACGGTCAAAGCATTTCTAGAAGCAGCAGGATTAGCGATCGTACTACTTGAGATCAATTCTAATGAGCCGTTAGCACCACCTGGAGAATAAAGGGCATCTTCTTTTTTGACACTCCCGGCATGACCACTATTTGAAGCGGAGATCGAAACAAAGACCCCATGATCGATCGCATATTGCACGGCTTTTTGTTCCGCATCATTAAAATCAGCGTTAGCGACCCCTTGTCCAAGTGACATTTGGATGACATTAGCGCCTAATTTGACCGCATCATAGATCGCTTGGGCAATATCATCGGTATTTTCATCGGCAAATTGATCGTTAAAGACCCGCAAGGCGAGAAGCTGACTTTCGGGCGCTACGCCGACTGCATATTGGCTATCACCATTTGGTTGACCATTGGCGCCAATGATCCCCGCTACGTGCTGCCCGTGTTGGGAAGCATCAGGGCCGTCGTCTTTGACCCAAGTATTGCTCTTAGAAGCATAGTTATAGACGAAAGGAAACTTTTCTGAAGCATAGCTACCATAGCCCAATTCGTTGATTTTTTCTTGCGCAGCTTCACTTGAGATCGCAGGTGTTTGTGGCACTTGTTGGAAATCTTTGTGCGCCGTATCTGCCCCCGAGTCGATCACGGCTACGACCATTCCTTGGCCTTGGTAGCCTTGTTGCCAAGCAGCTTCTACGTTACCCTTAACGTGATCTTTTTGAGTCGTTGGTGGGGTAGTAGTAGTTGCTGAAGTATCAGTTTGCGTTGTGACCTGAGTGGTAGTAGCAGTTTGAGTCGTACTCGTTTGTGTTTCTGACGAAGTAGTTTGGGTCGAAGTAGTTTGTGTTACTGGTGTAGTTGACGTTGTCGGCGTAGTTTCTTCAGCTGTTGTGGTAGTTGTAGCAACTTCTGTGTTTGTAGTACTTGTAGTATTTGTGACAGTCGTAGTTGCTGAATTTGTTAGAGCTGAAGTATCGCTTTGTGTTTCTTGATTAGAAGAGTTCTCATTTTGAGTGACAAGTGTTTCAGTTCCAGTATCACTAGATGTTTCGGCAGCTTGTGCCTGTGGTTGACTTAAGAATAAAACTGTCCCCGAGGCAGTGATAATCGCAGCACTGACCCATCTTTTTTTGGCTTTATATAATTTGTAACGACGTTTTTTAGTGTAATATTTCCCCATACCAGGTCACTTCCTTTTTTTTGAATTAAGCTAAATATAGCATGTTTTGTAAATTAAATATAGCTATTTTTAATAAAAAGATATAAAAATGTAATTAAAACTTAATTTTTTAAGGTTTGTTTCACTTAAAAAATAACTGAGTGCGCTTAAGATGTGTTATAGTTGGGATAAACTTTTTGTCATGTGCGATAATAGCAAGTAAGGATAGGGGGCAAAGAAATGAAAGATGCAGACTTGATCATTGAAACTACGCTTTTAGCGGGCAAGATCATGATCGAAAATGGTGCTGATATGGCGCGGGTTGACGACACTTTAAAGCGGATCGCCCGTAATTCTGGAATCACTGATCCGGCAATTTTTGAAACAACTACCGGGATCATGATGTCTGTCAAAGGTGCGCACGCGCAAGTAGTTTCGATCCAAAGACGGCGGATCGATTTGGAGCGGATCGCGCGAGTCAATGATATTTCGCGGGCATATCAAGAAAAGAAAAAAACTTTGCTTGAAGTCAATCAATATTTAAAAAACTTAGAGCAAACTGCCCCCGATTTTAAGGTCTACTGGCTCGTTTTAGCGGCTGGGATCGTTGGTTGTACGTTAGAGATCATGTATGGTGGCTCGTGGCGTGACTTTTTGCCGACTTTTTGTTTGAGTGCTTTAGGCTACTATATATTTTATTTGATCAATACTCGTTTTCGGGTCAAATTTGCCAGCGAATTTATTGCGGCATTAGTGATCGGTTTTTTGGCGATTTTTTGTGTGCGTAGTGGGATCGCTAAGAGTTATGGGATGATCATTATTGGCAGTGTGATGCCGTTAGTTCCTGGGGTGCCGTTGACCAATGCGGTGCGCGATTTGTTAGCCGGACATATTTTAAGTGGGCTCGCTCGTGCCACAGAAGGTTTGTTATCGGCGGTCGCGATCGGGATGGGCATTGCATTTGTCTTGCGCTTCTTTTAAGTAGGGGGGATTTTTGATGGATCTAAAGATGATTATTTTTCAGCTGATATTTAGTTATCTAGCAACAGTCAGCTTTGCGGTAACATTAAATATCCCTCGTTCGGCACTAAACTTGTGTGGCTTGATCGGTGCTTTAGGGTGGTTAGTTTATAAGTCGCTTTATTTAGTACATACGGGGATCGTTTTGGCTAATCTGGTGGCGGCGTTAGTGATCGGGCTTAGTTCGGTGATCGCTGCGCGGCTCAAGAAAAAGCCCATGATCTTATTTAATGTTCCTAGTTTAGTTCCGCTAGTTCCTGGTGGTCAGGCGTATCGTGCGATTTATTATTTTGCCTTTAAAAATGATAATTTAGCGTTACGTTACTTAGTTGAAGCCGGGATGATCGCCGGTGCCATCTCAATGGGCTTCTTTTTGGCCGAATTAGGGGCACAAATGTATTTTAAATTAGCCAATTCAACTAAAAAATAGCTTGTCTTAAAGTGAGACAAGCTATTTTTTAGTTTATTGATAGTTAGCGAGCATTTTTGCGATCTCTTGGTGCATTTTAGCTTTGAATGCTTGTGGTGCAAGGACTTTGACGCGTGCGCCTTGACTCAAAAGCCACATCATTGCACCGTTATCCATTGTTTCGACTTCCAAGACAGCAAAGTTTTCTTTTTGTGTGAGCACTTTTGAGTTAGGAAAACGGTCCAATGCAGCTTCTAAGATCCCGGTAAATTCAAACTTGATCTTGATCAGGTTACCGGGAGTCATATATTGGATGTGTTTTCTTAAGAGTCCATCTTCAAAGCGATCTTTATGGGTCAATGAAATTTTAGTTGTAGCTGGTTCCCAACTTAAGATCCGGTCAAGACGATAAAAGCGCGCTTGTTCTTTTTTGACATCATAAGAAACAATATAGAAGTAATAATCAGAAAAGATGATCGCTTGTGGAATGATCGTCCGGTCGAATTGTTCACCTTGTTGATTAGTATATAAAATATCTAGCGTTTGTTTGCGTTCAATGTAGCGCGAAAAATCCCACAATGGACTCAAGAGCGCTTTTTTATGTTGTAGTGGGACATAATTACTAAGCTCATTTTTGATGATTCGTGTCAATTCATTTTTTTCTTCATCAGTGGGCAAAAGCGCTAATAACAGCCGACACATTTTGGTAGTTTCGGTGCTGTTAAAGGCGCGACTTGCCAGTAAGATCTTGATCAACGCCAAAATATCGGCTTTTCCAAACGACATGTTACTGCCTTCAAAGTGATATTCTTTAGTGTCAGCTTGGTATTTTAGTACCAAATCGAGTTGATTAGTCGTGATAAAGTCACGAATATCGGCTAAGTCACGTTGGATCGTCCGCAAATTGACTTCGTATTTTTGGGCAAAAGTGGCTTTGGAAACGGTGGCGCCTGCAAGCAAGGTTTGGTAAAGATCAAGCAGGCGCAAAGCACTTGATGACATCTTATTTACCTCTTTTCATTTAATGACAATATATGTCTATCTAACCTTAGATAATAGAAGATGTCAAATGAAATAAGGACTGTAAATTGCACAGAAAATAAAGTGAGGTCTTAGTGATGGAAGAAAAAATCGAAGTTGAACTATTAAATGAATTTTATGCAGAATTGGCCGAGTTGATCGGCTTTGAAAATGCCTATAAGATCTATGAAACGTATCGTGGCTTATCCTATACTTTTCCGATGCGGTTATACGATCCTAAAAAAGTTGCGGCCAAGATCGTGACGCGATATAACGGCAAAAACGCCAGTGAATTAGCGAGAGAATATGGTTATTCAATGCGTTGGGTCTTAGAAGTTTTACGCAAAGAACGGGCTCAGAAAAACAAAGGGAATTGAAATTAAGCGCTATCTTAAGTATGATAACAGTAAAAGAAAGAAGGTGGATCGATGCAACCACGTGCGTTGCCTTTGGAAAAAGGTGTAAATTTTAGAGATCTAGGTGGCTATGTAACTAAAGATGGTCGCCGGTTAAAAACAAATAAGGTCATTCGTTCAGCCTCATTGGGTAATTTATCGACAAAAGACTTAGAATTTTTGGAAGACTATGGCTTACGTTACGATATTGATTTTCGTTCCGCAGAAGAAACTAAAGCGGCGCCTGATCGTTTGCCTGATGAGACAAAATACTTTTTTGCGCCAGTATTTCCAGAAGATGAAACAAAAAGTTCCCAAAAAGATCGGCAAAAAGAAGCTTTTTTCACCGATCCACAAGCGGGCTTTGATAATATGGTACAAGCCTATCAACACATTGTTTTAGCGGATAGTGCTAAAAAAGCTTACCGCCAGTTCTTTGATGTGTTGTTAGCTAACGAAAAAGAAGGACAGTCAGTGTTATTTCACTGTTCGGCGGGAAAAGATCGTACCGGTATGGGTGCTGTCTATTTGTTAAGTCTGCTAGGGATGAGTGATGAACTGATTTTAAATGATTACTTAGCGTCAAATCACTTTTTAGCGCCTTGGCACAAAGAACAATTAAAAAAGCATCAACTTGCTGGCGAAACAACGCAGATCTTTTTAGACAATATGAGAGCGCTAGGCTCGGTTGACCCGCTTTATTTGCAGACGGCGTTAGATATCATGCAACGCGAATACGGAAGTTTAGGTGATTATTTACGCCATGAATTACAAGTGACCCCGACTCAAGTTAAGCAGTTACAAGCGATTTATTTAGAGGAAATTTAGAAAAATGGGAAAAGTCAGTTTGTTTATTGCGGTCAGTGTGGATGGGTTTATTGCTGATGAGGCAGGTCAAGTAACTTGGATCAGTGGCCAAAGAAAAGACCAAGAGATACCTGACACGTATCAAGACTATATGGCAGATGTTTCTACGATTATTATGGGCAATAAAACGTATCAGCAAGTCACCACAACTTTGTCACCGGATAATTGGCCCTATACTGGTTATAAAACTTATGTCTTAACGCATAAAGCTAAACAGAATCTTTCCGAGATAACTTTTAGTGCGCGCTCGCCCGCTGAGTTAGTTAAAGAACTTAAAGAAACTCAAACAGGTAAGATTTGGATCTGTGGGGGTGCAAGCATTGCGCAAGCCTTACAAAAGGCAGATCTGATCGATGAATATTATTTAACAGTGATCCCGGTGATTTTAGGTAAAGGGATCAGGCTCTTTAGTGATAGTGGGTTACCAACTAACTTAAATTTGTCACAAACGACAACTTATAATGGAATCGTTGAATTAAAATACGAAAAACGCTAAACAAAGCCGGATACTACTTGTTAGAATCCGGCTTTTATTAGATCAATTTTAGTTGAGTTGGTGGTTTAGGCGCTAAGCCATCAAAATCAATGCCGAGCATTTCTTTGAGCGTTAGTGCGTTTGGAGCTGCATCGCCACCTGAATTGTTGTTAAAGATCACACAAATTTCATTGACTTGACCTTGAAGCCCATTAATGATGTCTTTAAATTCGGTCAATTCGGTCTCACTGTAACGATATAAGGTCCGTTCTTTACGCCAATTCGGGCCTTTTTTGCTCCAACCATGCTGATTACGTCCGTGGAGTCGCATGAAAAAAAGTTCAGGAGTTGTCACGATCGGCTTGAAAGGAACCGAGGCTTCAGTTTGGCTGGGTTCATCGGCAGCTGTTAAAGTCAGATGTTGCGTTTGGCAAAATTCAACTAGTGAGGGCAAAGTTTCGGGGCGATACCAACTTTGTGCCCGAAATTCAACACAAATCGCAATTTCTGGGAGCCAAGTTCTGAGTTGGCGCAAATAATTAATACTTTTTTTGGTAGGCGTAAAGAAAGGGGGAAACTGAAATAAAACGGCGGTTAATTGGTTAGTTTCTCTTAGCGGGACCAAAGCTTCTTTGAAAGCGCGAAAGGTTTGTTTTAACGTAGCTAGCTCCACTTTTTCTTTGACGTGACCAGTCATTGAGCGGTGGGCTTTAACCACAAATTTAAATTCTTTGGGAACTTGTTTTTGCCAGTTACGGACAGTTTTTTGTGCCGGAATCGCATAAAAAAAGGTATCGATCTCAACTACAGGGAAAAAAGCTGCGTATTCAGCTAACGTTAACGGACGAGAAATATCTGGCAGTAAAGCTTGGTGTTCGCTCCAAGTCGTAGCGCCAAGTGTGATCATAACTCAAGCATCCTTTCTAAGTTATCATGCGTAAAATGTATCAAAAACTAATTGAACTAAGTATTTTACAAGTTAAGAACAAAAAACTACACTAGAGATAGATAAAATAATGGAGGAATGTAAGATGATTTTTACTGAAACATATACCTTAAATAACGGTGTAAAGATCCCCAAGTTAGGCTTAGGCACATGGTTTATCCCCGACGAAGATGTTGCGCAAGCCGTTTATGATGCGGTAAATATAGGTTACCGTCATTTTGATACTGCTCAAGCTTATGGTAATGAACGTGGTGTGGGCGAAGGGATCTTAAATAGTGGGGTAGCGCGTGAAGATCTCTTTGTGACTTCCAAATTAGCTGCTGAGATCAAAGATTATGGTGACGCTGCCCAAGCGATCGATGAAACATTAACAAAGATGGGCTTAGACTATTTAGATCTAATGTTGATCCACAGTCCAGAACCATGGGCTGATTTTCGGGCCGAAAACTACGACGAAGGCAATTTAGCTGCGTGGAGCGCTTTAGAAGATGCTTATCGGGATGGTAAGATCCGGGCGATCGGGGTCTCTAATTTCTTAGAAAAAGATTTGGCTAATTTGCTAGAAAATGCTGAGATCATGCCAATGGTCAACCAGTTGTTAGTTCATGCAGGCAATACACCAATTAGCTTATTACAATATTGCCAAGCAAACGATATTTTAGTCGAAGCATATTCGCCAATTGCTCATGGTGAGGCCTTTGAAAATCCGACCTTAAAAGAAATGGCTGCTAAATATAATGTCAGCATTCCCCAACTTTGCATCCGCTATGATTTGCAATTAGGGACGGTTCCTTTGCCAAAGACAGCTAACCCGACCCATATGGCGGATAACGCCAAGCTTGATTTTGAGATCAGCGCTGAAGATATGGCAACGTTAAAGGCGCTTAAAGGTCTTGATTATGGGGATTCAAGCGTCTTTCCAGTATTTAGTGATAAAAATAAAGCTCAAGACTAAATCAAAATTCCCTGTAAGTGGTCGACTTCGTGTTGGATAATTTGGGCAGTAAAACCTGTGAATTCTTGTTTTTGAGGTTTAAAGTTTTCATCTTGATAGGTCACGGTGATTTTGTCATAGCGCGTCGTTTGAGTGATCGTTGGTAATGACAAGCAACCTTCTTTTGTTTGATAGGGTTTAGCTTTAGCAACGATCTTAGGATTTAGCATGGCAAAAAAGAGTGGACCTACTTGGCAGGCAATGATCTGCTTATTTTCTCCGATCATATTAGCTGCCATGCCAACACAGCGTTCTTGGTTAGCTTTAAGCGTATCGAGTAAGTCAATAACGATCTGGGCGTCAGCCTTAGTGGCAGGAGTAGCCTTTTGACTTAAAGTTTTTTGGTCATGATTGATATTTTTGATCATAAGTATACCTCATTTTTAGTTAATAATAAGAGTGGTGCATTTGACACCACTCTTTTTTTACGATTTTTTAAGAAATTGAATGACTAGAGCAGCGATCAAAAAAGAGACTGCACCCAGACTAAAGGGAATCAAGTTGTTAAGATCATACAAGATCCCGGCGATAAAAGCCCCGATGATCCGCCCAAATGATTGGGAAGCCTGGTAAAAACCAAGGACAGTACTTTGAGTTTTAGGCGTAGCTTGGTTAGTGATCAAATCTTGCACCATCGGAACGCTGACCGCATAAAAAGCATAAAAAACTAAATTCAAGCTAAAAAAGATGAGCAAGTTAGGTGAAAAAAGGACTGCACCCATAAAAAGGGCACAGGCACCTAAGATCACCGGCGTACTTCTTTTAAGATCTGTCTTTTTAACTAAAAACATCCCAAATGTCATATTAGCTACAAGTGAGATCAAGCCTACAGCGCCTTTGAAAGTTCCGTTATAACTGCTGGAAAGATCAAAGACGTCTTTTAAATAGTAGTTAAAGCTTTGGTCAAATGCGGTGTAACCTAAAAATGTCAAAACCGAGACACCAAGTAATCCCCACAATAAACGAGAAAGTGGGGCATCTTTAGGCGCGAGACGGGGGATAAACGTTAGACTTTGGCAAGCTTTTTTTAGGTTTAATTTTTCCGGATTAGCAAGGTCATCGACCAAGAGAAAATAAAATAAGATCCCCGTAACAAATAATTGCACGATCTGTAAACTAAAGGTCCACATCAAATCAAAACTACCAATGATGCCACCAATAAAATAACCCAATGCACCAAAAACGGTCTGGACCGTAGCATTTAAGGTCAAATTAGCCCCACGTTCATCAGCCAATGAAGTGTTAGCGATATAGGTCAAAGCCCCGACAAAAAAGGCACCACAGGCGATTCCCGCTAATAAACGCCCCCATAAGATAATTCCTGGCGTATGTCCGAGCGCAAAGAGTACTTGGGCTAAAGAATAGCCGATACTTCCACCTGCCATTAAAATACGGGCATTGATGCTTTTGGCTAATTCTCCGAAAAAGGGCGAACCTAAAAACATCCCTAAAGACATCACGGCAAACGCATACCCAAACATTGCACTGTCTAAATGCCAAAGCTTAAAGTAAGCAGGCGTGATCGGGTGAGCATAGTTAGCCGCTAGATTAAAAGAAGCGATCAACGCTAAAAAGGTAAATTTCTTTTTCATCGATCAGTCGTTGTTTTTCTTACGTCTAAACCAGCTGAAAAGGCCACGGCGACGCTTGGGACGTTTCTTTTCTTCCGCTGCACTAATCGCATTGGTCGTTTTATAGCTGACCCCTTGAGTCGGGTAAAGGATATGTTGCGCTGCACTATTTTCGGGCAACCGCTTGAGTTCTTCGGCAGCAACTTTGATCGCTTCAGGGTCTGTTTCTTGTAAAGCTAAGAGATCATTTATTTGCTTAGTTGCAGCTAAAGTGAGTTTTTGTTGGTGATCGATCAATTGATGTAATTCAGCGATTTGGCGATCCTTTTCTTGAAGTTGTTCATTGATCAATTCAAGTTGTTCTTGGAGTTTATCGAGTTGTTTAGTATCGTGAGCTAAGGCTTTTTTAGCAGTTGCACTTGGCAAGAGCAATTCTTGTTGCGCTTTTTTTAAGGTATCTTTAGCGTAAAGTTTAGCGCGACCTTCAATTTTAACTGGTTTGATCTGATTGACTTTTAAAAAGCGATAGATCGTAGAGCGACTAACACCGACATTATCAGCCAATTCTTGGCTTGTGTATAACTTTTCAGCCAATATTTTTCAATTCCTTTCGTCTAATGGAGTATTTTTAATAATTTTACCATATTAGCGCAAAAAAGTTGGTATTTTCCGGGAAACATTTGAAATAGTAAAGAGCTCAGTGCTAAACTAAAAGCAAAGGTGAGGTGTTAGTTAATGTTTAAGACACAAGTTAATGCTGATGTGCCGATCAATAATGGTTCGGGCCAAATCGTGACCGAATTACCTTTTGTACCTCATAAAGGGGACTTTATCATGGTCGGTAATGAAGAAACAAAATGGGAAGTTGTTAGCAGTACGTTTATCGTACATGATGAATTTCATCCTAAAAAAGAGTTTGTTGATCTCGTGGTCAAAGTTAAACAAGTCTAAAACAAAACGTCGTCGAAAAAATTATTCGACGACGTTTTGTTTTTTAATAAGCTTGTAAATCTTCGATCTCAGGGACTTTGAAATTCTTTCGCTCTAAGTTCGCGACGATTCGTTCTAATTTTTCATGTGAAACATTTGCCGGCAAAGTAAAGAGGGTCCGGCGTACTAATTCACCTTGTTGCACATCTAAAGTGATACAACTTGCGATCGAAGTATATTTGGTAATGATCTTAGCCATATCAACTAGATCACCCCGTTCACCCGAAGAAACGACCGTTAAAACATAACTGCCAACGTTAAAGTTCCAAGATTGGGTCAACATATCAAGCAAGCGGGTATGGGTCAAAATGCCGTAGAAGAAATTATTTTCATCTAAAACGGTAATGTAAGGTAAGTCTTTGATCGAGAAAAAGACATTAAAAAAGTCCGAGTTGATAGAGATGAATTTGTTAGCATTTTTTAATAGTTGTGTTACGGGTAAACTCATATCGCCCCCGCGGGATTTGTGGCGATAGATGTGCATCTTATAAATATTTCCCCGGAAAATCTTGCCAGTCTCATCAAGGATCGGAACGCAACGATAGCCTGAATCTTCTAAAACTGTCAAGGCTTCTTCTAAAGTGATATCTTCTTTGACTGTTACAAGATCTTTCTTGGGTTTGATCAAAGTTTTCAGTAACATAAATCTCTCCTCAACTTTCATTTCATTTTCATAGTATCTTAATATAGCATCTATAATACCATAAAAGTCACATAAAAAGGTAGAATTGTACAAATTTTTTCAAAAAATACCAGAAAATAAAAAAACAGCCAAGCTCAGGCCTGGCTGTTAAAGCTAAAAATGCTAGTAAGCTTAGTCTTCTAAGCTCTTCAAACCGTCTGTAAGAACTTCTTTCAAAGTCTTAGCAGAGTCTTGCATTTGTTTCAATTCTTTTTCGTTCAAAGGAACTTCGATAACTTGCTTGATACCGTCAGCATTAACTACAGCTGGTGTACCAATGTAGATATCATGTAAACCATATTGACCGTCCATATATGCAGAAACTGGCAATACTGTATCTTCGTCACGTAAGATAGCTTTAGAAATACGAGCAAGAGCGGCTGCAACACCGTAGAATGTAGCACCCTTGCGGTTGATGATCTCGTAAGCTTTGTTGCGGACGTCATCTTCCATCTTATCAAGTGTTTCTTGGGAGATGTTGTTTGCTTCTACCCAATCTAAGAATGGCACACCACCGATCGTTGCAGAAGAGTATGCAGCGAATTCAGAGTCACCGTGTTCACCCATGATGTATGCGTGCATAGAACGAGGATCTTTGATACCTGTAAGGTCAGCCATTGCTACACGAAGACGAGCTGTATCCAAAGATGTACCAGAACCTAAAACGCGTTCTGTTGGGAAGCCAGAGAACTTCCATGTAGCATATGTCAAGATATCAACTGGGTTAGCAGCAACCAAGAAAATACCGTTAAAACCAGAATCAACGATTGGTTTAACGATCGAAGACAAGATGCGTAAGTTCTTGTTTACAAGGTCAAGACGAGTTTCACCAGGCTTTTGAGGAGCACCTGCAGTGATAACAACTAAGTCTGCATCTTTGCAGTCAGAGTATTCTGCAGAGTAGATCTTCTTAGGATATGTGTAACCTGTAGCATCGATCAAGTCTAATGCGTCACCTTCAGTGCGTTCTTTAACAACGTCAACGATACCGAATTCTTCAGCAATTCCTTGTAAAGCCATAGCATAAGCATAGCTAGAACCAACAGCGCCGTCACCGACTAAAATAACTTTTTGATGATTTTGTGTTTTTGACACAGTAATTCATCCTTTCTTAAGTAACTTAATTGATACTCCCTAAGTATAACATGTTTTTTTAGAAATGGTGTAAAGATTTCAAGACTTTGTGAGATTTTTTCAAAGAGATTCACAAAATATGTTATACTTAGGGAAATTAAATAGTTTCTACTAGGACGATTAAATCTTAGTAGCCAATGTACGCTTTTTTGCCACGTTTCAGGTGAAATGACTTAGTGTGCATTTTTTTCTGTAGGTGCATTTTATTTTGAAAAGCGTTTTCAAGTTGAAAGGTTTTGAGTGAAAATATGAAATTGATCGTAGGTTTAGGTAATATTGGTAGTCGCTATGACAAAACACGTCATAATACGGGCTTTATGGTGGTAGATCAGTTTGCAGCTGAACATGGACTTTCCTTTAATAAGGAAAAGTTTGATGCCCAACTAGCTGATGGAATGGTCGCTGGCGAAAAAGTTTTAGTGGCCAAGCCCACAACTTATATGAATGAGTCAGGGCGTGCAGTGCGTCAGATCGTCGATTTTTATGATTTGGATCTAGATGACATTATTGTTGTTTACGATGATATGGATCTTGATTGTGGACGGTTACGTTTGCGGCAAAAAGGTTCAGCCGGTGGGCACAATGGCATCAAGAGTTTGATTGCTCATTTAGGAACGCAAAACTTTGGGCGCTTACGGGTCGGGATCGATCATCCAAAACAAACTAAAGTGGTTGATTGGGTCTTAGGGCGTTTTACTCCTGAACAAAGTGAAAACTTTGAATTAGGAAAAGCAGATGCAGTGGCTGCATTAGATGAATGGCTGGGTACGGATGATTTTGCCCAAGTGATGAATAAATTCAATCGTAATAAATAGGAAAGGAATTGTAATTCATGATGAAACTTAAGGAAGCCTTTTTTGGGATTCCAGAAGTCAAAGCGTGGAGTGAAAATTTGAAGCAACCAGGAAGGCATTTACTAACTGGACTTTCAGGTTCAGCAAAGACGCTTTTTTTAGCGGAAAATTTCACCGCCAAAAAAGTTTCGCAGATCGTGGTCTGTGATGATCTTTATCATGCCCAACAATTAGTTGATGACTTAGAAAATGTATTGCCGCCAGCTAAAGTTCATCTTTTTCCTGTCGAAGAAATGATGGCTTCAGAAATGGCGACCAGTTCACCGGAATTTAAAGCACAACGAGTCTTAGCACTAGACGCGCTTACAAGTGAAGAACCGCAAATAGTCGTGACTTCACTTTCGGGGATCAGACGCTTTTTGCCCCAAAAAGAATTATGGCAACAAAGCAAATTTGAATTGAAGTTGGGGCAAGAATATGATTTGACTCAATTGGTGGAAAAGTTACATCAAATGGGCTATATGCGTCAAAAACAAGTTGAGCGCCCCGGAGATTTTGCCTTGAGAGGTTCGATCTTGGATATTTTCTTCCTTGGGCAAGATGTTCCGGTTCGAGCTGATTTTTTTGATACTGAATTAGATTCCTTACGAACTTTTTCGGTAGCTGATCAGCGAAGTTTAGCTAATATCACAGAAATTGAAGTATTACCAGCAACAGATTTTATTGCCACTAAAGAAGATTTGCAACAAGCCGCACAAGCATTAGAAAAGGCAAGTGCTAAACAAAAAGATGCTACTGAATTTATGGAAGTTTTGGGCGAACATGTCGCACGCTTTAATAAAGGAGATTTAGCGGCTAGTGATCTAGCGCTTGCAGAGTACATTTACCCGCAAAAAACAAGTTTGTTTGATTATTTGGCAACAGACGGACTAGTTGTTTTTGATGACTATCCGCGTTTACGTGAAAAAGAAAAGCAGTTATGCCAAGAAGAACAACAGTGGCAAGTCGATCAATTGGCTAAAAAACGCCTTTTGCCTAAGGCGGTGTTGGCAAATAATTTGAGCGACTTAGAGAAAAAACTAAAATGTCCTGAGATCTTTTTAGCGTTATTTCAAAAGGGCATGGGACGCTTGCGTTTTGTCCAACAAGTTGATGTTAAAGCCCGAATGGTCCAACAATTCTTTGGGCAAATGCCATTATTAAAAGCAGAAGCAACGCGTTGGCAAGAAAGCCAAGAGACAGTAGTGTTGTTAGTTGGAACAAAAGAACGTCAAGCAAAGACTTTACAAACCTTAGCTGACTTTGGGATCGAAGCACTCTTGAGCACGACAGATGACTTACAACCAGGTAAGGTCCAGATCGCTTTAGGTACGTTAAATTCTGGCTTTGAATTACCGCAAATAAAGCTGATCGTTTTAAGTGAAAATGAGTTGTTTGCACAAAAGACGCGCAAACAGCCAAAACGACAAACGATGAGCAATGCTGAACGGCTAAAAAGTTATACCGATCTCAAAAAAGGTGATTACATCGTGCATGTCAATCACGGGATCGGGCGCTTTATGGGGATGCAGACCCTTGAAGTTGGGGGCAAACATCAAGATTATATGACGATCGTTTATCAAGATGATGCGCAACTTTTTATCCCGGTCTCTCAACTTGATCGGATCCAAAAATATGTTTCCGCTGAAGGCAAAGCCCCACGAATCAATAAATTAGGGGGCAATAAGTGGGCTAAGACCAAGAGTAAAGTCGCCGCTAAGATTGAGGATATCGCCGATGAACTAGTGGAACTGTATGCTAAACGTGAAGCAAATAAGGGCCACGCTTTCCCCCCGGATGATAGCTATCAACATGAATTTGAAGCAGCTTTTCCGTTTTCAGAAACACCTGATCAATTGCGCAGTGTCAAAGAGATCAAAGCTGATATGCAAAAAGAACGCCCGATGGACCGTTTGTTGATCGGTGATGTAGGTTATGGCAAGACAGAAGTTGCTTTAAGAGCTGCCTTTAAAGCGATCGAGGATGGTAAACAAGTCGCCTTTTTAGCGCCAACGACGGTTTTAGCACAGCAACACTATGAAACAATGGTGTCACGCTTTGAAGGTTTTCCCGTTAATGTGGGGATCTTGTCGCGTTTTAGTACGAAAAAACAAATCGAAGAAACATTAAAGGCACTAAAAACAGGTGAATGTGATGCCGTTGTCGGTACGCACCGTTTATTATCACAAGATGTGAAATTTGCAGACTTAGGTTTGTTGATCATTGATGAAGAACAACGCTTTGGGGTCAAGCATAAGGAACGTTTGAAGAAGTTAAAATCTTCAGTCGACGTTTTGACCTTGACTGCTACGCCGATTCCCCGGACGTTAAACATGTCGATGTTAGGGGTCAGAGATTTGTCAGTGATCGAAACGGCACCGATGAACCGTTACCCGATTCAAACTTACGTGATGGAACAAAACTATGGGGTGATCGTTGACGGGATCCGCCGTGAAATGGCACGTGGTGGTCAGGTCTTTTATTTGCATAATCGCGTTGACGATATTGAAAAAAAGGTCGAAGAGTTACAAGCGCTCGTGCCAGAAGCTAAGATCGCCTACATTCACGGTCAAATGACAGAAAATCAACTCGAAGGGATCTTGATGGATTTTATTGCCGGACAATATGACGTTTTAGTGACCACAACGATCATTGAGACCGGTGTTGATATTCCAAATGCTAATACTTTATTTGTTGAAAATGCTGATAAGATGGGCTTAGCACAACTTTACCAACTGCGCGGTCGTGTCGGGCGCTCTAACCGGGTGGCTTATGCTTACTTTATGTACCAGCCTGATAAAGTTTTGACCGAAGTGAGTGAAAAAAGATTAGAAGCCATTAAGGATTTTACGGAACTAGGCTCAGGCTTTAAGATCGCAATGCGTGATTTGTCGATCCGTGGGGCAGGTAATCTTTTAGGTAAACAACAACACGGCTTTATTGATTCGGTCGGTTATGAACTTTACACCCAAATGCTAAATGAAGCAGTCGCTAAAAAACGTGGGGTCAAACCGCAAGCTAAGACCGATTGTCAGATCGACCTTGATTTAGAAGCTTACCTACCAGAATCCTATCTTGAAGATGCCCGCCAAAAGATCGAGATCTATAAACGGATCCATCAAATGAACAGTAAAGAGCAGTATGAAGAGATCAAAGAAGATCTGCTTGATCGTTTTGGTGAATATCCAACAGAAGTCGCAACTTTGCTTGAGATCGGGCTTTTAAAACTCTATGCTGATCATGCTTTAGTTGAAAGCATTACACAAGTTGGTGCCAATAAAGTTCAAGTAGAATTAGCGTCAAGTAGTCAAGATAAATATGATGCAGCGAAACTAGTGACGGCTTGTGATGATCTCGAAGTTGGAACAAGCTTTAGTAATAAAGATAAAAAGACGTTGATCAATGTAACGTTCCAACCACGGCAAAAAGATATTTTATTGCCACAATTACAACAATTGATGTTTAATTTGATGGTTGCGATCGATAATTCGCCTAGAGTTGAGGAAACAGTCAAATGAAAAATGAACAAGTAAAAAAGACCATGAAAGGGGCCTTGATCTTATCGATCGCTTCTTTGATCGCTAAGATCTTAAGTGCCGTTTATCGGATTCCCTTTGAAAACATTGTGGGTAATACTGGTTTTTATGTTTATCAACAAGTTTATCCGATCTATGGGATCTGCATGACATTTGCGTTGACTGGTTTTCCAGTTTATATTTCTAAATTGATCGCAGAACAACATGATGAGGCCACTAAAATCAAATTATCACAACAAATCTTTGTGATCTTATGTGTTTTTTCCTTAGGATCATTTTTTGGTCTTCGTTTATTTGCGCCATTGTTAGCGCGTGCGATGGGGGATATGGCACTGATCTCATTGATCCGCAGCGTTTCTTGGATGTTACTATTCATGCCATTTTTGGCAGTTGGACGTGGATATTATCAAGGAACTTTTAACATGGTCCCAACGGCGATCTCACAAGTGACTGAGCAGTTTATGCGTGTCTTTGTGATCATTGTAGCGGCCGTTATGTTTGCCCACTTTAACTGGGATTATTACAAGATGGGCTCGTTAGCGATGTTTGCTTCAAGTGCGGGTGCGATCGTGGCCTGTTTTAGTTTTGTCCGCTTTTTTAGCCGCGATTTTCGCGTGAAAACAACTGTCCCTAGGTTTAGTTATTTACAATTAACAGAAAAAATTTTCACGGAAGGTGTGATCATCTGCTTATTTGCCTCAACGATGGTCTTGTTGCAATTGATCGACTCGTTTACTGTTGTGCGGGGCTTATTACACAACGGCTATTTACCAGAAGCGGCTAAAAATTTAAAAGGGATCTATGATCGTGGTCAGCCATTGCTTCAATTAGGAATGGTTTTAGCGGTCGGGTTTTCATCGACATTATTACCGACTTTGAGTCATGCTTTGAAAAATAAAAAGATGGCGGAATTTCGCCGAATCTCCAAAGTTATGTTGCGGATCAGTATTACGATCTCAGTTGCAGCTGCTTTTGGGATGATCGTTTTGATGCCCCAGATCAATACTTTATTATTTGGGGATGCGCTGTTGAGTCGCGAACTATCGATGTACATTTTTAGTGTGGTTTTTATTACTTTGATCGGGACGTATAACTCGATCTTACAAAGTTTGAACCAATTTTTGATCACCGTAGTTGGACTTTTAGCGGCGATCGTTGTAAAATTTGTCCTCAATGTGTGGTTGATCGGGCGCTTAGATCTGATGGGGGCAAGCGTGGCTACGGTGCTTAGTTTGTTAGTTGCGTTAGGTTTTATTTTAGTCTTTAGCCCTGAGCTTATCCGGGGCCTGTTTTCTGAAGGGCATTTTTGGCTCAAATTAGGGGCGACAACGGTCAATATGCTGATCGTAGTTAAAGCTTTTGTGCTCGTCTACAGTCATTTGATCGGCAATACCCGAATGGATACTTTGTTTATCTCGTTAGTCGGTGCTAGTTTAGGGGCAATTGTTTTTGTGGTGTCAGCGTTAGCGTTTAAATTATTTTCTGTGCGCGAATGGTTGATGTTACCAGGAGGAAAGAAGATCCTCAAAGTTTGGCAAAAATTAACTAGAAAAGGGGAACAAATATGAGATTAGATAAATATTTAAAAGTGTCACGTGTGATCAAGCGTCGCAGCGTGGCTAAACAAATTGCAGATCAAGGACGGATCACGATCAATGAAAAGGTTGCTAAATCTGCCAGTGAAGTCAATGTAGGTGATATTTTGACGATTAATTTTGGCAATAAAGTTTTGCAACTAAAAGTCCTTGAACTCAAAGATACAACTAAAAAAGATGAAGCTTTAGGGATGTATGAGATCTTAAGTGAAAAATATAAGGAAGATTTTAGGCTCTAAATTGAATTTTTTAGGCAAATTTTGGTATAATCTTCGTGAGAAAAACGTTTTATCAGTCAAGGGGAAAAAAGCCCTAATGAGGATTTTTTAACATGAAGAAGAACCAAAATCAAAAGAAGATCAGAGTTATTGATAACGAATATTACCGTCAAAAGGTGGCGGATAAAGAACGAACTACGACTAAAAATAAACAACTTAAACGCCATAAACTCATTATGCGCACGATCATGTTTGCGGCCATAGTGGTCTTAGGTGTGGGGATCTTCCAAACAGGAAGAAACTTGTGGCAAGCACATGCGGTCAAACAACAGACCCAAACGGCACAAAAAAATTTAAAGAAGATCACTAAAGAAAATTCGAGTTTAAAGATCAGGGTAAAACAACTTAATAATCAAGATTATCTTGAGAAATTGATCCGTGAAAAATACTACTATTCCAAAGATGGTGAAACAATCTATAATTTGCCAACTGAATCGTCTTCAAGTAGCGCTAGTTCCACAAAATAAATTTTTTTGGTTAAACTAAGCGTATCATGATATACTTAGTGGTGTTTTATTAGAACATTTCTAGGAGGAAAAAATTTTTTATGTCAATTGAAGTCGGAGAAAAAGTCAACGGCAAGGTATCCGGGATCACTAATTTTGGAGCTTTTGTAGATTTAGGGGATAAAAAGACTGGCTTGGTTCATATCAGTGAAGTTTCAAATAATTTTGTTAAAGACATTCATGATGTGCTGACTGTAGGGGATGAAGTAAAAGTCAAAGTGCTTTCGGTCGGAAATGATGGTAAAATCAGTCTTTCGATCCGCAAGGCAGATGACAGTGTTAAAAAGGATTTTGGTAAGAATACACGTGAAGAGCATGGTCGCCGTGAAAACGAAGGCCACTCAAATCGAGGAAATAATCACCGAAATAACAGCAATACAGGTAAGGCACGTTCCTTCGGGCGTAAAGCTGATAACAAAAAGAAAGACTTCGACTCTTTATTGGCTGGTTTCTTAAAAGAAAGCGATGAACGCTTAACCTCTTTGAAACGAAATACGGAAGGCAAGCGCGGTGGTCGTGGCGGCCGTCGGAGCTAGTCAAGGTAAAAAAGGCTGTGACACTTGGATGTCACAGCCTTTTTCCCTTACATTAAGAAAGTGAGAAAGTTATGCAGACAGTCGAACAAAAATTTGTCAAACAGTGGCGTCAATTAAAGATCTTACCGTCACAAAAGGTCTTGGTGGCAGTTTCTACGGGGGTCGATTCGATGGTGTTATTGTGGTTAGTTCAACATCTTCCCCCTAAGTTGCGCCCACAGATTTATGTTGCTTACATTGACCATCAACTCCGGGTGCAAAGTCAAGCTGAAACGCAATTTATTCAAGCGTACTGTGAAAAAAGCCACTTGCCTTTATTTGTGAAAGTTTGGCAAGATCACCCCAAAACTGGGATCGAAAATGCAGCGCGTAACGTGCGCTATGCTTTTTTTAACGAGATCATGCAAAAAGAAAAGATCTTATACCTGTTGACGGCGCATCATGGTGACGATCAAGCGGAAACATTTTTAATGAAATTAGTTCGTGGTGGCGATATAGCCCAATTAGTAGGGATAAAAACAGCGCGTTCTTTTGCAAAAAACACTAAATTAGTGCGTCCCTTATTGGCTTTTTCAAAACAACAACTGGCTGATTTTGCTAAAGAAAAAGACTTGTTTTTTTTCGAGGATGAAACTAATCAAAGTTCGGCATATTTTAGAAATCGCATCCGTCACAAGATAGTCCCCAAATTAAAACAGGAAAATCCACATTTTTTGTCACATGTGACCGAGTATAGTGACCAACTGGCGGTTCTTCTACAAGGCTGTGAAGAAGTTGCACAAGAAAAATTGGCTCGTCTTTTGACCGCAAAAGGTTACAGTATTTTTAAGTTACAAGAGCTTTCTTTAGCTTGGCAAGAGCTGACTTTGCGCCAATTATTTGTGGAAAATTCCTTGGTACTTGAGCAAAAACAATTAAAGCAAGTTATGCAGTTATTACAAAATAATGCCAAGCCACAAGGAAGTATTACTTTAAATCAAGAGCTGATTTTAAAAAAAGAGTATGATGTGTTTAGGCTTGAAACTAAACCAAAAGAAAAAACAACATCAACTAAAAAAATTAAACTACAAGTCGGACAGTGGCATTCATTAGGAAACAAAACAAAGATTGGGATTTTTGTGCCAGCTGAGTTTCGACTAAATATGCATGATGAAGTTTTGTTAGTCTCAAAAGACTCCTTGCCCCTTTATTTAAGAAAACGGCATCCAGGCGATCGCTTATTGACATCGGTGGGGCACCAAAAAGTCAAAAAAATTTTGATCGATCAAAAGATCCCTACAGCAAAAAGAGACGAGCTGTGGTGTTTAGCGACTGAAAATGACGAAATATTTTGGGTCATTGGAGTGAAAAAAACTGATTTGTCACCGCGCGCTGTAAATGCTAAAATTCAATACATAGTTGTTTTGCGAAGAGAGGTAAATAAAGATGAACAATGATATCAAAGAGATTTTATATAGCCAGCAAGAAATTGAAGAGATCACTGCCAAATTAGGAAAACAGATCACCACAGACTTAAAGGACAAAAATCCGCTCGTGATCTGTGTCTTAAAGGGTGCAGTGCTATTTATGGCTGATATTGTGCGCCAAATCGACACATATTGTGAACTTGATTTCATGGATGTGTCAAGTTATGGCGATGCGACTGAATCATCGGGCGAAGTGAAGATCGTAAAAGACCTTGATGTTTCGGTCAAGAGTCGTCATGTTTTGATTGTTGAAGACATTATCGACACGGGGCGGACTTTGGAACGTTTAGTTGAATTACTCAAACACCGTCAAGCTGCTTCTGTCAAGATCTGTACTTTACTTGATAAACCAGAGCGTCGCGTAAAGTCTGTCGTGCCAGATTATGTTGGTTTTGAAGTGCCAAATGAATTTGTTGTGGGTTATGGTTTGGATTACACTGGACATTACCGCAACTTGCCATATGTTGGAATTTTAAAACCTGAAGTTTACGAAAACAATTAATTGGTCAATATTAGTCAAATGTGATATTATTGGTTCGATAACGTTAAAAAATAAAACTTAATAATAAGGAGGACCGCCATGAAGAATAACAGAAATGGGCTACTAAAAAATAGTCTGTTTTATATTGTGATTTTCCTTGGTATTATGGGGGCACTTTATTACTTTACAGGCAATAGAGGCAGTTCTCAAACACAACAGATCCAAACAAGCCAATTCATCAGTGAATTGAAGAAAAATAATGTTAAAGATTTTACAATTCAACCCGCTGGTAGCACTTATCGGATCACGGGTACCTATCGTAAAGCTGTTACGGTCGAAAAAACCGGGGGCCTTACAGGAATCGCTGGTACCTCTTCGAAAGCGACAACATTTACTACTAATGTGCTAACGAATGATGCTACGGTAAGTCAGATCAAGTCATATGCTGAGAAAAATAAGATCAGTTATGGCGCTAAGGAAGAAGAATCAAGTAGCATCTGGGTTCAATTGCTGATCTATGTATTACCGCTTGTCTTCTTTATCTTCTTCTTCTACTTGATGATGGGACAAGCTGGTCAAGGTGGTGGCAATGGTCGTGGTGTGATGAACTTTGGTAAGTCCAAAGCTAAGCCCGTTGAAAAGCAAAACAATAAAGTACGCTTTTCTGACGTTGCTGGTGCTGAAGAAGAAAAACAAGAGTTGGTCGAAGTGGTCGAATTCTTACGTGACCCACGTAAATTCTTGTCTTTAGGTGCACGGATCCCATCTGGTGTCTTACTTGAAGGACCTCCCGGAACAGGTAAAACTTTACTTGCTAAAGCTGTTGCCGGTGAAGCTGGCGTACCATTCTTCTCGATTTCAGGTTCTGACTTCGTAGAAATGTTTGTCGGTGTCGGTGCTAGCCGTGTGCGTGATTTATTTGAAAATGCGAAAAAGAATGCTCCATCGATCATCTTTATCGATGAAATCGATGCGGTCGGTCGTCGTCGTGGTAACGGCATGGGCGGTGGCCATGATGAACGGGAACAAACTTTGAACCAATTGTTAGTTGAAATGGATGGTTTCGAAGGTGATGAAGGTGTCATCGTGATGGCTGCGACAAACCGTTCTGATGTCTTGGATCCAGCGTTACTTCGTCCAGGTCGTTTTGACCGGAAGATCTTAGTTGGTCGTCCAGATGTTAAGGGTCGTGAAGCGATCTTAAAAGTTCACGCTAAGAACAAGCCATTGGCTAAAGATGTTGATCTTAAGACGATCGCTAAACAAACGCCGGGCTTTGTAGGGGCCGATCTAGAAAACTTATTAAACGAAGCTGCTTTATTAGCTGCTAGACGAGATAAGAAAAAGATCGATGCTTCCGATATTGATGAAGCTGAAGACCGTGTTATTGCAGGTCCAGCTAAACGTGATCGTGTCATCAGTAAGAAAGAACGCGAAACGGTGGCTTACCACGAAGCAGGTCATACGATCGTTGGTTTAGTCTTAAATGATGCGCGGGTCGTTCACAAAGTAACGATCGTCCCACGTGGTCGTGCTGGCGGTTACGCTATTATGTTGCCAAAAGAAGATCAAATGTTGTTATCTAAGAAAGATATGCAAGAACAGATCGCTGGTTTAATGGGTGGTCGTGCTGCTGAAGAACTTATCTTTGGTCAACAATCTTCGGGTGCTTCAAATGACTTCCAACAAGCAACGCAATTAGCACGTGCGATGGTAACTGAATACGGGATGAGTGATCAATTAGGACCTGTTCAATATGAAGGTCAAAGTGGCATGTTTGCCGGTGACGCTGTTCCTGGTCAATCACCATTCTCGATCAATACTGCTAATGCAATTGACGAAGAAGTTAAACGTCTCTCTGAAGAAGGGATGCAATTAGCTAAGAAGATCATTGAAGAACATAAAGAACAACATAAAGTGATCGCTGAAGCATTGCTTGAATACGAAACACTTGATGAAAAACAAATCCTCAGCTTGTATAAGACTGGTAAGATGCCAGCGCAAAATGAAGATGAGTTCCCAAGTGAAAAATCGACCGCAACGACTTTTGAAGAATCCAAAGAAGCTTTGGAACGTAAGGAAGCAGCTAAGCGCGAAAATAAAGAAACAGACGAAGATAAGACAGCTTTTCCAAGTGAAAAAGACGGAGAAGTTGATGAAAAATCACAAACGACAGTCTTTTATCCAAAAAAAGACAAAGATGATGATGATTCAGATAAGGCTTAGTCTAAAATAAGGTATAGGGAGGAAGTAAGTTGAACTACAGGGTGACAACTTGCTTTCTCCCTATATTTGTTCACCTAGGCAGGAGCTAGAGTCTAACTTCCTTAGCCAAAATGCCAAACCCGCATTAGGTCAAAGGGAGTTATCCTAACGCACCTAGCGCCTAGGTTCACACCCTGATAAAATATAATTAATTGAAAATATGATGGAGGTATTGTAATGTCAGATTATTTAGTAAAAAGTTTAGCGTATGATGGACAAATTCGGGCTTATGCTGTGGATGCTACCCAAACTGTTAGTCAAGCTCAAGTTTTTCACGATACTTGGAGCGCTGCTTCTGCTGCCTTAGGACGGACATTGGTGGCAACATTGATGTTAGCGGAAGCTTCCTTAAAAGGTGAAGGAAAAATGACTGTTAGAGTTGATGGCGACGGTCCTTTAGGTGCGATTGTCGTTGATGGTAATGCAAACGGAACCGTTAAAGGCTATGTTCAACACCCACACATTCATTTGCCTTTAAATGATAATCACAAGATCGACGTTAAAGGTGCCGTGGGAACGAGTGGCTTTTTATCTGTTACCAAAGACTTAGGGTTAAAAGAACCTTTTACCGGTCAAGTACCCCTTGTCTCAGGTGAATTGGGTGAAGACTTTACTTACTATCTTGCTAAATCAGAGCAAATTCCTTCGGCGGTCGGGTTATCGGTCTTTGTAAATGATGATAATTCGATCCAAACTGCCGGTGGCTTTTTGATTCAAGTTATGCCAGGGGCGACGGAAGAAGTGTTGGCTAAATTAGAAACACGCCTAAAGGAATTACCCCTTGTTTCAGAAATGATGCGTGAAGGTCTTACGCCAGAAGAGATTTTGGCTAAGATCTTTGATGAAGAAAATCTTGAGATCTTAGAAACAAAACCAGTAGCATATAAATGTGATTGCTCAAAAGATCGTTTTGCTCAAGCGTTGGCAAGTTTGCCAGTAGCCGACGTTGAAGAAATGATCAAGGAAGATCATGGCGCAACTGCGCTTTGTCATTTCTGCAATAAGGAATATCATTTTTCAGAAGATGAATTGCGTGAGATCGTAAAAAATGCAAATGAAAAGTAGTCGTTTGTTAAAAAGTATGCTATTATCAACAAACGAAACAAAACTATAATTTATGAGGTGAACTAGATCCATGGAATGGAAAATCGGGGATGTGACGATTCCAAACCAAGTAGTCGTTGCACCAATGGCCGGTGTGACCAACGTAGCCTTTCGGATGATCTGTAAAGAATTTGGGGCAGGCATGGTCGTATGTGAAATGATCTCAGATAAGGGGATCCATTTCCGCAATAAGAAAACCCTTGAAATGTTATTTGTCGATCCAAGTGAACATCCTGCTAGTGTTCAAATTTTTGGTGGGAGCAAAGAAACTTTAGTTGAAGCAGCCCAATTTGTGGCGGAAAATACCAATACAGACATTATTGATATCAATATGGGCTGTCCAGTGCCTAAAGTCACCAAAACTGATGCAGGTGCACGGTGGTTACTTGATCCAGATAAAGTCTATGAAATGGTCAAAGCAGTATCTTCATCCGTTGAAAAACCTGTGACAGTCAAGATGAGAACTGGTTGGGATGAAGACCATATTTTAGCGGTCGAAAATGCTTTAGCTGCCCAAGAAGCAGGAGCTAGTGCTTTAGCAATGCACGGTCGAACACGTAAGCAACTTTACTCAGGTCATGCAGACTGGGAATTATTGCATGATGTGGCTAGCAAAGTAACTGAGATCCCATTTATCGGTAATGGGGATGTACGTACGCCACAAGAAGCTAAACAAATGTTAGATGAAGTTGGCGCTGATGCAGTAATGATCGGGCGAGCAGCTTTAGGGAATCCGTGGATCGTTAAGCAAACTGCGCACTATCTAGAAACAGGTGAACTTCTAGAAGAACCAGCACCAGCAGAAAAAATCGCGGTTGCTAAAGAACATTTACATCGTCTGGTTAAGGCTAAAGGTGAAGTGGTCGGACCAAAAGAATTTCGTTCTCAAGCAGCGTATTATTTAAAAGGGATCCCACGTTCAGCCCGGACCAAAGCAGCTTTGAATTCGGCTGCAACTGAACAAGAAATGCAAGAGATTTTCGATAATTTCTTAGCTAATATGGTAACACGCTAATTAGGCAACCAAATAAAGCGTTAATTATAACTTTTGAGTATGCTATAATTAGAAAAATAGTAAGGAATTGGAAAGTGAGGACTTTTAATGGCTAATCAACAGAATATGAATGACCAATTACGTGTGCGTCGTGAAAAGATGCAAGAATTACGTGAAGAAGGAATCGATCCATTTGGTCATCGTTTCGAACGTGATGCAATGAACCAAGATTTGCATGACAAATATGGTGAAATGGATAAAGACGAATTAAATGATTTAGGGATCACAGCAACGATCGCTGGTCGAATGGTGGCTAAGCGTGGTAAAGGTAAAGTTGGCTTTGCTGACTTGCAAGACCGCACTGGCAGAATGCAACTTTACATCCGTAAAGATGAAGTGGGCGAAGAAATGTATCATATCTTCAAACGCTCTGATTTAGGTGATTTCTTAGGGATCAAGGGCTATGTCATTAAGACTGACATGGGTGAATTGACACTTAAAGTTACAGAATTGACTTTCTTATCCAAAGCTTTGCGTCCATTACCAGACAAATGGCATGGTCTTCAAGACGTAGAACAAATCTATCGTCAACGTTACTTAGATTTGATTTCAAATAAGGAAAGCTATGACCGTTTTGTTAGCCGTAGTCGCATTGTTTCCGCAATTCGTCGTTATTTAGATGGTGAAGGTTTCCTAGAAGTTGAAACGCCAGTGTTACATACTCAAGCTGGTGGTGCAGCAGCTCGTCCATTTATCACTCATCATAATGCCTTAGACATTGAATTATACTTACGTATCGCGCTTGAATTGCACTTGAAGCGTTTGATCGTCGGGGGGATGGAACGGGTTTATGAAATCGGTCGTGTCTTCCGAAATGAAGGGATCGATACACGCCATAACCCAGAATTTACGATGCTTGAATCATATGCAGCTTACTTTGACTTCAAAGATGTTATGGATGAAACTGAAGGGATCTTTAAGGCCGCTGTAGCTGTAGTTTCAAACAACAATATCATCAATTACCAAGGAAAAGATATTGACTTTGGTAAGCCATTTAAACGTGTTCATATGGTCGATATCATCAAAGAATATACTGGTGTTGATTTCTGGCAAGAAATGACGATCGAAGAAGCGCGTGCTTTAGCTGATGAACACGGGGTTCACTATGAACAATACTGGAAAGTTGGTCATATCATCAATGAATTCTTTGAACAATTCTGTGAAGAAAAAATTGTTGACCCAACTTTTGTTTACGGTCACCCAGTAGAAATCTCACCTTTAGCTAAGAAGAATGCCGAAGATCCTCGTTTTACTGATCGTTTCGAATTATTTATTTTAGGTAGTGAATACGCTAATGCCTTTACTGAATTAAATGATCCGATCGATCAACGTGAACGTTTCGAAGCACAAGTAGAAGAGCGTCAAGCTGGTAACGATGAAGCCGAAGGAATTGACGAAGACTACATCGAAGCGATGGAATATGGGATGCCTCCAAC
This sequence comes from Ligilactobacillus apodemi DSM 16634 = JCM 16172, assembly GCF_001434405.1. Lineage (GTDB taxonomy): Bacteria > Bacillota > Bacilli > Lactobacillales > Lactobacillaceae > Ligilactobacillus > Ligilactobacillus apodemi. The sequence continues at coordinate 1,016 of NZ_AZFT01000009.1, read as the reverse complement.
AGGTGGTTTAGGAATCGGGATCGATCGTTTGGTCATGCTCTTAACGGATGCGCCATCCATTCGTGATGTCTTATTATTCCCAACAATGCGTCCAATCGAAAATAACTAATAAATACTAAAAATACTGTGGCTAGTAGTCACGGTATTTTTTTGTCGTTTTAAGTAAAGAAAGGAAAGACATTATGATCAGAAAATATCAATTTGGTGATCAAAAACAAATCGCTGAGCTATTTTATACCACTGTGCAGACTGTTAATGCAAAGGATTATTCTCAAGAGCAATTAGCTGCTTGGACAAAAGGTAATACAGATCCCACGATTTGGCAGCAACGCTTAGCAAAAAAATATAGCTTAGTAGCAGTTGAGGCGGGACGGATAATCGGTTTTGGTGAAATCGATGAAAGTGGCTATCTAGGCCATCTGTTTGTTTCTGCTGATCATTTGAGAAGAGAGGTGGCCACTGCTTTATGTGATCGGTTAGAAAAGTTTGGTGGTGACCACATCATAACGCATGCGTCATTGACGGCGCGTCCTTTTTTTGAACAAAGAGGATATGTTGTTATTAAAAAACAGCAAGTTTGGCGTGAAGGAGTAGGGTTAACTAATTTTGTGATGGAAAAGATAAAAGATGTTTGTGAGTGAGATTGGAATTTTTTATAAAAGCAAAAAAAGTTCTTGACGATTAATTTGTTTTCTTGCTATACTATAAAAGTTGCTGATACGGAGCAAGTTGCTGAAAAATAATTTAAAAATTATATTGACATTAACTTGTTAGTCATGCTATTATATAAAAGCTGATTTGTTACAGCAGTTAATTAATTAAAAAAAGTTGTTGACTTTTAAAGTGCTGATTGTTATTATAAGTTAGTCGCTTGAAAAAAACTTTTAAAAATTAATTCAAAAAGTTGTTGACAACAACTGAGATGTTTGTTAAAATGTTTTATGTTGTTTGTTAGAGAGCAACAAGTAGATCTTTGAAAACTGAACAAAGTTTCGATAAGCAAATGTGCAGGGTCT
>NZ_AZFT01000048.1 GCF_001434405.1 Ligilactobacillus apodemi DSM 16634 = JCM 16172 | reverse complement strand
ACATTTGGATCGAGCACTGACTCTGGTGTCAATTTGCTGTTCAAAGTGGCGTGAACGTTGGCTTTTGGTGTTACCGCATCGGCATCATTACCTACTTTAACTTGCATTGGTAAGTCATCTTTCGAGCCATCTGGATACGTTACTTCCAATGTTCCGGTTTGGCTACCAGCCTTTGTAGTATCCACTGGAACTTTCCATGTTACCTTTGTTCCTTGCGAAAGAACTGCACTGGGATCGAGCACTGATTCTGGTGTCAATTTGCTGTTCAAAGCAGTGTGGACATTGGCTTTAACTTTTGGTGTTACGGCGTCGGCATCTGTCCCTACTTTGACTTGCACTGGTAGTTCATCTTTTGAACTATCTGGGTATATTACTTCTACTTCTCCAGTTTGCATCCCCGCTTTATTAGTATCTACTGGAACCTTCCACGTTACTTTTGTCCCCTTTGGAAGGGTCACATCTGGATTCAAAACTGATTCTGGTGTTAAAGTTTCACCCAATTTCACCTGTAAATTCTTTTTAACAGTTGGATCATAATTTTGTGCTTGGGAAACAACTTTGACCGGCATGTTTGTCTCTGCTGTCGAAGAATCTGCAAATGTCAATGTATCTGGAACTTGCTTTTCCCCAATGTTTGTCGTATCTACTTTATCTTTGAAGACCGCATTTACTACCTGTAAATTCTTTTGTTCTGCTGGTACTAATCCTTCCAACGCTTTATTAGCAGCGACATTTTCATTTAAGCCAACGACTACTGGCTGAAACTTAACATTTTTATCCTTGCTAAAATTCTCTGCTTCTGAAGGTTCAACTTGGACACTTACAGGTAAAAGCTCTGTCGTATGATCCCCATATGTCACCACAACGTCATCTTGTGAAACATGTTCTTCTTTTGGTTGAGGTGTAACTTGAAGTGGCTTTTTCCAAGCATATGTCACTGGACCAAATTGTTCTAATTCCGCTTGATTAGCAACTGCATCACCAGCATTTAATTGCTGTCCCCAAGGAACCGTCAAACCTGTTTTTGCTTTAGCACCAACAACATTAATGTCAACGCTTGCCAACATTTCTTGATCATCTTTGGTTGCAACACTTACAAATCCCGTAGTTTTACCCGCTACGTTAGTTACAGGACTTTCGCCCCAACTTACACTTTTAACAAGTGACCATAATGGTTCTCCCGCCAATGTTTTTTTACCATCTCGTGAGGTCCAACTTAATAAATCTTTTGGTGTTAACGGGACCGTATTGCTGTTCTCATTAACGTGCATTGTCACAGCTTTGACTTTAAAAGACCCATCCTTTAGATCAAAATCAGCAACTTTAACTAAAACTGGAACTACCAACTCATGCTGATAAGTTGGATCATATTTATCAGCAAAAGATACTTTCACTTCAACTTGCTGGTTGCCACTTTTAGTTAAATCTGGTTTGGTTACCCAAGAATATTTAGCATCGGTTGGCAATTGGTCTGCATTGGCAACTAGCAATTTAGGGTCTTCCAAAAAACTTGCATTTAACGGATACTCTTTCCCAGTTACGCCGACCGGAGCCGCTTTAACTGCAACTTCTGTAACTTGTGGGACGGTATTATCAGCAACATCATCACTAGTATCTAAAACTGGAACAACAGCCACTTTCAACTTGGAATTACTACTATTTACCTTTGCATTTAGTTCAACCGTAAATGGTTGTGCTTGTGCCAAACTATTAAATTTAACTGGTGTAACAGAGGTTGTCCCTAAAACTTTTCCGTCTTTATCTGTAACAGTAAGTTTTTGGGGATTTTTTTCAACGTCGCTAAAAACAAGTTGCCCGTGAACTTTTTGCTCTGTTCCATAAACGTTGGAGACATTTGGCATGGACACAAATGGATTAGTCGATTCTGTAGTTTCTTTTACATCAGGCAAGCCATCGCCATCAGAGTCATTAAATGAAACGACCCCTGTTGCTAAAGAATAAGCTTGCATCGTACCATCCTGGGTTGAATAGTATTCACTAAAGAGCAGATTTCCATTTGAATCGCCCTTTTTCAATAAATCAGTGTAGATCTCAGATGGTTTTTTATTTAACCGGTACACTAAGCGCAACGCAGCTGGACGTCCATGATAAAGGAGTCCATTTTGAAAATCAATATAACTTCCCAAATTTGTCGGATTTAATTTTCCAGTCCCATCATCATTAAACGGCAGATCTGCAACTTTTTTCGTTAAAGGTGAATTATATGCTAACGGTCTCCAAACCGATTTTCCTGCCACTTTGTCATACTGCTTTTCAAAGCCGTATGCGCCATCGGTACTTGGCAAGGTCCCCCCGGTCAACATGTCTAATTCTACCGTCCGAGCACCATTTACCTTTTCTAAATAAGGTAATAATGTTGGATCGATCGCATAATTTAATTGTAGGCGCCAATCGTTATCATAAGACCACATATAGGATTTATCGGCTTGATAGAAGACTACTAAGGCACCATTTTTACCAATGGTCGGATCGTAAGTAACAACTGAATGCGCACCGTTAAATTTAGACTCTTCTGGCGTTGAAACCGGAACTTTTGCCAACGGATCTCCAGGACCAACAACGTAGCCTGCGTTATTCGTCGACAATAATGCCGTATGACTAGTATCATCGTAAACATAGGCATTATAAGCCAGTGGTTGTTTCGCTACATCAGGAAGCTGACGCAAGACATTTTGAACAGTATCAACTAAAGTGATCTTCCCATTTTTAGCTACCTGTGAAACCCCGGCGTTCACCAGACCACCACCAAAAATGCCACCACGGCTATAAATCATGTTAGCTTCCCACATATTAGTTGGCTTGTTATCATCACCTACAACACGTGTGAAATTGACAACTTTAGACTCATCACCGGAAACACTAACTGAAACTCCATTGACCTTATTAGCCAAACGATTATCAAGTTGCACCCGTAGCTTATACGCTGATGAACTTGCAGCACAAGCATCAGAGCGGTGGTTGACTACCGTAAATGGGAGCGTGTTCCCCGTCAAGACATCTTTTGTAACCATCCCTGGATCAAAGGCCATGGTATACCATTTAGCGTTATAACTTAACTTTGGCGTATATAAACCGCTCTTATTAGCTACCGCTTTTTGTGCATCGGCTGTCCATTGTGGATCAATTACTGCTTTACTTTGAGTATTATTATCTGATGGGGCAACGGCATCTTGATACTGATTTGCATTAGGAGCGACATTTTTTTCTTGTACTTGTGGATCGGCTGGTTTATTTGGTGAATTTACGTTGCTTGGCTGTGATACTACTGAACTTGTAGCTTGAGCTGCTTGTGACTTTTGTTGTTGTGAATCATTTTCTGGAGCAACCGCTGTCTGAGCTGGTGCTTGCATTTTTGAAGTTGCTGTTGGAGCCGATTTTTCTGATTTATCGGCTGAAGTGACTTGTGGTTTTTGCACTTGTGTCACCGAACTAGTTGTCTCGGCAGGTTTAACCGGAGTTGTTTGTGACGTTTGTGTTTTCTTAGTAGCTACTTGTGCTGCTTTTTTAGTCTCAGCAACTTTGTTTTTATCAGTAGAAACACCTGTAGTTTGTTTGCCAGATAAAACTTGAGAAGACGATTCTTTATCACTAGGTAAATCAGCCTGCGCTTGTGTGCTTTTTTGCTCACTTGTTTGTGCGCTGGCATTATCCGCTTGAACATATTGACTTTGAGTAGAGACATATAATGCGAAGGTTGAACTGATCAAAACTGAAGCAACACCAACTGTAAACTTTTTGATTGCAAAATGTTGCTTAGTAGCCGCTAACTTTTGCAATCGAAGCTTATGATTATTTTTTGAAAGCATTTCTATCCCCTCCATATTTTTTAGCTATTGAATATTTTGTTACCGCAATATTCAATAGTTAGACATACTGTAGACCTACTATAAGTTATATTCAATAGTTTTGATTCGTTTTATGTAATTATGTTCAATAAAAACTTATTTATTCATTAAACATAAAATATAAATAAAAATATGTGTGGACATTTTAGAAAATTAACTTAGCTAGATGATTGAATTTTTAGACAAAAAAAGCTCTCAGCACAAAGCTGAGAGCAGTAATTATTTTAGGCTTTTGTACGAATCGTAAAGCTTCGTTCGCCCGTCTTCTTTTGTGGACGTTCGTTTGTTTCAAAGCGACGTTTACGTTTACCGTTATCACGTTGATTTTTCTTGTTGTGCTCACGTGAGTTGAACTTATTGTTGCGCCGACCGTTATAACGTTTATATTTACCATTGTTATTATTACGATTCTTGCGTCGAGGCAATGGACGTTCTGGTGTGATCTTAACTGGAACTGAACTTGCATCATCTTTAGTCATATTATTCAACAAGGCAGCAACAAGATCAACTTGATCGTATTGTTCCAATAATTCTTTAGCTTGTTCTTCGTATTTATCTGTATCAGTTTTAGCCACAAGCTCTTTGATATCATCAAGCGCTGATGATACTTGACCAACAAAGGCTTCTTGAGCTGTTGGTGGACGAAGAGGATCCATGCGCTTCTTAGTCAAGCGTTCGATCACGCGCAAATAATCCATTTCATTTGGAGTGACAAAAGTTACAGAAACCCCATGACGACCGGCACGTCCAGTTCGACCGATCCGATGAACATAACTTTCTGGATCTTGTGGAATATCATAGTTGTAAACATGTGTTACCCCAGAAATATCCAAACCACGAGCTGCCACATCTGTTGCAACTAAAATATCAAGTTTGCCTTCTTTAAAGCGTTTCAAGATACTCATTCGTCTTTGTTGTGAAAGATCACCATGGATGCCAGCAGCATTATAACCACGTGCTTCTAATCCTTTTGATAATTCATCGACCCGACGTTTTGTCCGCCCAAATACAATTGTCAACTCAGGTGCTTGAACATCTAAGATCCGTGTCATAATGTCAAACTTCTCATAATCACGAGCTTTTACAAAGTATTGATCAACTAGATCTGTCGTTAATTCTTTAGCCTTGATCTTAACAACTTCAGGTTCTGTCATGAATTTTTCGCCAATTCGTAAAATTTCTTTTGGCATCGTAGCTGAAAATAGTAATGTTTGACGTTCTTTAGGAACTTCTGAAATGATTTTTTCAATATCATCTAAAAAGCCCATATCTAACATCTCATCAGCTTCATCTAACACGAGCATTTTTACATGACTCAAATCAACGGTTTTACGGTTGATATGATCTAATAGACGTCCTGGAGTACCGACTAAAATTTGAGGTGGGTTCTTTAAGAGCTTGATTTGGCGCCGAATATCTGCCCCACCATAAACAACTTGCACCTTTGCTCTTTTATCTTTACCTAAGCGATAAAGTTCTTCTTGCGTTTGGATCGCTAATTCACGTGTTGGTGAAATAATAATTGCTTGGATTGCATGTTCCTTAGGGTCAACGTGTTCCAAAATTGGTAACCCAAAGGCCGCCGTTTTTCCCGTACCAGTTTGTGCTTGTCCAATTACATCTTTTCCTTCAAGCACAAGTGGAATAGTTGCTGCTTGAATTGGAGTTGCTTCCTCGAAGCCACTGCGCTTAACGGCTTTTAACAGGTCTTGTGATAGACCAAGTTCATCAAATTTCAAAAAATTTTTCCTCCTAGATTTGGTGGTGCTAGCCACCTGTCTGCACAAAATAACAGACAACAACTCTGCAAAAGCCCGTCAATTGCAAAGTATTTTTGGTAATCATAATTTTGTACGTATCATCATAGCATAGCACTATTATTCAGTCTTAGCAATGTCTGCCAAGACTTCTTCTAAATGGATCCCATGACTAGCTTTTAATAAAACCAAGTCATCTTTTCCTAACATTGCCTTTAAATCAGTAGCAAGTTTCGCCTTTTGATCCGGTGAATATTGATGGATCTGCGTAGGCATAAATTTTTCCGTAAGTTTATCAGCTAAACTTTGCATCAAAGGCCCACAAAGATAGACTGCTGAAATCTTTTCAGGATCGATCGCATCAGCTAAACTAGCATGCATTGCTTGCTCATCTTTACCTAATTCAAGCATATCGCCTAAAACTGCAACTCGTTTACCGGTTGTGCTAACTTCTGAAAAGGCTCGCAAAACTTCTTTAGCAGCAGTCGGATTAGAATTGTAAACATCACTTAAAATTCGGTATCCACCTAAGCCATCACGCCATTCAGTCCGATTTTTAGTGATGTCAAATTTTTCTAGCGCTTGAGCCATTTCGTTGACATCAATATGGAAATACTTCCCTACGCTTAAGGCAGCTAAGGCATTTTTGACATTATATGCCCCAATCATCGGGATCGTAAAGTTAGCATCTGGCCACATGGTAACTCTAAAACTTGATTTAGTTGCATCACTTACCACATTAACACTTTGCAGATCATCGGTTGCTTCATTTCCAAAAGTAAATGTTTCTTGCGAAATGTCTTGTGCGCGCTTGACCAATAACGGTTCATCACCGTTATAAATCAAGATACCATCTTCTTTTAAGCCGTTAACGATTTCCATCTTTGCATCGGCGATCTTGTCACGTGAACCAAAAAATTCGATATGTGCTTCACCAATCATGGTGATCACAGCTACATCAGGTTGCGCTAAATGACTTAATTGATCAATTTGACCAAAGCGATCCATCCCCATCTCAACCACTAAGATCTCAGTATTAGGCTCCATTGAAAGAATCGTCATTGGCACACCGATCTCATTGTTAAAGTTCGCAAAAGTCTTCTTCACATTAAATTGAGTCGCCAAAACCGCTGCAATCATGTCCTTAGTTGTCGTTTTACCGTTACTACCGGTTACCGCTACGACTTTAGGGTTGATTTTTTGCAGATAATAGCGACTTAAGCTTTGTAAAGCATCTAAAGTATCATTAACTTTAAGTGCTGGAACTTCATGTGGCTCATTTTCATGGTCTGCTTGCCATAAAACAGCGCTAGCTCCATTAGCGATCGCTGAGCTGACATAATCGTGACCATCTTGTTGCCCCATCAACGGAACAAATAAAGCTCCTTTTGTTAACTCTCGACTATCAAAACTTATGCTGGTGATCGTGATATTATCCCAGTCTTCAGATCCTTCTATATTTAAGGCACGAGCAATTTCAGATAATTGCATCTTCATGCGAATTTCTTCCTTTCTGCCAACTACGGACATTCCGTAAAATGACATAACTTTTTTATCAGTTCTTTTCCATTGTATCACAAACGATATTCTTTTTCCTTGCTACGAAGTATTTTTAACATTTTGAATTTCTCTGTCAAAAATCAGCTTAAATCATCACAAAACAACAACGGGTACCACTTCTAAAGTGAATACCCGTTGTTAGTTACATTTGGCGTAAACGTTTAACTCGTTCTTCAATCGGTGGATGCGTATCAAAGAGATGCGCCCACGTTTTTCCTTTAAAAGGATCAGCAATATACATTGACGCACTACTTGCATCCGCAGCCTGCATTGGTTCACTGGTTGAGATTTTTTCCAAAGCATTGACAAGCCCTAACGGATTACGTGTTAGTTCAACCGCAGAAGCATCAGCCAAATACTCACGATTACGTGAAAGTGCCATTTGCGCGATCATGGCTGCTAATGGCCCCAAGATCACCGCCAGCAAGGCTAAAAGCATCATTACGATCTCAAACACACCACCGCCACTGTCATCGCGATCATTGCGTCGGCGATGTCCCCCCCAAAAAAGGGAATGCATCCCAAAGTTAGCTAAGATCGAAACTACCGATGCAAGTGCTAACGCCACAGTCTGCAGTCTGATATCGTAATTGCGAATATGCGAGACTTCATGCGCCATCACACCTTCGAGCTCTTCACGGTTTAAGCGCGTTAACAACCCTGTAGTAGCTGCAACCGCCGCATTTGAAGGATCATTTCCCGTCGCAAAAGCATTGGGACTATTATCCTCAATGATAAAAACGCGTGGCATTGGAACTTTACCAACTAATGCCATATCTTCGACAATATGCCACAATTCTGGCGCTTGACTTGGATCAGTGATCTCACGGGCATGATTCATACTCATAACTACATCAGCCGATTGTCCTAGCATGACAAACATGTAGACAAAACCGATCACAATTGCAAAAATGATCCCTATCAAAGCACTTCCAGCAAAAGCATAACCGATCGCTGCCCCGATCACACCTACTAAAAGTAAAAAGCCAACCATTACACCGACAGTTTTGCGTTTATTTGAAGCGATCTGTTGGTATAGCATAAAAAATTCTCTCCTAATCAAAAGATACCTTTGGCACTTCTTTTTGTTCTTCAGGAACTGACAAATAGTCGACTTTTGTAAAATGATGCATTTTAGCGATCAAGTTAGAAGGAAATGTCAGTAATTTTTGATTAAAAGCTGCCGCAGAAGAATTGAATAATTGACGGGAATAAGCAATTTTATTTTCCGTATTTGTCAATTCTTCCATTAATTTTGTAAATTCTTGGTTAGCTTTTAAATCTGGATAGCTTTCCGAAAGAGCAAAAATTGATTTCAAGCTATCACTCAATTGATTAGAAACTTCCATTTTAGCTTGATGATCCCCATCAGGCAACGAAACTAATTGGTTACGTAATTTAACAACTTCAGCAAAAGTTTCCTTTTCGTGCTTAGCATATCCTTTAGTTGTCTCCACTAAGTTTGGGATCAAATCATTGCGCCGTTTTAATTGAACATCAATTTGACTCCATGATTCTTCCGTATAGATCTTTGCGCGTTGCAAGCCATTATAAAGCGAGATATACATAATAACTAACAGTAAGACAATGACTGCGATCATAATCAAAAACATGGCATTTACCTCCTAGATCTGGTTACATTTCTTTACAAAAAAAGCCAAGGGTGAATTACTTCACTCTCGGCCAGCGCAGTACTCATTATCAAAATGAATAGAATACCTACACTCCACAATGTAATGTATTCAAGCACGCTGCAATCCGGCAGCAAATGTGCTCTGCTATCGACACTGACCACTAGCCGCCGCAGCGGAGTAACAAAAATGTTACTTGGTCCTTCTCGACTCATCGCATACTGAAATTATATCTTATTTAGCACAACATTTCAAGTCTAGCCGTTTTTTATAGTAGCTTTTCCATTTGATGATGAGCGATCCCTGCTTCCATAAAGCCAGCCCCAACTACATGGTAGCCTAATTTCAGATAAAAACCTTGGGCTTGATCTTGGGCACCTAATGTAAGTTTTTTTATTTGGTACTCTTTAGCCACCTGTTCAAGCTTAGCAAACAATTCTTTAGCCAGCCCTTGTCCGCGATGATCACGGCTAACAGCTACTCGCTGAATGTGCCAAACGCCCGCTTCTTCTTCAAAAGCACGTGCCGTTGCAACTGGTTTATCCGCTAAATAACCAACAAAATAAACTGGTCCTGTCTCATTTTCTAGCTCCAGGTCGCTAGCAACTCCTTGTTCCTCGACAAAAACGGCCTTTCGTAGGCTCAAAGCATCTTGATAAATTTTACTGGTGATATCGTCACTTTGTCTGATCTGCATTGTTTTACCTCTTTTCTCAAATGTGGTATGAAATATTTTACTTAGGTATTATCTTGGATGCAAGATGCTTGAACTTAAATTAAATAGTTTTATAATAAGACCGTGGGTAGATCCACGATTATGAATATACGGGAGGCGAAGGACATGGCTAAGAAGTTAAGTAAAGAAGAACGCAAGGCAATGGCTCGCAAAGCAATGGAAAAACGTGCTAAGCAACCTAAGCCAGCTGCCGGATCAGGCTTCGCAAAACTTGATTCTGACGCTGCACACCTACGCGCTTAATTACCGTCATAGTTCATATCAAAAACATCTGTCATTTTGGCAGATGTTTTTTTATTTTTGCCCTGTAATAGCGCAGAATTTTGCAGAAATTTGGGATTTTTCTAGCTACTATTGTTAAGCACAAGTAAGCGGTTGTTAACATTCGTTACAATTTGCATACATCTCCTTGATATGCTAGGGTTAATACAACGAATTCAAGCATAAACACTTATAAAACAGAAAGGAAGATTTAATGACAGTCGAAATTGACGTAAAAAACGTCAGTAAAATTTTTGGACGTCAAGTTGAAAAAGCTAGTAAACTTGCGGTCCAAGGTCTAAGTAAAGAAGAAATTTTAAAGAAGACTGGTGCTACCGTTGGGGTCGACCGCGTCTCTTTCCAAGTCCAACAAGGTGAGATCTTTGTGATCATGGGGCTTTCAGGGAGTGGTAAATCAACAGTTTTACGGATGCTAAACCAACTGATTCCAGCTACTTCAGGGCAAATCATCGTAGACGGTCAAGATCTAACTAAATTATCTAAAAAAGAAATGCTTGAATTCCGCCGCAATAAAATGAGTATGGTATTTCAAAATTTTGCACTTTTTCCACACTATACAGTTTTAGAAAATGTGGCTTATGGTCTTGAAATCAAAAATGTTTCCAAAGATGAACGCCTTAAAAAGGCGCAACATGCCTTAGAGCTAGTTGGGTTACAGGGTTATGGTGAACAATATCCTGATCAGCTATCTGGTGGGATGCAACAACGTGTTGGGCTTGCTCGCGCCTTGGCCAGTGATGCACAGATTTTATTAATGGACGAAGCTTTCTCTGCGTTAGATCCATTAAACCGCAAAGAAATGCAAGATGAGCTTTTGCGTATTCAAGCAGATTTAAATAAAACGATCATTTTCATCAGTCACGATCTAAATGAAGCCTTGAAATTAGGCAATCATATTATGATCATGCGTAATGCTAAATTAGTTCAAGTTGGTACACCAGAAGAGATCTTGACTTCACCAGCCGATGATTATGTTGAAAAATTCATTGAAGATGTTGATCGTAGTCGCATCTTAACAGCCGAAAACGTTATGATCACGCCAGCAATGGTCAATATTGACAAAGCTGGTCCACGAACCGCTTTACGTGAAATGCGTGAAAATAATACTTCGTCGATCTACTTAGTTGATAGTAAGTATCGCTTTAAGGGCATCGCATCTGCTCAAGATGTCTCCCAACTTCTCAAAAAAGGCAAAACTGATTTGCATGATGTCTTGATGACCGACGTTCCAACAACGACGCTAGATACTGTTTTAACTGAATTATTAGCCGATATTTCTACGACAACTATCCCATTTGCAGTCTTAGATGAGCAAAAACGGTTGCGCGGTATTATTATTCGTGGTGCGGTCCTAGCTGCACTTTCAGGAAATGAGGTGGAACATCATGCCTAACATCCCAAAATTGCCCCTCGAAGACTGGATCAACGATTTGGTTGATCAATTGTCACAATTTACCGGTTTTTTCAATGCAATTTCCAATTTTATTTCTTCAATTGCTAATGCCTTTCAATGGTTCTTTGATCTTTTTCCAATTTGGCTTTTCATTTTGATCTTACTCTTAGTCACCTATTACTTACGCCGTGGTCAAAATAAATGGGGCCTATTAACTTTAGAATTAGTCGGATTACTCTTTATTTGGAACATGGGCTACTGGCGCGATATGACACAAACCTTGACCCTTGTTTTGACCTCTTGTTTATTAGTTTATATCGTTGGTATTCCGCTGGGAATCTGGATGGCTAAAAGTAAGACAGTCAAAATGATCGTCCAACCGATCTTAGATTTCATGCAAACTATGCCGGCCTTCGTTTATTTGATTCCAGCGGTTGCTTTCTTTGGGATCGGAACTGTTCCAGGTGTCATTGCCTCAGTGATCTTTGCAATGCCACCAACAGTTAGAATGACTGATTTAGGGATCCGTCAAGTTCCTGAAGAATTGATCGAAGCGGCTGATTCTTATGGTTCAACCAGTTGGCAAAAACTTTTTAAACTCCAACTGCCGATCGCACGCAATACGATCATGTCAGGTGTGACCCAATCATTGATGCTAGCACTTTCGATGGTCGTTATCGCCTCAATGATCGGTGCTTTAGGTTTAGGGAATAAAGTCTACTTTGCTGTCGGACGTAATAACGCCGGTGCCGGATTTACTGCTGGATTAGCAATCGTTATTTTGGCTATTATTTTAGATCGTTTGAGTCACTCACTTCAAAGTAATCAAAAGAAAAAATAGGGGGATATAGTGTGAAAAAACTGAAAAAGATCTTTTTCCCACTCCTAGCTCTTTTGGTATTTACTTTAAGCGGTTGTAGCAATCAAGCGACCGCCAAATACGATGCTTCAAAACCACTAGGTCCTCAGATCAATTATACGATCACTGGGATCGATGCTGGAGCTGGGATCATGGGAAATACACAGACAGCCTTAGAAAAATATGGTTTAGCACAAAAAAATTGGCAATTACAAACTAGTTCAACGGCAGCAATGACAAGTGTCTTAGATAAGGCAATCAAAAACAAACAGCCGATCGTTGTCACCGGTTGGATCCCACACTGGATGTTTACTAAGTACAAATTGAAATTCTTGCAAGATCCTAAAAAAGTTTATGGTGACGCCGAAGGGATCCACACGATCGCGCGCCTTAATTTGAAAAAAGAAGAACCCGGGTTTTATCAATTTTTAGAAAACTTCAATTGGACTTCTGATCAAATGAGTGAGGTCATGCTACAAATAAATGAAGGTGCTGATGCTACCCAGGCTGCTAAAGATTATCTCAAAAAGCATCCTAAGCAGCTCAAAGAATGGCTCAAAAATGTGCCTAATGGTAACGGGAAAAAGGTCACGCTAGCATACGTTGCCTGGGATTCTGAAATTGCTAGTGCCAATGTTGCTAAGCAAGCTTTAGAATCTAAAGGCTATAAAGTTACGATCCGCTCAATGGACGCTCAACCAATGTGGACTGCGGTTGCTACTGGTGCGGTCGATGCATCACTTAGCGCTTGGCTTCCAACCACGCACAGTGCCTACGCAAAATCATTTAAAGGCAAATATATCGATGTCCGAACAAATATGGAAGGTGCTAAGACTGGTTTAGCAGTACCGACATATATGACAAATATCAATTCTATTTCCGATTTGCTTAATAAATAACACATCACTTTAACCAAAAGACTTGCTGAGTAATGATAGCTATTTATCATTACTCAGTTTTTTTGTTTACTAAAAAATACCGCCCAATTATTAGCTAGAGAACTAATGTTTAGGCGATATTTGGCAACTAGTCGAGCTTTTTTATTTTAGTAGGTTAACTAATATTATCCGGCGTAATATATATTTCAAAAACATCTAATTCAGTACCATCATCAAAAACCGTAACTTCAAGTGCTAGCATTTTTGGACCAAATACTTTACGTTGAACTACTCGTACTGAGTCCCAATTATAGCTAACTTTTTCCACACTGTATCCTTGTTGTATCACATAACTACTGCGATTTCTGATATAAGCTGTCATTTCTTTTTCATGCGCCTGCAAAAAAGCTATCTGTCGCGCTTTTTGGGTTTCACACCTTATCGCAAATACTTTCTTTGTCCTAACACCAACTAATACTAATAACAATGCCAACAAGATCACGATAAATCTCTTTTTCAACTTATCCTCCATTTTGCACTATCTTTTACAACTACCATGTATATCGTATGCATTTTTTCGCTGTTAGTCAGTCTTTGCCCCACAAAAGGTACACTAAAAAGACCCACTACTACATTTTATCAATGTTAGTAATAGGTCTTTTTTACTAGTGATATTAACTAAGGGCTGGAATTTCATCGGCAAATTGACTGTTATAAAGATCAGCATAAAAGCCACCTTTTTTCATCAACTCACGATGATCACCAGTTTCAACGATCGAACCATGATTCATCACAATGATATTATCTGCATCCTTGATCGTTGAAAGACGGTGCGCCACCACAAAACTTGTCCGATCACATAATAAACGTTCCATTGCTTGTTGGATCAAGACTTCTGTTCTGGTGTCGACCGAACTAGTTGCTTCATCCAAGATCAAAATTTCTGGGTCCGCTAAAAAGGCCCGTGCGATCGTGATCAATTGGCGTTGTCCTTGCGAAATGTTTGAAGCATCTTCATTTAAAATCGTGTCATAGCCATGTGGCAATTGGCGCACAAAAGCATCGACATGGGCTGCTTTAGCGGCTCTAATAACATCTTCTTTAGTTGCGTCTTCACGTCCATACTTGATGTTATCATAGATGCTTCCCGTAAAGAGCCACGTATCTTGGAGCACCATCGCAAAATGTCCGCGAAGATCATAACGTGTAAATTTACGCGTATCTTTCCCATCTAATCTGATTGCACCATCATTGATATCATAAAAGCGCTCCAACAAATTGATCATCGTCGTCTTCCCAGCTCCAGTCGGCCCAACGATCGCGATCTTTTGTCCAGGTAAAGCTTTAAAACTAAAGTCGTTCATTAAGATCTTGTCTTTAGTATAACCAAATTTTACGTGATCAAATTCGATCTTAGCAGCTGTTTCAACATCAGGTTTAGTTGTCTTTGCTGGCTCAAGTTCAGGTTCATCCAAAACTTCAAAGATCCGTTCTGCCGATACGATCGTTGATTGGATCGTATTTGCAAGGTTAGAAAGTTGTGTGATTGGTTGTGTAAATTGGTTGACGTATTGAAGGAATGCTTGCACATTACCTAAAGTCATCGTCCCATTGGCAACTTGCAAACCACCAACTACCGCAACTAAAACATAACCAATATTTTTAACTAAGTTCATACATGGCATGATCAACCCTGAAATAAACTGCGCACGCCAAGAAGCTTGGTAATAACGTTCATTTTCCGCTTCAAATTCGGCGATCATTTGCTCTGACTTATTAAAAGTTTTGACAACAGTGTGTCCCGAATAATCTTCTTCAACATAGTTATTCAATTGTCCTAAACTTTGTTGTTGCGTTGCAAAATGTTTTTGCGAACGTGGTGCTACAAGCGAGACGACCACGACACTTAGTGGAACAGTGATGCAAGCAATCAAGGTCAATTTCCAACTGATCGAAAGCATCATGATCAAAACCGCAATAAAGGTCACAGTACTTGTGACTAACTGCGTCAAACTTTGTTGTAAAGTCCCACCAATGTTATCCATATCGTTGACCGCACGTGACATGATATCACCATTAGAGTGCGTATCATAATATGAGATCGGTAAACGTTGCATTTTTTCTTTTAAATCTTTACGCAACTTATAAACGATTTTTTGAGAAACATTTGCCATGATCAATTGTTGCGCTAACCCTAATACTGCAGCCAAGAGATAAAAAATACCAACTGTCAGTAAAATCTTCTTGATCGCATCAAAATCAATCGGGAAACTAGTTACATGCTTACCTGCTTTTATTTGCTGGTAACCTTGCAATAGACCGTTGTAGATCTCGGTAGTTGCTTGCCCTAAGATCTTAGGTGTGATCGTTTGAAAAATAACCGAAGCAATCGCAAAGATGATCACCAATATCAATGCCCATTTCCACGGATTCATGTAATTGATCAATCTAAAGGTAGTCTCCCAAAAGTTTTTAGCTTTTTTACTTTTTCCATTTGCGCCACCTGGTCTTGGTCCTGGTCCATGCATTAGTGTTCATCCCCTTTCTTTAATTGAGAGTCAACAATCTCTTTGTATGTTTTATTGTGTTTTTCAAGTTCTTCATGTGTGCCTTGACCGACAACTCTACCTTCATCTAAAACAATGATCTCATCTGCTGCAGTAACGGTCGAAACACGTTGCGCAACGATCACGATCACACTTTTTTGAATTACAGGATCTTGCTTTAAGCCGGCCCGTAACTTAGCATCAGTCTTAAAATCAAGGGCTGAAAACGAATCATCAAACACATAAACAGCTGCTTTTTTCATCAAAGCACGTGCAATCGCCAACCGTTGTTTTTGTCCACCAGAGAAGTTATCGCCACCTTGCTCGACCACTGAATCTAAGCCATCAGGTAATTCGGCAACAAAATCCTTCGCTTGAGCTAACTCTAACGCATGCCACATTTCTTCTTCGGTCGCATTTTCATCCCCAAATTGAAGATTACTCTTGATCGTTCCTTTAAAAAGAACTGCTTTTTGTTGCACAAATGAGACATGTTCATGCAAATTTTCCTGGGAAATATCGGCAATATTTACCCCATTGACCTTGATTTCACCTGCAGTTGGATCATATAACCGGGGAATTAAATTAACTAAGGTCGATTTACCCGACCCAGTCCCCCCGATGATTGCAACCATTTGGCCAGCTTTTGCTTTAAAATCAACATTTGATAATGCCAAATTTTCAGCATTTTCATATCTAAAATCAACATGTTCAAAAGCTAAACTACTTGGTTGTTCTGCGTTCAACTCAGCTGTAACATGCTTAGTTCCAGGAATCGAAAGTGGCATTGCTAAAACTTCATTGATCCGAGCAGCGGCTGCTTGAGCCCGAGGAAGGAAAACAAAGACCATTGAAAGCATCATGAAACTAAACAAGATCATGTTAGCGTAAGTCATAAACGAAACTAAATTACCAACGCCCATTGAACGATCCCCGATCAATTGCGCACCAAACCAAACGATTCCCATGTTAGTCCCGCTCAAGATCAAAGTCATCACCGGTGACATGATCGAAACCAGACTAAATACTTTAACCCCAGTTTGGGTGTAGTCTTTATTGGCTTGATCAAAACGTTTTTGTTCAAAATCATCACGTCTAAATGCCCGAATAACTCTGACCCCAGTTAAACCTTCTCTAAACGTTAAATTGATCTTATCAATTTTCTTTTGCAAACTCTTAAAGAGTGGAACTGCTAAATACATTACGATCGCAATTGCGATCAATAATAGTGGAATTGAAACTAAGAACACACCAGTAAGTCTTTTTTCACTTTGGTATGCCATAAAACTTGCCCCGATCAACATTAACGGTGACATCAACATCATCCGAAATAACATGATCAAGACGTTTTGAATTTGTAAAATATCGTTAGTTGTTCGTGTGATCAATGACGATGCCCCAAATTGATCGATCTCACGTCCGCTAAAACTCAAAACCTTTTTAAAAATGTCAGCTCTGATTTTTGCACCAGCTTTTTGGGCTTGAGTTGCTGCAAAATAGACGTTTCCGACGGCTGCCAATAAGCCAATGCCGGCGATGATCAGCATTTCGCCCCCAATTTTCCAAATATAATTAGTGTCGCCTTTAGCCACACCATTATTGATCATATCTGAGGTCAAGGCCGGCAAATTCAAGTCACAAATAACTTGAACTAGTAAAAATAACACGGCTGCTAAAACCGCCCACCATGAGAGCCGGTTTTTGACTAATTTGAGCATATTAACCTTCCTTTCTGGGAATTAATTGTATTGCTATCTTACCCTCTGACTAATCAATTGTCAACTTCCCTTACAATTATAACAAATTTTATTACATAACTATCATAATTAGATATAAAAAGAGGGGACATCTCCCCTCTTTTTATATCTAATTAAACACATCTTTAAAGGCTTGTAAAGCAACGTTATTTGTAAAAATATCAAAGTATATTTGTTCAAAAAAACCTTGAAATTCTGGCTTTTCTAAGCAATGTTTAAAAAGCGGTGCTACCATTTTAGGATCATTACCAAACATTTCACAGCCAAAAGCTCCTAAAATTAAAATATTTACTTTAGCCTGCTTAAAAGCTCGCAAAGTTTGCGTGATCCTGCGCCTAAACACATTTTCTAACTGCGTTTTAGCAGGAAGATGGTTAGTCTTTTCTGAGATCAACTTCACATTAGGCGCAGCGATCACAGCCACATCAGCATACCGTGTGTTAGGTAAGATCTTATCTTCTTTTGGTCCACGTAAAAACTTAATATTTTTTGCATAGATCAAAGCGTCAGAATAATAACCTTTTTTTGAAGCTAATTTATTTTTGTAATAATAACTCTGCCGATACTTACGCAGTTCGGGATATAAAAAGCTATTCCGACAAATCATTTGTTCTCGAAAATTTCCTTCCGTCATAAAGTCATGCCCTAACTTAGCGGGATCAGCAAAATCCATCAAGCCAACCTTTTTTGTTATCGGCAATTTTTGCAAACGTTCTAAAAAATTTTCTTTTTCTACAAAGATTTGGGTCTTACTATTCTTAGGATTGTCTGTTTCTGGTAACAATTCACTGATCAACTGTGAAGATTGTTCTAGATGTAGCATCTCGATCTGATACAGATTCATTGCTTTATGTCCCAATGCCTGTTTTTCTTTCTTATCCATCTGCCACGCCCCTCCATTTACAACTTTTTCCAAATAGAATACGTAACTTCGTGTTTAACTTCCATATTCTCCAAACTGACTTGTGGTGCTGGCAACTTAGGATCAAATAATTTGATCCCACTGCCCAAATTGAGTGGTAACGTGACCAATCTGATCTGATCTACCAAGTTTTTACTGGTGAGTTGATTGATCACTTGACTTCCACCAAAAAGCCAAATATCTTTACCTTTTTGTTGTTGTAATTTTTTAATTAAAGTCACAATATCTCCTGCATAGAGATGCGCATTAGCACTGTGCTTAAAAATTTTATCATGTGTCAAAATGATCAACTGCTTGTTTTTTAATTGCGCTAAACTACTGTAATATGCTTGATAAGCATTTTTCCCCGTCAAGATCGTATCAAATCCCTTAGGCACACGCCAATCCCCCAAGCCAGCCGGCAAATGATCATGATAGAGCTGCTCTAACTTTAAAACACTACCATCACTATCAGCAATATAACCATCTAGACTCACTAATACTGAGATGATCAAATTTCTTGTCATTTATTTCCCCTGAACCTTTTTACTAATATTATTCCCCCACAAATCACCCAAATAAATGGGGTCAAAATGATCGCCCAATTAACGAGTTTAGCCGGATGATAGGAAAGTACTAAAGTGTTTTTACCTTTTTTCTGGTTAACTTTTATCATCCCGATCGTCGTATGTTTAACTTCACTTGACTTCAATTTTTTGCCATTCAGCGTTACTTCTGTATGACTATAGCCCACTACCGGAAGGGTAATTTGCTTTGCTTTTTTAGCTTTCCATTTAACAACTAACCCATTTTTAGTTGCTATTTTTCTAAATACAACTTCTTTTTGAATAACTTGCCAATGATAATTATGGTACCCATGAACTTTTCGTGGATCCGTAGTATCAGTATAGAGTGGCAAGTAATCAGGGGTTGATTTTTGAACATACTTCAATCCCAACGAAAGATCCGTACTAAAGAATGAATTTTTGATATCTTGGACATCATCGTTAAAATATAGTGTATTTTTATGGTACATAAACTCTGTCGCATTATCCCACTTGCTCAAAGCAGTATTTAAGTTGTACATTGCTTGCCCAAATGATGCAATTACGATCACACTAAGTGCTACTAAAACCTTCTTTTTTGACCAACCCAATTCCATAAAAAATAATCCGATCGAAATGATCAGTAAAACGATATAAGGCACAAAAAAGCGGAATGGGAATTGCAAAATATCAACTCCGGGCACATTTACGCTAAGCCATTTCCATGGTAATAATTTGGAA
Organism: Ligilactobacillus apodemi DSM 16634 = JCM 16172; assembly: GCF_001434405.1. Classification (GTDB taxonomy): domain Bacteria; phylum Bacillota; class Bacilli; order Lactobacillales; family Lactobacillaceae; genus Ligilactobacillus; species Ligilactobacillus apodemi. Next base: position 145,064 of record NZ_AZFT01000048.1, on the reverse strand, counting down.
GATAAGACTAAAAATACTAATGCTTCAAGTGAAACGAGCCGATTTAAAGCTGATATTTTTTTCCAATATTTGACTAACAAAATAATTTGTAAAGCGCCAAAAAAGACAAGTGCGATTGGCGCTAACCAATTAGTTAAGCGGTATCCATTAAGCGAGATCGCCGTACCATACATATTTTTATTGATGAAGGGCGAAAGAATCTTATTGCTTAAATTAACTTCTAATAACCCCGCCCAAATATTGGCCGTTAATAAAAGGAATAAGCCAATTGCTAAACACAATTTACCAAGTAGCTTACCCCGTTTATCAGTTTTAAAAAAGGCATAACCAAAACACGGTACATAGATCATGATCACAAATAGACTTGTCAAAAAATGCGTTTGGATCATCAACGCCGTGCAAATTGCGAGTTCTAAAATATTTACCTCTTTTTTTCTCACAAAAGTTACGATCGGAAATAAACAAAAAGGTAATAGACTCGCAGCCCAACCTGAAAAAGCTTGGGAAATGGTCCAATACTGGATCGCGTAAGTCGTCAAATAAAATAACGCTAATAAAATACTGTAGCTTCGGCGAATCGCACACTTGCGTAAAAGTAAATACATTCCGGTCCCAGCTAACAGGTAAACTGCTATATCTGAAATGATTTGAAAATTAAACCAAGTTTTTCCTAATAGCAACAAGATCCCATTAAAATAAGCCACAGCCGGCCCATAAACAGCATTTACAATGCGACCAGATTCTTGAAAGCCATACATTGTAATAAAATAGTGTAAGTTACCATTTTTTAACTGCATTGCAGCTTCATAAAAACGATTATAGTGAAAAATGGAGTCTGATCCTAATAGCATCTGTTGGGTAACTACTTGAGGAAGCACCAATACGATCGCACCTACGATCAATAAAAGCCCAGGTAGGTATTTCGAAAGGCTTGGAGAGAGCTTTTTCACTTTTTGAACCTCTTTTTCTATTTAATTTCAAGAAAATAAAAAAATTTATCTATTTATTCCTTTATTGATTATACACGTTTTTTTATTATCCGTGTAAAAAAAGCCCCTTTTAAAACCAGCTCAGATTTATTCCCCTTACACTACCTTATTCCAAATATTGAGCAACTTGTTGACCTGCTTGACGTCCAAAAACAACTGTTTCTGCGATCGAATTACCACCGATCCGATTATTTCCGTGTAAACCACCAGCCACTTCACCGGCAGCAAATAACCCGGGAATTATTTCCCCGTTTTCATCAAGCACACGCGTCTTTTCATCAATATGCAAACCACCCATAGTATAGTGGATCGCTGGAGCAATGTGGATCGCATAAAATGGTGCTTGTATCAATTTACGTTGCATTCCTGTGTGACGCCCAAATTGAACATCCTTTTTAGTTTCAACCGCTGTATTCCAACGTAATAATGTATCATGTAGCGTTGTTTGTTCCATATTTAGCTTAGTTGCTAGCTCTGCAATTGATTCGGCTTGGAGCACTAAACCTTTTTGTAAATAAAAATCAAGTGCTTTTACGCGTTGTTTGACCCCTTCATCAAAGATCAAATAAGCCGATTTTTGTGGCAAATCAGTGATCTTATTAGCAACTACTTTTCTTGTTCCTAATTCATCAGTGAACCGAACCCCGCTGTGATCAACTAAAATAGCTCCTTCACCGCGGACCGCTTCACCGATCAAGTAAGTATGGTCTGTATCTTGTTGCACGGTTGGATGGATCTGGACCATTTCCATTTGGATCGCTTGCGCCCCAAGTTGTGTGGCTAGCTTGATCCCATCACCAGTAGCGCCATTTTGGTTAGTTGTTTTGTATGATAGTAGATCTGGGCGATAGCGTTTCATTAATTCTTTTGAAGCACCAAACCCACCAGTGGCTAAGATCACCGCATCAGTTACGATCGTTTGCTTTTGTCCAGCAAGATCAACTTCGACTCCGCGGATCTTTCCTTCTTCACTCTTTAAAAGTTTTTCAACCTTAGCATTTGTAAAAATCGGCACTTCAACTTGAGCTAATAACCATAGCAAATTATTGATCAAAAAAGCACCTACTGGAGCAGTACTTTGGGGCCGGTGAGCTCGTTTTTTCGACATTCCACCTGTGATCGTTAAATCGTTAAGTTTGATTCCATGCCAATGCAACCAATCAATTGCTTGGCCACTATGTGTCGTAAAATACGATAAAAGTTTAGGATCATTCAAACGTCCGCCACCTTGGTAAGTTTCTTGATAAAACTCGGAAAAACTATCAACAATGCCGTGACGTAATTGGACATTTGTCTCCGCCGCATTCATTCCCGACGAGGCTCTTAAAGTATTTCCCCCAACGATTGGCATTTTTTCCAAAACTATTGGGCGCAGTCCTAGCTCGCGTGCTTGAAGCGCACTGACTAAACCTGCACCACCTGAACCAATAATAACCACATCACAACTGTCTGCTAATGTTTTTGGGTCGCTGGGTTTAAATTTAAATTTTTCTGCCACTACTAAAAAACCTCCTCTTATTTATAATTCCATCATATTATATCTATCAAAAAAATTCATCAAAAAAAGTGTAACCAAAACACTGGTTACACTTTTAACTTTAAGCGTTATTTGTTTTAAAAATCATTTAAAGTCGTTTCTTCAGCTAATACTTCGACCAACTGACGTAAGATCCGCTGAAAAACAGCTAAATCTCGAGCAGAGACGGTTTCTTCCAACCGATTCTGTAAACTATTCCAAAACTCCGAATTCGATTCAAGTACATCATGATACTTATCAGTTACCGATAAGTGTGTTACACGATGATCTTCATCATCTAGTCTCTTTTGGATCAATCCCAACTCCAATAACTTTTTAATGTGATAATTGGTATTTGGTGTTGATTGTCCTAGTAAGCGTGAGATCGTACCGATCGTTGGATCTTTTAATTGGTAGATCGCTTCCAGATAGTACATATCAATCGCACCGAGTTTATCTAACTCCGGTGTATTGCTGTTACGATATTCATGTAACCGTAACACTTGACACAAATTAGTTGTCATTCTTTGTAAAGAACTCATTATCTTTAACCCCCCTCAAAAATCAATGAGCACTGAAACTTGACAGCTCAGTCATAAAATTCTGACACGCTATATCTACTGCTATACTTACTAGTACAACATACCCCTACGTAGACAGTACAGTTATCCTATACTAATAGCAATTATATTGTATACTATTTTCTATTTAAAGTAAAAGATTATGGGTAAATTTATTTCCCACTGAAAATTAGTGCAAATGGTGAATAAAATCACTTAATTCTTCTGGGCTCATTTGAAAATTACTTTCGACCCATTTAAAAAATAATGTCAGGCAGGCACCAGCAATCATATTAGCGGCTAATTTTTTATCGGTAGAAGTTAGAACTGTTTCTTCGATCCATTTGATATTATGCAATCGATCGTTCAAACTTGCTTCTAAGATCCGTTCAGTCAACATATCCAACATCATCCAATACAATAAGTTATTACTATTGTTGATCGAAACATTCCGAAAGATTTCTTTATCTTTAATGATCATGGAAATCATGGAATCTACAATGTCTTCTTCGTCTAACTTACTTAACATCAATGTTCCAAAAGCGTATTGCAATAAATCATATTTATCTTGAAAATAACGATAAAATGTACTGCGATGAACTTTAGCTTCCCGACAAATTTGATCAACGGTGATCTTTTCAACTGCTTCATGCTTTAAAAGTGTTCTAAGTGCAAGAGCGAGAATTTCTTGTTTCTTTTCTTGACTTTTACTCATAATTTGACCTTATCCTTAATCTTCTTTCTAGTTTATTCTCTCTAATGAAGAGTTTCATTATCGATTATAACAAAAAAAGACGACAGCAAAAATCCCTGACTAAATCCAAATCTTTGCTGCAGTCTCTTTCTAAACTAGAATTAGCGTACAACCAGTACGGAAATCGGTGAATTTTTAGCCATATAAGCTGCCTGGGAACCAAAGAATTTCTTAACACCCTTCTTTGATAACGCCCCAATGATCAACAAATCTGGTTCAACCTTGGGGATAACACGTTTAATGATCGTTTCTCCGGCATCACCTTCAGCAATGACCACTTCAACTCGCTTGATCCCAGCTTTTAATGCGATCTTACGGTATTCTTCCACGTGTTTTTCAAGCTCTTGTCGTTCACCATGAACATAGTCTGCGCTCAATGCTTGGAAAACATTCATCTCATCTGACTCTAAAATCGAAGTGATGCATAGCGTTGCATTTAAATCTAAGGCACGACGCATAGCGACCCGAAAGGCAAGTTGCGCATCTTCAGAGTCATCGACACCGACTAAGATCTTTTTGATGTTTTTGATCGGTTCAGTATCCATATCAACCATCCTATCTATAAATAAATTTACTACGTTCATAGTATACCACATTTCAACTCATCCGAAAGTATTAATTAGGTGCTCCTAAAACTTTTTAACCTTCCTGACAACTTTTACAATGTTTTAACCCAAAACTTGCGGGAATACAATCGCACGCCAAGGTGGTGGGGGCATCTGGTAATTTCTGTTGGAGCACTGCCATAATATTTTGGATATCAGTTTGGGTCAGGTCTAAATTATCAACTAAATAAGTTAAAGTCTTGCCCGTATGCATCTGACAAATATTACCAAAACTACGCATCAACTGTTGATCGATCGTTTTTTGTTCTTCTACTAACGGATAATAAATAAAACCCCGTCCCGCCTTTTTAGTCGCCAAGGCTCCCTTCGTGGTCAATCGCCCCAAAAGCGTCTTAGTCGTTGCTGGTTTCCATTGACGTTTGACCTCCATGATTTCCACTAATTGTCGACTTGTTGCTTCACCCAAAGTCCAAATAACGCGCATGATCTCCCATTCTGCATTACTGATCTCGATATTTTCTGCCATCTTTATCTCCCTGTCGCTTAATTTATCCTAATTATACCACGTCTCTCACACTACTATCCGTTATAGACTCGCTTGTCACTTCTAGCAACATATTTTATAATAGATAAGATTCTTGAATAATCGGAAAGGAATTCAATAAAATGGTAATTGAACTTTTGAAGGCATTTCTTTTCGGGGTCGTTGAAGGTATCACCGAATGGCTTCCGATCAGTAGTACCGGTCATATGATCTTATTAGATCAATTTGTTAAGTTAGATGTTTCCAAAGATTTTTACAGTATGTTTGAAGTGGTGATCCAATTAGGGGCGATCTTAGCCGTTGTCCTGATTTATTGGTCAAAGATCTGGCCGTTCCACACACCACAGCATAGTGCCAAAAACGCTACTGGAATTTGGCGCTACGTCGATAAAGATATCATGATCATGTGGGTCAAGATCTTTATTGCATGCTTGCCTGCCGGAATCATCGGGGTCGCTTTTAATGATACATTTGAACGACTCTTTTATAATCCAACTTGTGTTGCGCTCGCATTGATCATTTTTGGTATCGCCTTTATCTGGATCGAAGATATACATAAAAATCATCAACCAAAAATCACATCAATTGCCGAACTTTCTTACTACACGGTAGTCTTGATCGGCTTTTTCCAATTGATCGCCGCAGTTTTCCCAGGAACATCTCGTTCAGGGGCTACGATCGTAGGGGCATTACTCTTAGGTGTTTCCCGGACAGTTGCTACTGAATTTACGTTCTTCTTAGCGATCCCAGTTATGTTTGGGGCAGCGCTCTTTAAGCTTTTGAAATTCGGCCTTGCCTTTACCCCAATGGAACTTTGGATCTTAGCAGTTGGGATGATCACTGCTTTTGTTACTTCGATCATCGCAATCAAATTCTTGATGCAATATATCAAAAAACATACATTCAAAGCATTCGGCTGGTATCGGATCATTTTAGGTATTTTAGTCATCCTTTACTTCTGGATCATTAAATAATAAAGCTAAAACTTCGGGTAGTTTATTACTCGAAGTTTTTTTAGTTACCCGGGCTAAGAAAAATCGGCTTCCCTTAACTTCTTAGAATTTAGCTAAGTTTCTAGCAAAAGATTAAATTTACATGATTCAATTTGTCTTTTGCTGTCAAAACCATTAGAATCATACTTAAGCTATTTCGTGTACAACACGTTGAAAATTAAGAAAGGAATTTACAGTTTTTAACTGTAATAAATTTTACATGGACACAACAGTTTTGACCGAACTTATCGGACAGTACGGGTATCTCGGAATCGCACTGCTGATTGCCCTTGAAAATATCTTTCCCCCGATCCCTTCTGAAGTTGTTTTAACATTCACGGGATTTTTGACCTTGACCGCTGGCTTAAATATCTTTGGTGCGATCGCTGCCGCTACTTTTGGTGCAGTCCTAGGAGCCATGATTCTTTACGCTGTAGGTCATTTTCTTTCAGTTGAACGCTTAGAAAAGATTTTAAATGGTAAAGTTGGCCAGATTCTTCACTTTAAAGCCGAAGATCTTGACAAAGCAGCTAACTTCTTTAATCGCCACGGTGTGTTAGCGTTATTCTTCGGGCGCTTTGTTCCTGTTGTTCGCTCTCTCATTTCGGTTCCCGCTGGAATGACACACTACACTTTCCCTAAATTTTTATTTTTAACGACTTTAGGGACCTTGATTTGGAACACTGTTTTGATTTATGTTGGTCGTGTAGCTGGTGCGGCTTGGCCTACGATCGTCGCAGTGATCGACACATATTCAACAGCTGCTTTCTTCTTATTAGTTACCATCTGTTTGGGAGGCGGAGTTTATTACTTCACCCGTAAATGTCGTTAAAAAAACACTGAATTGCTACAAACTAGGCAATTCAGTGTTTTTTTTAGTTATGATACATGTATTCACGTGTGATCGGTAAGTTATTACCACTAGGACCTTTAGAGATCAAATATTGGATCACATCGATATTTCCTGATTCAAATGATGCTGCACAAGCTTGGAGATAAAGATCCCACATGCGAATGAAGCGTTCATCTTCAAGTTTACGAACTTCTGGAAGAGCTTCTTTAAAGTTTTCATCCCAAATTTCTAACGTTTTTTGATAATGGCGACGCAAAGTTTCCATATCGGCAATTTGCATCCCAGCATCTAAAATGTGTTGGATATTTTCAGTTAACCCGGGAATATATCCCCCTGGGAAAATATACTTATTGATCCAAGCATTTACCGCACCACCTTGTTGACGTGTGATACCATGGATCAATGCCACACCTTGTGGCTTCAAATAATCAGAAACTTTTTGGAAATATTCGCCTAAGTTTTCGCGCCCGACATGTTCAAACATCCCGACACTTGTAATATAATCAAACGGTTCATGTTTTAATTCACGGTAGTCAGTCAAGATAACTTTAGCTTTTCCTTCTAAGCCTTCATCTTTGATCCGTTGATTGACAAAATCATATTGCTCTTGGCTCAATGTGATCCCCACAACATTTAGATCATATTCTTTGCAAGCGGTCAACATTAACGTGCCCCACCCACAACCAATATCTAATAAAGTCTTGTTAGGTTTAGGATCTAATTTATCAATGATATGGTGAACTTTATTGATCTGTGCATCTTTTAAAGTATCTTGTGGATCTTTGAAGTATGCACACGAATAAGTCATTGTGTCATCAAGCCAAAGGCGATAAAAATCGTTACCAATATCATAGTGACTCTGAACATCTGATTTGCTACGCCGTTCAGTATGGGACTGTTTAGGCATAAAGCGCTTGAGTGTCTTATTGTTTAAGAAACTCCCAGCTGATTCATAGGCTGATGTTATCAAGTCTTGGATCGAGCCATCGATTTCAATTTCCTTATCCATATATGCTTCACCTAAGGTTAATGAAGCATTATGTGTCAACTCTTTCATCGAAATATCTCGGTGGAAGGTTATTTTTACTTGCGGTTCTCCCTTCGTGCCATAGTGTTCGACTGTTCCATCGGCGTACGTTACTTGCACGGGGATGTTAAATGAATGTTTGAGGACTTCTTTTAAGAAGAAATTGTTAAACATTTAATTTCCGCCACCCTTCTAATATTAATAACATTTTATATTTTAGCACTTTTTCAAATAAATTGATAAAGATACTTTGCGCTTACTTATGCTCCAAAGAGATATTTTGCTTACGGGGCGTCTCTTTTTGGAGTGCATCAAGTAGCATTTCACGAGTCATTTTCACAAAGTATAATTCTTGTTTAGTCCGTGAAACTGCCGTATAAGCTAAACCATAGTCATCGGCTTCTAAAACATACACTTTATTAGCTCCACTCCCTTGTGCTTTGTGGATCGTTAAAGCATATGCTAAAAAGAGATCTTTGCGTGCCCGACTCAAGGGCAACACATATTTTTTGACTTCTGTTTCTACTGTGACCGTGGATTTATCTTCATTTTCAACTAAATTTAATGCAGTCACTTTGCCAAATTCACTATTCGTATAGCCGTAATTTTGATAATTATCATCGTTGTGGTAAAAAACAACTTGGGCCCCTACAAAAAAGCCCCCACGGCCAAAACCATTTTGAAAGTAAAATGGTACATGTGGTTTATTTTGAGCTAAAAGCCGGTAAAATTGCTGATTGATCAACCCTACAGTATGATTGCGATAAGCTAAGATCATGCATTCTTCTAGCGCTTGATGCTTAAATTTATCATTGAGCATTTCTTTTACCGTCGCAGTTTGAAAGGCCATACTCGTTGTCAAATTAGCCGGATCTTTGGTGCGACAAGCCCAAATAAATTTATTCAACGCTTGATTTTTACACCGCAAATTAGCGCGAAAATAAAAGCACGAGCCGTACGCTTTAATGAGTTCTAAGGCATCCCCACAAACACTAAGTGCGTCTTCGTCTTGCGTCACCGGTGGAAGCTGTTTTTCATCACCGACCAAAAGATATCTTACGCCAACGGTAGCACTTGTGACCAATTTGGCTAAAAGTTCAAGGGGCGCCATCGAAACTTCATCCAAAATCACCACTTCATAATCAGTTATCACACTTTCGTTGCCATTTTCCAACTCATAAATAACATGTTGCAAAGTATCGTTGTGATAAAAGCCATGTTGCGCTAAATTCAAGCGTGCTTTGTGAGTCGGCGCAAGGGCTAAAGTTTTACTTGGATCTAAAATTTGCCCTAAAGTATGCGTCTTCCCTGAACCACCGACTCCAAGTAAATTAACTACTAGTGCCTTATTTTGAGCGATCCATTGCATAAATGATAGTTGCTCTCTAGTTGGACGATAAGTCGCAGCGGGATGTTTAAACGGCAATTTTTTACGGGACTTCTTTTGCAATGCTCGCTTAAAATCACGTTCAAATTGGCATTTATCAGCTAAATGGATCGTTTGACCACAATTTTTAGCACAGATATAGCCAAAATCTTGAAGCAATTCTAATTCTTTAAATTTATTTGCTTCACTTAGTGGTAAACATTCACCTGCTTTTTTTAATTCAACTAGATCTTCACAGCCTTGCAGATGTCGGCGCGCCGTTTCGTCTAATAATCCATTTAATTCTAATAATTCTGCAATCTTATGACGCTCAAAAACAGGTACTTGGAGAAGCGAAAAGACCCGTGATTTCTCCCACTTAGTCTTAAAAAATTCATCTTCTTCCAAGTAGTCATTAAACATCTTTCTTAAAAATGCATCGGGCAGATCAGGTAAAAATTTTCGGTAATACTTGCGTTCATCTTTGATCGTGCAAGCCATATACCCCTTAAATTCCAATGCTTTAGGCGTAGTAACCGCAAATTCATGCCATTTACCATCAGTAAAGCTTTGTTTTTGAACTGGTGTCATCCCATTGATAAAAAATTTGTATGCCCGATATTTAGGCGCAGAAGTTTGGGCGATCGGTGTTTTACTTTTAGCAAATTGAATAAATTTAAATTTTAGGCGCAGTTGCTTTTTGGCATCCAATTGCTTAAAGGCCCGTTCAAATTTTGCTAGCCCTGTAATTTGTTCCTTTTTTGCTTGCTGCAAGATCTGTTCAAATTTAGCTTTATCTTGCGCTTGTAACGCAATCTTTAGTCCCAACTGATAGGCAGCGACCCTATTTTTTGCTGTATTAGTCGCTAAATGCTTTGCCAGTAAGTCATAGACATCATCTGCTGGTCCATCTAAGTCTGCCTTGCATCGAGCTAAAAAGTAGTTGACTGAACGATAATTTGGTTCAATCTTTTTTATTTGGTTAAATTTTACTTGTGCCTGCAAAACATCACCTTTTTTTAGTAATTTACAGGCTTGTTGATATAGTTCAACGAGCGCGGATTTTGTCATATTAAGTCTCATTTTTTTCCTACATTTATTTAATCTATCTTAAACATTTAATAAAATTTTATAATACTTTTTAAGACAAACCTATTTTTCTGTGGTATGCTTTTTTTAACGGCAAAAAAGTATGCATTGACGCAGAAAGGATGATTACATGCTCAATTCCATCAAACGTTTCTTATGGTTGTTACTTGCAATCATCAGCTTTGTCCTTGGGGTGATCGGGATCTTGATCCCTGTTATGCCACAAGTACCGTTTTTCATTCTCTTTATCATTAGCCTTTCAAGATTTTCTCCACGTTTCCACGACTGGCTAACGAACACAAAATTATATCGTAAATTCCAAAAAATCTTAGATAAAAAAATCGCTGAAGCAGAAGCTCGATCCGAACAGATCAAACAAACTTGGTACCATGTTTTATGGTTAAAATTTCTTTTGCTCGCTAGAATTTAAGACTAACGCCCATAAGCAACGTTGATTGATGACTTAATTACTGTTGCTTATGGGCGTTATTTATTGTCACTCGTCATTTTGACCTAAAGCTTGCTTTAATGCTTGTGCCAAAGCACTTTCTTGGGGTTCATTATCTTGATTGATCTTCTTTAACAACCGTCTTTCTTCGTGCTTGGTCATCTTTTTCTTACCTTTTTTGCCACCAGTCAATTTCTCAGTTGTACCATCATATTTACATCTGAAATATTCACCATTTTTTCCACTTACGATCAACATCTTCTTGTGACATATCGGACAACGGTGATTGGAAACTTTTGCTTCAGCTCGCCGTTTATAAGTACAGCTTTCATTAGTGCAAACTAATAATTTACCGTCACGCACTGGTTTTTCTTTCAAAAAGGCCCCACATTTAGGACATTTCTTTTTAGTCAAGGAATAGTCTTGGTATTTTTGTTCACTATTCTTTACTTCACGCACCAAGCGTTTCGTATCGGCTTCGATCTCACTTAAGAATTTCTTACTGTTGTATTTTCCCTTAGCGATCTGTTCGAGCTGTAATTCCCATTTAGCCGTCAATTTAGGACTAACTAGTTCTGGGTTGACCAACTCTAACAATTGTTGCCCTTTTTTCGTTACGTGTAAACTATTATTATTTCGTTCCATCAAGGCTGATTTCACTAGTTTTTCAATGATTTCAGCGCGAGTTGCTGGGGTACCTAAATTAAATTTTTCCATTTGAGCAAGTAAACTACCTTCACTCAATGGCTTAGGTGGGGTCGTTAATGCTTCATTGATCATAAATTGAGGCGTAATGACCATATTTTCGGTCAAATTAAGGGGCGCTTCATTATTTTCGCTTTCTTTCCACCCTGGTTCTAAGACTGTCGTTTGAGTCAAAGTAAAGGTTTGGTCGCCAAATTTGACCACAGCTTTTTCTTGGCGCACTTTATGTGGTGGTAAAAAGAGCCCTAAAAAGCGCTTAGCGATCAAGTTATAAATACGGTGTTCATCACTTGAAAGCTTGCTATATTGGGGAATTTGTTCCGTGGGGATCAACGCATGGTGGTCGGTCACTTTGGCATCGTTAAAGGCTTTAGTTTGCACAACTTTAGCCGTACCTGCATACTGTTTAGCTGCGGGTAACATCCCTGAGATCGCCCGCAAACGTTCTTTTAAAGTTGCCTTAAGGTCATTTGACAAATACTTACTATCTGTTCGGGGATAAGAAACGATCTTATGAACTTCATAAAGACTTTGAACTAGTGCCAATGTCTTTTTAGCTGAATAGCCATAGAGTTCATTAGCTACCCGCTGTAATTCGGTCAAATCATATGGTAAGGGCGCCGGGATCACCTTATCTTTAAATTTGATCTCAGTCACCCGACCACTTGCTTGTTGCATTTTTGCCACGATTTCTTCAGCTTGTTTGCGCTCTTTTAATACATGAGGATCTTTTTGTTGCAGCTTAGCTTTTTTCCCAGCTACATTTAACGTGATCGTAAAATATTTTTGTGGGATAAATTTACTGATCTTTTCTTCTTGCTTAGCGACTAACGCCAGTGTTGGGGTTTGGACCCGACCAGCCGAAAGATTGTCTTGATATTTGACAGTCAATGCGCGAGTAACATTTAAGCCGACTAACCAATCAGCCTTGGCACGAGCTAAAGCAGAATAATACAAATTATCGTAAGCTTTAGCTGGTTTTAACGTTGCGAAGCCTTGCTTGATCGCTTTAGTCGTTTGCGAAGAGATCCACAAACGCTTGACTGGTTTATTAAAACGAACATATTCTAAGATCCAACGTGCCACCAACTCACCTTCACGTCCAGCATCAGTTGCGATGATCGCTTCAGAGATATCTTTTCTCTTAGCTAAGGAACCAATCGCCTTTAACTGGGCCCGAGTTTTGGGCAAAGGCTTAGTGCCAATGTATTTAGGGATCATCGGTAAAGTTTCCAGTTGCCACGTTTGCCACTCTTGCTTGAGATCTTCTGGCATCTTTAATCCTAATAAATGTCCCAAAGCCCACGTAACTACATATTCGTTACCTTCATAATAGTTTTTATGCTTTTGTGTTGCACCTAAGATCTGACTAAGATCACGCGCTACACTTGGCTTTTCTGCTAATACTAATTTTTTCATATTTTTCGTTATCCTTTTAAATTGAATACTTTTATTATCTGATTTCCTGATCTTTTTTGCAAACCACTATCATTTTTCAACGACTTTGATCGGTAAGATAAACTTCTGCCAAATGCCTAAAACTTGGCGCATCAATTCGGGATAAGCTTGGGGGCGCGGTGATTTTTTTTGATAAGTCAAGAATTCAAAATCCACGCCACCTTTCTCAGCGGTGTAAAAATCAGTTGGGAAAAAGTCATTTTTCGCATAAAATTTCAAACGACGCTTGCGCTCCTCATTATTGGGTGCTTGTTCATCTTCTTTTTCGGCACTCAACCCGATCACTTGTCCTGCATAACGCTCTTTAACAAGTTCCATCAAGCCACTCCCATAGCCTTTTGAGCGGTTGGCCGGATCGATCGCTAAAAAGAAAACATATACTAATTCTTGATTTTTAAGCGTATAAATAAAACCTAACCACTTGTCATCCTCATATAAACTACAAAATTCTGCATTTTCCGCTTTCGTCCGCTTTTTTAACAACCAAAACGGCACGCGTTCCACTGCCGGAAAAGCTTTTAAATAGAGTTCTTTGATCTTTGGTAGATCATTTGAATTTGCCGTTACTAATCGTAAAGTCATAAAAAATCCCCCTAATATCTCTCACTTCAAAAAATTATACCATTTGTAGCTAGCTTTGATACAATTTCTCAACAGCAGAAATATCCTCGGATTGGATGCCATAATATGAGCCAGCCGATTGCATTACCGAAGCGCTTTGATCATTATGTGACAACCCGATCGCATGACCTAACTCATGTTCAGCAGTGTTAACGATCCGTTCGTTTGAATAGCCAAACTGTGGGTTTAAAAGATAGTAAGTATTAAGATAAACATCTGCACTTGTTAACCGCGAAGTTATTTGATCAGCTAGAATATGGGTCACCCCAGCTGCTTTAGTTTGACTATCATTTTGTTGCTTTAAGACGATCTGGGCTTCGTTTTTGCTAGTAACTTGTTCAAATTTAAAAGCTCCGGTTTGATTCCAATTATCTAAAGCTTGAAGATAAGCATTTTGAATCTGCGCATCCGTCGCTTCTAAATAGACAGTCGCAGTATTAGTAGCCCAGCGATTAGTTTGGTCTATATCTGTTTGTGTATCAATATCAGTCTTTAGTGCTGGCTGAACTTTAGTGATCAGCGTTTTTAATTCATTCACTAGTGGGGTCGCATAAGAAGTTGTCAAAAACCACAAGACCCCAAGACATAGCATAAGTGTAACTACAAAAGTAACAATTAGATTCCAGAGAAAATGTAAAAACTTAATTTTTGGTCACCTCACATCACTTTTTCACTTACTTATTGTACACAATCTATAGGCGAACAAGCATTAAATTTTTACTTAAGCTCGGGTCAAAGCTTGATTCAAATCAGCTAGCAGATCTGCTTTATCTTCGATCCCAACTGAAAGGCGGATCAGCTCATCACTAATCCCATCACGCAAACGGATCTCACGTGGAATTGCACCATGAGTCATGATCGCAGGCACTTCGATCAAGCTTTCGACCGATCCTAAACTTTCGGCTAAAGTGATCAAGTCAAGGGCTTCGATGAAAGCCTTAACGTTAGCTCCAGGTTGTAATTCAAAGGATAACATCCCACCAAAATCACGCATTTGCTTTTTAGCTAATTCATAGTCAGGGTTATTAGGATCACCTGGGTAATAAATTTTAGCAACTTTTTCATGTTGTTGTAAAAATTCAAAGATTGCTTTCGTATTTTCATTATGGGCTTTCATCCGTACCGCTAAAGTCTTGATCCCACGTTGTAACAACCAACTATCTTGTGGCCCTAAGATCGCACCGATCGCATTTTGCAAATATGCAAGTTGCTCACCATCTGCACTATCTTTTGTCACCGCTAAACCAGCCACAAGGTCGCTGTGCCCCCCTAAATATTTAGAAGCACTGTGCACTACGATATCAGCCCCCAGATCAAGTGGACGTTGTAAGTATGGCGTAGCAAAGGTGTTATCCACGATCACTTTTAAGTTATTTTCATGTGCTAATTCACTTAAAGCAGCCAAATCGGAGACATGTAACAACGGATTAGTTGGTGTTTCCAAATAAAGTGCCTTAGTATTTTCCTTGATTGCAGCTTTAACTGCAGCTAAATCGCGGGTGTCAACCGCAGTAAATTCGAGCCCTAACCGATTTAAAACCGTGTTTAATAATCTAAAAGTTCCACCATAAACGTCATTTCCGACTACAACGTGATCCCCCTTAGAAAACATCATAAATACCGTATGGATCGCAGCTGAACCGGAAGCAAAAGCCAAACCACGTGAGCCGTTTTCTAATTCAGCGATCAACTCTTCTAAAGCTTGGCGCGTTGGATTTCCTGTCCGTGAATATTCATAAGTCGGTGTGCCCCCAAGCTCTGTTTGTTGATAAGTCGATGTTTGATAGATCGGCACACTTACCGCACCTGTTGTCTTATCTGTACTAATACCACCATGGATCAATTTTGAATCAAATTTCATTGTAAATTCCTCCTACTGATAAATGTTTTTACTTAAATATCGCTCCGAACTATCAGGAAAAATCGTCACGATATTGCTATTTGGGGGTAAAGTTTTCGCTAATTCTAAACTAGCGGCTAAAGCAGCACCACTTGAACTGCCAATAAATAGTCCGTTTGTGCGTGCCATTTGAGCTACCATTTCAAACGCCTGGTCATCACTGATCGTATAGGCCTCATCGATCTTAACATCAGCAAAAAATGGGGGGATAAACTCGACCCCAATGCCTTCAGTCCGATGACTGTGCGCCGGTCCACCATTTAAAATCGAGCCCTCAGGTTCAACCACTGCCGTCTTTAAACCAGCAACATGTTGTTGTAAATACTTAGCGATCCCGGCAAATGTACCACCACTACCAGCACCGGCAACAAAGCCATCGATCTGCAAATCATTTTCAGCAAAATCAGCCAGTAATTCGGGAGCTAAGCTACGCGCATAAGCGGCTGGGTTCGCTGGGTTTTCAAACTGCAACGGGACGTAACTATTTTCTAATTGACTTGCCAATGCTTGAGCTTTTTTGATCGCACCTTTGATGCCTTCTGCTTTAGGTGTGTGCACGATTTTTGCGCCTAAAGCCCGCATCAGCACTTGTTTTTCCTGGCTAAATTGCTCTGGCACAACTAAGATCACTGGTAAGCCACGCTTTTGGGCGGCTAAGGCTAACCCGATCCCAGTATTTCCCGCAGTTGGCTCAATGATCGTGGTCTCTTCGTTGATCAAGCCTTTTTTAGAAGCGTCAACTAGTAAGTATTCTCCCATGCGATCTTTGATACTACCACCCGGGTTATACATTTCTAATTTGGCATAGATCGAAACTTGATTAGGCGTTGGTAACTGTAATTTTAACAGTGGTGTATGCCCGATCAATTCCGTAACGTTTTGGTAAATCATTTTACCCCTTCTTTCTCGATTTTTAGCGAATAAAAAAGGACGCAAACCGATAAATGGTCGCGTCCTTTACTAACGAAGATTCTCTAGTTAAGCTAAATCGTAGCACAAATAGCTTTCTTCGCTAGGTGACGCGAAGAAAGACAACAGTTGTTTAATTGTACATTCATAACTAAAGTTTCCATCGTAATTCGTTCCTTTCAAATCGTTGATTAAACAATATCACTTACTTTTTATAAATGCAAGTACATTTGACAAAAAAATTTTTTATCTGTTAATATTTAGTGAATTAAAGGAGGTATTTTTATGCCAGTTCGGTTAGCTACAACCGCTGATCTGCCAGAGATTTTAGCGATCTATCAATATGCACGCACGCAAATGATCAAAAATAATAACCCGACACAATGGAAAAAAACTCATCCCACAAAAGAAGTTATCTTAGCTGACATTGCAGCACAAGATCTCTATGTTATTTATGATGATGAAACCATTGGGGGCATCTTTGCCTTTATTACTGGCGAAGACCCAACTTATCAACACATTGAGGGACAATGGTTAAATGCTGATCCTTATGGGACGATCCACCGCATCGCCGGTAATGGAAAAGTGCCCCATATTTTTGAACAAGCTTTAGCCTTTTGTGCTCAACTTGAACCAAATATCAAGATCGATACTCATCAAGATAACACGATCATGCGCCATTTGATCACTAAAAATGGCTTTGAATATTGTGGGATCATTCAAACCGATGACGGGACTGATCGTCTGGCTTACCAAAAAAGATGCTAGCTATTTTAGCCAGCATCTTTTTTTACGCTAAAACATATCCTTTAGCCGTTAATTTTCCTTCTTTGTTACGCGTTAAGTAAATTCCCTGGATCTCAGGTTCAAAACCCGGGAAATATTCCATTGCACCTAACAAGATTTTAAAGTAGTCCACATCAATTTGTTGCCATTTTTCTCCTGGTGCCACAATAAATACTCCGGGTGGGTATGGCAGTGCCCCTTCTAAGGCAACCCGTCCGACGATCTCATCTAAGTCAACTAATTCACCTTGATTGCGCATAAAAGCTTGATCAGCGGTGTATGGTAGCTCTTCATAAGCTTGGAAGGTATCTTTAGTAAACAGTGCTTGTTGCAACTGATAAATATTATGCGTGCTAAAATACGCATGCATTTCTTGGCACAATTGCTTTAATGTATAACCTGCGTAGCGATCCTTAGCTTGCTTAGCAAAACGTGGTAGTGCTTTTTTCAAGGGGGCATCGGTCAAATATAAGCGTTCAAATTCTAAAAAGGCTTCGAGTAAGGTTTGTAAACTGAGCTCATCTTCACCAGGTGTTAAGAAAAATAACGTCGAATAAAGGTCTGCTTTGCCAGCAATGATCCGCTTTTCTAACAAAAATTCCCCGATCAACGGACTAGGGATCCCCACTGATTCATATTTTCCGGTAGCTAGATCAACACCAGGGCTAACGATCGTCAATTTCAACGGACTTATGACCGCTTCATTTTTTGTGCCTTGTAAGAAGCCATGCCAGTTTTGGGTGGGATCTAAACGCCATAAATCTAACTCAGTCGCTAATTTTTCAGTTGAAATATCTTGCCAATTTTTCCCAGCGATTTTAGTTGGAACGAGTGGTTTAAATAACTTACTTTGCCGTAATAAGGCCTTTCTAAATTCGATCCCTCGTCTAAGCGTTTGTTCCCACCAAGTTTTATTAGCCGTACTGTGCGCCATTTTGGCATTGACCGCTAAGGAAGCATAGATTGGATAAGAGTAACTCGTAGTCACATACTTAAGATAGGCGTTATTAAAATGCTTATGATCAACGTAACGTTTTTGCCCTTTTAGATGCGCGTCTTTTTTCAAAATTTGGGAAGTTTGCGCTAAGCCAGCCTGTTGTTTATGCACCGATTGCGTCACTAAGATCCCTGGATCATCAGGCCCATAATTCGGTTGTAGTGGTGATAGTGTACGCATCAAGTCAACAAATTGCTCATAACCACCCCAAGCACAATCAAATAAAACATAGTCACACAAGGGACCAATTTTTTCTAACAGATACTTCGCATCATAAAAAACACCATCGTAGGTTTCAAGCTGTAACACAGCTAACCGAAAGGGGCGTTTTTCCTGTACTTTTTTAGGATCGACTTTAGCAATTTCTTGTCTAATTTTAGTTTCATCTAAATCTTTGGCTAAAACCGGTCCGATCAAGCCTAAAGCGTTACGATCAGTCTGTAAGTAAACCGGGTTGGCGCCCGTCATCACTAAAGCACTATTGTAAAGTGACTTGTGATTATTTCGGTCAAATAATACCAGATCACCTGCTGTTAGCGTTGCACTGGCACAAATAGTATTTGAACTAGTCGTCCCATTAGTACAAAAATAAACTTTATCTGCGTTAAAAGCTTTGGCAGCTTCTTTTTCAGCCGTCAAAGGTGTCCCACCGTGCGTTAAGGTATCGCCTAATTCTGGGATCGTGTCACTAACATCAGCATATAACAAATTATCGCCAAAAAAGTTTTTAAAGACTTGCCCTGCTGGATGATTACGATAGAAATTTCCATTGTGATGTCCTGGAGTCGTAAAACTGACTGCTTTTTCATCAGCAAAGTTGATCAGGTCTTGTAAAAATCCCGGTACCATTTCATTTTCATAAGCAGTTGCAGCGTTCGTTATCATTTCTTTAGCCTGAGTTAGGTCTGTTGCAGTTAACTCAATTAGTGGCAGATCCAGCCCTAGTTGCTTTTTTAACAAGTTGGCACACGCCTTTTGCTTTAAATCATTAGCGTTGATCACGATTGCCGCTAACGTGGTAGCTTCGATTTCTGGGCTCAATTCGACCCATTCCCAAGGTTTTGGCACCAAGCTTTGTAATTCCTTTGGTGTTGCAATTTGTAAATACTTTTTCATCTTCCCACTCATAACTTTCATAGATTTTTCACCACTATTTTACACGGAATGAAAAATTTGTGGTAGTAATTTTCTTAATAATTCTTTAAAATAAAAGGACAATTAATATCAAGGGGGGCAGGCTCGTGCATTCAAACAAGCATCCTGGTGCCTTAGGTTTTAGCTAAAACAACTAAGACACATTTTAAGGAGAAGAAAATTGAATACTTTAAACCCAAATTCACTATCACAAAAAAAATATACACCTTGGCTCGTGTTGACGTTACTTGACTTTGTAACGATCATCAGTTTTGAAAATATCTTCTACCCTTTTCAAAATCAAGGTTTATCTGTTGTCGTTTCTTGGATCTTTATGCTCTTTGTCTACGTCATCCCATACGAATTGATCGTCAGCCAACTTGGTTTGACCTTTGATCAACAAGCTGGGGGACTAGCCTCTTGGATCCGCCGTGGGACTGGCAATGACCTTTTTGGTTATGCCACGTCTTGGATGTATTGGGTCCAAACAATCCCTTACTTAGTCGATGTTTCAAACTCGATCATCGTTTCTTTTAGTTGGATCGTTTTAGGCGACGCAACATTGAGCAGTCATATGTCGACGTTTACGTTTGGTCTCTTAACATTTGTGATCATTTTAGCCTTTATTTTACTTGAAAATATCTTTAAAAATGCCCTTGAGATCCTCTCATTGATCGGTGGGGGCGCGATGTTTATCATGTCAATGCTTTTTGTTTTAATGACCGGCTATGCTTTGACACATGGCGCACATATCGCCACGCAACCATTTAACTGGTCCGCCTTTAAGCCAAACTTTAGCTTACATTATTTTTCAACGACTGGCCTTTTGATCTTTGCCATGTCTGGAGCTGAATTAGCAGCACCATATATCAGTCGCATGAAAAATCCTAAACGTGATTTTCCCCGTTCAATGTGGCTACTTGCTTTAATGACTGGGGCATTGACGATTTTTGGTACACTGGCATTAGCCGTTTTCTTTGACGCTAATAACATCCCTAACGACTTTAAGATGAATGGTCCTTACTATGCCTTCAAACTTTTAGGTGAACAATTAGGCTGGGGCAAAATTTTAATGTATATCTTCGCGGTAGTGCAAGCTTTCTTTATGTTGGCACAATTAGCGGTCTTGATTGATGCTGCTAGTCGGGTCTTTGCCGGCGATGTTAACCAAAAATACATGCCAAGTTGGCTAACAAAAACCAATAAACATGGGCGTCCTGTCCACAGTTATACCTTAACTGCGGGGATCGCTTTAGTCTTATTACTGTTAAGTGGAACTTTACCAGACATCAATTCGATCTATAACTGGCTCTTAAACTTAAACGGGATCGTTTCACCTTATAAGACATGTTTGGTCTTTGTC
Organism: Ligilactobacillus apodemi DSM 16634 = JCM 16172; assembly: GCF_001434405.1. Lineage (GTDB taxonomy): Bacteria > Bacillota > Bacilli > Lactobacillales > Lactobacillaceae > Ligilactobacillus > Ligilactobacillus apodemi. The sequence goes on along the minus strand of NZ_AZFT01000048.1, from coordinate 124,487 downwards.
GCATTTATTGCGGTCAGATGGCAACAAGATAAATTTAGTTCAGATTATATCTTCATTAAAAATCGTACCGGGGCTTTATTAGTTGGTTTTTGGTGTTTCTTATTCACCTTTGTTTGTGCAACGATGGGCTTTATTCCCCAAAATTCACACTTTGGTACCGCACAATTCAATCATGAATTATTAATGAATTTCTTCTTTGTTTTCTTGATCTTTGGTATGGGTGCTATCTTACCACTCTTACGTAAGCTCGAAATCAGATTAAAAAATAAAAAATAAGTTAACCTTAAAAGACGCGAAGCTAAATGCTTCGCGCTTTTTTTATAACCGTTCTTCACTAGTTACCTCTAATTCTTCTTTTGATTCAACGACCCATCTAGCATTAGTGTCAAAAACATGGGCTTCTAAAATCAAATCTGCTTGGTTGGTTTCAAGAATATATTCGCATAATTTAGAATCAAATAGCATTCCTGCAACCGCAATAGGTAATTCTACGGCTTCTTTCATCGCAGCTGCATACGGAACTTGCCAACCTTCATATTTATAATCTGGTCCTTTATCAAACAAACCACCAGTTGTAACGCTGATGCAGTCAACTCCATCGCGTTTGAGCCAGTTACCGATCGTTTGCCATTCAGAAATTTTATTTTGTTCTTCTGCCTTAACATATTCATCTAATGAAAGGCGGACCCACAAAGAATTTTGATAAAAGCTTCTAATTGCGGTAATGATCTCTTGCAAAAAACGGTAACGATTGGCAAGCGACCCACCATATTCATCTTCACGAGTATTAACTACAGGTGAAAAAAATTCATCGATCAAAAAGCCTTCACCACCTTGGATCTCTACCATATCTACCCCAGCAGCGATCGCTCGCTTAGTTGCGGCTACAAAAGCGGCTTGGAGTTCTTTTATTTTGGCATGATCAAGTGATTCAGGCTGTGAATATTCATCATTATAAGAGATTGCACTAGGCGCAACTACTTTAGTTGCATCTTTTGCTTTACGCCCAGCATGTCCTAACAAAATCCCTACTTTTGTCCCCAAACTATGCAAAAAATCTACTAATTTTTTTAATTCTTTGGCTTGCTCATCATTCCACAGACCTAAATCATCATCTGTCGTCCGACCATCTGGTGTCACCGCGGTCACTTCAATGATCAACAAACCAACTTGTTCGACGGCACGTGCACCATAATGGGCAAAATGCAATGGATTTAAGATACCATCATGTTTTTGAACATTATATGTTCTCATTGGGGATAATGCGATGCGATTTTTTAATTTTAAATCAGCAATCACGGTTGGTGATAAAAGCATTGACATCGGCTGCCACTCCTTTTTAGGTAAATTTTTTTGGTTTATTTTTAAAGATAACATAAATTCTTTTAAATGTGTTAATTATATTTCTTTCCCATAAAGAAAATACAATTCAGTATTATCTTCTCCAATATCATCCCAATAAAAAGTTTTTTGCGCTAATTTTTGCATACCTTGATACTTATAAAAAGCATAATCTGATGAATCATCAGTATAAAGATAAAAAGATCGTGCCCCATTTTTCTTCAAATATTCACAAAAATTATTATAAAGTAGCTTGCCTAAACCTAGACCTTGGTATGCTTTAACCACGATCAAAAGGTTCAAACTGCCGTCAAATTCACGCCCACTTTGTAATAATAATTCTTGATCAAGTTCCATTGTTTGAATATACTTTTCAAAAATAGATCCCTTTTCAGTATATGCCAAAATTGCTCCCAATGCATGCGTTTTCTTTCGCAAACTAAAACGTTGCATGCGTGAATATTCTAAAATATCTCCTGCACAGATCCCAGCTATTTTACCATCGACCTCAGCGATCATAATATGGTCTGAACGTTGTAGCAAATCGCTTAGAAAAAATTCAGCCATTGGTTCAACTAGCCTTTTTGGTACCCATGAGCGATAATCCCAAGTAGTGATCACTAATTTTAAAATTGGCTCATAATCTTCTGTTCTCATCGCACGTAAATTGATTTCCATAAATTCCACACCTGCCTTTCAAAATTACAATTAAATTTTAACGAATTTTTTGTTCAAAAAAAAGAAGAGATTAAAAAAATCTCTTCTCGCTCGTTATCAGCGTAATTTATGCAACAAATACGCAATATAACTAGTTGCATTTAGTAAGGTCACTGCAAAAGTGATCAACGTGACCCAGAAAAATGTTCCCGTCAAATATGAACAAATCGCACCAAGAATCGTGGTCACGCCAAAAAGCCCTACTAATTGCGGGGAAAGGTGTAATTTTCCTTGATTATAGCGAGCCGCAATCAAAATCCCGATATAAAATAGCATTAACCCTCCATATAGACATAAAACAGCTACATGGTCATCAAAATGCGTTTCACTGATGAAGCTTAACGCAACTGTTATCAGGCTCAAGCCAAATAAAATAAAGTAATGCAAATAAATCAACAAGACACCCGTTTCACCGGTACGTTTCTCATCAATATAATGATCAAATTGGGTAATATATGTCATAAACAATAGACACACTACACCAAAAATCAATAATGACGGTAGGCCAATCGTTTTAAGGGTAAAGTATGGGGCAATATCAACAATCGTTTCCCCAAAGGTGATGATCGTGATCAGCGTCAGTCGTTCCAATAAGTGGGGAAAATTGATCGGACTTTTTCTCATTGTTCTAGTAAAGAAGAGCGGTAAGATCCAACTACCAAGAATCCCGAGCACTGCGAGGATTAGCCCAACTTTTAGCGAAAATAAAATGCTCAATAGTAACATAACTGTTCTAAAGCCCAAAATATACATAAATTTTTGGGTAACTTCTTTAGTTACTGAGTCTTTTGCCGTACGATAGGTCAAAAAATACTCTAAAAACAGTGTCAATGATAGTAACCCTGTCGCAAACACAAACGGCCTAAACCACATGGTGATCTCACCGGTAAAGGTATTAGACATGAATAATAGAATCGCCATGTCTAACATAAAAAATATGATATCACGCAAGGAATTCTTGCCATAACGGTTAGTATAGACTGTTTGGACCATCCAAGTATTAAGAAAAACGATCATTACGATCGCAAATAAGCCAAAATACTCTAAAAACTCCCGCGCATTTTCCACATGGTGGATCAAGCCAGTCACTTTAGAAATTGCAAACACAAAAACTAGATCATAAAAAAGCTCTGTTAACTGAACTTTTTTAGGAAGGACCTTCATTAGTTTCCCCTTTCGTAGTTGAGATTTCCCTGACTAACTAGGGTATCTGCAACTAAATCAGTTAAATCTTTAGTTTCAACCAAGCCTTTTGTCTTTTCAAGGTATTCCTTAAAATGCGGAGTTGCCCGGTGCTTATCATAAGCTGCCTTGTCTTGATAAAATTCCAAAAAGAGCCATTCATCAGGTTGATTTTGGATCGTTGCCGCATACATTGCACAAACTCCTTCTTCTAAGGCGATCGCTTGTTGCATCTCACTAAAGACTGCCGCCTTAAATGCTGCTGCACTCTCACGTTTAAGACTGATACGAGCATATTTAACTGCCATATTTTCTGAAGAAGACTTGCTCAAAAAGTCATATTTTTCTAGCAATAACTCCGGAATCAATTCAGTCACTTTACGTTTAGTGATCGCATTTTTAGCAAAAAGCGCATATTTTTTAAACTGCGGTGAATTGCGGTGGCGCTCTTGGGCAGCCTTATTTTGATAAAGTTCAAAAATTAAGTTTTTTAGCCCTTTTTTATCACTATGAGTCGCATGCATTGCCAACGTTTGGGGCTCTGTTTTGATCGACAGATTTAAATTTCGTTTTCCTAAGGCAAAATACTGTGCTTGCTTTTCGGGCTTGATATCAATTTCGTATAACTTAAACAACGGCGGATATTCTAAGTTTGTCACGTTTGATCACCTACTATCATTTTTTCAAAATTCTCATGTAAAATTTTTTCGCGTACTTCCAAAGATAAGTCAGTTTCATCCAAAGCCGCTAAAAGAGCCTGACCTGCACCTGCTGGAGTGATCCCCAAAGGTGCATCAGTCCCAAATAACACGTGGTCTGCGCCATAATAAGCAACCGCTAACTCTAATGCCTTAGGATTGCCTAAAATTGCAGTATCCACGTAGAAACGCTTAAAATCACTTGCTTGCTTAGGTGGTAAAATATGAGCGATCCGCTCTGCAAAATAAGGGACCATCCCGCCTGCATGATGCACAATGATCTTTATTTGTGGTAACTTGGTAAATAGTTCACTTTTAACCAAATCATACATGGCTTGGGTCAATTCATATTCCCAACTAAAAACAATATTGTTATCAGGTTTACGCTCATCAAAAATCGGATGTAACCAGATCGGAATGCCCAACTCATGCGCCTTAGCGAATACGGGATAAAAACTTTCATCCGCGATACTTTTCCCCAAAGCACGGGTAAACAACTGAATCCCACAAAATTCTTTTCGCGGTGCGATCTGTGTGGTCAATAATTCCAAAGCACCAGAAATATTGTTTAACGGTAACATCGCAATCGCCTTAAGAAACATTGGCTGATTGGCTAAAACAAGTTCAGCTAACTCATCATTCCCTTGCCGACATAATGCAAGTGCTTTATCAGGCGTGGTGTAGTCTTCTGGATTGAGATTAACATTAGAGATCACCTGGTTGATTTGACCGTCAAAATATTGCTGACGTTTCACTAGATCACTTAATAATGGCTGAGTAATAAACGGATACATTTGCGGTAAGCGCGGTTCAAGTTGCAACATTTCTTGGTAAAATTTTGGTGGTAAAACATGGGCAAACACATCGATCGCTGTCACAGTCATTTCTCGCTTTCTTTATTTGACAACTTAATAATTCTTAAGATTTACTAACAACATTTTTATCAATTTGTTTAACCTAAATTAAACAAGCAAGTCTTTCTGTTTCATTATAGCAAAAACTTTAGCAGAACTGCACTTATATCTCACACAAGTTATCTGGCTAAATTTTTCTGTGCTAAATTTTTCAAGTTAAAACCTTTATTAGCAATTTTACGGTAAATATACTTATTTTCTAATAACCTAACTAACTTACTAAAAAAGCCCTTAAAAATTGTTGAAAACTAATAGCCAAACATTAACTAAGTGAGTAAAATGGAAAATACAGTTAATTTGAAAGGAACGTGATCTTTAACATGAAATATCGACTTCAAGCTTGCTTATTTGTGTTTATCGCCTTCATGCTCGGCTGTAATGAATACATTATTGTTGGGGTCTTGCCTGATATTTCTGCCGAATACAAGACATCTTTAGCAACTTTAGGTTTACTAGTGACGATCTTTGCCCTTGTTTATGCTCTTTTTACCCCACTAGTGACCTCGTTTGCCAATCATTTTTTGCGCCACCAAGTTTTGTTAGTTTTGATCGGCATCTTTTTTATTGGTAATACTTGGACGGCGCTAGCAACTAATTTTACTTCACTACTACTCTCAAGAATCCTCACTGCTAGTGTAGCCGGTGCGATCATTTCTTTAGTCTTAGTTATGGCAAACTACATTGCACCACGCCATAAAAGAGCAAGCCTTGTTTCTTGGGTCTTTGCTGGTTTTAGTCTCGCCTCGATCATCGGGATCCCGATCGGAACGTTGATCAGTACGACATTTTCATGGCACGACAGTTTTTGGATGATCAGTGCGATCACCTTTGTTGTTTTGGTATTGTTGATTTGGCTAGTCCCACGTGATACCCCCCAATTTAAAGGCTCTTTAAAAAATCAATTTGCCTTGTTGCGTGAGCCACAGATCATCTGGGGCGTGGTCTTTGTGATTGCCGTTTGCGCGGCCGATTACACCATCTACACCTATATTCGCCCATTGATCACAACGGAAATGGGCTTTGACAATGCTTGGCTCAACTGGTTGTTATTTGGTATGGGCGTCTTCTTTATCATCGGAAATAAATTTGGTGGTTACTTAGCCGATAATGGTGGCTTGTTGCGTTTACGTTATCTATATATTGGAATGACGCTCTTGTTGCTTCTGTTAGCACCACTATTGCACTATCGTTATTTAGCTGCCTTAGCGATCGCTTTAATGTGTATTTGTTTTGCAAGCTATGGTTCATCAACTCAATTAATGTTTTTAGATATTGCTGAGAAAAAATATCCCCAATCGCTTGATTTAGCCTCTTCGTTAAATTCGATCTTCGCTAACCTTGGGATCTCACTAGGATCTTTGACAGCAGCTCAAACTGTCCAAGTTACCTCGCTTAGAAATGTAGGGTATGCTGGTGCGGTCTATGGTTTACTTGCAACTTTGATCGTTTTTTATCTTTGCCGGCGCTACATCAAACAAAATTAAAAAATGACCCGAAGGCACTTTTAGTCTTCGGATCATTTTTAGTTTTGTTGCAATTTAGCGAAATAATTTGCCACTGCTTTAATATCTTTTGTTCCCGTAGTACAGCAACCACCGAGCAGATCAGCTCCAGCTTGATGCCATTTAGCGGCTTCTTGTTCAAAATCGATTTTTTTATCTAAGTCTTGCCAAGTCTTAGTTTTTGTATCATACGTCGCTCCTGAATTTGGATAAACGATGATTTTTTTCGCCGTGTTTTGCTTGATCACACGGAGCGCTTTTTCAACTAGTTTAGGGGAAATACAATTGATCCCGACCGCAAAAACTTGGTCATATTCACTGACTGCTTGAACTGCGACTGCTAATGGTGTTCCATCACTCAACGTTTTTTCGTCCTTTAAGGTAAAAGAAACATACACCGGCATAAAGGGAACATTTTGTTTTAGCCATTTTAAGATAGCCAACGGTTCCGATAATTTAGGTTGCGTTTCTAAGGCTAGACAATCCGGTTCTTGTAATAAAACCGTCGTCAAGCGTGGTAAATGAAAATCTAAATATTGCGCCTCACTTAATAAATAATCACCGCGATATTCGCTACCATCGGCTAAATAAGCTCCATAAGGCCCAATTGAACCTGCTACGAGCGCATAATTACCGGTGTCTTCTTCGTAGTCTGCTCGCGCTTTTTTAGCTGCTTGGACCGCCACAGCGATCAGTGTTTCTGCTTGTTTTTTAGTGTAACCTTCTTTTTCAAAAGCTGGCAGATTTGCTTGATACGTATCAGTCAAGATCATTTGTGCCCCAGACCATAAATAATCTAAATGGACGTCATAGATTTTTTCGATATTATCTGCCAAAGCTTCTGCCGTCCACAACTTGCTGTTTATTTCAACTTCACGCTTTTTTAGCTCTGTTGCTAGCGAGCCATCAAGTACGTGAATGCCCTCAAAAATTTTATCCATGATATCCCCTCGATCACCAAAATTTTTCTCTAATTATGCCTAACATCTTAACACTTTTTGGCTTTAAAGTAATAGTAAATACTTTTTAGATACAAATAAAGCAACTAACCCTAATTAGAACTAGTTGCTTTGAAACTAAATTGAACGTGGCAATACGATAAAGGTCGCTGTGATCAAAACTGACCACATCATCGCAGACGGAAAGACTGTTAAGGTCAAGATCAAGCCAATGACCTTGATCACGATATCGATCATCCCGCGTCCGTCTAAAATACTAAAACCATCTTCGACTGTTTCACCCTTATTTAGCCGTTTTAATTCAACATACATCCAAACATTAGTTGCGGTCACCGCTAAAACGATCACTCCATACATTGTTTGAGCCACGGAGCTATTAAAATTATCCGCCACTAAACTAGTCGTGTACGGGAAAAACGACGATAAAAAGAGTAAGATCAACGCATTCCAGACCAGTTCATTATTGATTTTTTCCACATTATGCCAAGCACGGTGCATATTGACCCACATCGTCCCTAGCCAAAAAAATGACACCGTATACGCAAAGAAACTCTCTCGCAATTCCCAAACCGCACCCCAAGTCATGGTTTCTGGCTTATTTAATTCCAAAACTAAGATCGTCATAATAATGGCTAAAACTGCATCAGTAAAAGCGGTCAAGCGTTCTTTTGACATTTCCATTTTAAGTTGTCCCCCATATATTTTTGTACTATTCTAAAGTATCAAAAATATAAAAGCAATAAATTTTATTAATTTTTTCGTTCCAGTTGTAGTAATTTTTCTTTGCGCACTAAGCCACCAGCATAGCCATTTAGACTACCATCTTTAGCCAAAACACGGTGACAAGGAATAAAAATCACTAGCGGATTATGGGCGACTGCGCCTCCTACAGCCCGGGCATGCGAACCAAGGTCTTTAGCTAATTCTTGGTACGTCGTCGTCTTTCCCGCTGAAACTTGTTGCAAATTAGTCAATACTTGTTTACGAAAAGCCGTCACTTGGGGTTCTAGTGGAAAAGTAATTGATAAAAATTTTCCTGCAAAGTAAGCATCTAACCAATTTTTGGCAGCTACCAAGATCTGGTCTTCGTTTGTTTTGATCTCACTAAGCTCAAAGCCGGCCCCAAAATATTTTTGCCCACTAAACCAAGCACCCACTAAAGCTTGTCCATTACTGACTAGGCAAATGTCTCCTAAAGGTGATGAATACGTCTGTTTAGCTAACATGGTAAGTTCCTCCTAATTTTTAGTGCTATTCTAACATGACACTAAATTTTACGCCAAAAAAATAGCCGTCAGCAAATTTCTGCAGACGACTAATACTTTTTAAGCTGGCATCTTTTTAAATGCGTGCCGGATCAAAATCGCAGCTAGTAAAGCCGAAAGAAAGTCGGCGATCGGATTAGCGATCATCAAATTATCTACCCCAAGCCACAAGGTCATGATGACAAGTAGCGGTAAAAGCAAGATGATCTGTTTAGACAAGATCAAGAACACACTATTTTTGGCCTTACCGATCGAGGAAAAGAAGATCCCTGATGATGTTTGAAAACCATTAACAAAGACCATCGCAAAAAAGACGTGCATGTAATACACCGCATAATTCATGTAAGTTGAACTTGCCGTCCCAAATAAGGAAATGATCGGATGAGTAAATAATTGAAACGCTAAAAAGGCTACAAGCGAGATCAAAGTGTTGATCGTGACCGTTAATTTAAAGGTCCCACGCACCCGCCCGTAAGCTTTAGCCCCATAGTTAAAGCCTAAGATCGGTTGAGCTCCTTGGGTGATCCCCAAAACGATTGCGGTGTACACTTGGTTGATCTTAGAAACGACCCCGACGACCGCCACGGGGATCTCTGGTCCGATCGTTGAATCAACGCCGTAAACTTTGATCAAGTTGTTAGTTACGATCTGAACTAACGTCACTGATAATTGTTGAAACATTGGTCCTAGTCCTAACGCACAGATCGGTTTTAAAAGCTTTGGGCGTGGAATCAAGTCTTTTAGCCCCACCGTAATATTTCTAAAATTAGGAATATAGGCTAAAAAGATGCACCCAGAAATGATCTGACTGCTCACCGTTGCCCAAGCCGAACCAGCGATTCCCCACTTGAATCCAAAAATAAAAATCGGATTTAAGATCATGTTTAAGATTGCCCCAACAACCATTCCAAACATCGAATAACGTGCACTTCCATCGGCACGCACGATTGAATTACAAGCCGTTGAGATCAAGAAAAATGGCAAACTCAGTGCAGTAATGCGCACAAATGGTAAAACATAAGGCATCAATTCAGCTGTTGCCCCAAAAGCACTCATCAAAGGCTTAGTAAACAGTAACAGTAAAGCACTCATTACAACACCTAAAATGATCAACGAGCCAAAAGTCGTCCCAACCATTTTTTCGGCGCGTTTAACATTGCCTCGTCCCATTTCGAGATTAAAATTAGCTGCCGTTCCGATCCCTAACATCAGCGCTAGTGCCATGGAGATCGTGGTGATCGGAAAAGCAATATTGGTAGCAGCATTTCCTAAATAGCCGACCCCTTGTCCAATAAAAATTTGATCGACGATCGTATACAACGCACTGATTAGATTAGCGATCACCGCTGGACCTGCAAAGCGCCGTAAGAGCGTCGAAATTGGTTCATCTTGCATATTCTTAGTTCCTTTAATATAAATTTTTAGCTTAAATAAAAACAGCCATAAAAAAAGCGCAACTCTAAAAGTAAGAGTTGTCGCTTATTTATTAAAAATTATAACAAAATTAGTTATAACAAATCTAGCTTTTTTTGTACTGCGGTAATGGTGTCATTATCTGCTCAGTTTTCAACCACTGCGCTAGTTTTTCGGCTAACTGATCGACCATGGTAAATGAAGCTTGGATCTGTTCTTTAGTGATCCCATCAACATGAACCCCGGCTGTTAAGACACAATTACCTTGTAAATAAGGTTTGATCGTGGTCAAAACACGCTCAGCTAGGACATTGTCTTTGTGAACACGCCCCGAATGACTAGGAAATTGTTGGAGTGATAAGACACCTTCTTTAGCATAGGAGGTCAAAGTCCCAATGTGAGGCACATCTCCCCCCGTAATACTTACAAATAAATCACGTCCAAGTTGTAAAGCAGTTAACGTGATCGTATAGTCTGCTAACGTAACACTAAATTCTCGTTGTTCCATCTAACTTAGCCACCGCTTTTCGTCAAAATCGTTGCGCAAGTGTAAGGCATCTAATAGTTTCATCGTGTGATGATCTATCAGATCTTGGATCGTTTGCGGATGGTTGTAAAAAGCAGGCATCGGTGGAATGATCTGCACACCTAATTGAGAAAGCTTGGTCAAGTTTTCCAAGTGGATCGTACTTAATGGGGTCTCACGGGGCACGATGATCAAGGGACGTCTTTCTTTTAACGTCACATCGGCTGCCCGCGAAAGTAAATTATCGCTAGTGGCTCATCTTTCATCCGATGAAGATTTTGATATCCGTAAATTGATCGCTGCTCCAACTAATACGCCTTAAAAAAAGTAAATTGTTGTAAAGACTCATCTTTTCAAAGAAACCGCTAGTATCACCAACTAAGCCAATCTGACTTAATTCCTGACTAGATAGCTTGCGGGAATCTTGATTGAGAATTTCAGCGCTACCATTATCTGCCAAAAGTTGCCCTGTGAGAATATTTATAGTTGTTGTCTTACCCGAATCGGACGGACCAAGGAAACCAAAAATTTGACCTTTATCAATAGAAAAACTAATGTCAGCAAGTGCAACAGATTTTCCAAACACCTTCCTAATATTTCTGGCTTTGATAACTTTATTTTTCATAAGTTTTCCTTTCTTACATGCTATGGCACCATTATAGATTGTAAAATTATCTTTTTTCGTATTTGTCATAAGTAGTTCATTTTTCGTACCTTTATCACTCATTTTCGATATTTTGCACAGATTCTGACAAAAATGTAACTGATTATGATAAAACGTAATAAAAACAATCACCAATGATATAATTATTAACATAATTAACGGAGGTAGAGATATGTCCTACTTATTTTTTTGTGGCTAAGCACTGATATAATAAAAAACTACAGGGTACTTTAAATTACTCCATGAAAGGTTAGACATAAATCCTAACAACTAAGATGAGACTGCTTCATCAATAACCATATCAAAACTAAAAGGGCTTAGCTCTGTATAATCTAGAGCTAAACCCTTTATGTGAATATATAATATTCACTTTTTGAGATTAGTACATTCAATTTGTAGTTTCTTTTAATTTTATTATTTGACTGAACAATGATTAGCACTCCTAGTTCGAATTGATGCATTAGGATATTGATCTAAAATATTCATAACTTTGTTCAATCCTATTCCTCTTGATTTTCCCTTGGTGGAATATCCTTTTTTAAAAATTTCTGATTGACTAATAGATTCCTGAAACATAGAGTTTTCAACAATACAAACTAAATAACCATTATGATGAAATAATGCAAACTTAAGTATAGGTTGCTTTGTCAATAGAGTGGCTTCGATTGCATTATCTAGTAAAATTGCTAGGATAGTAATAATATCTAAAGTATCAATAATTGATAAGTCTAAATTTTCTTCAATTTCAATTTCTAACTTAATTCCTTTTTCATGAGCCTCTCTTAATTTAGCTGACAAGACGCTTTTAACAGCAGTATTGGAAACTTTAGAAAGACTAGCAATATCATATTTTTGATCTGAAAATTGGGTCACTGTCTTTGAAAGTACAGTATTGTAGACTTTTTGAATAGCATCCAAATCTCTGAGTTCTAAGCCTGACTGGATACTCATCAAAACATTAATATAATCATGCCTAAAACTTCTGATTTCCTCATATAATTTTTCAATATGTTGACTATATTTTGCTAATTCCGATAATTGTATATCTTTTTGTTGTAAAATCTCATCTTGAAGTCTATCGGAACATTTAGAATTTAAATAAATCAAAACTATTAAGAAAAATATAACATATGCGCCTACGAGTTTCTCCCTATATGCTGTAGCATTGGGAATTAAGTCATCCTTAAGCAGTAGAAGCTGTAAGGAAATACAATAAACAATCATTGAAACATCAACGACAATCAGTGTGCGATTAAGATATCGCTTTTCAACCCCCACCTGAAGATTTCTAAAATCAAGCTGAATACTTCTAGTTACTCCATAGGATAAGGGAAGAATTAAGAGCTCAATTAACAAATTTAGCACTGGATATTGTGCCATCATCTCGAGACTAATACCTATGGTAGGAAAAATATAAAATGCCATTACTCTATTAAAAAGACTTTCAATAACCACAGGATAGAGTCCATAAAAGACAGCAAGCGGACGATTATGACTCCGATCTTTATATAAAGAGTAACCTAACCAAAATAAGTACGTAAAAAAATAACCAATAAGTGGAGCTATTAAGCAAAGGGTAACATTAAAAATTATAATATTAAGATATGAATACCATCGAATCGTAATGCCACTAATTTGCCGATATAACACGGTAATGACACTAATTTGAGTAAAAAAAACTGCAAATGATATAATAATATAAGTAATATCCATAGTACCGTACCTAACTACAATGATGTAAGCCTTTCACTCAATCCTTTAAGCTTAGTTCTTGATACCAAGCACGAATCTCCATTGGGAAAATAAAGAATCTTACTAATTTTGTCCACCCGCGTAATGTTAGCTGGATTCACTACAAATGACTTATGACTTCTATATAATCGACTATCTTTTTTTTCGATTTCGGAGATTGCAGCATAAAACTCAAGCCGCTCATCAACCGTATGCAAAATGACTTTATGTACAGTTGGGGCAGTTTCAAAATACAAAATTTTTTTAAAGGGAACTTGAATTTGGGATAATGATGTCTCTAAATAAAATGAATCTTGAGATACCATTTCCCCCTTACTAGCTAGCGTATAGTCAATAGCAGACTTAATACGCTCATAAAAGTGAGGCTCTCCGAGAGCTTTATCAATAAAATCAAGTGCACTAACTTTATACTTGAAAGTTAATGGCATAAATTCTGAATGGGTGGTCACAAAAACAATCGTTGCAGTTGGATCTTTTTTTCGAATCTCTTTAGCAATTTCTAGCCCTTTTTTTCTCCTCATTTTTTATTTCAATATCAAGGAAAAATAGTTGATGACTCCCCCTTTCCTCGATAGCCTCTAATAATTGAGTTGAGCTTCCAAAAACATCAAAAATTCTGCACCTTATCTGTTTCTCATTTAAAATTTTTAGGATAGCGGTTTCAATCCGAGACTGTTGTAGTATCTCATCTTCAAGTACAAAAATGTTAATCATATTTCTTTCCTTTTTTCTTTTTAACATACCTTATTACTACGATTTATTCTGATTTTTCAATTAAGTGCCTATTTATATTACACAGCGGCTACAAAAGCTCTTTTTATATACCATATTTATCAGAAAGTTTTATATAAATACAAGACAATAATCTTTTAAAGAATACCATTCTCCATTGACCATTGATAGCTTCATTATATCATAATTACAAAATGATTAGGGGAATATGGGCTGTATTCGCATTTTTATAAAAATAGGTCAAAGTCTAGGTCAAAACAAAAAAACGCATCTCCCGCCAAAGCGAGAAATGCGTTTGAAACGTTGATATAATAACGATATTAACGTTTTGAGAATTGTGAAGCCTTACGAGCTTTCTTAAGACCTGGCTTCTTACGTTCTTTCATACGTGCATCACGAGTCAAGAGACCTGCACGCTTCAAGACACCGCGGAAGTCTGGATCTACTTCAAGTAAAGCACGTGCGATACCATGACGTGTAGCGCCGGCTTGACCTGAGAAGCCACCACCGTTAACGTTTACCAATACATCATATTGGTCTTTTGTTTCTGTAGCAACGAATGGTTGAGCCATAACTTCGCGTAAGTTTGCAAATGGAATGTATTCTTCTGCAGGTTTGCCGTTCATTGTGATCTTGCCTGTACCAGGAACCAAGATTACACGTGCAACTGAGTTTTTACGACGGCCTGTGCCGCGATATTGTACTTGTGCCAAATTCGTTTCCTCCTAGATTAAGTTTGTGATGTCCAATACTTCTGGTTTTTGAGCAGCATGCTTGTGTTCTGCACCACGGTAAACGTGAAGCTTCTTAGCTTGTGCACGACCAAGAGTACCTTTTGGAAGCATACCTTTAACAGATAATGCGATCAATTTTTCTGGATCCTTTTCACGATAGTCACCAGCTGTACGTTCCTTCAAGCCACCTGGATGGTTTGAGTGATGGTAATAGATCTTATCTGTTGCTTTACGACCTGTCAAAGCAACTTTTTCTGCATTGATGACGATCACAAAGTCACCTGTATCAACGTTTGGTGTGAATGTAGGCTTGTTCTTACCGCGTAAAATAGATGCCACAACTGTGGATAGACGTCCCAAAGGAACATCTGTTGCATCTACGACATACCATTTACGTTCTACTTCGCCTGGTTTTGCAATATATGTTGTACGCACGTTTATTTCCTCCATTTAATGTATACATGTTTGACAAACAATAAGTTTTAACGGGGCTTACTGTGGGGCAAACAATACCAAATACTATATTACGATTTTTTTAAAGGATAGTCAATTATAACTTTCAAAAAAGTCTAGCAATAAAGCTTAATCATAATAGACTTTTTTCAAATATAAGCCACTCGCTGGGGCGGTTTCACGGCATTCATTGCGGTCTTTGACCTCATAAAGCCGTAAAAAATCATGCACGGGACGCTTGCCATTGCCGATTTCAAGCAAAGTTGCCACCATGATCCGCACTTGGTTATATAAAAAACCATTGCCATAAAATTCAAAGATCACTTCATTATTTTCTTTATCTTCTCGCACCGTTGCTTCATAGATCGTCCGCACATGATTTTTAGTTTGACTACCCGAAGCCACAAAACTTGAAAAGTCATGGGTACCGACCACATCAGGTAGTGCTTCTTTGATGCGCTCAACGTCTAATGGGTATTTATAATGTCCCGTATAAAAACGTTTAAACGGATCGGTAAACCACGAACGACTGACCCGATACATGTAACGTTTGCCGTGAGTCGTGAAGCGCGCATGAAAATCAGGACTAACGATCTTGCAATCAACAACTTCACAATCGAGGGGCAACATCGAATTTAGCCCCTTTAACATCCCTGCTGGTGCGATTTCATGGGGAAAATCAAAATGCACGACTTGCCCTAAAGCATGTACGCCAGCATCAGTCCGGCCCGAGCCATGGATCGTGATGTAGTCATCGAATTTACTCATCTTATTTAGCGCTTTTTCCAAGACAGATTGGACGGTGCGCTGGTTGGGCTGGGTCTGAAAGCCCGCAAAATTTGTTCCGTCATAAGCTAAAGTTATCATATAACGTTGTGTCATCTTTTCAATTCCTCAATTTCTCAAAAATATCAAGCCAACCGTCACTAACCCAAAGAAAACAAGTGAAACGGTGTCTTTTAATTGCCAGATTTGCCGGCGGTATTTAGTGCGTCCTTCACCGCCCCGGTAGCCCCGTGCTTCCATGGCAGTTGCTAGATCTTCGGCCCGAGTCAACGCACTCACAAATAGTGGTATCAGTAAAGGGATCACGGCTTTGATCCGCTTGACCAAACTTCCCTCACTAAAATCTACGCCCCGAGAGCGTTGCGCATTCATGATCTTAGTTGTTTCATCCATCAAAGTTGGCACGAAACGTAATGCAATCGATAACATCAACGAAATCTCGTGGACTGGCACCTTGATTTTTTTAAGTGGCGCCATCAATGATTCCGTGGCATCAGCGATCGCTAACGGTGGCGTCGTCAATGTTAAAAGGGTCGACATAAAAATAATCAAGACAAAACGACAAAAGACAAACACCCCGTTTAACAAACCAAATTGTGTCAACGTCAGCGGACCAAATTGCCAGTAAACGGTGCCCCCTCGCGTAAAGAAGACTTGTAATAAGACGGTAAATAAGATCAACCAAATAAGAGGCATGACGCCTTTTATAAAATAACTCAACTTTATTTTTGAGAGCACAGCGCACAATAAAGTCGTGGCACTCAATAAAAGATAAGTCTGCCAGTTGTTACATAAAAAGACGATCAAGACAAAATAAAAACATAAGATCATCTTAGCCCGTGGATCTAAGCGGTGCACAAATGAATTACCTTGTAAGTAACGACCTAATAATAATTTACCCATCGATTTTCCCCCTTTGGTTGAGTTTTGGGGCTAAGAAACGCGCCAGCTCGTGTTCCGTTAACGGGAGCGTTTCAAATGAGATGCCACGTTGTTGGAGCTGATAAGCAAAATCAGTTGTTTGGGGCAAACTCAAATGATGTGCTTTGAGCCAACTAGGGTCACTAAAAAGCTCTTTAGATGTTGTATCGGCGATTAACTGCCCTTCTTCCATCACGAGCACATGATCAGCATAATTAGCAACATCATTCATTTGGTGAGTCACTAAAATGATTGTAAGTCCTTCTTTTTGATGGAGTTGCTTAAATAACTCCATCATTTCAAATCTCCCAACGGGATCTAAGCCTGCTGTTGGCTCATCTAAAACTAAGATCTTAGGTGACATTGCGAGGATCCCTGCAATCGCCACTCGTCGCATTTGTCCGCCTGAAAGTTCAAACGGTGAACGCTCTAAAACAGCTTCAGGTAATTTGACTAATTTTGCTTTTTCACGCGCAATCTCTAGGGCTTCGGCTTCACTTTTGCCAAAATTTTTAGGCGCAAAGGCAATATCTTTTAAGACCGTTTCTTCAAATAATTGCGCTTCGGGAAATTGAAAGACAAAACCTACTTCTTGGCGTAAGTCCCCGAGCTCTTTATTTTTAGTCTCAGGCGTGATCTTATGCCCGTTGATCGTTAAATAGCCACTCGTTGGTTTTAATAGCCCATTTAAGTGTTGGAGAAGCGTAGATTTACCACTACCGGTATGCCCAACGATCGCAGTAAAACTTTGATTTTTGATCTCAAAGCTCACTTCTTTGACTGCAACTTCTTCAAGTGGCGTACCTACTTGATAGGTATGGCTCATTTTTTCAAGACGTATTGACATAACCAGTCTACCATTTCCTTTTCTGTAAGATACTTTTTCGGGACTTGTACACCTAAATGTGCCAATTCATGTTTTAACCGTTCTGGATATGGGACATCTAGTCCGATTTTGAACAATTCATTGCCCCGACTAAAAATTTTTGCAGGCGCATCATCAGCAATGACTTTACCATCATCTAGCACAATGATCCGGTCTGCTAAAGAGGCTTCATCAATATCGTGCGTGATCGAGATCACAGTAAAGCCTTCTTCTTTATTCAAGCGTCGCATCAGCGCTACGATCTCTTGGCGCCCCTTAGGATCTAACATACTCGTTGACTCATCGAAAATCACGATTTGCGGACGTAACGCTAAAACCCCTGCGATCGCAACTCGTTGCTTTTGGCCCCCAGATAAACGTACTGGTTCATGAGCAGCAAATTTTTCCATGTTGACCGCTTTTAAGGCTTCTTTGACACGTAAATGCATTTCTTCATAAGGAACCCCCCGATTTTCTAAACCAAAGGCAACATCCCCAGCCACATCGGCACCGATAAATTGGTTATCTGGATTTTGAAAAACCATTCCAATATGGTCGCGGATCTCCCAAACAGTTTCTTCACTTAAAGTCTGCCCCGCAACGGTGATCGTACCTGTGGTTGGCGTTAACAAACCATCGATCAATTTAGCTAAGGTACTTTTGCCACTACCATTATGCCCGATCAAAGCGACCCATTGGCCTTGGTCAATCGTTAAATTGACCTGATCAAGTACCTTTTTTGGCTCCTCATGATCATATGAAAAACTCAGATCTTTAATTTCAATTATTGAATTCATTTATTTTTCCTCTTAACTGAACTACAGTTATCTACATTTAGAACTAATATACCATATTTTAGCCTGATAATTTGCTTCCATTTGTGCGGAAGTTTAAAATTAACTGAGATATGGAGGTTTTTTTATGAAAAAAATAGGAATTATTATCGGGAGTACCCGTCCAACAAGACGAAGCCCCATGATTGCTCAATGGTTTTATGAAAATTTACCAACGGATGAGCTTGAATTTGAGCTGATCGATCTAGCGACATTTGACTTACCATTTTTAGATGAAAAAGCATTGCCTCAAACAATGCAATACGAACACGAAAAAACCAAGCTTTGGAGCCAAACGATCCAAAGCTTAGATGGCTTTATTTTCATTGTTCCACAATATAACTGGGGCTATCCTGCAGTCTTAAAAAATGCACTTGATTACCTTTATCAAGAATGGGCCAATAAACCAGCTTGTCTCGTTACTTTTGGTGGACATGGTGGGACTCAAGCCCAAATTGCCTTACGCCTAGTGATGCAAGGTTTAAAAATGCCAACACTTGCTGTGGCACCACAAATTACGCTTGCTCCTAGCGCTAGCACTGAAGAAACGCTGGCAATCTTAGAAACTTATCGCCCACTTTTACCAGCGATCACTGCCGATTTTAACCGTCTACTCTAACAAAAAAACGGTATTGGGAAAACTTAGTCTAAAGTTTAGGTTTAGACGGTCAGTTTCTCCCATACCGTTTTTTGTTAAATACTAGCTAAAGCCTGTGCGATCGGTGTAGTTCCACTGCTCATCAAAATAACTTTACCACGTGTATTATCGTGTTCTAGCAGTTCGGCTAACGTTAATGCCACATCTGCGATCGGATTTTGCTTGCCGATCTCTTTTCCGACAGTGATCTTTCCAGTTCCAGGCTCTTCGACTAAAACTGCTGGTTGTAAGATCGTATAGTCTAAGCTCGTATTGTGGATCAAATAGTTATCCGCAAAGAATTTAGCAATGTTATAATCCATGATCTTAGCTAATGCGCCTTCGTGCCAAAATTCAGGTTCTAAGGCGTGCATCGAACTTAACATGATATAACGCTTGATTCCGTTTTGTTCTGCAGCTTGCATCGTTTTGACTGCACCAAACGCATCGGTTTGTAAGAGATCCTTGCCCCGAGAACCCGCAGTAAAATAAATCACATCTTGTTTTCCGATCAGCGTTGCTAGTTCTTCTACTGAAGCATGGAGATCTAACTTAACTGTTGTCACCAAAGGATCATCTTTTAAAACAACATTTTCAGGTTTGCGGGCTGCAGCCGTGATTTGGTGCCCTTTAGCTACCAGATCTTTGATCAATTCCGTCGCTACCCGTCCCGTTGCACCGACAATAAAGACTTTCATTTTTATCCTTCCTTATTTAAAAACATCATTTAAAGCTTCACTCATTGTTGGATGAGTATAAATTTGATCACGCAAGAGCGTATATGGTAATTTAGCATTGATCGCTAAACTGATCAAGTTGATCAATTCGTGCGATTCTTTCCCATAAAGCGTTGCCCCTAAGATTCGTTCAGTCTTTGGATCAACTAAGACTTTAAAGACCCCACGAGTATCTTTTAAGACACGTGCTTTTGGAATCGCAGCTACAGGCAATTTAAAGAGTTTATATTCAATTCCTTGTGCCTTAGCTTCTTTTTCGTTCAAACCAACTTTTGACAATGGCGGTTCAAGAAAGACACTGTAAGGAACATTTTTGCGATCACTGATCTTGCGCTTGCCATCCCCGAATAACTCATCTTTAATGATTCGAAAATCGTCTAAAGAGATATAGGTAAATTGGAGACCACCTTTTACATCCCCAATCGCCCAAACGCCTGGAACTGTTGTGTGTAATTGGTCATCCACGATCACAGCGCCACGTTCATCTAATTTGATGCCGGTATTTTCTAAGCCCAGCTCACTTGTGCGTGGCTTACGTCCAGTAGCAGCTAAAACTTTATCGGCTGTTACTTGCTTAGTTTCGCCAGCTTGTTCATAGACAACTTCGACTTTGTCAGCTAGATCTTTAACTTCAACGATCTTGACGCCTAACTTAAAGTCGATTCCGAGTTCTTGCATATTTTTAAAGACCATTTGGGAAACATCATCGTCTTCACGCGGAATAAAGTTTGGTGAGGCATCTAACACCGTCACCTTCGCCCCGTAACGTGCAAACATTCCAGCAAATTCTAACCCAATGTAACCAGCACCAATGATCACCAATTCTTGTGGTAATGTACTTTGATCCATTGCTTTAGTTGAATCTAACAAGTATTTGCTGTCTTTTAAGCCTGGGATCGGTAAAATAACTGATTCAGCCCCAGTGTTGATAAAAATCCGTTCGCCTGTAAAATCCAAAACTTCCCCAGCTGGAGTCGTCACTTGAACTTCGTGATCATTGACAAACTTAGCAGTCCCATTGAGTACCTGGACACTTGGTTCGTCCGCTAACATGTGATAGTTTTTATCTCGTAAAAAGGCTGTCATTTCATTTTTACCTGAGACTGCTTTAGCGAAATCTTGTTTAGCGTCTGCTTCGATGATCAAGCGTTTGGAAGGCAAACACCCAATATTGATGCAGGTCCCACCATACATTTGATCAGAGCTTTCGATCACTAAGACTTCTTCACCTTTTGTAGCTAAAGTTTTAGCGAGTGTTTTACCACCCTTACCAAAACCAATAATGATATTTTTAACGTTTGTCATTTAAAAATCCCCACTTTCTTGAGTGACATGTAACATTTACCCTAATTATACGAGCCTTATTTTAAAAGGTCACGAAATATGCTTACATTTTGTAAGTTTTTTCTAAAATTTTCCACAAAAAAAGCAGATCATTTGATCTACTTCAACCTTTTTCTCCATTTATTATCTCTCTTTTTAAAATAGCGATTTCATTAATAATATTAACAATTGCTCCTTGTTTGTACTTATCTCTCCCCATTCTTATCAAGTCCAAACAAGGTCTACGATTCTTACGACTAAACGACTATTGATTTTTATTAAATTAAAATAAATTATCAATTACATATATTATGTTAAATTTTCACTTTGATAAATACAATCTTTTTTTTACTAAATAAATTTATTTATTCAAAAAAGATTGATTTTTACAACAAATTATCTTTTTTTCCTATCATTGAATAAAAAAAGCTCGCTAAAAATGCTAAGCATCTTTAACGAACTTCGAAAAACTTATTGATTTTTCATTTATTATTCGGGACGTTTTTTGCGTCCATCGTAAGCAACTAAGCCTAAAGCTAAGAGGATCCCAACTGCTCCTAAAATAGCTGTATTTTCTGTTGTATCACCTGTTTGTGGCAATTCTTTTTCCTTAACTTGAGCTGGTTTAGCAACTTCTTGTTTTGGTGCTGCTGGTGTCTCTACAGGCATTACTTTTACTTCTTCTTTAACTGTTGTGATAACTTCAGCTGGCTTGGTACCACGTTTAACCAATTCGGTTACTGGTTCCAATACTTCTTCTGTAGTTATTGGCGTTAATTCGCCAGTATTTTCATCAACAATGTAAGTTGTAGTAATGATTTTCTTACCCGCTTGACCATTTTGAACTTTGACCACTGTCCCAGCTGGTAAAGTAGGATCATCAACACAGATAACTTCAAAAGCAATTTCTTCTTCGGTTACTACTGGCTTAGTACCAACTAAGATGATTTCAGTCACAGGTTCTTTTGTCACCGTGCCATTTGGATGCTTGATCCCCGTTTGGCCCGCAACTTTGACTTTCGTTTCGCCGGCGGTCATCGTTTCATCAGCTTCATACTTCGTTTCGTATGGTAAGACTGTATCTTCGCCTACACCGACTTTGATCACACGGTCAACTGGCGCAATGGTTTCTACGACCGACTCATTAGCGGTCACTTTGCCTGTCGTTTCATCTAGGGTATATGTCACCGTGGTAATTTCTTTACCAGTTTGGCCTTCTACAACAACAATTTGTGGGTCTTCTTGTTTCATTGTTGGATCTTTTTGATAAATTACTTTTAATGCAATCGTTGCTTCTGACACTGAGGCTTTTGTACCTACTAAAATGATTTCAGTCACCGGTGCTTTTGTCACTGTACCATTTGGATGCTTGATCCCCGTTTGGCCCGCAACTTTGACTTTTGTTTCGCCGGCGGTCATCGTTTCGTCTGCTTCATATTTAGTTAGATATGGAATCGTACTTTCGTTACCCACGCCCACTTTGATCACACGGTCAATTGGCGCTGTGATCTCTACCACTGGTTCATTGGCAGAAACTTTACCTGTCGTTTCATCTAAGGTGTAAGTTACTGTTGTGATTTTCTTACCTGCCTGACCTTCAACTACGACAACTTGTGGATCTTCTTTTTTCATCGTTGCGTCTTCTTGGTAGATCACTTGTGGTGCTAATGTTTCTTCTGTTACCGCAGCCTTTGTACCTACTAAGATCACTTCTGTCACTGGTGCTGTCGTTACCGTGCCGTTTGGATGTTTGATTCCGGTTTGACCCGCTACTTTGACCGCTGTTTCACCAGCTATCATTGTTGCGTCAGCTTCATATTGCGTCATATATGGGATAACAACTTCAGAGCCAACCCCAACTTTAACCACTCGATCAATTGGAGCAACAACTTCTTCTTTTGTGATCTCAGTGATCATACCGGTAATTTCATTTACCCTAAAGCTTGTTGTAATTGTCTTTTTACCTGCTAACCCTTCAACTAACACGATTTCAGGATCTTCTTTTTTCATCGTTGGGTCTTCTTGGTAAATTACTTGAGGCTCGATTCTTGTTTCTACAATAACTGGCTTAGCCCCAACTTCTATTACTCGAGCTTCCATAGCAACCAGAGTATCACCATTTGGATGGATCACACCATCAGTCCCAGCTACCATTTCATGTGTTTCGCCCTTAGGTAAAGTAACATTGGCAACATACTTCGTTATGCGTGGTACTAGTGTGGTTTTCCCAACACCACGGCGAATCACTTCATCGACCGCTGGAGTTGTTTCAACTACTGGTTCTAAAGCAGTGACTTCACCCGTACTTGAATTTACTTTATATTTAGTTGTCGTGATAGTCTTACCATTTCGACCAGGTGTGACAACGATTTCTGGGTCAGTTGGTAAACGCAACGCATCATCTTCATACTGAGTCGAGAATTCAAGTACCGTTTCAACTACAGTTGGCTTTGTACCAACTAAGATCCATTCAGGCATTGGTGCTCTACTTACTACTCCATTTGGTAATAGGAGACCATTTTTACCTTTAATTCTAATTACTTGTTGACCTAAATCTAATTCTTCACTTGCCTGATATATTGTGCTATATGGCATTGTCGTTGCTTGGCCAGCGCCACGCTTCACTTCGCGATTTACCGGTTGTACAGTTACCTCAACTTTTGGAGCTTGAGCTGTAACTTTACCTGTTTGTAAATCTAACGTGTAATTTATCGTTGTGACTTTTTGCCCTTCTTTTCCTTCTACTAAAACGACTTCAGGAGCATCCGCCAACATTGTTTCATCCGTAATATAAATCGTTTCATACGGAATCTTTTCAGTTGTCACCACTGGCTTAGTACCAACTTCAATAATTTGCGTTACTGGAGCTTTCGTTTCGAGATGAAGTTTTGGTTGCACAGCTGTTTCTAATTTAGCTACTTCATTACCATCAGCGGTAACTTTGACAGTTAAAGTTCGTTCTGCTGTAGCAGTTCCCGCAAAATCATAAGAAATAGTAATTGGAGTTTCACTGTCAGGTGTATATGTTGTTTGTACTTTTCCGTTAGTTACTGGTAAATTGATCACCTTATCGCCCACACTCAATTGCGCCGTTGTGATCTTTAATTCGCCAGAAGCATCCTCAATTGTAATATCTAGTGGTTTATACACGATTGTTGGGATCAAATTAGGTGTTACACTAAGTAGCCCTTCTCGATCATCTAATTTATATGGTATTCCTGCTTTTTGGAAAGCTGCTTCAGCCAAACCATACTTCTTAAATTCTTGTTTTTGACGTCCCACATTCCGGATCGAGATCACTCTTGAACCCGCTTGATTTAACAAGGTCATTAAGCCTTTATTATTAACCAACGAATTAGCATCTTGCGTAAAGAGATCAGTTTCTAAACGAATTTCCGCATTTTTCATATCTTCAGCCGTAATGTTATAACGTGCCGGAATATCGCTTGCCGAAATAGTCCCGATTTTTTCTAATGGATTGATCTGTTGATCTTTACCTTTTACGGAATAACTTGCCTGTGCATCATCAAATTTTTCAGGGATCCGTAAAGCACTGATCCAAAGCAAACGATCGCCATCTTCCATTTGATCCCATAGTGGAGCTAACTTAGAAACATCATTGGTCAAATACATACTGTTACCGACCACCCCACTAAGCTCAACTAAAACCATGATCAATTGTGGTTCCCGCGTAGTACTTGCCTCTGTCTTTGGATTAAACTCGACGACTGCATGGCCATTTACTGCATCGTAAACTTTATTTGAAGAACCCACTACCCCAGCTTGAACAACTTTAGTTTCACCAGCTGTTAGTTCGGGATTTTCCCGATATTGCGTTTGGAAAGCAATTTCTCCTGTTGGACTATGTTTAACGACCTGTGACACTGGATCGGTTGTCTTAGTCGTTGTTGTAGCTGTTATTTCACCTGTCACTTCATTTAATTGATAAGTCGTAGAAGTAACTTTTTTCCCTGGAACCCCTGGCGTTACAATAACCTCAGCGGCCGTAGGATCCATTTGTGAGTCTTCTTGGTAGATAGTTTCAAACGGAATACTTTCTTCTTGAATCTCTGGTTTAGTCCCTACTCTAACAAGTTCTGTTTCAGGTTCTTTAGTGATCTGTTCACTCGTTTTACCGACAAATTTATTTTCACTGTTGAGTGTATATGTTGTTGTAACGGTCTTTTCACCTAAAACCCCTTTTTTCTCAACGATTCGTTGTCCCGCAGTTAAAGACTGATCTGCTAAATATTTAGTTTCAAACGGAATTTCTACTTTTTCGATCTTATCTGCTGGCGCTTCTAACTCTTTGAGCACTTCTTGATAGATCTTACCATCAAAAGTATTAGTTGCAACTAAAGTATTTTTTACATACGCTTGTCCTGAATACTTAGCTGGAAATTCCTTATTATATGTTGCATTAGCTGTAGCAATATATATATTAAATGAGGTAACTTTATTCAAACGACCTGTTACCTTAACTGTAAATTCAATCGTATTTTCAACGTTTGCATTTGCTTTTACCGAACTAGAATAGTAATAGCCATCAGATGTTAATGGCACACTGGATCCGTTGATCATAATCGTGCTTGGTAAAGTATAGTTCGCATTACCAGTCAACTCAACTGAGATCGGTAATGTTTTTTGATTCTTGTTTGATTCTGTTGGAATATACTGTACTTCGACTCGAACTGATTCTGAATTTGTCGTATGTTTCTCTTTATCAATATAGCCATTCATTGAAGTAACTTGGCCGTCACCTTTATACTTAACTTGACCAGAAAAGCCGTATACCTTAACTTCATTTGGACGTGCAGCCCGTAAAGTAGCACTTCTAAAGTATCCGCTTTCACTATTTGGTGCACTAGCTGATGTAGCTTGGCTTTGAACTGGTGCTTCTGACTCAGCTATCTCTGGTTGAGTTACTTCAGCTGGTTGAGCTAAGCTTGTTGCTTCTGAGGCCATTGTTGGTTGAGCTTCTGAAGTTGGTGCTGTTGTTTCTGGTTCTGCTGTAGCTACAAAAGCTTGTTGCTCAGATGCAACTGAAGCAACACTGGCCACTTCACTAGTTGCTTCACTAGCTGATGTAGCTGCTTCGCTAGTCACTGTTTCTGCTGTATTCTCAGCCGTTGCGTCCTCATCTGCTAAATCAGTGCTCGCCTGACTAGTAGTCGTTTCTGCTGTATTAGACTCATTTGCATCAGCTAGTTGAGTTGATGCTACTTGAGTATCAGCTGAAACTTGAGTTCCGCCTGAGTAAGTCATAAACAAGGTCCCCACTAAGATCGAAGCTACCCCAACACTTAGTCTCTTAATTGTAAATCTTTGTTTCTTCGCTGCGAGTTTTTGGTTATATAATTTATGATTATTTTTAGAAAGCATTTTCTTCCCCACCTATTTTATGTTCTAAGCAATCACTTTATAACTTAATCTTAAATTTTTATTAATCAGAAAACAATTAAAAATTTTTAAGTTATATTGTTTTATTCTATAAAAGCGCTTTTATTCAACAAAATAGGTAATATCTACAATAAGATTAAAATGAGAATATCTTAGATATACCTTTTATTTTTTAATTATATCAAAATAAACAAAAAAAGAGTGCCAATTTAGCACTCTTCTGATGTATGAAATTTATACCCATAAAATAAAGATAATAAAAAAATCACTTTTTATAACGAAGGTTTCACAGATCCACTATCTGCTACTTAGGACTAGACTCGGTTTTACCCAACATCGTAACGCCCAGTTATCGCTATAAAAGTGACACTAGTTATCTATTCGTTGCTAATCTAATATTAGTCAACCAATTCAAGAACAGCCATTTTAGCTGCATCGCCGCGGCGTTCGTCCATCTTGATGATGCGTGTGTAACCGCCGTTGCGTCCTTCAAAACGAGGTGCAACATCATCAAACAACTTTTGTAAAGCTGTTTGAACTACAGCCTTATCGCCGTCTTCTTTAACATCAGCAACAACATCCATCATGAATGCAGCAGCACGACGACGTGAAGCTAAATCACCTTTTTTACCTAAAGTGATCATTTTTTCAGCAGTTTTACGTACTTCTTTAGCACGTGTTTCTGTTGTAACGATACGACCGTTAACGATCAAGTCAGTAGTCAAGTTACGTAACATTGATTTACGGTGTGCGCTAGTGCGACCTAATTTACGGTAAGCCATGAACAGTTCCCTCCCTTAATTAAAAATATTAGTCATCATGACGTAATGACAAACCAAGATCAGCTAATTTAGCCTTAACTTCTTCCAAGGACTTGCGACCAAGGTTTCTAACTTTCATCATGTCTGCTTCTGACTTGTTAGTCAATGCTTGCACAGTATTGATACCAGCACGCTTCAAGCAGTTGTATGAACGAACAGATAAGTCAAGTTCTTCGATTGTCATTTCAAGCATTTTTTCTTTATGTGTTTCTTCTTTTTCGACCATGATTTCAGCATTCTTAGCTTCATCTGTCAAATCAACGAAGAGAGTCAAATGCTCTGTTAAAATCTTAGCAGACAAACTGATAGCTTCACTAGGAGTGATCGAACCATTTGTCCACACGTCTAACGTTAATTTATCATAATCATTTTTTTGACCAACACGTGTTTTTTCTACTTGGTAGTTGACACGTTCGATCGGGGTATAAATTGAGTCGATTGGTAAAACGCCAATAGGCATATCTTCAGCCTTAGCTTTGTTTTCTGTTGCAGAAACATAACCACGACCCTTGTTAGCAGTCATTCGAGCATGGAACACAGCTCCGTCAGCCACAGTACAAATATATTGGTCTGGGTTGAGGATTTCTACATCACTGCTACCTTGAATGTCACCGGCAGTAACTTCTTTTGGACCAACAACATCAAATTCCAAAGTTTGAGAATCTTCAGAATCAAGTTTAAGTGCAACTTTCTTTAAGTTCAAAATAATTGCGGTAACGTCTTCTAACACACCTTTTACAGTTGAGAATTCGTGTAACACACCATCAATTTGAATATCTGTGATTGCTGCACCAGGTAATGAAGAAAGTAAGATACGACGTAAGGAGTTACCTAAAGTTGTACCGTAACCACGTTCAAGCGGTTCAACGACAAACTTGCCGTAGTCTTCGCCTTCTTCGATTTTATGAATTTTTGGTTTTTCAAATTCGATCATTCTTATCTTTACCCCTTTCAAAACGTTACGTGTAATCTGGTTGAAAACATTATGAGTTTATCCTCAGAATGAATACTGATCCACATTAAACACGACGGCGTTTTGGAGGACGGCATCCGTTATGAGGAACTGGTGTAACATCTTTAATAGATGTAACTTCAAGACCTGTTGTTTGAAGCGCACGAATAGCAGCTTCACGACCAGAACCAGGACCTTTAACTGCAACTTCAACAGTCTTCATGCCATGATCCATTGCACCTTTAGCAGCTGCTTCTGCAGCCATTTGGGCAGCAAATGGAGTAGACTTACGAGAACCTTTGAAGCCTAAAGAACCTGCTGATGACCATGCAACGGCGTTACCATGAACGTCTGTGATCATAACAAGTGTGTTATTGAATGTTGAATGAATATGTGCAACACCGCTTTCGATATTCTTCTTTACACGGCGCTTACGAGATTTTTTAACTGCCATGAACTAGCTAACCTCCTTCTTAGATTATTTAAATTATTTCTTCTTACCTGCAATTGAAACTGCTGGGCCTTTACGTGTACGTGCGTTATTCTTCGTGTTTTGACCACGAACTGGTAAATGACGACGATGACGTAGACCACGGTAAGAGCCGATTTCGGAAAGACGCTTAATGTTTAAGGAAACTTCACGGCGAAGGTCACCTTCTACCTTGTAGTTATCCACAACCGCACGGATCTTGTCTTCTTGATCTGCTGTTAAGTCGCGAACGCGAATGTCTTCTGAAACACCTGCTTCAGCTAAGATCTTCTTAGCTGTTGTATTACCGATTCCGTAAATATAAGTTAAGCCGATAACGATACGCTTGTCGCGTGGTAAATCGACACCTGCAATACGAGCCATTACAATTACACCTCCTAATTAATTATTATCCTTGACGTTGTTTGTGCTTTGGATTATCGCAAATAACCATAACGCGACCTTTACGTTTGATAACTTTGCAATGTTCGCACATTGGTTTAACTGATGGTCTTACTTTCATGAATTATACCTCCTAAATAGTTTTGAAGTACAATCTATTTAAAGCGATAGGTAATGCGACCCTTAGTCAAATCATAAGGGGACATTTCAACAGTAACCTTGTCTCCTGGTAAAATACGAATGTAATGCATGCGGATCTTACCGGAAACATGAGCTAAAATCTCATGTCCATTTTCAAGTTCAACTTTGAACATCGCATTTGGCAACGTTTCTTTGATCGTACCCTCAATTTCAATCACATCATCTTTCGCCACGCAAAAGTACCTCCTTAAATTGGTTTTAAAACTTTACACGTAAAAATGTGAGAAGCTTTTTATGGAGTCCCACCTTTTTCCGCAAGTTCCGTTTGCTCAAAATGGCAAACTGAGCCTCTTGAAAAGATAAACCTGAATTATCATAACATAGCAAATAAAGAGATGCAAGCACTAATTTGCTAAAATGACAATCCAGGCGTATCTTTTGATTGATTTTAGTTGATTTGATCTAAAACAGCTTTGATATCAGCAAAAACTTTATCGATATCTTGGTTACCATCAACTTCATGCAAAATACCTTGCTTCTTATAGAAGTCTAGTAATGGTGTGTTCATCTTGATGTTAACTTCAAGACGGTTTTTAACTGTTTCAGGCTTATCGTCTTCACGTTGATAAAATTCGTGTTGACCACAACGATCACAAGTTCCTTCTACCTTAGTTGGGTTAAAGATCTTGTGGTATGTAGCACCACAGTTACGGCAAATATAACGTCCTGTTAGACGTTCCATCAATGATTCTGGGTCAACGTGGATGTTGATCACACAATTTAATGGTTTACCTAATTCTGCGCCAAATTGATCTAGCGCTTCTGCTTGTGCCATGTTACGTGGAAAACCATCAAGCATGTAGCCATTATCAACGTCATCTTTAGCTAAACGTTCTTTAACGATTCCATTTGTTACTTCATCAGGAACAAGTTCACCTTTATTGATGTAACTTTTTGCTTCAAGTCCCATTGGAGTATTATTTTTCATTGCTGCACGGAAAATATCTCCAGTAGAAATGTGTGGAATGTTGTATTGGTCAACAATTTTTTCAGCTTGTGTTCCTTTACCAGCACCTGGTAGACCCATCAACATAAGATTTAATGCCATGGTAGTATTGCTCCTTTATTTCAAATATCGTGTCAATTAGACCGTTCCGTTATTATTCGTTAACAGCCCTTCAAACTCTGCTATTATAGCATATTGCACGTTTTTGCTCAATTAGAGCGTTCATCCGATCAGTCGCTTTATAAAATGCAACAAGCAAAGCTGATCGGATGATCTAACTTTGCTTGTTGCAGTAATTATTGATTACTTTCTGATAAAGCCAACATATTCACGCTTCATCATCATACCGTTTAATTGACGCATAATTTCAAGCGTAACGCCGACTACGATCAATAAACTAGTACCACCTAGACCAATAGATTCATCTAAGCCCCAAACAGCCGAAGCTACTAATGGGATCAAGGAAACTAAGCCTAAGAAAAGCGCACCAACTACACTTAAACGCATCAAAAGTCGAGAAACATACTTTTGAGTTTCACGTCCTGGCCAAACAGAAGGAATATAACTTCCTTGTTTTTGCAAGTTTTCTGCCAATTTTTCAGGGTTAACTTGCACGAAGGCATAGAAGAATGTGAAGACTACGATCAAAATCGTGTACAAAATCATACCCGGAATGGTTTGCATGTTAAATACTCGACTCATAATGATATACCACTTATCTTCTGAATACTCTTGAGCAAAGAGTAATAAGATCGTTTGTGGTGTAGCAATAAATGAGCTGGCAAAGATAACTGGGATAACCCCAGCCACATTGACTTTCAATGGTAAATATGAACTTTCGGTTGCTCCAGCGACCCGTCTTGTGTATTGGATCGGAATCTTATAATTAGCTTGTTGAACATAAGTTACAAATGTAACGATTGCCAAAATGATTAATAATAAGACCGTCACATACAAGATAGGTTCCCAAAGTTGTGAAGCACCTTGGAATTCTTCAACGAAAACTTGGCGAATGCCGTCTGGCACACGCGAAACAATACCTGCCATAATGATCATTGAGATCCCATTACCGATACCGCGATCAGTGATCATATCACCTAACCAAACCGTAAACATCGTACCACCGGTTAAAATTACCCCGATCGTAACATATGTTTGCGGACTTGGATTATTCACCAAGTTTAAACTACTCATATAGTTAAACCCGGCCGTAATTCCGACTGATTGTATAAACGCGAGCACAATGGTCAAATATCTTGTCCACTGGTTTAACTTGCGCCGTCCGACTTCACCTTGTTTACTCCATTCAACAAATCGTGGAACAATGTCCATTTGTAATAACTGAACAATGATTTGAGCGGTAATATATGGAGAAACACCCATTGCTAAAATGGAATAGTTAGTCAAACCGCCACCGCTAAAAGTGTTCAAGATACTAATTAACCCTGAAGACGCAACACTACTTAATGCTTTAGCGTTGATCCCAGGGACTGTGATATAAGTGCCTATACGAAATACAATCAAGATACCTAAGGTAAATAAGATTTTTTGGCGAATCTCTTTTACAGCAAAGGCGTTCTTCATTGTTCTAAGCATCTATTACATCACCTCTGCTTGACCGCCTGCTGCTTCGATGGCTGCTTTAGCACTGGCAGAGAACTTATTAGCTTTAACAGTTAATTTCTTGTTCAATTCACCATTACCTAAAACTTTAATGCCATCTTTTTCATTCTTAACGATACCAGCTTCCACCATCAATGCTGGTGTTACTTCTGCACCGTCTTCGAATTTATTTAAAGTTTCTAAGTTTACAATAGCATATTCCTTGCGGTTAATGTTATTGAAACCACGTTTTGGCATACGACGGAACAATGGCATTTGTCCACCTTCAAAGCCCAAACGTACTTTGCTACGAGCCTTTTGACCTTTTTGGCCACGACCTGCAGTTTTACCGTTACCGGATGAAGTACCACGACCAACACGATTGCGTACTTGGCGTGAGCCTTCAGCTGGCTTTAATTCATGTAATTTCATTAGGGTTGGCACCTCCTTAATTTATCTAAATAATAATTATTTAGCCAATTCAACGTCCACTAAATGATTGATCTTGCGAATAGCACCGCGCATAGCAGCATTGTCAGGAACGACAACTGAGCTGTTTACACGTCCAAGGCCTAAGCCCTTAACGATTTCGCGTTGATTTTGAGGACGTCCGATGACAGAACGAACTAATGTAACTTTTAAGTTAGCCATGAAATTGTCCTCCTTATTACTCTGCTAAGTGTTGTACAGAAACGCCACGTAATGCAGCAACTTCTTCAGCATTCTTCATTTTAGCTAAACCATCCATTGTTGCACGAACAACGTTGATTGGTGTGTTGGAGCCTAATGATTTACTTGTAACATCAGCAACTCCGGCGAGTTCCATAACGGCACGAACAGCACCGCCAGCAGCAACCCCAGAACCAGCTTCAGCTGGCTTAAGTAAAATACGACTACCGCTGTATTGACCGAGAACTTCATGAGGAAGTGTTGTTCCGACCATTGGAACTTTAACTAAGTTCTTACGAGCAGCATCAACAGCCTTACGAATAGCTTCTGGAACTTCTTGAGCTTTACCTGTACCGAAGCCCACGTGGCCATTATGGTCACCGACGATTACTAAAGCAGCAAAGCGAAGACGACGTCCACCTTTAACAACTTTAGTGATGCGGTTGATCGCAACAACGCGATCTTCTAAATCTAATTGAGCTGGATCAATAAAAGTCATAAACGTTATTTCCTCCTTTTCCTAAAAGTCTAAGCCGTTTTCGCGAGCAGCTTCAGCTAAAGCTTGCACACG
Source organism: Ligilactobacillus apodemi DSM 16634 = JCM 16172 (assembly GCF_001434405.1). Taxonomy (GTDB): domain Bacteria; phylum Bacillota; class Bacilli; order Lactobacillales; family Lactobacillaceae; genus Ligilactobacillus; species Ligilactobacillus apodemi. Next base: position 91,500 of record NZ_AZFT01000048.1, on the reverse strand, counting down.
ACCATGATAAAGGTATCCGCCACGGTCAAATACAACTTCTTTGATACCCTTGTCTGCAGCACGTTTAGCAACTAATTCACCAACAGCACTAGCTTGAGCTGTCTTTGTACCAGCGCTAACTTCACTGTCTAAAGTAGAGGCACTGACCAGCGTCACACCCGCTACGTCATCAATAACTTGAGCGTAGATGTTTTTGTTTGAACGATAAACATTTAAGCGTGGGCACTCAGCAGTACCAGAGATCTTACCACGAACACGTGTATGGCGCTTTTGACGCGTCTTATTCTTATCTGGTTTTGAAATCACTTTTTTCACCTCTTAGTTTTATTTAACAGCAGATCATGCTGCAAGATTATTTACCAGTCTTACCTTCCTTACGACGCACATATTCGCCAACGTAACGAATACCTTTGCCTTTGTAAGGTTCTGGTGCACGAGTTGCACGAATGCGAGCTGCGCAATCGCCAACTTCTTCTTTGTTGATACCAGAAACGATAATTGATGTAGCAGATGGAGTTTCAAATTTGATTCCATCTTCTTCTTCAAATTCAACAGGGTGAGAGTAGCCCACGTTTAATACGAGCTTCTTACCTTGCATTTGAGCACGGTAACCAACACCACGAAGTTCAAGTTCTTTCTTGTAACCTTCTGTTACACCAACAACCATGTTGTGGAAGTTAGCACGGGTTGTACCATGCATTGCTTTAGCTTTTTTGTCATCGCTAGCACGTTCGAATGTTACAACGTTGCCATCGATGTTGATCTTGATAAGATCAGAGAATTCACGAGTTAATTCACCCTTAGGACCTTTAACAGTCACAACGTTTCCGTCTTGTTTTACTTCAACGCCTTCAGGTAATTCAACTGCTTTATAACCAATACGACTCACGAGATGGACACCTCCTTTTGAACTTTATATATTACCAAACGTAAGCGACTACTTCGCCACCGATTTTCTTAGCGCGGGCATCTTTATCTGTCATAACACCTTCAGATGTTGACACGATAGCAATACCTAAACCATTAAGAACCTTAGGCACTTCGTCTGCTTTAACGTATGAGCGTAAACCTGGTTTTGAGATACGACGAATACCAGCGATTACACGTTCGTTATTTTTACCGTATTTCAAGAATACACGGATGATACCTTGTTTGTCATCTTCGATGTATTCAAAATCGCGAATAAATCCTTCGTTCTTAAGAATTTCAGCGATGTTCTTCTTCATTTTTGAAGCAGGAACTTCTACAGATTCATGCTTGACCATGTTAGCATTACGGATGCGTGTCAAGAAATCTGCAATAGGATCTGTCATTGCCATGTTATTGCCTCCTTTACTTGTTAATTATGGATTACCAGCTAGCCTTTTTCATGCCAGGGATTTGACCCTTGTGAGCAAGATCTCGTAGGCAAACACGGCATAACTTAAATTTACGATATACAGAATGAGGACGACCACAACGTTCGCAACGTGTGTATTCTTGTGTTGAGAACTTAGCAGGACGCTTATTCTTTGCTACTTGTGACTTTTTAGCCAATGTGAAACCCCCTTATTTAGCGAATGGCATTCCAAGTTGTGTCAAAAGTTCTTTAGATTCTTCGTCTGTGTTAGCTGTTGTAACAATAACGATATCCATACCGCGAACTTTGTTAACATTATCAAAATCGATTTCAGGGAAGATCAATTGTTCGCGTACGCCCAATGTGTAGTTACCACGACCATCAAAGGCACGAGCACTAACACCATGGAAGTCACGCACACGAGGCAATGAAACTGAAACCAATTTGTCTAAAAATTCGTACATACGTTGTCCACGTAAGGTAACCTTGGCACCGATTGCCATACCTTCACGTAAACGGAAGCCAGCGATAGATTTCTTAGCGCGGGTAATAACTGGTTTTTGACCAGAGATAAGCGTAAGTTCTTCCACAGCTTCATCCAAATTTTTAGCATTGCTTACAGCATCACCAACACCCATGTTGATAACGATCTTATCAACCTTTGGTGCTTGCATGATTGATGAGTAATTGAATTTTTCCATCAAGGATGGAACGATTTCATTAGTATATTTTTCTTTTAAACGGTTAACCATGAAGAAAGTATCCTCCTTTCTCGACTATTCACTGATTTTTTTAACGTTAGAAACATGAATTGGTGCTTCCATTTCAACGATACCACCGTTTGGGTTTGCGTTGTTTGGTTTTTGATGTTTCTTAACGATATTTACACCTTTAACGATCACACGATCATTTGCTGGGAAAGCCTTGATAACAACGCCTTCTTTACCTTTGTCCTTACCAGCGATAACTTTAACTTTGTCATTGCTCTTGATGAACATTTTCTCTGCGCACCTCCTTGCCAAATAGACAGATATTATAATACTTCAGGTGCTAAGGAAACGATCTTCATGAAGTTTCCGTCACGTAATTCACGTGCAACAGGTCCGAAAATACGTGTACCTTTAGGTGACTTGTCATCACCAATGATAACAGCAGCATTTTCATCGAACTTGATGTATGAACCGTCAGCACGGTGTGCACCAGATTTTGTACGAACAACAACAGCCTTGACAACATCGCCTTTTTTGACAACGCCACCTGGTGTTGCTTGTTTAACAGTAGCAACAATAATGTCACCGATATTAGCAGTCTTTACACGGGAACCACCCAAAATCTTGATAACCAAGATTTCGCGGGCACCAGAGTTATCAGCGACTTTCAAACGACTCTCTTGTTGGATCACAGTATGTGACCTCCTTTCGCTATTAGATAGATCAGAATACGAATGCTTTGTTAGTTATCGAAAATTAGATAATAACTGCTTTTTCAACGATTTCTAATAAACGGAAACGTTTTGTAGCTGACAACGGACGTGTTTCCATGATCTTAACAATATCGCCAACTTTAGCTTCATTGTTTTCATCATGTGCCTTGTATTTCTTAGAATACTTAACACGTTTACCGTAAACTTTATCGTTCACGTAAGTTTCAACAACAACAGTGATTGTTTTTTCCATTTTGTCAGAAACGACACGTCCTTGATAGACTTTGCGTTGGTTACGACCTTCACTCATGCGCGATTAGCCTCCTTTTCGTATTCTTATTTGTTCAATTCTTGTTGACGCAACGCAGTTTTGATGCGTGCGATCGTTTTACGAACTTCTTTCAAGCGTGCGGTATTTTCTAATTGACCGGTAGCTAATTGGAAGCGTAAGTTAAATAATTCTTCTTTGAATTGCTTTTCTTTTTCGAGCATTTCAGCAGTGGTTAATTCATTAATTTCATTAATCTTCATTTGATTCGCCACCTACCTCACGTTTTACAAACTTAGTCTTGACTGGGAGTTTGTGGGAAGCTAAACGCAATGCTTCACGAGCAACTTCTTCAGAAACACCACCAATTTCAAACATGACTTTGCCACGTTTTACAGGAGCTACCCAGCCTTCTGGAGCACCTTTACCGGAACCCATACGAACACCAATAGCCTTAGCTGTGTAAGACTTGTGAGGGAAAATCTTGATCCAAACTTTCCCACCACGTTTCATGTAACGAGTCATAGCAATACGAGCAGCTTCGATTTGACGGTTTGTGATCCAGTGTGAATCAGTAGCTTGTAAACCGAATTCGCCGAATGTTACTTCCTTACCGCCTTTTGCTTCACCACGCATTTTACCGCGGAATTCACGACGGTGCTTTACACGTTTTGGTACTAACATAGACTATTTCCCTCCTTTACCGTTATTTTTCTTTGCTGGCAATACTTCGCCACGGTAGATCCAAACTTTAACGCCCAATTGGCCGTATGTTGTGGAAGCTTCTACCCATGCGTAATCAATATCAGCACGTAATGTATGCAAAGGAACTGTACCTTCTGAGAATTGTTCGATACGGGACATATCAGCACCGTTCAAACGACCAGCAACTTGTACCTTGATACCTTTTGCACCAGCGCGCATTGTACGTTGGATAGCTTGTTTCATTGCACGACGGAAAGCAACACGGTTTTCCAATTGTTGTGCAATGCTTTCGCCAACTAATTTTGCATCTAAATCAGGCTTCTTGATTTCCACAATGTTAATGTGTACTCGCTTGCCTGTCAAGTTGTTTAATTCTTTACGAAGTTTTTCAACTTCAGAACCGCCTTTACCGATAACCATACCTGGTTTTGCAGTATGGATAGAAATGTTAACACGCTTTGCAGCACGTTCGATTTCTACGGTAGAGACAGCAGCGTCGGCTAATTTCTTTTCGATGTATTCACGGATGTGTAAGTCTTCGTGTAAGTTGGAAGCAAAATCTTTTTCAGCATACCATTTTGCATCCCAGTCACGAATGATACCGACACGTAATCCGGTTGGATTTACTTTTTGACCCACGCGTTATCCCTCCTTATTTAACAGATACCACAACTGTAATGTGACTTGTACGCTTGTTGATTGGGGAAGCAGAACCCTTAGCACGAGGACGGAAACGCTTCAAAGTTGGTCCTTCGTTCACATAGGCTTCGCTTACATAGAGATCTTCAACATCTAAGTCAAAGTTGTTTTCTGCGTTTGCAACAGCAGATTTCAAAACTTTTTCGATTAAGTAAGCACCGGATCTTGGTGTAAACTTCAAGATACCAAATGCTTCAGCAACGTTCTTACCACGGATAAGATCGATCACAAGACGTGCTTTACGTGCAGGGATTCGAACTGTCTTGGCAGTTGCTTTTGCTGATGTTACTTGTTCAGCCATGATTTATCCTCCCTTATTATTTCTTGCCTGTCTTCTTATCGTCTGCGGCATGACCATGGAATGTACGTGTTGGCACGAATTCACCTAATTTATGGCCGACCATATCTTCTTGGATATAAACCGGCACATGCTTACGACCATCATAAACTGCGATTGTGTAACCAATAAAGCTAGGGAAAATCGTGGAACGACGTGACCATGTCTTGATTACTGATTTCTTTTCTTGATCAGCTTGTGCTTCAACCTTTTTCATCAAGTGTTCATCGACGAAAGGTCCTTTTTTCAAACTACGACTCAAAGTATGTCCTCCTTTCGGAACAATAATCGCATAAAAATTACGCGATTAGGAGATTATTTCTTTTTACGACTACGTACGATAAATTTGTTTGACTTAGCTTTCTTAGAGCGAGTCTTAAGACCTGTAGTCTTCTTACCCCATGGAGACATTGGAGATGGACGACCAACAGGAGCTTTACCTTCACCACCACCGTGTGGGTGATCATTAGGGTTCATTACAGAACCACGGCTTTGTGGACGCTTGCCTAACCAGCGAGAACGACCAGCTTTACCGATATTGATAAGTTCGTGTTGTTCGTTACCAACAGCACCGATCGTAGCACGGCATGTAACCAAGATCATACGAACTTCACCAGAAGTCAAACGAACGATAGCGTATTTGCCTTCCTTACCAAGTAATTGAGCTGAAGTACCAGCTGAACGAACTAATTGTCCACCTTTACCTGGTTTCAATTCGATATTGTGGATAACTGTACCAACTGGAATGTTTTCCAATGGCAATGTGTTACCAACTTTGATATCTGCATCCTTACCGGATTGGATTTTTTGGCCAACTTCAAGGCCCTTAGGTGCAAGGATGTATGATTTAACACCATCAGCATAAACAACTAATGCGATGTTAGCAGAACGGTTTGGATCATACTCGATTGCTTTAACTGTTGCAGGAACATCATCTTTAATACGTTTGAAGTCGATCAAACGGTATTGACGTTTGTGACCGCCGCCACGGTGACGAACTGTGATATGACCGTAAGAATTACGACCAGCCGTTTTGCTCTTAGAAGCAAGCAATGACTTTTCTGGTGTAGTCTTTGTGATTTCAGCGAAATCAGAACCAGTCATGTTACGACGACCGTTAGTGGTTGGTTTGAATTTCTTGATCCCCACTATGTTTCCCTCCTATACGAATATTTTATTCTTCGTTGAATAATTTAATTTCTTTAGATTCTGGTTTCAAAGTAACGATAGCTTTACGACGCTTTCTTGTGTAGCCTTCGTAACGACCCATGCGTTTCTTTTTACCCTTAACATTCATAATGTTAACTTTAGCAACTTCAACATCAAAGATATCTTCAACAGCATCTTTAACTTGTGTCTTGTTAGCACGTAAGTCAACTTCAAATGTGTAACGTTTGTTGTCCATTTCACTCATAGAAGCTTCTGTGATGATAGGACGTAAGATTACATCGCGTGATTCCATTATGCAAGAACCTCCTCTACTTGAGAAAGAGCTCCTTTTGTGATGACCATCTTGTCGCTGTTTACGACGTCTAATACGTTCAAGCCTTTAGCTGGGATAACTGTAACGTTTGGTAAGTTACGAGCAGCTAATGCAGCTTTTTCATTGTCATCTTCAAGAACTACTAAAACTTTTGTTTTAACATCTAAGTTGTTCAAAACTTCAGCAAATGCTTTTGTCTTTGGAGCATCAAAGTTTAATGTTTCAACAACTACTAAGCTATTGTCCAAGACCTTTTGAGAAAGGACGGAGCGGATAGCCAAGCGACGCACTTTGCGTGGAAGCTTGTAAGCATATGAGCGTGGTGTAGGACCGAATACTGTACCACCGCCAACCCATTGTGGTGAACGGATAGAACCTTGACGAGCACGACCTGTACCCTTTTGACGCCATGGTTTCTTACCACCACCGCGAACAGCACTTCTGTTCTTAACTGCGTGTGTACCTTGACGAAGTGATGCACGTTGCATGATCACAGCATCAAACACAACATTTTCATTTGGTTCGATACCAAAAATTGCTTCGTTCAATTGAACGTCGCCATTTTGTGTACCGTCTTGATTAAATAATGCTACTGTAGGCATGTGTATTTTTCCTCCCTTCCTCTAATTATTTAACTGTACTTTTAATTGTAACGAATGACTTGTTTGCGCCTGGTACGTTACCCTTGATCAAAAGTACACCATTTTCTGTATCAGCTTTAACGATTTCCAAGTTTTGGATCGTAACTCGTTTGCCACCCATACGTCCTGGCAATAACTTGCCTTTCATAACACGGTTGATGATAACACCCATCGAACCTGGTCGACGGTGGTAACGGGAACCGTGAGCCATAGGTCCACGACTTTGTCCCCAACGTTTGATGTTACCTTGGAAACCATGTCCCTTGGACGTACCTGTTACGTCTACGATGTCGCCTGCTTCGAATAAGTCTGCCTTAATTTCGTCACCGACTTTGTATTCTCCAAGCTCAACATCGCGGATTTCACGAACGAAGCGCTTAGGAGCAGTATTTGCTTTAGCTGCATGACCTTTAGCAGGTTTGTTAGCATTCACTTCGCGTTGGTCATCAAAACCTAATTGAACAGCTTCGTAACCGTCGTTTTCAACTGTTTTAACTTGTAATACAACGTTAGAACCAACTTCAACAACTGTTACAGGAACTAATTCACCGTTTTCAGTGAAGACTTGTGTCATACCTACTTTTTTTCCTAAGATTCCTTTAGTGGTCATGAGTACACCTCCAATTAATTATTTTCTAGTTTAATGTAAATTATTATAATTTGATTTCGATATCAACACCAGATGGTAAGTCAAGTTTCATCAATGAATCAACTGTCTTTGGTGTAGGATTTACGATATCGATCAAACGCTTATGTGTGCGCATTTCAAATTGTTCACGAGAATCTTTGTATTTGTGTGGTGAACGAATAACCGTATAAATTGTACGTTCCGTTGGTAACGGAATAGGACCGGAAATTTGAGCACCTGTTCTCTTAGCTGTTTCCACGATCTTGTCAGCGGATTGATCTAAAATGCGGTGTTCGTATGCTTTCAAACGAATACGAATTTTTTGTTTTGCCATTATGGTACCTCCCTCGTCTATTTTAAAAATAAGACTAGCTCCGTGAAAATTCCCGACAAACCTGTGGCAAAGCTCCCGGGTGTGTCGCAACCTTTCACATCTTAGCTCATTTAAAATATATAACAACTGAATTATGCACTTGTCCCTTGCACAAGTACCTTTCTATAGTATTACAATCTAAATAACAAATCAAGCACTTTTTTGGAATTTATTTTTTAAAAACGCTATTTACTCTTTTGCTTTACACTGCATCACATTTCTTCTATTATAATAGAAAAAATTGACGAGGTATTTTAATTATGAAAAAAGCATTGTTGATAATTGATTATACAAATGACTTTATCGCTGATGACGGTGCCCTCTCTTGCCAAGCTCCTGGTCAAGCACTTGAAAATAATTTAGTTGCTTTAGCGGAGCAGTACCTAGCCAATGGTGATTATGTCATCTTGCCTACTGACACACATCGATTAAACGATAAGTATCACCCTGAAAGTAAATTATTTCCCCCACATAATATAAAAAAAACTTGGGGTCATGAGCTTTATGGCAAGTTAAACGATTGGTATCAAGCTAATAAAAACAACGAATTAGTTTGGCAATATGCCAAAGATCGTTATTCTAGCTTTAAAAACACTGGCTTAGATAACTTTTTACGCACACGTCAGATCGATACATTATGTTTAACTGGGGTATGCACCGATATTTGTGTTTTACACACTGCAGTAGATGCTTATAACTTAAATTATCACCTTGAGATCCCTAAAAATGCTGTAGCTAGCTTTGACCAAACTGGTCATGAATGGGCGCTACGTCATTTTGAAAATTCTTTAGGTGCAAAAGTATACTAATCACCTATTTAGTTAATAAAACCGGCTTAGAGTTGCCTAACATGCTACTCTAGCCGGTTTGTTTTTTGCGCGCTCAGCTTAATCCCAAATTTCTTTAGCGGTCTTGATAACTAACTTAATTTTATCCCATTGTTGTTGTTCAGTTAAAATATTACCTTCTTCAGTTGAAGCAAAGCCACATTGTGTGCTCAATGCCAATTTATTTAAAGGAACAAACTGACTAGCTTCTTTGACTCGTTTAGCTAATACTTCTTTACTTTCAAGCTTCGGTGTCTTACTGGTGACTAACCCTAAAACAACTTGTTTACCCGGGGCGGTTTCTTTTAGGGGAGTAAAGTCACCTGAACGCTCATCGTCAAATTCTAAATAAAAAGCATCAACTAGTTCTTGGGCTAATAAATATTTAGCAACTGGCGCATACCCGCCCTGAGCTGCCCAAGTTGAATGATAATTACCACGACAAACATGGGTCGATAATCTCAGATCAGCTGGCTGATCAACTAAAACTGCATTATTCAGTTTTAAGTAAAGCTCTTTTAACGACTCTGGATCAAAATCTGGACCTGCAATTTTTTGCCATAACTCGGTATCACTGAGCATACCCCAAGTACAATCATCAAGTTTTAAATCACGACAACCAGCTTGATACAAGGCTAAGATCAAATCACGGTAAGCTTGGATAATATCGTTAAACAACTCAGTTTGGTTTTGGTACACTTCTTTTAGTTTAGCAATATTTTCTTCATCACGCACAAGTTCAGCATAGAATTGTGCTGGGGCTGGAATACTTTGGCGGGCAGTGATCCCCGGCTTATCTTTAACTAATCCAGATAAATATTTGAACGCAGCCAAATCAGGGTGTGTCGGCGTAAATTTGATCTTTCCGTTAACTTGGGCCGAATCAGCTCGCGTTTCCTCACCATGGAAAAAGTAACCATGTTCAGGAATCGTATGCAAAACACCATCAAAGCCCCAGAAGGTATCTAAATGCCAATAACTTCGCCGAAATTCGCCATCAGATACAACTTTTAAGCCTACTTGAATCTCTTTTTCTACTAAATCTTTGATTTGCTCATCTTCAACTTGACGTAATTTTTCCAAGTCGATCTCGCCATTCTCATAGGCTGACCGTGCATCTTTTAAAACTTTAGGACGTAGAAAACTACCTACGATATCATAATGAAGAACTGTCATATAAATACCTCCTTATATGCAAAAAAGCCCCTAAGAGTTGCCTAACTCTTAGGGACGCTACTTTCAATCATAACGTGGTACCACCCATGTTCAATGTGACTTTACAGCCAACATCCTTGCCAAGTGCACCGCAAAATGCAGTACACTCCAGCACGATAGCGGGTGCTTTACCGTAAACTGCTTATTTTCACTCACAGCTTAAAGCTCAAAGACCATCTTCAGTTAAATAAACAACACTACCTTGCACCAAATATAGCTCGCTTTAAGATGTTTAGTTCAACTTACTCTTCTTCTCAACGCTTAATTTATTGTGATAATCATATCACAAACTTTACCAGAGTCAAACATTTTTTCAATGTTTAGTTTAAATTTTTCCTTTTGCCTTGCACAAAAAACCTAAAATTCTTAGAATTGATTGTATATAAGAAGAGAAGAGGTATCACATATGTACTATAATGCAGCCTTAGTCCTTGAAGGTGGCGCGATGCGTGGACTTTACACCTCTGGGATCTTAGATGTCTTATTGAAAAAAGATATCCAATTTAAGACCGTCATCGGCGTGTCTGCTGGTTCATTGAGTGGGGCCAACTATGTTTCGAAACAATATCAACGGACTTATGATATCAACATCAAATACCGTGACGATAAAGACTACATTTCGATGGCTAACGTCTTGAAAAAGGAAAGTATCATTAACCTAGATTTCTTATTTGCCGATCACGGACCTACTTGGCATAATTTCGATGCACGCGCTTATGAACGCTCCGAAACTAACTTTGTAGTCGTTGCAACTGAACTAACAAGTGGTAAAGCTGTGACATTTAACAAACCTAAACCAGGTACACCATTTATCACTGCACTAGAAGCTTCTTCATCAATGCCGTTGATTTCCAAACCAGTTGAAACTGCTAAGGGCTTATGTTTAGATGGTGGGATTGCCGATTCGATCCCTTACGATATTGCCAAAAAGGCCGGGATCGATAAAATCGTGGTCGTGCGCACAAGACCACGCGAATATCAAAAAAAGCCAACTAGTTTTGCCTTACAACGTATCTATCGCCGCTATTTTAAAGAATATCCTAAATTCATCGAAGCAGCGATCGCCCGACCAGAAAACTATAATAAATCAGTTGCTGAATTAAATAAGTTAGAACAACAAAAAGAAGTCTTCGTCTTAGCACCTGAACATACCGTTAAAGTTGGGCGTTTGGAACATAATACTAAAAAATTAAAAGAGCTCTATCAAGCTGGTACTGAAGATATGGAAAAGCAATTTGCTGCGATGATTGAATATCTCGAAAATTAAATAAAAAGAACCGTTGGAAAAATTCCAACGGTTCTTTTTTATTATCAATGATTATTAAGCGTTGCCGCCGTTTTTCTTGATAATTTCTTCTTGGATAGCCTTTGGTACTGGTTCGTAGTGATCCATTGTCATTGTAAATGTACCACGACCTTGTGTTGCAGAACGCAATGTTGTTGCGTAACCGAACATTTCGGACAATGGAACAAATGCGTTAACAACTTGTGCGTTACCACGAGCTTCCATACCTTCAACACGACCACGACGAGCTGTAACGTGACCCATAACATCACCCAAGTTATCTTCTGGAGCAACGATTTCAACTTTCATGATTGGTTCAAGGATAACAGCACCAGCCTTGGATGCAGCGTTACGCAAGGAAAGTGATGCAGCAACCTTAAATGCAGCTTCAGAGGAGTCAACATCATGGTAGCTACCATCATATAACTTAGCCTTAACGTCGATCAATGGATAACCAGCTAAGACACCATTTTCCATAGCTTCCTTCAAACCTTGTTCTACTGAAGGGATGTATTCACGAGGAACAACACCACCGACGATAGCATTTTCAAATTCGAAGCCTTTACCTTCTTCGTTTGGTGTAAATTCGATCCAAACGTCACCGTATTGACCTTTACCACCAGATTGACGAACAAATTTACCTTGTGATTGTACTTGTTTTGTAAATGTTTCACGGTAAGCAACTTGTGGTTCACCAACAGTAGCTTCCACGTGGAATTCACGTTTCATACGATCAACGATGATATCCAAGTGCAATTCACCCATACCAGCGATCAATGTTTCGCCTGTTTCAGGGTTTGTTTCAGCTCTGAATGTAGGATCTTCTTCGGCAAGTTTTTGTAAAGCAACGTCCATCTTATCTTGGTCAGCCTTGGATTTTGGTTCCACAGAAACTTGGATAACTGGTTCTGGGAATTCCATGGATTCAAGAATCAATGGGTGCTTAGGATCTGTCAAGGAGTCACCTGTTGTTGTGTCCTTCAAACCGATAGCAGCAGCGATATCACCTGAGAATACTTCAGAGATTTCGTTACGGTGGTTAGAGTGCATTTGCAACAAACGACCTACACGTTCACGCTTGCCCTTTGTAGCGTTCAATACGTATGAACCAGCTTCCAAAGTACCTGTGTAAACACGGAAGAATGTTAAACGACCAACGAATGGGTCAGTTGCGATCTTAAATGCTAAACCAGCAAATGGCTTGTCATCATCAGCAACAAGTTCAACAACTTCGTCTGTATCTGGGTTTGTAGCGTTATATGGCTTAACATCTAATGGAGATGGTAAGTAATCATTAACACCATCAAGCATCATTTGCACACCCTTGTTCTTGAAGGCAGAACCAGCAAAAACAGGGAATACATCTAAGCTAAGTGTAGCTTGACGAATTGCTTTTTTGATTTCTTCTTTAGAGATTTCTTCCCCACCAAGATATTTTTCCATGATGTCTTCATTGACGTCTGCCAATGCTTCGATCATTTCTTCACGGCGAGTTTGAGCTTCTTCTAAGTATTCATCTGGAACAGGAACAGTTTCCCAACTTGCACCAGAAGCATCTTCATCGTAAAGGTCAGCTTGCATTTCAACTAAGTCAATGACACCTTCGAATTGATCTTCGGCACCGATTGGCATTTGAACTGGCAATGGATTTGCTTGCAAACGGTCTTTGATCGTGCTTACAGAGTAATCGAAGTTAGCACCGATTTTATCCATCTTGTTGATGAACACGATACGTGGAACACCGTATGTTGTAGCTTGACGCCATACGTTTTCTGTTTGTGGTTCTACACCAGATTGAGCATCCAAAACAACTACCGCACCATCAAGAACACGTAATGAACGTTCTACTTCGACAGTAAAGTCAACGTGTCCTGGGGTGTCGATGATGTTGATTCGGTTGTCTTTCCATTGCGCTGTTGTTGCAGCGGATGTGATTGTGATACCACGTTCTTGTTCTTGTTCCATCCAGTCCATTTGTGAAGCACCATCGTGTGTTTCACCGATTTTGTGGATCTTACCTGTGTAATACAAGATACGTTCGGTTGTTGTTGTCTTACCAGCATCGATATGAGCAACGATCCCGATGTTACGTGTTTTTTCCAATGGGAATTCACGCTTGTTTGCCATTTGAGATTTCTCTCCTTCCAAAAATAAAGATTAAAAGTAGTTCTTTTTTCAAAAAAATGACTACTATAAGATTTACTTATCTAAATCATATAATAGTCATCCTAAAATTACCAGCGATAGTGTGCAAATGCGCGGTTGGCTTCTGCCATCTTGTGTGTATCTTCGCGCTTCTTAACTGATGCACCTGTATTGTTAGCAGCGTCCATAATTTCTTTAGCTAAGCGTTCTGGCATTGTGTGTTCCCCACGTAAACGTGAGTAGTTAACTAACCAACGCAAACCTAATGTTGTACGACGTTCTGGACGAACTTCGATCGGAACTTGGTAGTTAGAACCACCGACACGGCGAGCTTTAACTTCCAAAACAGGCATGATGTTCTTCATTGCTTCTTCGAACACTTCCAATGGATCGTTACCTGTTTGTTCCTTAATAATATCAAAAGATTCGTATAAAATTTTTGATGCAGTCCCGCGCTTACCGTCTAACATCAAACGGTTGATCAAGCGTGTAACCAATTTTGAGTTGTAAATTGGATCTGGGAGCACTTCGCGTTTTGCAACGGCACCTTTTCTTGGCATCTAAAATGACCTCCTCAAATTCTAGCTACTTCTTCGTAATAAGTATTTTTATTTCTTAGTTATGTTTAATTATTTCTTAGGCTTCTTAGCACCATACTTGGAGCGACTTTGCATACGGCCGTCAACACCGGCTGTATCTAAAGCACCACGAACGATATGGTAACGAACCCCTGGTAAATCTTTTACACGACCGCCACGGATAAGCACAACACTGTGTTCTTGTAAGTTGTGGCCGATACCTGGGATGTATGCTGTAACTTCGATCAAGTTAGACAAACGAACACGAGCATACTTACGTAAAGCAGAGTTAGGTTTCTTAGGTGTCATTGTACCGACACGAGTAGCAACCCCACGTTTTTGAGGAGCAGGATTGTTTGTTTGAATTTTCTTGTAACTGTTATACCCAAAGTTTAAAGCTGGGGAATTAGATTTTGAACCTTTAGACTTACGGCCCTTACGAACTAACTGGTTAATTGTAGGCATATCTAAAGCTTCCTCCTTCCTTGTCTCATGTATTTTTTTAAGTACACACATCCAGGAGTTTCTTTTTTATGAATAAAAAAAGAACGTCCCGATGTACGTCATTTGAAATGTGTGCTAACTTGCTCACAGCCAGCACGATCTTGGAATATCCAAGAGAACTGTTCACATAAAGCACCTTTTACAGAGTACCACGTTTAAACAAGGGATGTCAAACAATATTTAAAAAAAATTCCAGTCTTTTTTGCGTATTTATCAAGTGAAGGGGGAATCGATATGTTATTTGGTCTTATCTTTATCCTTGGTTGTGTGCTCGCTTCTAGTATCGTTTGCTTAAATTATCGCCATGAGCATGCGCTATCTTATTTTTATCCGCGTTCTTTTTGTGAGCATTGCCATACTACTTTAAAATGGTGGCAACTAATTCCTGTACTGGGCTATTTTTTACAAAAAGGACACTGTTATTTTTGTAAAAAAAAGATCGACCCTAAAAGTACCCTAGTCGAACTTAGTTTTGCCACTCTACTAGTAATTTTTTGCACTCTTTTGCCCCCTGCTCTTTGGGCAAATTTTATTTGGGGGAGTTCTTGGCTTTTAAGCTTGAGTTTACAAGACCTTGAACGTAAGGAAATTGCGATTTCAGTTCTCTTTATTGGTGGTGGAATATTACTTTTGAGCGCCCCACTGCACTTAACGTTACTAGATCTAACAGGCGGGGCTACTTTTTTAAGTTTGATGTTTATCGAAAATATGCGCCATAAATTAGGCTATGGTGATACTTTTGTCATCATGTTTTTGTGGCTTGATCTAGGGTCAAAACAAGCACTACTATTACTACTTAGTGCAAGCTTTTTAGCCTTGAGTTATTATCTGCTTTTTTCCCAAAAAGAAAGTCTTCCGTTTATTCCCTTTATTTTTTGTGGTTATTTATTTAGCTATATCTTCGTTGGTAAAGCCTTACTAAGATTCTAATAATCAGATTAAGGCTTTCAACAAGTTTACTTAAAAAATCAAAATTTACAGATTTTGGTCAGAGTTATTTGATACACTTATAATTTATTGATTTCTTTACTAACAAATAAAGCGTTTTCGGATATAATGTAGTATATGGGATCAAGTAAAAGGAGGAATTTTTATGACACATAAAATTATTATGGATTCTGACCCGGGGATCGATGATGCAGTAGCGATTTCGACCGCACTGACAGATCCTCAGCTCGAACTTGTACTTATTACGACGGTCGCTGGAAATGTCACTGTAGATAAAACGACTAAAAATGCCTTGACCTTAGTTGATTTCTTCCAAAAAGACGTTCCAGTTGCAATGGGTGCGACCGACCCACTCATAAAAAAATTTGAAGATGCAGCTCGAATCCACGGAGAAAGTGGCATGGCTGGTTATGATTTTCCTGCGCCGACAAGTAAACCACTCGCCAAAAGCGCAGTATTAGCGCTGCGTGATGCGCTAATGGCAAGTAAAAAACCGATCACCTTGATCCCAACAGGTGCTTATACCAATATCGCACTACTTTTGCGCGAATATCCAGAAGTTAAGCCAAAGATCAAACAAATCATCGCTATGGGTGGATCACTTGGTCGTGGTAATATGACTAGCGCGGCTGAATTTAATGTCTTTACCGATCCCCATGCCGCTAAAATCATGTACAATGCAGGGATCCCACTAGTTATGGTTGGGTTAGATGTAACGCTTAAAGGTCGAATCAGTGATGAAACAACGGCTAAACTAGGCGAACTTGGTCGTGCTGGTAAAATGCTCCACGATATTATCGGCAAAGACTTTGACCATGATGAGACTGGGACTGCGATTCATGATCTACAAACACTGTTTTATCTTGAATGCCCTGAAGCTTTTGAGACTAAAGACTATTGGGTCGATATCATCACTGAAGGTCCAGCTGTAGGTGAAACAGTAGCCGATATCCGGGCAGCTTATCACGATGGAAAAACTAATGCGAAAGTGTGTGTGGATATTGATACCAAAGCATTCAATGATTGGCTGTTACACAAAGTCAAAGATAACATGCAAGCATAGTTTTACTTAGAAAGGAATTACGTGTTTTCGTGAAAATTGTCAATGAGACGTATTTTGCACTCGCACTTTTAGCACTTGTGATTGCATTTACGCATTCTGTTTTATTCGATATTTTATTTGCTATCATTGCATTAGGAGCAATTCCTTGTTTCTATCGTGCTTTTCGCACAAATAAATAATTTCAACTATACAAAAAAGGCTAGAAACGCAAATTGCATTTCTAGCCTTTTTCTTTAACTCATTAGTTGTTGTCATCTACATTTGCTGTAGCCATTGCTTCTTTAGCTTCTAATGATTTTTCCACATCAGAGATGGAATAAACACTATCTGTTGTTACCCCAACTTCATCTGGTTCAATGTCACGGTACTTCTTCATACCTGTACCAGCAGGGATGATCTTACCGATGATAACATTTTCTTTCAAACCGATCAATGGATCATTCTTACCGCGGATAGCAGCATCAGTCAAGACACGAGTTGTTTCTTGGAAGGATGCAGCAGATAAGAAGCTGTTTGTTTCCAAGGAAGCCTTAGTGATACCAAGCAAGACTGGACGAGCCGTTGCAGGAATACCACCATTGACCAACGTATCAACGTTGTTATCCTTGAAGTCATTGATATCCATCAAAGTACCTGGCAACATGTCTGTGTCACCTGGATCCATGATGCGAACTTTACGCAACATTTGACGAGCCATAACTTCAACGTGCTTATCGGAAATTTCTACCCCTTGCATGCGGTAAACTTTTTGAACTTCACGCAAGATGTAGTTTTCAGTTGATAAGACGTCACGAACTTTGATCAATTCTTTAGGATCGATCGAACCAACTGTCAAGGCTTCACCACGATGGATATGATCGCCTTCTTTAACTTTCAAGACAGAAGTAAATGGTAAGGAGTAAGTTCTTGTGTCTGTTTCACCCTTAACGGTAACTTCTTTAGTGTGTTCAGCTGGATTTTCTTCCACTGATTCTACGACACCCGTAACTTCTGTGATCGTAGCACGACCTTTAGGATTACGAGCTTCAAAGATTTCTTGCACACGAGGAAGACCTTGAGTGATATCGTCACCGGCAACCCCACCAGTATGGAAAGTACGCATTGTAAGCTGTGTACCAGGTTCACCGATAGATTGAGCAGCAACAGTACCAACTGCTTCACCAACTTCAACTTCATCACCAGTAGCCATATTACGGCCGTAGCAGTGTTCACATACACCATGACGTGTATTACATGTGAAGGCGGAACGGATCGTTACCATTTCAACGCCGGCATCAATAACTTGTTGCGCCATTGCTTCGTCGATCATCACATCAGCAGGCACGATAACTTCGCCTGTTTCTGGATGCTTAACGGCCTTCATTGTGTAACGACCTAAAATACGGTCATACAATGGTTCGATCATTTCGTTACCTTCACGAATAGCAGTAACGTCTAAACCACGGTCAGTACCACAGTCTGTTTCACGAATGATAACATCTTGTGCCACGTCAACTAAACGACGAGTCAAGTAACCGGAATCGGCTGTCTTAAGAGCCGTATCGGTCATACCTTTACGAGCACCGTGAGTGGAAATAAACATTTCCATCACAGAAAGACCTTCACGGAAGTTCGCAATAACAGGAAGTTCCATTGTCTTACCATTAGGAGCAGCCATCAAGCCACGCATACCAGCGAGCTGTGTAAAGTTAGAGATGTTACCACGAGCACCGGAATCACTCATCATTTGGATTGGGTTAGATGGATCCATCTTTTCAACTAGCTTAGCTTGGATATCATCTTTAGCCTTGTTCCAAATGGCGATAACACGGTTGTAACGTTCATCTTCTGTGATCAAACCACGACGGAATTGCTTAGCAACCGTTGCGACTTCTTTATGCGCACGTTCAACGATTTCTGGTTTTTCTTCCAAATCAGTAACGTCAGCGATACCCACTGTCAAACCAGATTTAGTTGATTCATAGTAACCTAAGTCTTTCATGCGGTCCAAAAGTTCTGCTGTGGCAGTAACCTTGTAGTCCTTATAAACTTGGGCAATGATGTCTGATAAGAAACCAGACTTAAATGGTGAAACAAGTTCAGCATTTGCCAAGTATTCATGAATGTCTTGACCTGGTTCTAAGAAGTACTTGTCTGGAGTCTTACCAGATAAATTTTCAGCTGAAGGTTCATTTAGATATGGGAAATCTTCAGGCAAGATTTCGTTAAAGATCGCCTTACCAGCTGTTGTGACCAAAATACGGTCTTTTTGCCAGTCAGTAAATGGCTTGCCCTTTGCAGCCAAGGAAGATGCTTGCAAACCAATTCGTGTGTGCAAGTGCACATAGTTGTTTTGGTATGCAGTCCGAACTTCGTTGACATCTTTAAAGATCATACCTTCACCTTCACGGTCTTTTTCTTCGATCGTGATGTAGTAGTTACCGATCGTCATATCTTGAGATGGTGAGATGATCGGCTTACCATCTTTAGGTGCCAAGATGTGGTGTGCAGCAAGCATGAGCAAACGTGCTTCAGCTTGAGCTTCATCAGATAAAGGCACGTGGATAGCCATTTGGTCCCCGTCAAAGTCGGCGTTGTAAGCTTCACAAGCAAGTGGATGCAAGCGCATAGCTTTACCGTCAACTAATGTAGGTTCAAAGGCTTGGATACCCAAACGGTGCAATGTAGGAGCGCGGTTAAGTAACACTGGATGTTCTTTAATAACATCTTCTAAAACGTCCCAAATATCATCATCACGACGATCGATCTTACGTTTAGCGTTCTTAATGTTAGAAGCCATACCGCGCTTGGTCAATTCACGCATCATAAATGGTTTGAACAATTCCAAAGCCATTTCGTGTGGAATCCCCATTTGGTTAAGCTTCAACTTAGGACCAACGTCGATAACCGAACGACCAGAGTAGTCAACACGCTTACCTAACAAGTTTTGACGGAAACGACCTTGCTTACCCTTAAGCATGTGTGATAAGGACTTCAATGGACGGTTACCAGGACCAGTTACCGGACGACCACGACGACCGTTATCGATCAAGGCATCTACCGCTTCTTGCAACATCCGTTTTTCGTTTTGCACGATGATGCCAGGAGCATTCAAGTCAAGCAAACGTTTCAAACGGTTGTTACGGTTGATAACCCGACGGTATAAATCGTTTAAGTCACTTGTTGCAAAACGGCCACCTTCAAGTTGGACCATTGGACGAAGATCAGGTGGAATAACTGGAATAGCATCCATAACCATCCAATCAGCATGGTTACCTGAGTTCAAGAAGGCTTCCAAAATATCCAAACGACGTACGGCACGTGTCCGTTTTTGGCCAGTTGCTTCTTTTAATTCTTCTTTTAATTCAGCACATTCTTTTTCAAGATCAACATCGCGTAAAAGTGTACGGATAGCTTCAGCACCCATAGCTGCTTTAAAGCGATCACCGTATTCTTCACGTTTTTCACGGTATTCACGTTCTGTTAAAAGTTGTTTTCTTTCTAAAGGTGTGTCCCCACCATCAGTAACCACATAAGATGCAAAGTAGATGATTTCTTCAAGGGCACGTGGGCTCATGTCTAACACAAGACCCATTCGGCTAGGAATCCCTTTGAAATACCAGATGTGAGTTACAGGGGCAGCAAGTTCGATGTGACCCATCCGTTCACGACGAACTTTAGCGCGCGTAACTTCAACGCCACAGCGGTCACACACAACACCCTTATAGCTGACTTTCTTGTATTTACCGCAGGCACATTCCCAGTCTTTTGTAGGTCCGAAAATACGTTCATCAAACAGACCGTCTTTTTCTGGTTTCAACGTACGATAGTTGATCGTTTCTGGTTTCTTGACTTCACCGTAAGACCAGCTACGGATCTTATCGGATGAAGCAAGTCCGATTTGCATGCTATCGAATTTATTGACATCGATCAAAGGACCGACCTCCCTTTCCTATTTTGAAATACTAAGTGTTTACTACTTTTCAACGCTTGTTTTTTCTTCAGCTGTTTCTACGCCTTGGGCTTCAGCCTTAGCTTTTTTCTCAGCTTCTTCTTTTTCACGTTTAGCTTGTTCTTCTTTAGAAACTTTAGCTAAAGCATCGATCTTGACGATGTCATCATCATCTTCATCCATATCGCGTAATTCGATTTCTTGTTTGTCAGCGTCAAGCACTTTCATATCAAGACCAAGCGATTGTAATTCTTTAACTAAAACGCGGAATGATTCAGGCACACCTGGTTGAGGAATTTGTTCACCCTTAACGATTGCTTCGTATGTCTTCACACGTCCTACAACGTCATCTGACTTGTAAGTCAAGATTTCTTGCAAGGTGTATGCAGCACCGTAAGCTTCAAGGGCCCAAACTTCCATTTCACCAAATCTTTGGCCACCAAATTGAGCTTTACCACCAAGAGGTTGTTGTGTAACCAAGGAGTAAGGTCCAATTGAACGAGCGTGGATCTTATCATCGACCATGTGAGATAGTTTCATGTAGTACATGACACCAACAGCGACACGGTTATCGAAAGCTTCACCTGTCCGACCATCGTACAAGACTGTCTTACCGTCAGATGGAAGACCAGCTTCTTTTAAAGCAGCCCAGATATCTTCGTCACGTGCACCATCAAAAACAGGTGATGTTACGTGGATACCAAGCTTACGAGCAGCCATACCTAAGTGAAGATCTAATACTTGCCCGATGTTCATACGTGAAGGCACACCCATCGGGGAAAGCATGATATCGATCGGAGTACCATCTGGCATAAATGGCATATCTTCTTCAGGGATAACAACAGAAACAGTCCCCTTGTTACCGTGACGACCAGCCATCTTATCGCCGACTTGCAACTTACGTTTTTGTGCAATGTAAACACGAACCATCATGTTAACGCCAGGAGCTAATTCATCGCCAGCTTCACGCGTAAAGATCTTAACATCTTGCACGATACCGCCACCACCGTGTGGGACACGTAAGGATGTATCACGAACTTCACGTGCTTTTTCACCAAAGATAGCGTGTAACAAGCGTTCTTCGGCTGATAATTCAGTCATACCCTTAGGAGTTACTTTACCAACTAAGATATCACCGTCTTTAACTTCAGCACCAACGCGGACGATCCCAAATTCATCCAAGTTCTTCAACGCATCTTCCCCAACGTTAGGGATTTCACGCGTCATTTCTTCTGGTCCAAGTTTCGTATCACGTGCTTCTGATTCATGTTCTTCAATGTGGATCGAAGTATAAACGTCTTCTTTAACTAAGCGTTCGTTAATAGCGATCGCATCTTCGAAGTTGTAACCGTCCCAAGTCATGAAGGCGATAAGTGGGTTTTGACCTAAAGCTAATTCGCCTTCTTCCATTGATGGACCATCTGCTAACACATCGTCAGCATCAACATGATCACCAACGCGGACGATCGGTGTTTGGTTGTAGTTCTTACCACCGTTAGAACGACGGAACTTCATCAACTTGTAAGTATCTAAAGAACCATCTTCACGACGAACACGAATTTCACGTGCATCAACGTATTCAACTGTACCATCATGTTCAGCGATCATTGCATCACCGGAGTCATGAGCGGCTTTATATTCGATACCAGTACCAACTAATGGTGCGTGTGGCTTGATCAAAGGAACAGCCTGACGTTGCATGTTGGCACCCATCAAAGCACGGTTGGAGTCATCGTTTTCCAAGAAAGGAATACATGCAGTAGCGACCGCAACAACTTGTTTTGGTGACACGTCCATGTAGTCAACTTTATCAACGGAAATTTCGATGTTTTCATCTTTATGACGAGCCATAACCACATCATCAACGAATGAACCATCATCGTTTAATGGGGAGTTAGCTTGTGCTACGACATAGTTATCTTCTTCATCAGCTGTCAAATAGTCGATCTTATCGGTAACTTTATGTGTATCCCAAGAAACACGACGGTATGGTGTTTCCACGAAACCATATTTGTTAACACGAGCGTAAGTTGACAAACTGTTGATCAACCCGATGTTAGGACCTTCAGGAGTTTCGATCGGACACATCCGGCCGTAGTGAGTATAGTGAACGTCACGCACTTCGTATCCAGCACGGTCACGTGTCAAACCACCAGGCCCTAAGGCTGAAAGACGACGTTTGTGTGTAAGTTCGCCAAGTGGGTTTGTTTGATCCATGAACTGGGACAATTGAGAACTACCAAAGAATTCTTTGATAGAAGCCACAACTGGACGAATGTTGATCAATTGTTGTGGTGTCACTGTTGCTGTGTCTTGGATCGACATTCTTTCACGAACAACACGTTCCATCCGAGTTAAACCGATGCGGAATTGGTTTTGTAATAATTCACCCACAGAACGAATACGACGGTTACCTAAGTGGTCGATATCATCAACATTACCAAGGTCTTCTTGCAAGTTGAAGAAGTAGTTCATGGAAGCCAAGATATCAGCTGGTGTGATGTGCTTGTATTCCAATGGAACATTACCGTTACCGATCATGTTAACTACACGTTCTGGATCTTTTTCAGAGTAAACTTTGATGATTTGTAAGGTCATTGGTTCTTGGACCACACCTTCTTCAGATGGGTGGAAAGTAACCATCTTGAAGTCATCACGTTTAAGGTAAGGAGCCAATTTTTCCATTGCGACCTTATCTAAAAGATCACCCTTGTTAACGATGATTTCGCCTGTTTCAGGATCAGCTAAAGTTTCAGCTACGCGCTTGTTCAAAAGACGAGTCTTAAGATCAAGTTTCTTGTTGATCTTGTAACGACCAACGGCAGCTAAATCGTAGCGTTTTGGATCAAAGAAACGAGCTGTTAAAAGACTACGAGCTGAGTCAGCAGTCTTTGGTTCGCCTGGACGAAGACGTTCGTAGATATCTTTCAAGGATTCTTCTACCCGAGAATCATCCATGTTCTTGTGGATATCTTTTTCTAACGTGTTCATCAATGCATCTGTTTCACCGAGCATTTCGATGATTTGCGAATCTGATTCGTAACCTAAAGCACGGATCAATTCTGTCAATGGGATCTTACGAGTCCGGTCGATACGTACATATGCCACATTTTTAGCATCTGTTTCATATTCTAACCAAGCACCACGGTTAGGGATCACCGTTGTCCCGTAGTTTTCACGCCCATTTTTATCTAATTCGGAATTAAAGTATACGCCGGGTGAACGAACTAATTGTGAGACAATAACACGTTCAGCACCGTTGATAATGAAGGTACCTTGTTTTGTCATTAATGGGAAATCGCCAAAGAAGACGTCTTGTGACTTGATTTCTCCTGTTTCCTTATTGATCAAACGCAAAGTAACGTGTAATGGTGCTGAATAGTTAGCATCGTGTTCACGTGCTTCATCAACGGTATACTTTGGTTCCAACAATTGATAGTCGACAAATTCAAGTGATAAGTTCCCAGCGAAATCTTCGATCGGCATGATGTCTTCAAACATTTCACGCAAACCTTCGTCTAAGAACCATTTATAAGAGTCAGTTTGGATCTCGATCAAGTTAGGAAGATCTAGAACTTCTTTGATTCGAGAATAACTTCTGCGTTCACGGTGTTTGCCGTATTTTACTAAATGTCCTGCCAAGTTGTTCACCTCTCAAAATATTTACTGTAAATCGTTGCTATAAACTGAAAATTAATATTACAATTATGTTACAAATAACTTTTTGCAAAAATTTTCAGTGAATTTTGGCAAAAAAAAGCAAAAACAGATCACGTTTAAAAAAATAAACCTCACTATTTTTGCTTCTTCGTTTGCCTGATCCGGACAATAGATCGCATCAAGCAGCTAAATTCACAGTTTTTGCATCTATGTAGTATAGCAAGAAAAGCTAGTACTGTCAATACCTGTGGGCAGTTTTCTGAAAATTAGTTTGTTGACACAGGTAGGTGTTCTAGATGATGATATTTGATAATATCTTCATCTAAAATAGTCACGTCCATTTTCCTGGCATACGCCCTACTCCAAGGAGTTCCCACACGATGCGTTAAATTCTTTGTTTGGTCGTCCCAAGCCCCTTGGTACTGCGAGCAACATTTAGCCACGGTAAGCTCGCTCAAGTCTAGTAGCTCAGTAGTGTAGGGACAGACAGCTAATTTATCATTAAAAGCTACATCTTCTTCTAAATTGTTAGTATATCTGTATTTACGGTAGACTTCAGTTTCGACCGGACCATGGTCAAAGGCCTCAAAATTAGCAACAAACGGGCTACTTGCGTATTTTTCTAAGTAGTCTGCGTAAATGTAATAAAGTGTTTTTTGCAATAAAAAAGCATTTAACTGATACCTCTGCACTAAATAAGCCGCCATATCATCAGCCTTTAACTGACCTTGCTGCTCTAATTTTTTAATTAATTCTGCCATGCTTTCAACCTGAATCACCTTGGTAAAATATGGGTCTAGCCGTTGAATGTCTGCAAAAGTCTGCCCTTTATCATTGATGACATGAATGCTGATCCCAGCCAAAAGATGTGGTGGAACATTACGTAATTCATTTCTCTTTTTTATCCGCTGTTGCAAAATGGTATGCAAAGGCTACATCTCCTTGCTTAACCAAAGCAATCATATGAATCATTACTTTCCACCTTCCTTTGTCGTTCATGTTCTTCATGAGCATATAAATTTTTATCCTTATTTATCTTGTCCCAAATCTGTAATTCCCACGGAAAGCTGTAATTATCTAACTTAAAATAACATGGATCGCATGATAGTCACCGTCATCACGAAAATAAAACCTAGAAATCTTTCTAGTATTACATTTTTGACACAGTAACTCGGTAATCAAGGGGGTATTTTGTTCAACACCAACAAGAATAATCCGAAATCCGATCAAATCATTTAATGACTTATTGACCGCAATCGCTCCGATCCGTTGTTCACGCATAAAATATTGCTTAATTTTAGCGTAAGTTGTTTGTTCTGATTTTACCCGGTAGCTAAAGTTATAATCTAACAAATAATCCAATAGATCTTCTTCTATTTTTTGTGATATATCAGTTAAAAATGCTAAATACTTTGGAATTAAGTCGTATAAAAAATACTTATCCTGATAGATACTACCAACATTTAGTTTCTTTAAATTATAATTACTACGAGCTAGTTGTCTAGTACAAACTTGCTTAGAGTATAGATTTTCTGCCCAAATAGCGTCAATCAATGTTGCTAATAATTCCAACATCCCCATCGCCAGTCCCCCTCATACTTTTGCTCGTAGCATAGCATTCGCATAAAGGGATTACAAATTCATTTATTTAGCTTAAAAGCACACCGATTTGATCAAGCGAGTTAGCTTCTAAATTGATCTTTAGCTTTGGATCAGCAACTTGGCCTTTGTGGTTAAGCCAAAGCGTATCGATCCCCGCATTTTGACCCCCAAGCATATCTGAGCTCAGTGAATCCCCGATGATCAAGGCTTTATCTTTGTCAAAATCATCAATTTGTTCAAAGGCACGTTTGAAAAAGACTGGTGATGGCTTTTGAGCACCTAAAGTCTCCGAAATAAAGACTTGTTTGAAATATTGATCAAACTCGGATTCTTTCAACCTTTTTTCTTGGATAAATTTAACCCCGTTTGTCACAACATAAAGCTCATAGTCCCGTGCTGTTAACGTTTCTAACAACTTCCGGGCACCTGGCATTTCTTGGTGTCCTTGGGCTAAAAAGCTCAAATAGCGGTCATTTAAGCTGTTGTTAGGTAAATCTTTGTCAAAATACTTTTTGAAAAAGGTCGGAAAACGCACTGCCATCAATTCATCCCGGGTGATCTCGCTTCGTTCAAGCTTTTCCCACAAACTTTGGTTATAGGTCGCATAGGCTTGCTTAACTACTCCAGTCGGTTCGATCCCCACCGAGGTAAAAAGCTGATCTAGCGCTGAATCTTGGGCAGCGTGAAAGTCTAGCAAGGTATCATCCACATCAAATAAAAGCGTCTTATAATTTTTCATTATCCTACTCATCCTCTTATATTTTTTGCTAGTTTAGCACAAAAATCGGGCTTTAGGTAGTTATTTACGCTTCTTTTTAGCGGCTAAACTGACCGCCGTCAAAATCACCGAACTCAAAGTTTCCAAGTCAACACTATCGCCATCTTCAAATTCTTTGATCAAGGCTTGCCCGATCGCTTCGGTCACGGAAACTGCCACCCCCGCACTAATTGCACCCCCGACCACACTACCAGCACCAGGTACAAGTTTAAATAGACTACCCGCTAAACTGCGCCCGATCGTGGTTGCAAAAGTTGCTTTCATCACACCTTGAACTACGCCTTTAGAGATCTTTTGCCCATATGCCCGATAGATCTGCACAATCATCGTTGTTTGCAGTGGCATCAAGGCAAATGCATCAGCAAACGGAATTGGCGTTGCTGCCAAAGTTGCGGCCCCGATTGCAGCTGTATGCACGGCCTTTTTGGCTTTTTGTTTTGGTGTTTCATTTGTCGTTTCAGGTGTACGCATAAAAAATCCCCCCACTTTATTTTCTACCATTAGTATAGTAGGAAATAAGCGGAGGGCAATAAAATTGCTCAAGACTTAAATACGCTAACGTTTATAATTCGAGTTGTAAAAATTTGCAACGGGTCAGTGCCATCAGACCATGTTTTTGGCCAGCTGGAATCGTCAACAGATCAAGGGCTGACAACGTTTCTTTGGTGTTATCGGCTAACTCTACAGCAAGGTCGCCTTCTAAAACCTCGATCAACTTCACTTGCGAACTGCTCTCTTGGCTGATACTTTCACCTTCATCAAGCGCATAAACTAGCATTTGTGCGGTGATTCCAAGTTTTTTAGCGAGTGAACGGCTCGCAATTTGTTGGTTATGATAATTGACGAGTTCTGGTAAATTTAGTTTCATTATTTTGCCTCCGGTTTGACTACAACAAGTAGCATCTGGAAGGCTTCTTTAGCATATAATGCGTGGGGCTCATTTGCTGGAATCACGATGCTTTCCCCCGCTTTGACTTCATATTCAGTGGTATCGATCGTGATCTGAGCTACTCCAGACAAAACATTGACCATTGCATCCCCTGGTGCCGTGTGTTGGGCGATCGTTTGACCTTGATCAAACGAAAAGATCGTCATTCCTAGGTCATCACGTTGAACTAAGGTCTTAGATAAGATCTGTTCTTCCTCAACGGGCACTTCTTTTTTTAAATCAACAACTTTTGCTTGCGGTAACTTTTCAATAAATGGCATTCCGGCACTTCCTTTGTTTTATAAAAATAATTGTATCTATTAATTAGTAACATTCTCCCAGTCATCTTTCAAGAGGGCATAAATGCAACGTCTAATTTCATTTTCTTCGGGATGAGTTAATTTAACATCTTTCAGATTTGTTATGTCGTAATCATAAACGATATTTCCTAATGGATTGTCATCTTCAATATTTAATTTTAAGATCCTAGCAACACCTGTGCGTAATTTTCTGAATCCACAACATCTAGTCTGCCAGTTTTATTTTCACAACCATTAAGTCTTGTTTTATCAGGAACTTTAGCACCATGGATAATAAGTATTTCAATAATAACTCGATTAACATACAAAGCTAGTGTTTTGCTTTTTTAGAAACAATATCAATAAGAGAAGCTAACTGCATCAAATCACTAATTTTGTACTCACCTTGTCCTTCTAAATCAAACAATCTTCTACACCATTCGCCTTCAGCATGGATCTCTTGGATCTTATCTTGTCTTTTAGTATAAAAGTAACCTATTCCTGCGCATAATACAGAAATGGCAGTCACTAGTGCAGTCGTGAGATTTGCCGTTGCTTCCAACTTATTAGATTCACTGCTATTAGGAATAACATCATAAAATACATAAAAAATATCAATTATCCCTATAACAACTAAGCTAAAACCAATTACGATCGAATACCATTTCAGGTCATCTTTACTCAACTGTGATTGATTTTTTTGCCAGAGCTTATAAAAACAAAATGGTAGCGCAAACAAAATCCCCCATATCAATAGCTCACGTATAACAATAGCTAAATCTATTTCCACCTTCACAGCCATACATCCCCTTTATCCATTTTTCTTATACTATATCAAGAACTAAGCGATATATACAAAAAAATAGCAATAAATTCGGCTAAAAATTATCACTATTTTGAAAGATTATTTTTCACCTTTTAACGGCGTCTTTTGAGCACGTTTCAGTGCATCTTGGATACAGTCTAGATACAATTTGCTCGTATCTTCACGACCACCAAAATGCGTACCATCAGTACCTTCAAAAGCTTCGGGATGGGCTCTAGCAACTTCATCCCAATCACCGATCGTAATAAAGTTATACTTCTTAGGTAAAGTCCGCTCCCAAACTCCCAATTTATACGAGTTATACGATGAATCCGCATTGCCATCATGTGGGGTGATGAAGATCAAATGATGCCCATCTTTTAAGTCATCGATCACTTTTTGCGTTTGTTCTTGGTAATCATCTAACGCATTTGTCCCGATACAGATCACCACATTTTGGCGCAACTGGTTAGTATTTTGCAAGTTCATCAACACATCATACGCCAAATTCATCGTACGGTTACCTTCTGCATCAATGTCGACATTTTCCATGTGCTCAAGTAGATAACTACGACTTCCAAGCGTTACACTATCGCCGATGATCGTTGTGCCTTCAGGGATCGTCTGGTCAGCCGTTTGGGTCTGCGCTAGTTGTTGTTCAACTTTAGGTGCCGTCGCCTTAGCATAGGCAGTCTCAAGTTTGGTGACATCTTGTTGGATCCCGCCAAGCAACAAGTTTTGTTCGAGCGAAGAGATCGTTGGCGCCTGCAAACATAAGTAAACGCCAAAACCAACTGCTAGTGTCGTAAAGATTCCCAGTGGTGCTAGTACTTGTTTTAAATTAAATGTTTTACCTAACACCGCTACATCTTTACCGCGCAAAAGTGGTTCTAAGAAATAATACGAAAAGCTCGCAAAGATCACGGCTAAGATCGTCGTCAAAAGCGCAGCGCCCCAGTTACTGTAACGTTTTGATAAGATCACAAATAACGGCCAGTGAAAGAGATAGACGCTATAACTGATGTCGGCTAAATACGTAAAAATCTGCGGTTCTTTGATATCTGGTGTCTTTCGGTGCAACACGTTAGCCCCAAAGATCGCCCCGGCAGCAAATAAGCTCGCCAGTAAAAAGCCAAACATGTACGTTATTTGTTCACTAAAACGTAAGCAGTAAGCTAAGATGAATAAACACCCTAGATTGACTCCCATAAAAATGGCAGCCCACTTTTTAGTCCAATGTTTGGCGAAACTTTCACTAAATTGCGGTAAAACATCTTGGATCCCTGCGATTGCCCCGAGCATGCTCCCGATGAAAAAAGGAAAGATATGCGTCACACTAGAAAAATAGATCGGTGAAAATTCCGTCAATTGCTTAGCTCTAAGATACATCGCTAAAGCACTGATCGTTGCTAGTGCAAATGAACCACCAAAGACTCGCCACCGGAATTGCTTAACTGTTTGTGAGTATTTCGTCAGTAAATATAAACAAAGCCCCCAAAGCAAGTAAAATTGTACTTCGATCGCTAATGACCACGTGTGCACGAATAAATGCGGAATAAAGCGCGATTCATAGGTCCCACCCGTATTTATCTCAAAAATATTGGTCACAAATCCTAAAGCAGCTGCAATTTGACGGGTCAAATCGGTAATGTAGTCCCGTCCAACTAACAGTGTAAAAGGCAACACCACACAGATCATTAAGATAAGTGGTGGGACGATCCGCATCACGCGCCGATAATAAAAGTCGTGGAGCGAAAACTTCTTAGTCTTGCTAAATTCATCAATGATCAAAGCGGTGATCAAGTAACCTGAAAACGTAAAGAAGATATCAACGCCGATAAAACCACCAGTGTAGCGCATCTGAAAGAAGTGATAAAGCAACACACAGATCAGACCCGTGATCCGGATCAAACTAAACCATTTGATTCTCATTTTTCTTGATACTCCCCTTTAACAAAAGTGCCTTTTTGAACGACCTTGTTAGCTTTGGTCAATGTCCCCGACCCATTGGCTAAACCGTCTTTAAAAGTTCCCGTGTAAGTCCAGCCTGCATGCGATTTAAAGGTTCCTTGCCCGTTAAAATGACCATTTTTAAAGCTCCCCGTATATGTATCGCCATTTTTAAACTTCAATGTGCCTTTTACCAACTGACCTGATTTGATCGTGCCAGTATAGACTGCGCCATCTTGAAATGTCATCTTTGTTTGCCTTGTCCCAGCCCCTAACAAAAAGGTCGCACTGATACAAATGACTAGTAAGACGGCAACTCCCGCTAAAATCTTACTTTTTCTACCCCTCATTATAAATAAGCTATCCTTTCGATGTATTTTGACCCTTCATCTTAACATGTTTTAGCTAGATTATTAAAGCGAAAACTGCGAAGAAAACGCCCAAAAAAGCTGTACCCTAGATGAGAGTATAGCTAATAGATATTAAAATAATTACTTCTTTGCTTGGAAGATCAAACCGGAAAGCACCCCAAGGAGAAGCGGAAAAATAATTCCGATCGTGAACAAGGCTGTTTGATTTTCCTAATTTAAGTACATGATAAAAACATAGACGACAAATGAAACTAGATAGCTCAAGGATAACATCAATTTTTTATTTTTCATCATGGCCTCCTTTATTGAGACAGATGAGTTGCCTTTACGATTAAAGTCGGCACAACTATGATATAATTGTTGCAATCAAAAGAAGTTTCAGTAGTTTTTTATATTTTTTTACGACATCCCCATACTTTGGAAATCACCTTTGCGCTGTATGAGTAGATTCTAGGATTGTGCCGACTATGAATTTCCCAATTCATACCCCTAGTATACCTAGCTATTCTTATCATTTATACCCTTAAATCTTTACACTCCGACAACCAAATTTTAGCTAATCAGTGTCATTATCTCAGATAAATTGACACCGTGACAATTTTTAGCGAAGGAGTTGAGAAAATGCGAGAAACACGCGAAATGATCATTAACGCCGTGATGCGCTTAGCTTTAAAAGACCGCCACCAAGAACAATTGACTTTGACCGAGATCGCCCTTGAAGCTGGGATCTCACGCCAAGCAATCTATCAGAAGCACTTTAAAAGTGTCACTGAGATCTTTGAATATATCCATCTCACCATTGATGAGCAGATCTGGCAAGTATTTGAACAAAAAGTTTTGACCTTACCTCCCAATAAGTTGTATCAAGGAATCGCCGAACAGATCTTGCCTTTGATCTACCAACATCGCGAGTGGCTAAAGGTGCTTTATGGCACTAATATTGACCTAAAGTGGCGCAAGTATCTATACGAGAAGTACTCTACTGCAGCTATCATGTATCTCAAAAATCAGCCTGGATTAAACTCACCACTCTCACAAGAAAAGACGGTGAAAATCCTGACTGATCATATTATTGCAATTATTTCTGCTTGGCTAAGTGATGAGGTTCCGCTGCACCCCACCCAGTTTTCTCAAGTATTTTTGGAAATGATGGTGCGTTCGCCGGAGTCGTTTTTGCGGGGATAAAAAAAGCTGGACTAGCTTATTTGGGTTAGTCCAGCTTTTGTGCTATCAAATATCCAATACCGAAAATTTCCACAATAGCAAATTTCATTTTTACTATTTAATTAGCACATTTTTCTTAACTTATTTAGCCTTTCATGTAATGTTATCCCAATCATTCTTTAGTAGCGCATGAATACAACGACGAACTTCATTTTGTTCTACAGAGCTCAATGCTTCTTTCTTTTTATCATCCTCAATACTATAATCAAAAATACTAGTTTTGCTAGGCAACTCCAATATTTTTTCAACATTATTTGGAAATTTTGAACTGTCAATATTAGTAGGTATACGTTTGACACATGATAGAATCTTATGCTGTTTCAAGATATTTATTATTACCTGATTCACATAGTTATCAATACTATTTTCATCATCATTGAACGAATTGATAAACGCATTCAACTTTATTAAATGTCCTATAGAATAGGTTGGCACTATTTCCAATTCTAATAGTTTCTTACGCCACCCACTTTCAGCATGAACTGCCTGTACTTTATCTTGATTTTTTGTATAAATATAGCCACCAACTGCTACCAATACCGAAAGAACTGTACCTGCTAGTTCTGCAATTATTGACGCATTGGTTTTATCTATTTTATCAGCAATAGAAACCACACTATTCGAAATTATTATAATAAAGCATGGAATGAGAATGACAGCTACGACTACTTTAAGAACTATCTCCTTCACTTTACTCTTTTTTGAACTTCCAAGGGCTATATCGAAAATATTAACCCAAAAATAGGTTTGATCATCATTTTATAATCCTCTTTTAATGAATTTTTATATTATAACATTAGGAAGTTTTCTTAATCCAATGCAAACACATTATAAAATAACTAATTAGTAACTTCACTCGACTCAAGCAATTATACTAAATAAAAAGCGTCCACTTTTCTCAACATAAAAATAGGATAGTATCTCATCTTTAATGATCACTATCCTTACTCTTGCATATATACTAATTTATTATCATCTTTAATCAAAGTAGATTAAATTATAAATTTCTTCTGCGTTTCATTCTATTTTCCAAAATGATTTTAGCACCCATTCTTCTAGAATGATCTGGATCAGAATCCATTATTCTTACCAATGACTGATCATCAAGCTTATTTAATTCATCCATTTGATTTCTTGATGCTTGCTCATTAGCTGATGTCGTCTTAAATGCCCATGCAATAATTGCAACAATTCCTGCAAATATTTCCGCAGCACCTATTTTCATGCCAAACTCTTTATTAATCCATGGTAATACAAATTTCCAGCAAATATAAATAATAGCAATAAAAAAAATTATCTTTAACATAGTATCTCATCCCAACTGAAAAAAGAGCCCAATTAAGCCACTCAATAACCTATAGAGCTCTTTTTAGATTAAAGTCTTCTTCTGCGTTCGATTCTCGTCTTTAGAATTTGTTCTGCAGTTCGTCTACGTGAATGATCTGGGTCGGAATCCATTATTCTTACTAAAGTATTATCATCATATTGTTTTAACTCATCCCATT
Source organism: Ligilactobacillus apodemi DSM 16634 = JCM 16172 (assembly GCF_001434405.1). Lineage (GTDB taxonomy): Bacteria > Bacillota > Bacilli > Lactobacillales > Lactobacillaceae > Ligilactobacillus > Ligilactobacillus apodemi. The sequence continues at coordinate 57,986 of NZ_AZFT01000048.1, read as the reverse complement.
GATTATTAACTTTTTTCGTAAGTTCTGGATCTGTTCCTGTAAATGCCCATTCAACGAATCTTAAAATATCTTTTCCAGCCATGTAGTTCACCCCCCATAGTTTATATAATTAAAGAAATTTAGTTAGATATATCTACTTATCATTTATCTCACTTATAATTCTTCTTACACTTCGTTCACTATAGCCTGTCAACCGTGATAATTCACGAACTGTCAAACGATCCATATTTTCTTGAATTTTAAAACGTACATAATCTTTTGAATATAACCTAGAAGGAAAGTAAATTGAACTTCCATGTAGGTTATCGTAAATTTTATTAACCGCGGTTTCCCCCAGCATATCTCGAAATAGCTGATAAGTATCATTGTATTTTTCCATTACTATAATTCCTTTAATATAATTGCATCAACAAGCAAATATTATCTCATTCAACAGTTCACCTTATTATAATTTTCTTGTTATTGTTATTTCAAATGACAATTTCATCGTACAATTCAACGAATAAAATTCAAATAAACCTTTTTAAAGCAACAATTTAATCCGTCATTTCCTAAAAAAATGGCAACAACTATATGTCTAAAAATAAAGTTTACTATAGCAGTAAAGTACTTTATCCTAAAAAATTATTGACAATAATAAAAATTACTGCTAATCTCAAATTAATCTTATTTACGAACGGAGGCGTCGCCATTGAAATTCTAAATTCTGCACAACACAAGTTTAACAACTCTGGGAACAAACAGGGTCGGTTTCACTTGGGCAGAATTTAGGTTTTTAGGCTGATGCGCATTGACTCAGTCTGCCCTTGTGCAGACTTTTTTTGTTCCCAAAAAACACTAAGGGGGCAGAAATTTATGACTAATATTTCACTAAAAAATCTTACTTTTGCTTATCCAGGACAAGCACCACTCTTTGAAAATGCCAATTTTGAACTCGATACAACTTGGCGCTTAGGTTTATTAGGACGCAACGGACGGGGAAAAACGACTCTATTTAACATCTTACAAAATAAACTTTCCTATACTGGGCAACTCAATTTGCCTGTTGCGCTAGGATATTTCCCGCAACCGATTGCCGATAAACAACAATTAGCGCTTTATTGCTTAGCCGAAACAGGAACGTTTGAAACTTGGGAATTAAAACGCGAACTTAAGTTATTCGGTCTCTCAGAAGACCTTCTCTGGCGTCCATTTGAAACTTTAAGTAGCGGCGAACAGACTAAACTCATGCTGTGTGCGCTCTTTTGCCAAACAGACCGCTTTTTACTGCTCGATGAACCAACTAATCATCTTGATCAAGCAGGTAGACAAGAATTATGTGATTATCTCAACCAAAAGAAGCAAGGCTTTATCGTAACTAGCCACGACCGAAACTTTTTAAATCAACTGATCGACCATACTTTAGTGATCGAAAAAGCCCAGATCATTTTAGAAAAAGGTGATTTTAGTTCTTATGAGCAACAAAAAAAGCGCCGTGATCAAACCGATCAAGCGCAAAATGAAAAGACCAGACACGAATTGCACCGCCTAAAACAAGCAGCCTTAGTCAAGGAAAACTGGGCTAACCAAGCAGAAAAACAAAAGCAAAATAACGCTCACGCTGACAAAGGCTTTATCGGACACCGTGCTGCCAAAGTGATGAAGCGTAAAACAGCCTTGAGCAATCGTGCCCAAGAACAACTGCGAAAAAAAGAACAACAGCTCGCCAACCTTGAGACCCGTGAAGCGTTGAGCCTAAATTACCAGCCAACTCACCGACAACTGTTAGTGCAAGCAAAAAATTTCAGTTTGGCCTATGAAAAAGAACTCTTTTCTCAGCTGAACTTTGACATTAACGCACACGAGATCGTTGTAGTAAAAGGCAAAAATGGTAGTGGTAAATCAAGCATTTTACAAGCACTCTTGGATAAAAGCACCGCTACTAAAAATGGAAAACTCACGCTTAACACTCCAAATTTCAGTGTGATCGACCAAGATTTCACCACCGAAACAGGGACGCTCAAAGAATTTGCGCAAAAACGCCAACTTGACTACACGCTCCTATTAACTTTGCTCAAGAAATTAGGGCTTGAGCGTCACAGTTTTTCCACGCGAATCGAGCACATGAGCTTAGGCCAACAAAAGAAAGTTCAGTTAGCTGCTAGCCTAGCAACCCCAGCGGAACTTTATCTTTGGGACGAACCGTTAAATTATTTAGACATTTATAACCAAGATCAATTGATCGAACTTTTACACCACGTTCATCCCGCGATGCTGATCATCGAACACGACCAAAATTTCATCAACCAAATTGCTGATAAAGTCATTGAATTAGCCTAAAAAATCCCGCTAGCCAACAAAGCTAGTGGGATTTTTGTGTCCACAACCTAAGTCATTTATACTTTTATTGTATAATTACCCTATAAAACATACCTCCCCGAGCTAATTTTGGACATAGGAAGGTGATCTTAATGTTAGGATTTGTTTTCGTCAAATTATTGTTCGCGACGCTTTTCATCTCAAATATCATTTGGTGTCTCTATTTCATCTACCAATTTTTTTACGTTCGCCACAAATATCGCTTCTTACTACCGCTGACCTTTATTCCCATAATTTTATTATCTGCTCTTGCAGTGTTCTTTGTGATCCACGTTGGCGTTAATACCCCGTGAGCGATTCTCACTCTAAGTCTAAGTCTGAACTGATCTGCTTTGAAAGCAAGACAACCATCGTTACTAATGCCAGTAAAACCGCACTGCCTAAAAGGATCGAACTAAGACCGCACAGTGAGATCAAATATGGAAAACCTAACAACCCCACCGGCTGGGTCGCATTCAACAGCGCATAATAGCTGTTTGAAACCGTGGCGACCTGGTCTTTTTTGATTTTTGTCTGTAAAATGATCCGGGTTGAAATATTATATAAGGGGATCGCAAAGCCTAATAATACAATACCACCATAGACTAACCATTTTACCGTAGACCCAATCAAGCTAAATGCCACTGGAACTAAGACCGAGGCAGCACTAATATACTCATGAATTTTTAAACGCACATCCACAACACGATAAAAAAGCGAGCCCAGTAAAAAACCACTAACAAATAACGTGTTAAACACCCCCAGTAATTTTAAATCGTAAAACACATTATGCGCCAATTCAGCAAAATACACGCTTTGAGGTGCCAAAACGATATTAAAAAGCAACGCCAAATAAAAAACAGGCGCTAAGTAACAATTTTTGCGCAATAATTGTTTGACGACTTTAACTCCATTCCACAATGAACCAAAACTTTCAACTGACTGAGATTCATTTAGAACTTTAGGCTCAACTTTTAAAGCCAAAAATAGAGTTAGTCCCAACAAATATAGCCCTAGATCAAGAGCTAAAAAGATCCCTAAATTAACAACCCACATTGCTAATGTCACGATCAAACCAGAAAATAGGTTAGCACTCGTAACCGCTGTGCTTAACGAAGCATTTAACTTACTCAGTTCTGCACGCGCAAATAGCTCCACCAATAGTCTGGTCAAAATTGGTAAATAATAGCTACTTGCGATTTCATAGCCCAATGACCAAATTACTAACCACCAAAAGTGCTTGAATTCTAAGATCACACTGCCAGTCACGATCAGCATGAAAAAAGCTGTCCATCCCATGGAAAGCAACAATAATCTTTTTAAATTTTTAGTTTGATCAACTTGGTTTCCAATATAAATTGCCAGTAAAACACGGGGCACAAACAGGCAAAATGAATAGATCCCCACATAATTAGCGGACACAAACCATTTAGTGATCAATGTTAGTAAGGCAATATTTGACATTCCCCCACCAAAACTTAAGATAAACTGCGTTAGTAAAATGATTTTACGGTTCATAAGTGCACCTCCCCTTTGTTTGCACTTAATTGTAGTTTTTTATGGCTAAATTACAACTCAACAAATATTCTAAAATCATTAAAACAAAAATTCTCTTCACTTGCCCCACCCTACTACTTATCAAGTATAGTAATTGTAGGAAGGAATGATGCTAAATGAAAATCGAACATGTGGCGCTTTGGGAAAAAGATCTCGAAAAAATGAAAGAATTTTATGAGACTTACTTCAACGTGACTAGCATCAAACGCTATCACAATCCAAAAACTGGTTTTTACTCTTATTTTGTCACTTTCGATTCTGGTAGTCGCTTAGAATTGATGGCAAAACAACATCTCAGTCCACGTATCGCCGACAGTCTTGGCTATGCTCATTTGGCAATCGCAGTCGGGACTAAGGAGGCTGTTAACGCCTACGTTGAAAAATTTTTAGCTGCTGGCTTTCCCCTGTTAAGTGGGCCACGTACGACTGGTGATGGCTACTATGAGGCCGTTATCCAAGACCCTGAAGGCAATTTACTTGAACTTACCACCGATTAAAAATATCCATAAAAAAACAAGCCCCCGTGAATCCCAAACGACTCACGGGGGCTTGTTTAGCTCATAGTCTCATTAAACTGCCTAATTTTTTACTTTCTCAGTGGTTGGCTCTTTGATCGACAAAGTGATCTTGCCTTTCTTAGCTCCAACCGTGACCGTGGCACCGGTGACGATCTTGCCTTCTAGTAAGGCTTCACTCAACCGGTCTTCGATCTCATTTTGCAAAGCACGTCTGATCGGACGCGCACCGTATTCAGGATCAAAACCAGCTTTGGCGACCACATCGATCGCGGCTGGCGTGATTTTTAGTTTCACGTTGCGTTCAGCCACACGGGAAATGATCTCTTTAGCCATCAACTTCACGATTTGGTGTAACTCTTCTTTTTCAAGTGAGTGGAAAATCACAACTTCATCAATCCGGTTCAAAAATTCGGGACGGAAGTTTTTCTTCAAAGCTTCTCTGATCTTAGCAGACATAGCTGCGTAATCATCTAAGGAATTGCCTGCACCAAAACCAACCGATTTTTCATCCCGCAAAGCAGTTGCGCCTAAGTTAGACGTCATGATGATGATCGTGTTTCTAAAGTTGACTTTACGTCCCTTAGAATCAGTCAAATACCCATCGTCTAAAACTTGCAACAAGATATTAAAGACATCCGGGTGAGCTTTTTCAACTTCGTCTAATAAGACGACTGAATAAGGCTTGTTGCGCACTTTTTCAGAAAGTTGCCCACCTTCATCGTAGCCCACATATCCTGGAGGAGCCCCCACTAAACGACTAGTGGAGTATTTTTCCATATATTCGCTCATGTCGACTCTGATCATGGCATCTTCTGAACCAAACATTGCTTCGGCTAAGGCCTTAGCTAATTCAGTTTTACCCACACCAGTAGGTCCTAAGAACATAAATGAGCCGATCGGACGCGTTGGATCACTTAAGCCACTGCGCGAACGACGAATTGCCTTAGCGATCGAGCTGATAGCTTCATCTTGGCCCACGACTCGTTGGTGCAAGATCTTTTCTAAGCCGACCAAACGTTGACTTTCCGATTTAGTCAACTGTGTAACGGGTACCCCGGTCCATTCGGCGACTACACTTGCCACATCTTCTTCACTAACGATAGCTTGGTAATCTTGCTTTTCGTCACGGGCTTCTTGTTCACGGGTCAATTTAGCCACACGATCTTTTAGCTTCAAGACATCTTTGCGTAAGCGCGCTGCGTCATCAAAGTTTTCGTGCAAGATCTCTTCTTCATAGCTATCTGACACTTCTTGGAGTTGTTGTTTTGCCTTACCTAAACGACTGCTCTTTTCAGCATTGATGATCCGTAAACGAGCAGCTGCTTCGTCCATCAGATCAATTGCTTTATCCGGCAAGAAACGCTTGGTGATATAGCGTGAACTTAATTTTACCGAAGCTTCTAAGGCTTCATCACTGATCTTGACTTTGTGGTGTTTTTCGTAACGTGGACGCACACCTTTTAAGATCTCTAGCGTCTCAGCTTGATCTGGTTCTTCGACCATCACAGTTGCAAAGCGCCGTTCTAAAGCAGGGTCGGATTCAACGTATTTTTGATATTCATCTAACGTTGTAGCACCGATTACTTGCACTTCACCTCTCGCAAGCGCTGGTTTCAAAATATTTGAAGCATCGATCGCACCTTCTGCACCACCAGCCCCGATCAAAGTATGCATTTCGTCGATAAATAAGATGACCTTACCGTCACGATAGATCTCTTCTAAGATCCGTTTCAAACGGTCTTCAAATTCACCCCGGTATTTAGTCCCCGCAACAAGTGACCCCATATCAAGCATCATTAACCGCTTGTCTAACAAGTTTTCAGGCACATCGCCACGCACGATTGCTTGGGCTAAGCCTTCAGCAACTGCCGTTTTACCGACACCAGGTTCGCCCAGTAAGACTGGGTTGTTTTTGGTTCGGCGACTCAAAACTTGGATGACTCGTTTGACTTCACTTGTGCGCCCGATCACAGGGTCAGTATCTTCATTGCGCGCGATTGCTGTCATATCACGGGCTAAGCCGTCTAAGGTCTCTGTCTTGGAACGCTTGCTTTCTTCGTTTGCTCGTTTAGCTAAACGTTGACGTTGCCGATCTGTCATGCCTAATTGACGTAACAATAGTTGGCGTAAACGCCGTGTATCAATTTGTAAGCTATACAAGATCCGCGAAGATAAGATATTATCATCATTTAATAAAGCCAATAATAGATGCTCTGTGCCGATCTTAGATGAACCCATCATCATTGCTTGACCCAAAGCATCATTTAAAATTGCTTTAGCCTTAGGCGAGTATGGCAAATAGTTATCTGGCGCTTGGCGTCTTAACGTCCCATAACCCGCTAAACGTTCGATCTCTTCTTTAACATCGACACTGCTGACGAGCGCTTGGCGCAACACTTGTCCGGCCACGCCATTTTCTTCCATGACCAAGGCCAACAACAAATGTTCTGTGCCGATTGCTTGGTGTTTGAAATAATTTGCCTGTTCTTGTGCAAGTAAAAGCACTTGATTGGCACTAGGTGTGTAAGATGTTGAATCCATAAGATTCCCTTCTTTCTATTATTGATCAGCGCAACGCAAACGATTCAAAATACTACTCATGATCTTAGCTCGGATCAGATCCTCTAACTTGTTATCGGATAGTGCTAGCGTACTTCTCTCGATCGCGGCTGCCACTAAATGTGCTTCTTTATGTGTCAATAAGTCATTTTCATAGAGTGTCTGAATGATTTGAAATGCCTTAGTTTCACTAATACTATCACCCACATACTCGATCATCTCATCTAAAATATCGGGATCACTGATCAAATCGACTTTCGCAATTCGGATATAACCGCCTCCGCCCCGCTTGCTTTCGACTAAATAGCCGTTTTGGAGCGTAAATCGCGTCTTGATCACATAATTGATCTGGGAAGGAACACAATCAAATTGATCCGCAACCTCAGAACGTTTGATCTCGATTTGAGAAGCTTCAGCAAGTATGCTTTTTAAATATTGTTCGATTATATCGGAAATATTACGATTTTGCATAAAACTATCCTCAATTTGTTTGACTAACTTTGACTATTATTATAAACGCTCTACTCCATGATTGGCAATGAATTAGCGCAAATTTATCTCTTTAAACTTACTTAAAGATAGTAAAGATCTACCAGAAAACAAAAAGGGTCGCACATAACGCACGACCCTGAGTTGGTAATGATCATCGGGATGACAGGATTTGAACCTGCGACCCCCACGTCCCGAACGTGGTGCTCTACCAAACTGAGCTACATCCCGGAAACAATTACCATTATAATACTTATCTTACGATTCGCAAAGAAAAAAATCTAGCTAACGTTCTTCTGGGTATAATAAGCCCCATTGTTTTCTGATCGCAGTCATCATTTCCATTACATCCCACGTATAATCAAAGTGCATCACTTCAGGTTCACCTGCAAGCGCTTTTTGCATATCGTTTACTTCATAGCGTAAGGCTTGAGCTAAAGAACCTGCCTCGATCACTTCGACCGCGCCATCGGCAGTATAAGTGATCGTTGCCTTAGACCCACGCGGATAATCAAAGATCTCAATGTAGCCCTTATCAAAGGCGATCGTTGCTCGTTTAGGTTGCTTAGCGTGTAACGTCAAAGCCACAGTCGCCATCTCGCCCACATCATTTTGTAATAAGATCCCGGCTTGTTCATCGACCCCACTTGGTGCTAATTTAACTTGGGACATGATCTGAGTGGGCTTTTCTTGCATGAACCACCGCACTAACGACAAGGCATAAACCCCAATATCTAGCAACGCCCCACCAGCTAAGTTAGGGTTAAAGAATCGGTTCGTCATGTCATAGTCTTTGTAACTACCAAAGTTTAACTGCAACATCTTTAACGCCCCTAAACGTCCGCTTGAAATGATCTGGGACAATTCTTGATAGATCGGCATGTGATAAATCGTCATCGCTTCGGCTAAGACTACGTGGTTTTCTTGTGCCAGTTGCTTTGCTTCTGCTAGTTCAGCTGAATTTAAGGTGATCGCCTTTTCACATAAAACGTGCTTACCGGCTTTTAACGCTTGTCTTAAGTATTTGATATGCGTATTATGCGGTGTGGAAATATAAATAATATCCACCTCAGGATCTGAAAAGACATCTTCAATTTGGTCGTAGACTTTTTTGATCCCGTATTTTTGGGCAAACTCTACGGCTTTACTGTGGGTCCGGTTAGCCACACTATAAAGATTTTGCCCATTTTGTTGCATTGCTTGGGCTAATTCATTTGCAATAACGCCACATCCTAAAGTTGCCCAATGATAATTTTTCATTTTATTACCCCCAAAACTCACTTATTTACTTTCGATCGTATCAAAAACAAATTACTAAAACAAAACTTAGCTACTAAGTAACAGCTACCAAGATCACTAAAACTAATAATTGATGAAAGGTCACCCAGCAAAGAAGTGCAAAAATGCTCTTAGAAATAAGCCAATAAAAAGCTGTTTTACCGTACCACAACCGATATTGTGGACTAGTTAATTCATAATATAAACTCCAATAATTAAAAATCAAACCAAGCCCGAGCGCCATAACTATCAATTGCAAGCCCAAACCTAGGTCAAACGAATTTTGTAACAGAGCAGCCACACCCATCACGACTAACATCGTCCAAAAATTGCCCAGCATTAATATTGTCCCCAATTGTAACACAATAAATAACGCACAAAACAAATTGAGGCGACGCCAACTATTTTTTAGGTGTAAATTTACTAGTTCATCCACATACTACTCCCCCTTTTGCCCCAAAGTATACCACCGCAACTAAAAAAAGAGAGCGCAGATGCTCTCTTTAGCTAACGTTCATCAAATTTAGACCAAACTGGTTCTAATGCGGTCAATAAAGCTTGATAAATTTGATATTTTTTCGCATACAATGCATGTTGTTTTTGATTTGGTTCAAAGCGCTCTTTGACCGTGACCATGTGGGAACAGGCCGTTTTAAAATCAGGGTATAGCCCCAGTCCAACCGCACAGGTCAACGCCCCACCTAAGCCTCCTAGCTCACTGGCGGCCACCGTTTCAACGGGGAGCCCAAAAACATCGGCAAACATTTGGACCCATGCCTTTGAATTAGTGGCTCCACCAGAGATACGCACCACGGATGGCGCTGTTTTAGCGACACTTAATAATTCAGTCAGGTGTTGGTAATGTGCAAAGACGATCCCTTCATAGACAGCTCTGATCATCTCCGAACGTGTCGTTTTATTATCAAGTCCCAAAAAACTCGCCTTAGCATCCGTCGAGACATTACTGCCATAAAGAAATGGGAAATAAATGAGTTTGGTAAATGTCGCATCGCTATTTGCCAAAAAAACTTCTAAGTCATCATAGATCGTTTTGCCTTTATCCTTGGCTTGCGCGACTTCTTTTTCCAGCAACAATTTGATCATTAAGGCTAAATTACCTGCTGAAGTTGGACTAGATGCTTCAACGAGCCATTTATCAGTTGGAAAAAGAGAATTCATCAAACCACTTGCTAGAGGTGCTGTTTTTTCACTAGGAAAAGTATTGATATTCCACGTTCCTGCGATCACGCTAAACTTATCCTCAGCTAACACACCCGTGGCTAATGCGCACGCATCAATATCAAATAAACCACTAAATACCGGCGTCCCTGTCACTAAGCCTGTCATTTTTGCCACTTCAGGCGTGATTTTGCCCCGAACATCAGTCGCTTTGATCAATGGAGACATCTTAAGATACATCTCTTCGATCCCAAAAAATTCAAATAACTTTGAATCATAGTGTCCCGTTGCTAGATCAAGGAAATGATTCCCCGAAGCATCCCCGATTTCTTGTTTGATCTCACCCGTCAAAAAATATCCCATGAGATCCTTATTAGCTAAAACACTACCGATCTGGGCGTATTTTTTAGGGTCATGCTTTTTTAACCACGCTAATAACACCGGAGCTTGGCTTGCCATGACGTGTTGTTTAGCATGATCATAAACGGTAGCGACCTTTTTTTCAAATTCTACGGCTAAATCTTTAGCCCGACTATCCGCCGATAAGATCCCATTCATCATGATCTCGCCAGCTTGATCAAGCACATATAAGCCCTTGCCATGGCCCACCGTCACTACCGCACTGATCTGCTCACCAGTCAGCCCTGTCTTTTTTAGCGCTTGTTTGATATTAAGCAAAACATCTTGGCGTAATTGGACCAGATCAAGTTCATGAAAGCCTGGTTTGGGGCTGAGATCTTTGGTCGGAAAAGCTTGGCTGCCTAATTCATTGCCATGATGATCAAAAATGATGATCTTTGTATTAGTCCCACCATTATCAATACTAAGAAAATATTTTTCCATCTAACTCACCTACTCTGCTGGTTCGATCAGATACACGGCAACTTCATTTACTTCACGGTTAGCTGACAAAAGATACTGCTTATCGTCTTTAGCATAGACTAAAATATTACTTGGTCCAACATCTTGTTGGATCACTTGAAAACTCAGATCTTCAGCCGTGATCAACACTAAATCACGTTCACCTTGGCGCCAGCCAAAAATAAAGTACTCATTTTGACCTAATTTTCCACCCCATAAAGCATGCCCAAAAGGTGTTTGTCCTGCTTTTTTAGTCACCGTCTTAAAATCACTGGTGGTCAAGCGCAGATCAGGCCCGTGAAAGCCCTCGACCATGAGATATTCTTCCTTGCCATCCCCATTTAGATCGGCACTAACGATATCTGAGATCTCATGGTCCAAGAGTTGTTCTAATTGCCAAGACTCAGCTTTCGTCGGCCAAGTCAATTTAAAGAGCCCTTGAACTCCCGTGATCAGCGAATAACCATCCATGCGCTTATAACCATGATTTTTTTGTAACGCTAAGTCTAATGCTTCTTTAGTGATCTTTTCGGTCTTCGGATCATATTCGCCCACCCAGATTTTTCCCGGATCAGACCAATCATCTTCGCCTTGTTTACTATTTGCGATCGAACAACCTACATACCAATAGCCTTGGCCATCATCTTTTGGCAACAGATCAAACCGGTGAACGTAAGGAAAGTCCCCGAGCACGGTTTGGTGCCAACCAGCGCCAGTCCAGGTTTCTTTAACGATCCGGCAAGTCTTGGCATTAAAGCCCGGATAAAAGCGTTGCGTTGCCAAGAAATCTAAGGTTCCTGGGATCTGAACTAAAGTCATTGTGCCTCCGACGTCTTCCCACACGAGCTGCTTTTTAAAGTTGTCATCTAGATCGTAGGCATAACACGGTGCGTCTTCTTCGGATGCCACCACCAAAAAATCACGTCCCTGAGCTTTTAAGCGCATCACCGCATAACAGTGATCTAAATTATCGGTAAATATCTTCGTAAATTTCATAATTATTTCCCCCAATTACAAAAACCGCTAGCTGGCTCTAACGGCAACTAACGGTCAAACAAAACTACTTGTTTACTTGATTAAGTGCCTTACCGTCGACTAAATAAGAGATCAAGTTTTCACTTGCTTCTTTAGCGATCGCGGTGCGGGCTTCAAGCGTCCCCGTCCCCGCATGTGGCGCCATGATCACGTTATCTAATTTGCGTAAAGCTTCTGGAATATCTGGTTCAGTCTCAAACACATCTAAGCCAGCGCCGGCGATCTGATGTGTTGCTAGAGCTTCAATCAAGTCATTTTGGTTAACTAGCGCCCCTCTAGCAGCATTGACAAGATAAGCCGTATCTTTCATCTTGCTAAAGACTTCGGCATTGATGATCCCCGCAGTGCTTGGCAAAGCTGGGGCGTGAAGCGTCAAAACATCAGCGCTCGTGATCAAAGTATCAAAATCAACATAGCGCACTCCTAATTTTTGTTCCAAGGCTTCGTCTAAGCGGTGCACATCATTATAAATGACATCCATCCCAAAGACTTGGGCAAATTTTGCGACCTCAGAGCCGATTCGCCCAAAGCCATAAACACCTAAAGTCTTACCTTGTAAGCTCATCCCCATATATTCTTGTTCAGAAACATCGATCCAGTCACCTTCGCGCACGACTTTATCGTAAAAGTACAAACGTCTTGTCGCTGCTAATAACAAAGCAAAAGTCATTTCAGCAGTTGGCACGCGTACCCCTTGTGGACAGTTGGAAACAACGATCCCTTTTTGTTTAGCATACTCAATATCAATGTGGTCAAAACCGACCCCGTTAGCGGTAATGATCTTTAAGTTTTTGCCCGCATCGATCAATTCTTTGTCCGCTTTAGTGCCCATCAAAAGTAACCCATCATATTCTGCCAAATGTTCTAAGATCCATTCCCGCGTTTCGATCTCAGGGTCATAAAAAACGTCAAATGTTTCCCGTAATTTGGTTAGTCCTTGTTCTGGAATGATCCCGGTCACTAAAATATTTGCTTTACTCATTATAAATTACCCCTTTTCTCATTTATTATCTTGTAAAAATGCTACAGCTGGATCGACCGAATCCTTTAAAGCTTGTACATGATCAGGCTTAAAGTAGACTTTAAGTGCATTTTCATACATTACCTGTTCTAATTCTTCAGCCGTAAAGATCTCAGTCTCAGAAAGCCAAGTTGCCAGTTGTTCATAAGTGTTAAATGTCGCTGACCACGGTGAATCAGTTCCCCAAATGATCCGCTTTGCACCTAGGATATCTTTGGCTAACTTCACATCTTTTTGACACCGTGGATAAGGAAAGGCTTCACTTCTTTCCCCTTCAATATCTTGGATCGCCGAAATATCAGTATAAATATTTTCATATGGTGCAAATTGCGTCAAAACATTTTCCAACCGATCCAAATGATCAGCATTAGGAAATGACAAGTGACACACGACAAAATCTAACTTCGGATAACGTTTAGCTAGCGCAACAATCGCTTCTGGTTGATAACTTGTTTGGCTACTATCACCATAATCGACTGTGACGACAAAGCCTGGATAATCGGCTAGATAGTGCATGATCTGTGAAACCTTAGCATGTTCTGCCAAAGAAAATGGTTGGTGGAACCCGTGTAAGCCACCACCTTGGCTGATCTCAAACTTGATCGCTCTAAAGCCTAAGACTTCTACGTGACGCTTGACGATATCTAACGCAAAATCGGCAAACGGATCAACGGCAAAGGCTGCGCTAAACTTGTCTGGATATTGCTTTGCGACTTGGTAAGAATAATAGTTTTGGTAGCCATTAAGTGTGCCTTGAAGTAAGACCGCTTTTTCAATTTGGTTTTCTTTCATTACTTCCAAGTATTTTTCGACTAAAACATCATCTTCGCCCCAACCATCTGGGATCAATTTGATCACTTCACCGTTATCCCAGATCGCATAGCCAGCGCCTAAAGGTGTCAATCTTCCTTGGCATTTTGAGCCTGCCAAAGCCCGCACTAAATGTAAATGACCGTCGATTTTTTTCATTGTATCTTCCTCCATAACTAATATTCGATTTTATCTGAACTACCAGAAAAGCCAGCATTTTTATCCGCCATTTGCTTGAGATAAGTCCAAATTTGTGCCCGATAGCGCCGTAAGCCGAAAAGTAACCCTAAATAGATCACGATACATAAGCCGATCCACAATGGATTTTGCGTGATAAACGCGGCAAAGACGAGCGCGTTTAGGGGACGGGCAACTAAGTTAAAGCTCGTGATCAAGACCACGCCTGCCGGGATCGCTGCCCCATAATGCGAAACTGCTCCTGTATATATTGTACCAAGCCAACTGGATGCATATAACCCTAAAGTAAACCACACGATCCCATTAGCAATAACTTTTAAAATGTTACCGCGCGTTAAAGCCACGATTGATTCGACCATAAATGGTAAGGCGATCAAGTCAACGATCGGCAAAGTTTTGTTGCCCGGTAGTAAAAAGGCAATGACTACCATGATCGGGATCAAGATGACCCCCGAAATGATCGTTGCTGGTTCACCATAACCAACGCCATCATCAACGCCCAAGAACCAGCGCTTTTTGTCGTTTAATTCATCAGTAACTTCACCTTGTTCAGCTGCTTTAGTCTGCCGATTCTTATCGATCTCTTCGGCTAACGGGGTAAAGGCTTTGGCAAACACGCCCGTTACCAATGGGAAGATCGTCATCACGGCGGAAAGCTGGATCGCAAATTGTAGGATCTGCCCCCAAGCCTTGAGATCACCTAAATTGTTCAAATTTCCGATGATTCCAATAATCAAACCTAACAAAGCCCCTAATGTCGTTGGTTCACCGAAAACACCCAATTTATCTTTGAAGGCTGCAGGTGTCATTTTAACTTTGTTGAAGCCTAATAAATTCCATAGGGGATCTAAAATGAGTGCGGGGATAACTTGTTCGATGTTATGCAAAGACGAGACCGTCGCATTTTTAACCCCGTAATAATCAGACCATCGATCGGCTTGAACTTCTGCCAATAAAAGCGCATACAATAACATAAAAAATGATAAGCCTAGTGAAAGCCAGACGTTTTGGGTCACAAAGTAGGCTAACGTGCCCCATAACATAAAGCCAAAATTGTTCCATAAATTCGATGGCATAAAGATCTTGGTGATCCCTAAAGCAAAGATGATCAACTCAAACAATAAGCCAAAGACAAAAAACGTCAACCCGACCGAAGAACCAAACGTTGCTAACGATCCTGCTTGCCAACCGATATCGACCACAGGCAGATCAATCCCCGTATTATCGACCATTTGCTTAATGATCGTAGTTACGACCGGCGTGAACTGGGAAATGATCCAACCAAAGCCCGTCAACCCCACGCCAGCGTAAAAGGCACTCATCATTGCAGTTTTTGGTTTGACCTTTAAAAAGAGCGCAATGATAAAAATCATGACCGGAACGACAACCGACGCGCCAAACGCCGTAAAAAAACTATTTACTGCTTCTAACATTAGAGTCTCCCCCTTTTACTAAATTCAACTCATTAGCCAAGGTCGCTAAGTCACTTTCATATTCAAATCCCAGTTCACTTACCGCCTCAAACTGCGCTACTAACGCTCTCCAATCTAATTCTCCTGCTTCTAGCCCCGTAACTACTAACCCATTAGCTGTCCTTTTGAAATTTTTTAAGTGTAGATATTGCGTCACTAAGTTAAGCTCACTTATGGCTTTTTTGACCGAGACATCAAGCCAACTCCAATTAGCGATGTCAAAACAATAGCTGATATGCGCTAACTGCGCTTTTGTGATCAAGGCGAAAAATTCTGTTGTTTTGGCTAAATCACTATTTGCCTTAGTTTGGTCATTTTCAAGGCGTAACTCAAAACTACCGTCTAAAAATGGGGCTAACAATTCTGCTAATTCTACTGCGGTCAAATTACCAAAATCCCCTAAATTAAGCTTGATGTGCTTTGCTTTTAAAGTTCGCATTTCATTTAAATAGCGAGGAAATTTAGGATTTAATTTACCGGCAACAAACAAAGTATCATTTACGCTGTAGTACAATGCCAGTTTCGCATTTTTTGCTTGATCGGCAATTTGTGCCAATTCTGTAGTCCCACCTTGCAAAAATTCATTACGGATCTCTACGGCATCAAAGCCTAGCATTTTTGCTAGATCAATCATTTCTTTTTGCCCTTTGGTGGCTAACTGTGGTTTAAATGCGATCGTGTTTAAAATGTATGTGGTCATCTGCTCCACCTTTTTTCTAAAACAAGCCAATAACAAATGCATCATGATCATGAAAGGATAATTTTAGTTAAGCGCTTAACTAAAATTTACGCTTTAAGTTTAACATTTAGCAATGTAAGCGTCAACATTTTTAACTCAAATAATTGCCAATAAAAAAAGGCCACAGCTGATTTACTGTGACCTATAACGGTATTATTCAAAAGCTTTGTTTTAAAATTATCTCGGTCGGAACGATATATTTTTGTGGTAAAGCGCTTTTCTTGTCTAATAATTTGGCTAACAACAATTCTGCTGCCATGACTCCGATTTTTTTAGAATCTTGGCGAATGCAACTGATCTCGGGACGCATAATCTGCATCCAGTCAAATTCTTCGTAAGTTGCGACCCCATAATCACGTGGATATTGATAGGCTTTGAGTTGCATCGCTTTTAGCAACCGTAAAAACACCCGTGCGTTCATCGTAAAAAAGCCGATCTTTTTAGTGCCTTTTTGCGCCATTAAAGTCTCGATCTGTGCTTCAAATTGTTGATACGCTTCCTTTTGCCCTAAATGTGGCACGGTCAATAAGTGCTCACCTAAAGCGTAACCCGTAGCCTCTAAAAAGCCTTGATAGCGCATTTGTCGCGTACTTACCTCTTCTAAAGGCCAAGTCACAAAATACAATTCATCATAACCAGCTTGCACCATGTGCGTGACCATTTCTTTAACGGCTTGGCGATTATCGGTCACGATCGTATCAAACAATAGCTCTTTTGCCTGCCGGTCGACCATCACTAGTGCCTCATTTGTTAGAGATTTATAAATCGGACTATTGGGATCGACCGCATCAACGATCATCCCACTTACACTTTCAGTGCGCAAACTCAAAATATTATTGACCTCTTTTTTTTGATCATTATCCGCATTCGTAAAGATCATCTTGTAGCCGTGTTGCGTACAAACTTCCGAGATCCCTGACATTACGGGCGAAGTAAACGGATTGGTGATATCTGAGATCGATACCCCAATCGTTTTATTTTCATGTTTCGCCAAATTACGCGCCGTACTATTAGGACGATACCCCGTCTGATCGATGACTTTAGCCAAATGATCACGCGTTTTTTGCGACATTTTTTGATAATTACCATTTAAGTAGTTTGACACCGTTGCGATCGAATACCCCGAGATCTTCGCAATGTCATTGATAGTCAATTTTTCCACGCATTTTCCCCTCTTGCCTAATTGATCTTATTGCCCCATTATAACATTAATTAGTTGCCAGACACTAAAACGCTTTTGGTTAGTAAACTTCACATTCGTAGAAATTGTAGTATGGCTTATTAAAGTCAAAATCTGCTAATTCAGATACTTTGATCACTGTATCGGCAGCGCCCCAACTCATCAAATTGATTGGTTTACCGTAGTCTTCATCTGGGATCACGATCACAATGTATTTGCCTAAGGCCTTAGCTAAACCTAATTCGACCCCACAGCCGATATCTTCTTCATCGGGCAAATACGTACATAAAAAGAGGTCTGAGCTCTTGATGCCGACACAATCGCCGTTAAAAGTTGCCGTTTGCCATTCTTTATCGGCTAATAATTCAGGGTGTTCATCCACACGTAACCCTTTATATTGATGTTCTAATGGGACATAACTATTTTTATCATCGATCGTCTTATTTTGTTTGATTGCTGCCATCACTTGATCATAAGCAGCGGTTTGTTTTGGTGAAAACCAGCCGGCTGCAAAATATACGGTCTTTTGTCTAATATTTTCGTTACTCATTTGATTACCAACTTTCTTTTGATTTGACTAATAATAGTCTCTTAGTTTAATTATGCGCGCATTTTTTTGATTTACAAATTGTTCTCCAGCTAACAAAAGATCGTCCCAACTAATGGACGATCTTTTGTTAAGCTATCATAAAATGGTGGTTGGTTACGGCAGCGCGCAAACCGACCTTGCCACTGCTGATATCATTATTCAATGAAAGTAATAATTCACCGGCGAACATAACCAAAATCACCAGCAAAAGACATACTAAGATGAGTACAAATCCATCTCTTTTCATTTTCCGTTTCAAACTATCCCCTCAAAGTACTAATTTTTAATAGCCATAGTAGCTGCTTGTTGTACTATAGCTTTGAAGAAGTTGTTGGTACATCATGATTTGATAAGTGATCGTTTGGATCGTAAAGTAACTAACGATACTAAAGACCAAGCCCCCACATAATACAAGGGCGATCACTAAACCTTTATAGCCATAAACTCTCTTACCAAGTGCACTTTGCGTTTCAAAGCGGTAATAGTTACCTTCAAAGACTGATTTTTGGCACATGAACACGATAAACAAGATGTTAGCGATCGGCACTAATTGCAAGATCGTCCAACCACCGCTCATTCCGATGTCACGAGACCGACGTGCCCCAGCGGCTAAATTGATCAAGATCAAAGTGAGCAACGCTGTGAAAAAGGCATACCATGAAACATAACTTAAAATTTGCGAACTTAATTCTTCACCGTATGTATCTAAGATGTTAGCTAAAGAATCTAAACCAAAGACGATTGCGGAAACGACCGCAAATAATAGGATACTTCCTAATTCACCATACCAAAAATCGGCCCGGCTCATGCATTTGCCATAACGGAAAATATCTTTAAACATCAATTTAGTCGAATCAACTAAGTTTGGCTTGTTGTCAGAAACAACAACTTCAACTTCCAATGCTAACCCACAATTGTTACAAAAATTACTATTTTCGGGATTTTTTGCCCCACATTTTTTACAATCCATCGTTTATTTGCTATGTAAATGAGCGATCACACCTATCAAAAAGAACGATAGCAGCTCCTCTCTTAAATAATTTGCTATTTGCGTTTGCTGATCGCCAACAATAACTTTCAGCTCAAGGCCCATTTTTACTCTTTTTCTCAAGCTCAACGTTATTTGACCCTACGACCACACCAGATTTAACTAAAAATCAAGTACCTATTTTAGCATACATTTATTTTTTTTGACATACCCTAACTTGATTTATCACCTCAAAAAAGAAGCACTGCCCCCAAGTGTCAGTGCTTCCCCGTTTTCCCTCGTATCTAATTCTACCTTACTTTTGCGATTTGAACAAAAACTTACACTTATCAAAAGACCCCCGTTACTTGTAAAAAATCACAAATAACGAGGGTCTGTGCTTAGCTAAGCTTATTCAACTGTCACACTCTTAGCTAAGTTACGTGGCTTATCAACATCATAACCACGTTGCATACTTGCATAGTAAGCCAATAATTGGGTTGGCACAACCGAAACAAGTGGTGACAACAATGGATCGATATCTGGTAAGATGATTTGATCACCAGCTACTGCTAAGTCACGACTAGCGATGAATAAGACGTTAGCACCACGAGCAATAACTTCTTGGGCATTGCTTCGGGTATGAGCGGCCATCTTTGGATCGGTGATGATCGCCACAACTGGTGTACCGTCTTCGATCAAGGCGATCGTACCGTGTTTTAATTCACCTGACGCAAAACCTTCTGTTTGGATGTAAGAAACTTCTTTTAACTTCAAAGCAGCTTCTTGGGCCAAAGCGTAGTCGACCCCACGGCCAATGTAAAAGGCATTGCGGGTTGTTGCTAAAAGATCTTTAGCAATTTGTTCGATCTTGCCCTTTTCATCAACTAATTCTTGCATCCCATTAGCAACTTTCGTCAATTCCTTAGCAACATCGAATTCTTTAGCACGCTCGATGTTTTTAGCTTCACCGTAAGCTTTAACTAAAATAGCTTCTAAAGCGATCTGTGCGGTATAAGCCTTAGTAGAAGCAACCGCAATTTCTGGACCAGCATGTAACAACAAGGTGTGGGTTGCTTCACGCGAAAGAGTCGAGTTAGGCACATTTGTGATCGTCAAGCTTGGGTAACCCCATTTATTTACTTGCGTCAATACTTGGCGACTATCAGCTGTTTCACCACTTTGAGTCAAGAAAATAAAGAATGGTTTTTCCGATAACAATGGTGGGTTATAAGCAAATTCAGAAGCCACATGTACTTCGGTTGGAATATTAGCTAATTTTTCAAATAATTCCTTACCGACAAGCCCTGCATGGTAACTTGTTCCGGCAGCCACGATGTAAAGGCGGTCTGCTTGGGAAAGATCATCCAATAAAGCTTGATCGATCTTAACTGTGCCATCTTCGTTGAAGTATTCTTGGACTAATTTACGCATTACCCCAGGTTGTTCATCGATCTCTTTTAACATGTAATGAGCGTAAGCACCTTTTTGCACTGCTTCTGGGTCAGTGTCGACATGGAAAGGTTCACGTTTGATCTCATTGTCATCTTGGTCTAAGATCTTGATGCTTTGTGGTTCAACGATCACAACTTCACCGTCAGTTAATTCGATAAAGTCATGTGTTTGGTTGAGCATTGCAAGTGCATCGGAACAAACCACGTTAAAGCCATCACCGACCCCGATCAACAATGGGCTCTTGTTTTTAGCGACAAATAACTTGCTAGGATCTTCTTTGTCCATCAACAAGAAAGCATAAGATGAGCTTTCATCAACTAAACTCAAAACTTTTCTAAAGGCTGCAAACGTATCAAGCCCTTCAGCAGCAAATTTGCCCACTAATTGGACGATGATCTCAGTATCGGTATCACTCTTAAGTTCAACGTCAGCTAAATATTTTTCTCTTAGTCCACTGAAGTTACCGATCACACCGTTGTGAACTAAGAAAAAGCGGCCATCAGCGGAAACATGTGGGTGAGCATTAGTTACACTTGGTACCCCGTGAGTTGCCCAACGTGTATGTCCGATCCCCGTAGAGCCCTTGACTTCTGGTCCCACTAAAGCACGTAAGTCAGCGATCCGTCCTTTTTCTTTTACTAAAAAGCCATCACCGTGTTGATCATTAACATAGATCCCTGCTGAGTCATAGCCCCGATATTCAAGTTGTTGTAAACCATCTAATAAGATGTCTGTTGCATTTTGGTTGCCTGTAACACCAACGATACCACACATAATAAAATACCTCTCATTTTTAAATTGGTATATACCTTAAAATTATCTTAATTTTTATATAAAAGTCACTATATCAGTAACACGACTAAATATATCGCACAATTTTTTAGCTGTCAACCAAAAAACTCAAAATTGGTATACCCAATGAAAAAAGAACACTTCGCTCAATGAACAAAGTGCTCTTTTGCCAAATTATTTTTGGTATACTAG
The DNA here is from genome assembly GCF_001434405.1 of Ligilactobacillus apodemi DSM 16634 = JCM 16172. Taxonomy (GTDB): domain Bacteria; phylum Bacillota; class Bacilli; order Lactobacillales; family Lactobacillaceae; genus Ligilactobacillus; species Ligilactobacillus apodemi. The sequence goes on along the minus strand of NZ_AZFT01000048.1, from coordinate 36,758 downwards.
CTCGCCGTCAATGTAAGTTTCACTCAATTCAAGCGCTGGATCGATCACGATAAAATCGGCAGCTAGACCAGTTTCGATCTTGCCACAAACATCAGCGATCCCCGCACTTTGCGCTGGGATTTGTGTCGCCATCATTAAGGCATCAGGTAAACTGCAGATCCCCCAGTTAACTAAATTTTGCACCGCACTAAAAAGTTCTAAGACACTCCCAGCTAGACTGCCGCCATTTTGCAACCGGGCTGCGCCGTCTTTAACATCAACTAAAAACTCACCTAACTTATATTGCCCTGCCGGCATCCCACCAGCTTGCATACAATCGGTCACTAAAGCGAGTTTAGCCGATGTTTTGGCGTTAACTAAAGCTTGGATCGCTCCCGGATGGATGTGATGTCCGTCACAGATCATTTCGGCATACGCCTTGGTACTAAAGAGCGCCCCGACCATCCCTGGAGCCCGGTGCTGTAGTCCACTCATCCCGTTATACGCATGGACAAAGAAACTAGCACCATGATCAAGGGCGGCTAAGGCTTGTTCATAAGTGGCATCACTATGCCCTAAACCGACTTTGACACCAGCCGCCACTGCTTTTGGGATAAAATCTAGCGCACCTGCTTTTTCAGGGGCAAGAGCGATCTTTTTGATCATCCCGCCAGAAGCTGCCTGTAGTTCTAGTAATTCATCAATGTCTGCGGGGCGCATATAGCGTGGATCTTGCGCACCTTTATGCGGGATCGTGAAGTACGGTCCTTCTAAATAGATTCCTTGGATCTTGGCACCTTTGATGTGGGCATGATTTTGCCCGATCAATTGACAAACTTGTTTTAGTTTTTCTTTTGAGGCAGTTAACGTTGTCGGTAAAAATGAGGTGACACCACACGCCAACAAACCTTGGGCGATCTTAGACAAACCATTTAAATCGCCATCCATCACATCGTGTCCCAAATAACCATGAATGTGGGTATCGACCAAACCTGGTGCAATCAACATTTCGCCTTTGTCGATCACTTTGGCATCTTTTGGCAACTTCTTTACTGCCAAATAGTTACCAAATTTGCCATCTTTGATCTCTAAAAAGCCCCCATTTTTCAAACCACTTTTAGTTAAAAAACTCTTTGCTTTTAGATAATAGTGCATTCTTGTTTACCTCGTTCAATTGAATTCGTGGATCACAACACCTTCGACTACCCGGTTAACCGTTCCAGTCGGCGAAGGGGTGTCCGGGGTATTTTTGAGCTTAACCGCCGTTAACAACGCCACTGTCTGGGCGACCATCACATCTGGTAACGCTAAATAACCAGCTGGCAATAATTCATCACTTGTCAAAGCGATTTTTGTTCCCGCAAATGGGATATCAGCTAATTGCCCGACTGCAACAGTCTTTTTAGCGATCTGATCATGGAAGATCTCGTTTAAAACATCTAGATCGTATTGTTTAGTATAGGCATCGTTACCTACAAAACCAAGGACTAGCGTTTTATCCGTGATAAATGATTTTGGCCCATGTCTAAAGCCCATCGAAGAATCAAAACTAGTGGCGATCTGGCCATGGGTCAATTCTAAGATCTTTAGTTGCGCTTCGCGAGCAAGCCCACTTAAACTACCCGAACCAAGATAAACGATTCGCTCAAAATCTAGGTCGACTAGGTCTTTTATTTTTGCTTCATTAGTAAGCACTTCACGCCCCAAGCTCGCACATTTAGCAACATATGCTAATTTTTGTGCTGGTGTAGTTTGATCAAAGAACAACAAGCCCGCTAAGACCATGCACGAAAATGAACCAGTCATCGCAAACCCTTTGTCATTTGAACATTGGGGCATCAAAACGACTAAGCTGTCGGGATCACTATTGCCAAATTTAGCTAACTCACCTTCAGGCGCACAGGTGATGATCAAATGTTTGATATTTTTGACTAACCGCGTTGCCAATTGCACCGTTGCTTTACTTTCAGGACTATTCCCACTGCGCGCAAACGAAACAAGGAGCGTCGGTTCGTTTGGCAATAAATAATCTTTCGGACTGGCAACGATATCGGTCGTTGCTAAACTCTCAAAGCTAAATAGGCTTGAGTCACCGACTTGGCGCAAATATGGCACTAGCGTATCGCCCACATATTGTGAGGTGCCTGCTCCCGTAAAAATGACCCGTAGTTTTTGATTTTCTTTGAGCACAAAGCTGGTGATAAATTCAGCTAATTTAGCTTGATATTGTTGATAGATCAAGGCTGTTTCTTCCCAAAGTTCTGGCTGTTGAGCGATCTCTTTTGTCGTGATCAAAGCGCCTAATTTTTTTAATTGTGCCTCACTTGTTGTAAACATTACCTTCACTTCCCATCTACATTAGCGCCTTTAGGGCATCGTTAACATCAGTCACACCATTTTTCGCATCGTTCACTAAGTCGGCTTCACTGCCTAACATCGAAGCATTCAAATAGCCGATGACCATTGCCATATTCATGCCAGCATATAACCGATAATCTTTGCCCGCCATGATCTCTTTAGCAATAACGTTACATGGCGTACCACCGTAAAGATCGGCTAAAACGGTAAAGTCAGTTAAGCCTGCCACCGTTTGTTCAAATTTAGCCAAAAACTCGGCTTGGCCTTCATTTGGCAATAAAGCAACCGTATAAATATCATCTTGTGGTCCCATGATCATCTCAACACTTTTTTTCAATTCTACACACATTTCACCGTGACTGATCAAAATTAATGGTTTCATTATAAATTTCATCCTTTCTTGCTAGAAACAAACCATAGTAACATTTACCATGGTCCGTTTGATACGTTATTTTGAAATAACTCCAAGTGCCGACAATGCGATCGAAATAAACAATACGATAAAGATCGCCTTAGTCGACGTCATACTTTTCTTACCTAACATCCAGTAGATCCCTAAAACGATAACTGCTGGTAATAACCGTGGTAACAACATGTCTAAGTTATTTTGTAAATCAACTTTCACGTCCCCGATCATTGGCGCCCAAGCAATCTTAACGTTGATCATCGTTGCTACCAACGCACCGACCATGAAGACCCCGAGTTGGGTTGCTGCAGCGGTCAAAGCATTCAAGCGGTGCTGCATTGTAGTCACTAACTGTGTTCCTTCGCGGTAAGCAAATTTTAATTGACTCCAACGAAAGATCATGATTGCGATACAGGCGATCACCCAGATCAAAACGCCTAATGGATTGCCTTTTACCGCCATATCAGCTGCAATTGCCCCAAAGATCGCTGGGACTAACGCGCCAAAGATCGCATCCCCGATCGCGGCAAAAGGTCCCATCAAACCTGTTTTGATCCCATTGACAGTTTCAGCCGATTTTTCGCCTTCCTCTTCTTCTAACGCCAAATCGATCCCCGTTACGATCGTGTTAAAAAAGTTTGACGTGTTGAAAAATTGGGCGTGTAATTTCATCATCCGTTTTAACTCAGGGGTATCATCACCATAGAGCTTGCGCAATTGAGGCAAGATCGTATATAGATAACCTGAACCTTGCATGCGTTCGTAGTTCCAACCTAATTGAAAACCAAAGAGACTACGCCGATTGATCTGTTTAAAGTCTGCAGCGGTCAATTTATAACCGGTTGTCTTTGTTTTATTAGAGTTCGTCATCTTCAATTTCCCCCTCACTGTTATTATTTACGGCTGCACTTTCAGCGGGTGCTTTTGGTGCTTGTTCTTTTTCGGTATTGTTCTTGTATGAAATATAGGCTAAAGCTAAGCCGATCAAAGCGATCGCTAACATTGGTAAACTGTTGAAGTTAGCCACTAAGGTCTTATCTAAGCCCATGACACTGGTACCAAGTGTTTGAATGTTGCCAAAGATCGTTGTCAAAATTGCGGTGATCACAAAACCTAAAATAAGATAGGCAAAGTTTTTCTTCACTGGCAAGTAGCGTAATAAGATCGCAAAACCAACTGCTGGTAAAACTGCCCCAGCAACTGATAAACCATCACCTAACCACTTAAGATCGCCATTTAAATAACCAACGACTTTCGAAACCAAACCACCGCCAAATGCTAAAGCTAAAAAGACTGGTAACATCCGAGAAAGTGACCAAGAGATTGCTCCCATCAAGAAGTGACGTTCGATTTTTTTGTATTGGAAGTTTTCGATGTCTTTATCGATCTTGTGTGCAAAGTAGGTGTTGGCAAAACGCCCTAAAATATCGGTTTGGATCATTAACGCCGCTACTGGCACCGCGATTGCTGCCATCGCTTGTTTAGGATCCATCCCCACTGAGACTGCAAAGGCGGTCGCTAAGACAGTTCCTGAGTTCGCGTCAATTCTGGAAGCGCCGCCAAAAGTTCCGACACCTAAGATCGTTAACTGCATCATCCCACCGATGTATAAACCTGTTTTTAAATCACCCATAATAAGTCCTGAAATAAAACCCGCAAATACTGCGGAACCGGCGGATGAGTTGATTTGCAATTCATCTAAGATCTGATAGCCTGCATATAACGTTAATAGTAAAATTTGCCACCATGCGATCGTCATTTTAAATTCACCCCTTCTTGTCTAAGAGACTCATAAAGTCTTCGGCAGAATCAGCCGGAACCATTTGGTGGACCAAACGGACTCCACGTGCTTGTAATTCTTTAAATTCAGCAATATCTTCTTTTTCGACATTGACCGAGCGTGTGACCGCTATGGTCGTATCGGTCTGAGACATGTTACCAACGTTGATCTCTTCAATCGGCACACCTTTTTTGACCAATTCCAACAAATAGTGCGGTTTCTTAGCAACGATCAATAAACGTTGCGATTCATAGCGTTTTGCTAAAATATTTTCGGCGGCGAGTTCATAAGGTAAAACACTTAATTTGACGCCGGCCGGAGTTGCTAATTTCAACCCACTTTTTTCGATCGCACTTTTGGAAACTTCATCATCGACGACCATGATCCGAGTAATATTTAACTTTGTTGTCCACAAATTGGCTACTTGACCATGGATCAAGCGCCCATCGATCCTTACTCCAATAATCATTATTGTTCACTCCTTAATTGCTTATAAATTGGTTCTTTAACTAAATCTATCGTGTCACAATATTTACCTTCAGTCTCAAAGATAACGATTTCATTTTTACCTACTTCAAAAAATGAGGCGGGACAAAAGAGCGCTAATTGCGGTCCCACTTGCCAAAAACGCCCTAAATTATGTCCGTTTAATAACGCTACACCTTTACCAAAATGAGTCAGGTCTAGGTAACAATCACCGGTTTTAGCTAAGTCAAAAGTATATTTATAAAAGCTTGGTGTCTGTTGCAAATAAGGTCGCTTATAATCAAGTTGTGCGAGCTTACTTAAGTCAAGTGCATATTGTTGCCAATCACTAACAAAGTGGAGATCGACCATTACCCCAGTTCGGATCCCTTTTTGTTGTGTTTGCGCCGTTAATTTGCTCCCATAATTGACTCGTCCCATGTTTTCGACCAAAATGTCGAGCTGGTTATATTTTTGTGGTAATTTGACCTCGATCGGCGCTCCGATCTCTTCTTGGTATTGCGTCTTTTCATGTTGTTCTTCCACATAAACTTGGACCCGATCACGGGCATCGATCACGCGCAATTTTTCAGTTGCTAACGTATCACGTTCAATGTGAGTCCGATACAACAAATAACCGTAAAATTGTCCAACTGTTTCCATTGTTTGCGGATATTGACTATCCGTGCGACTAGTTACATGATGTAAATTCCCAAATAAACTAGTCTTGTGTGAGAGCGGGATTTGTAAGCGCTCTATTTTTTGGCTATAAAGCGGGGTCGCTTGTTTTAACTCAGGGTACAACTCATGGATCAAATCTTGGATCATAAAATACGTTGGTGTAGGATCACCGACTTCATTTAGTGGTGCGCCATAATCATAGGCTGTGATCTGTGATAGATCATGTTCCAAACGCGCCGAACAACCATTCATAAACCCAAAGTTCGTGCCGCCATGAAACATATAGAGATTTACGCCCTCGCCTAATAACAAGACTTCCCGTAAAGCATCTAATAGCTCAGCTTGATCACGCTTGACCACCGGTTTACCCCAGCGACTAAACCACCCATCCCAAAATTCCATACAAAGTAAGGGTTGTTTTACGCCTAATTCAGCTTGATAAGCTCTCATTTGTGCAAAGTTTTCTTTTGCGTGTGAGCCAAAATTTCCTGTGGCTAAAACATTATCTTCTAACAAGCTCCCTGCCCGTAAAGTAGCGCGCCAGGCACCATCAGCTGTAAATAATGGAACATCTACCCCCAACTTTTCCATTAAAGCTTTGATACTACGCAAGTACGCTTTATCTTCACCATATGAACCATATTCATTTTCGATCTGCATCATCATGATTGGTCCACCATGTGAGCGTTGCAAAGGAACTAGGATTTTAAATAATTCGCGGTAGTAACACTCAACGCAGGCTAAATAGGTCGGATCATTAGCACGTAATCTCACGCCCTGTAAATTTAAAAGCCATGCTGGCAAACCGCCAAATTCCCATTCCGCACAAATATAAGGCGAAGGTCTAACAATAACATTTAAGCCTAATTCTTGTGCTAATTTTATAAAGGCCCCTAGATCTAGTTGCCCAGTAAAATCAAATTCACCTGCCCTTGGTTCATGCAGATTCCACGCCGTATAGGTCTCAACCGTGTTAAAACCTAGCGCCTTCAAATTGAATAAAGAACGACGCCAGTTCGCGCGGGGAACCCTGAAGTAATGGATCGCACCTGAAAGAAGCTTAAATTCTTGCCCATCTAAATACAGCTTATCTTCCTGTACCTTTAAATTATCCATTTTCATTACCTCATAGATTTAGTATGTTAATATATTAAGTTACGCTAGTGTTTCATAAGTTTCTTAAAACATCGGCTTCAGCCATAAAAGGTATATACCCATAAATGATGCCCTCACACTGATGTATGCGCTATCATTTACACTTCTGATTTTAGCCGATTTCACTTCAAAGTTAAACTCTTTCGCAGTTATTTTCACTACTAATTTCCAAACCATTTAGGTTATAATCAAGATGAAGCGCTATCATAACAAGATTTTTTTCACATACAATTTTCAAAACGAAGAGGAGGTTTTTTATGTCGGTTCGTCCTAAATATTCACAGATCGCTGATCAATTGATCCAGCTGATCGTATCTGAAAAACAACAACTCAATACTCGTTTTTTTACAGAAAATGAGCTTTCTAAGAAATATAACGTTAGTCGCTCAACGATTCGCGCTGCTTTAAGTGAGTTAGAAGACCTTAAATTCATCACTAAAGCTAAAAACACTGGTTACTATGTTTCTTATGAACCAGCCAAGTTTGATTTCGCTAAATTTTACAGCTTCAGTAAAGTCGCACATAAAGAAAATCTAGCGCCAACTTCTGAACTCTTGATGTTTGCTAAAACAACGCCTAACTACTATATCGCCCAAAAATTAGGGCTTAAACAAGATGAACTGGTTTATCGGATCGAACGGTTACGCATGCTCAATTTTCAGCCGATCTTATTTGAAAAAACATTTTTACCAGCCAAACGTTTCCCTAAGTTGCGACGTAATGAGCTGTTAAAAAATTCACTCTATGATCTTTTGAGCACCAAATATGCGCTCAAGATCAAAGATGGCGAAGAAGAGTTCTTTGCGAGTTTGATCAACGCACGCGAATCGGAATTACTGGATCTAAAAGTCGGTACTCCTTGTTTAAAGATTCAACGGCGAACTTTTGATGTCGATCATATTCCCTTTGAATTCACCATCACCACCGCCCCTTCACGTTACTTTTCGTATAAGGTCCCTTTGGCCAACAACGAGGTGTGAGTATGAAGATTCCCAAACATCAACAAATCAAAAATCATTTAAAAAATGAAATTCTTTCAGGCAAATTTGAAAACGGTGAAAAATTTTACAGTGAAGCCGAATTAACTAAAAAATACCATGTGAGTTCGATCACGGTGATCCATGCCTTAAAAGAGCTCGTCGCCGATGGTTATCTCGTACGCTACCAAGGGCGGGGAACTTATGTTGCGCGGGCTCGTAAGTTAAAAGTGCTTAAATTCAGTGATTTGATGAGTGCGCAACTTAAACAGCCAAAAACAAAGGTCTTGAGCATCATCAAAGCTCATGACCCCAAGATCTTAACTAAGCTCGGACTTGAACCGTTCGAATCATATTATGCGATCACCCGCTTGCGCCAAACAGAACAAACACCTTATCTTTACCAATGCACTTATATGCCCGAACGCTTCATCACCCACCCGCTTGAACTTCGGTATTATACTTCGATCTACCAACGGATCAAAGAAGAATTTAAGATCAATCTCACGGTCGAACATTATACTGAAACTAACCAAGTCGCCTTGCCAACTCCGCTCCATGTTGCCAAACTTTTAAATATTTCTGAGCAAACGCCAACTATCAAACAAGAACGAACAACAACGCTTTCTTTGAGCGACCAAATCGTCGAATACGTCTGTTCTTATGAACGCTGGGAATATTTCCATATCCAATTTGAATCGATCGATTGATGAGTTATGGATTGACTATTTTGTATGAACGTGCTAATTTAAACTTGTAAAAACACAAACAAACATTCATAAACAAAGGAGCACTTATCATGGTCAATAAAACCCAAGCTTTACAACGGATGCTCAATGAAGATGGCGTGATCGCTGCATTAGCGATCGACCAACGCGGTTCATTAAAGAAAATGTTAGCTCAAAATACCGATCAGCAAATCACCGATCAAGATATCTGTGAATTTAAAACTGTTATCTCCCAAGAAATGACAGCGTATTCATCAGCGATTTTACTCGACCCTGAATACGGACTCGCCGCTGCCAAAGTGCGTGATCGCAACTGCGGTTTACTGTTAGCCTATGAAAAAACTGGCTATGATGTCTCAGAACCCGGGCGGATGCCTGACCTTTTGCCAACTTGCTCGGTCAAAAGATTAAAAGAAGCGGGTGCCGATGCAATCAAGTTTATGCTTTATTACGATGTTGACGAACCACAACGGATCAATAATCAAAAACAAGCCTTTGTGGAACGGATTGGTAGCGAATGTAGTGCTGAAGGCTTGCCATTTTTCTTAGAGTTAATGTCTTATGACGCTAAGATCGACGATACTAAGAGTAAGGAATACGCTGCGATCAAACCACACAAAGTGATCGAAATGATGAGTGAATTTTCTTTACCGCGCTACAATGTTGATGTTTTAAAAGTTGAAGTTCCGGTTAACATGGACTACGTAGCTGGTTTTGGCACTGAATCGATCTACACCAAAGCAGAAGCTGCCACCTATTTTAAGGAACAAACAAAAGCTGCTAATGGCGTGCCATTCATCTTTTTGAGTGCTGGTGTGTCGGCTAGAATGTTCCAGGATACGCTCTATTTTGCTCACGAAGCAGGCTCTACGTTTAATGGTGTCTTATGTGGACGTGCGACTTGGAAAGATAGTGTTGTTCCCTTTGCAAAAGACGGCAAAAACGCCGCTAAACTTTGGTGTGATACCCAAGGGCGCCAAAATATCGCAGAGTTAAATGCAGTCCTTAAGAAAACTGCTACACCACTTTCGATCCCTACTCTTCTCTAAATAACCACATACTAAAAAGCCCTAGAATTCGTTTCTAGGGCTTTTTAACATTCATATCATTTTATTTATTCCAAATTGTTACTGTCACTGAACGTCCCATTTCTTCTTTACCAAAAAAGCCACTAGGGCATAATCCTAGTGACTGTTAATTTAATTTAAAATTGTTCCCACAATAATTCGCGAATTTCTTCTAAGAATGGTTGGCGTGGGTTTGCTGGAGTACATTGGTCGTTATAAACAAGATCGACCATGTCATCTAAGGCACCTTCAAATTGTTCTTTTGTTACCCCATTAGCCGATAATTTTGGCTCAACCTCAAGGGCTTTGAACAATTCTGAGATCTTAGCGCATAAAGCTTCCACTAATTGTGCATCATCGTTACCTGGTAAACCTAACGCACGTGCGATATCAGCGTAATCTTTTTGCGCCCGGTAAACTTCATAACGTGGGTAAACTGAACGTTTTACCTTGCCAGAAGTTCCGTTGAAACGGATCACTGGTTGCATCGCGATCGCAATACACAAACCGTGTGGTAAGCCAAATTCCCCACCTGTCTTATGTGCAAGGGAGTGGTTGATCCCTAAGAAGGCATTGGCAAAGGCCATCCCCCCAAGTGTTGCGGCATAATGCATGTTTTCGCGGGCTTTTTCGCCTGCAAGTGTAGGGTTCTTTGGATCATAGTTGTAAGATTCAACTAAGTTTTCAAAGACCAATTTGATCGCTTCTAACGCCCATGGACGTGTGAAATCTGAAGCCATCACGGAAACATAAGCTTCAAGGGCATGAGAAAGTGTATCGATCCCAGAAAGGGCGACTGTTCGTTTTGGCACCGTCATGACAAATTCTGGATCAACGATCGCTACTTGTGGTGTCAATTCGTAATCAGCCAACGGATATTTCACGTGTGTCTTATCGTCGGTAATAACCGCAAATGGCGTTACTTCAGAACCAGTCCCTGAGGTAGTTGGGATCGCAAAGAGTTTTGTTTCAGTCGCGTGATGGAATTTCACGATCCGTTTACGGATATCAACGAATTTTTGTTGTAATAAGGTAAAGAGCTCACTCACCTTTTCATAGCTATCCAAGAAATCTGGTGCTTGATCTAAGGAGTATTCATAGATATAGCGCGCGATCTTAGCCGCATCTAAGGCAGAACCTCCACCGATCGCAATGACTGTATCTGGTTTAAATTCTGCCATTTGACGTGCGATCTCGATCGTTTGACCTAAAGTTGGGTCAGGACGTACCGTACCGTAAAGTGACGTTTTTACTGGTGTGTGGCGAATTGCTAATTGATCATAGATCTTATCAACAAAGCCAAATTGAACCATGCCTGGGTCGGCTACGATAAAGGCACGCTTGATATCTTCTGTTTCATCTTGCAAGTATGAGATTGCATTATTTTCGTAGTAGATCTTTTCTGGTAAACGAACCCATTGTGGACGATTACGCCGTTTCGCAACGGTCTTGATGTTTAAAAGATCTCCAGTAGATAAGTTATGTGACAATGAATTTTTCCCCCATGATCCCGTACCAAGTGTCAAACTAGGACGTAAAGCATCAGTATAAATATCACCGATCCCACCGATCGAATCGGGTTGGTTGACTAAAATACGAGCAGATTTTGTTTTATCGCCAAATTCTTCAATGAATGGATCTGCTTGCGAACCGATCTGGATCGCAGCATTGTGACCCGCACCTTGATAATCAAGTAAGGCGCCCACGATCTTGATCGCATCGTTACGATCTTTGGCCTTATAAACTGACAAGAGTGGTGAAAGTTTTTCAGAAGAAAGTTTTTCGCCAATGTTTTTTGGATCTAATTCAAATAACATCACGTCTTTATCTTCTGGTAAATAAACGCCCGCTTGTTCTGCGATCCAGCGGGCTGATTTACCTGCAACTGGACCGTTAACACCATGATTGTCATTAAAGACAAAGTTTTCTAACTTAGCATAATCTTCTTTTGGCACTAAATATGCACCTTTGGCTTGCATCTTTTGTAGCCAAGCATCATAAACTGGTGCTTCTACTACCGCAGAGTTTTCGGTCGCACAGATCATCCCGTTATCAAAGCGTTTTGACAACAAGAGATCTTCAACTGCACGATCTAAATGTGCGGTATGATCAACAAACACAGCCCCGTTACCAGCACCTACCCCCATTGATGGGTTACCGGAACGTAAAGCAGCGTTGACCATGCCAGGACCACCAGTAGCTAGGATCGAAGCGATCTGTGGATTTTGGATCAAAGCAGTCGTGTTTTCAAGCGAAGGTGTTTCGACCCATTGAATGATGTCTTTTGGTGCCCCTGCAGCTACAGCAGCATCTGAAATGATCTGCGCAGCATGAACTGAACATTTTTGGGCTTGAGGATGGAAAGCAAACACGATCGCATTACGCGTCTTAAGTGCCATCAAAGCCTTAAACATCGTTGTTGAAGTTGGATTTGTCGTTGGCACGATCCCAGCCAAAACGCCCAAAGGTGCAGCAATCTTAACTTGCCCTTTGATTTTGTCTTCGGAGATCACACCCACTGTTTTTTCATCTTTGATCAAGTTATAGATGTTTTCGGTGGCAAAACGGTTTTTCGTATCTTTATCTTCCACGATCCCACGATTTGTTTCGGCGACCGCTTCATGTGCAAGCATCAAGGAAGCTTCTGAACCAGCTAAGGCTGCGGCTGCCACGATCTTATCAACTTGTTCTTGGGTATACGAAGCGTAAGCAGCTTCTGCTTTGACCGCTTTATCGATCAACTTTCCCGTATATTCACGGGCTGCTTGCATCTTTGCTTCTTTTTCTTCTGGTGTTAAAACTTTTTTCTTTGGCTTTTCTTTGCTCATATTCACTCATACCTCCATAAATACAATCTACATCCAGTGATCCACTTCCAGTCGCCTTTAGTGAATTACTTCACTAATTATATTACCGCTTACAGATAACGATTTCAATTTATTTTATCTATTTTTAATATTTTTTTACAATGGGCTTAGTTTCTTAAGAAATAATAAAATATACTTTTTCTAACGATTTTTTCCTTGTAATAAAAGGTTTTTTAGGCTTAAACGAACAATATTCTTTGTTTTTCCCATCAAAATAATAAATTTTTATTTTTGAAAATTTATTTTAAAAGTAAATCGAAATAAATTATGCTACTCGCTCGTATTTGTGATTTTTTTCACAAAAATATCAATTTTTATTTTAACAAAAAACTTGATCGCAGAAAATTTCCTTGATCAAGTTCTTAAGCTCTTTATATGATGGCTGAACGTTGCGCACTGACAGTCTGGTCGACAAAGGCGGGCAGGCCCTCAAAAGCACGGTAGATCGCTTGTTCAACTTGCAGACCCGTTAAGTTTTTAGCGATCGCAAAACCTTTAAACTGCTCTTTGATCTTAGCCAATGCATAACTCGTATTGTGCTTACTTTGATTTTGGACCATTACTACATAGTCAGCTTGCGAAAGTCGTCTTGAAAAATAAACTTCGGGATTACGTCGATGATAAAAGGCGTCGACCATTAATAAATCCCCCCGTGAGCTTGAACGATCGCAGCGTATTTATCATGGTAAAGTTCTCTTCCGACCACGATCCCGACCGTTGCACCAGCAAGATCAAACTCGATCGTCGGCTGATATTTGACTTTGGTCAGCCCGGTTTTCTTTAGTGGCGTTGCAGGGATCCGGTTAACGGTCTGCTTAGGATAGATCCATGCTAAGGCAAGATCTTCATTTTGTCGTTGCCCGACTTTATCTTTATACCAGCGCAAACGTACGACACTACCTACTTGTGCCTTGCTATGCGGTGTGAGCTGATAACTAAAGGGCTTTTCATCTACTAGTAATGGATTACCGGCAACATCTTTTTGGACGACTAATCTTTGATTTTCATCTAGTTCCACTACACCTTGATCAAATGTCACAGTATTTTGGTGGTATTCGTTTTCAGGTTGGTGAATGACTTTTATGATACGCGGTGTTTTAGTGTGTGAATTAGACACAACTAAGGCATCCCCATTTTTAGGTTTAAATTGGTTACGGACAAATTCATTAAATTTAAGCTCATGTTTTTGCTTGTTATAAGCTTTAAACCCTTTGCGTCTGGTCGACACCCGATAGACCATGACTAACTCAAAAAGTTGGTCATAAATTTTAGGATCACGCTTGATCCAGTTAGTTAAAGCTTCATTTTCCCCTCGAGTTGATAAAAGCGTCTGCAAAGTTTGTAACGTGCGATCGATCTTTACTTTTTCCGTTTTTATCGGCGGAGTAGTCGGCTTTAACACCTGTTTATCGGGGACTTGCTCTGCTGTTTGAGGTTCTGTTTTTTTAGCTGTTATCTCAGTAGTATCATTCGTTGGAACTGGCGGCACCTCTTTTACTTGGGCAATTTTTAAAATCACTTTGATCGCCTTAGCAGTCAAACATAATTCATTTTGTGAAGCCCCAGTCATTTCCAGTAGTTCTTTTACTTCAGTACGATAATCATACATTTTCCCCACCATTTAGCTATAAAAAACAATAGCTTCCTTTCTTTTTTTGCTTACCCCATTTCCATAATTGCCTGACAGTTCCCACTGCTGTCACCATCATTTTACGCTTGTTTACACGCTAGTAATATTAAAAAAAATAGAGCTCAAGTTTTTTAGCCTTGAGCTCTATAGTCAAATTACTTTTCGCTGTCGATCACCGATTTAGTTACCGAATATGGTGTACCTTCTAAAGTATCATTTAAATGATCAATCGTTTCATCACCGATGTATTCTGCTGTTTTCTTTTTAAGATCAACCTTAACGTTTTTCACTAAACGGCTCAAACTTTCTTCGACCTTTTTCGCACAACCTTCGCACTTCATACCTTCAACTTTAACTGTATGTTTTTCCATGATAGATCTTCCTTTCATATTTAAAATTTGACCCGGTTCAACCGTAACGCATTTAACACAACTGAAACCGAACTTAAACTCATGCAGGCCGCTGCGATCATTGGGTCTAATAGCGGTCCACCAAAGAAAGTTAAAACACCTAAAGCCACAGGGATCCCTAAACAGTTATAGAAAAATGCCCAAAAAAGATTTTCCTTGATGTTTAGCATCGTCTTTTGACTGAGCTTAAGTGCCTTGACTAACGAACTTAAATCCGAATTCATCAACACGATATCGGCCGAATCGATCGCAACATCGGTCCCGTTACCGATTGCTACTCCGACATCGGCCAAAGCCAACGCTGGTGCATCATTGATCCCGTCGCCGACCATTGCGACGTGTTTTCCTTTTTCTTGTAGTTCTTGAATAACTTGTGCCTTATCTTGGGGCAAAACTTCGCTGATCACATTTTTGATCCCGACTTGTTGTGCGATCGCCGTTGCCGTTTTAGTATTATCTCCAGTTAACATTATCGTTTCTAATCCTAAAGAATGCAACTGTTGTACTGCTTCACGGCTGTCAGCTTTTAGTGGATCTTGGACCGCGATCACCCCAAGCATCTGTGCTTTTACACCTAAAAACATCACCGTTTTTCCCGCAGCTTTTAATTGTTCTGCCTGCAAAAAAAGCTCCGATTCCGTTGTTACCGCTTGATGCATCAATTTTTCATTGCCTAAAAAATACATTTTACCGTCGATCTCACCTTGGATCCCAAAGCCCGGTAAAGTTTCAAAATTTTTAACAACAAAGTTTGCTTGCTCTTTTGCTGCCACTAAGATCGCATGTGCTAGTGGATGCTTAGCGTAAAATTCCAAGCTCGCAGCAAAACGCAAAACTTCCGTTGTTTTGATCCCAGCAGCGCCTAAAACATCGGTAACACTAGGCTTTCCTTGCGTTAAAGTCCCGGTTTTATCTAAAACGACGGTCTGGATCTGAGCTGCTTGTTCTAGTGCAGTCCCATTTTTAAATAAGATCCCTTCACTGGCACCCTTACCAGTTCCGACCATGATCGCCGTGGGGGTGGCTAAGCCAAGCGCACACGGACAAGCAATCACTAAAACCGACACAAAGATCGTTAAGCTAAAACTCAACGAGCTCCCCGTTAGATACCACGCTAACGCTCCGATAAAAGCGATCACCATGATAACTGGCACAAAATACCCCGAGATCTTATCCGCTAAACGAGCGATCGGTGCCTTAGAGCCTTGCGCTTGAGCGACCAAGTTAACGATCTGCGCCAATGCGGTCTGACTCCCTACACGCGTTGATTCACAGGTGATCTGCCCATTTTGACTGACCGTTCCAGCAACCACTTGATCACCTACTGTTTTAGTAAGTGGTAAGCTCTCACCTGTTAACATTGATTCATCTACACTCGTTTGCCCCGAAAGGACCTTGCCGTCAACTGGAATACTTTGACCAGCTTGCACTAAAAACTTATCGCCAACTTTAAGGTCACTGACCGAGACTTCTTTTGTCTTACCATCGGCTAGCACTAATAAAGCCTTTTTAGGCACTAAATTCAACAACGAGGTCAAAGCAAAATTAGTCTTTTGCTTGGAGCTATCTTCCAAGTATTTACCTAACATCACTAACGCAATGATCATCCCCGCTGCTTCATAATATAGCGAATAATGAACACCTGTAAGCCACGTATTTACCGTATTGACCACACTATAGATCAAAGCTGCTCCACTTCCGACCAGTACTAAAGAATCCATGTTGGGGTGCCGTTTATAAAGAGCTTTCGCCCCAGTTATCAAATAACTGCGCCCAAACCACAAGATCGGCAAAACTAAGAGAAGCTGGATGAGCGCCCCACTTTTAGGCGCATGCATGCTATCTAAAAAATGTGGCACTGGTAAACCTAACATCGAGCCCATTGCCACTAACATCAAAAGCACCGCAAAAACTAGTGCCCAGATCATGGCAGTGCGTTTTTGTTGTAGTCTTTTAGCCGTCGCTTGTTCTTTGGCTGCAACTTGAGCCTGACTGAGCGCTTGACTGACTTTGGCGTCATAGCCTGCGTCTTTGACGGCTTGGATAATGTCTGTTGCAGTTAATTTTTCTGCATGGCTAACTTTCATACTTTCTGTTGCTAAATTAACAGCGGCATCTTCGACCCCATCAAGATTTGAGACCGCCTTTTCGATCGTCTGCGCACAGCTAGCACAGACCATCCCTTCAATACTGAAATCGTCTTTTTGCATCGCCTTCACCTTCTAAGGATGTTTGTTTACATTTGTAGTTTAACACACTTAGTTACGCCTGTTAACTACAAAGCTTTGGTTTACCATCCGTAATATAACGTGGTGATGATCGCGATCGTAGGATAAGAGATAAAGCCTAATGCTCCAAAAATGGCGAAACGATATAAGTTTTTGCCCCACTCTGGGAAACGTGCTAAAAACTTAGCCGTAGCTACGCGATATAACAACATGATAAAGAGTGTCGTGACCACTAAAGCCCCACCAATACTTGTTACTAACGTAAATAACGTATAGGCTTTACTCGTTGCTTCCCCCGCAGACAATAGCCACAGTGTCGAGCCTGTATAGATCAATAAAAACAAAATCTGTAAAGTTGCCGAAACTTGGCTGATCTCACGCGCATGACGCGTATTTTTAGCTAAATATTTCATTGCCAACCAATACAATAATCCCATCAAAAACACATACCACCGGTGCGTGAAAAATGTTACGATAATTCCCATAATAAAATAACTACTATATGAGCCTAACTCGATATAGCTTTTCCTTTCTTAAAAATCTTATTTCAAAACATACTTTTCGATCGCTTCGCCAACACCATCATGATTATTATCAGTCGTGACTGCCTGGGCTAATTGTTTGATCTGTTCATTTGCGTTGCCCATTGCGACTCCAAAGCCTGCCAACTCAAACATGGTCAAATCGTTATTTTCATCCCCTAAGACCATGATCTCAGCTGGTTTGATGCCCAAATGTTTGCCTAATTCGATCACGGCATCACCTTTATTAGCTTTAGGTGCCATCATTTCAAAGAACCATGGCGCACTCAAAACAACGTAATATTCACCTAAAAGTTCTTCATCAAGTGCAGCTAATGTGGCTTGAATGATCTCAGGTTCATCGACCCACATATATTTAGCTGCAGCAGGTAATTCAGCGATTTCTGCTGGTGTCCGATAATGGAGTGGCATTTTGGTATAAAAAGCATCTACCACAGTATATGGACTAATATCTCTAAACGTCGTATAAACATGCGAATCAGGCATCACGATCTGTCCTTTGATCTTTAGTTCGTGACTTAAAGCATCTAGCGCGACTACCTGTTTCTTAGTGAGTAAATTTTCAAACACAACTTTCCCATTGCCAGTAACTTGCGCCTTTGCCCCATTAAACGTGATCGCATAATCTTGTTCACTGACTAGCTCTAACTCTTTTAAATATCGTTCAACGCCAGAAAGTGGACGACCCGTGCATAAAACAACGTAAAGGCCTTTTTTTCTAGCCTCCATAATTTTTTGCCGTGTTTTTGCGCCAATTTCTTTTTGATCATTGACTAAAGTTCCGTCAATGTCGATCGCGATCATCTTAATACTCATTTTCTTCCCTAACTATTTATCAAAAATAGTTTTCCTTTCCTAAAATCCTTAGCGATATTCTTAATACCACCCTACAGTTTCAAAAACTAGTATATCATTTTTAGCGCACATTACTTAATGATATACTGCTAAAATCAAGTCTATCTATGGATACAAAAAACGACCTCCACCTAATGTGCAAGTCGTTTAAAAATTAACTACAATTTTTACAATATTTGATCGTAATATCACGCAACGGATCATGTGGCACGATCGTTTCGTTTTCCACCGTGCGATGATAACCCTTGATCTTAGGCAAAAGTGTTTCCGCCGCCTTAGTTGCATCTTGTTGATCATTGCGATAAGGGATCTTTTTTAAGAGATCACCACTTTGATTGATCGCAACGATCTGTCCAATTTGTTGATAGGTGATATTTTGTTCTTTAACTTCTAATTCTGTTTGAACTATTCCTGGAGTTTCTGCAATATACCCCGGGATCACTGGGCTTTTTTCAGTAGCATAACTCAGTTTTTCGGGAATTTTTGAATACTCAAGGATCTTACCACTGATAATGTCGATCTTACGGCAAATATTCCACAATACTTTTTGGCGTCTTGCCCGACGTAAAGCACGTCCCTTAGGATCAACAAACTTAGTCGTTAAATAAGTTTTTGTGGTCGTTTGTTCATGCTTAGTCGCACTATATTCAGCTACTAAAGCAGATTCTCTTTCAGATTTAAGTCCGAAAAATTCATAATCGACCTGAGCCTTAGTAAATTTTAAGGGGACATAGACGACCCCATCTGTTACTGGAGATGCAAGATCTGAAGCTGTTTTGCCTAGATGATTTCCTGCCATATCTTGTAACTTTAGCTCAGAGATCGTATCATCACCGGTAAACTGCAAAGTTTGTCCAGTTCGGCGATAAAGCCCTCCAAAAAGCAGCTCGATTCGCTCATAAGTTTTTCGCTGTTCACTGGTAACGATATCTTCACTGACCAATTTTTGCTCATCTTTTGAATAAAGTTTTCGGGGAGAACTCAAATCGGCAGCATCAACAAACACCAACTTTACTTTATTATCAGCTAGCCGATCATATTTAATTGCTATTCCATCAATAAAAATACCGAATCACTCTCCTAAATTACTAAAAAACAAAATCCATAAAAACACGCTTAAAGCAACACCGTCTCCTTTAACTGAGTAGGAAAGCAAGGCAAAACACCCCATCTGTTTACTTTAGATGAGGCTTCATCTCCCAAAAACAAATAACCCGAAACGCTGTTGATCTGAATTTTTATGCTGTTTGAATAGCATAAAAACATTCAAATCAATATTTATTACTATAATACTATTTTTTATGCATAAATTTACTAATTTTTCACTATAAATACATAGTTGTTTTTAATTTTATTTTTTTAATTAATATTTTGAAAAATATATCTCCGCTAAAAAGGGCTTCCATTGTTTCTTGATGCGCTTTCTAATTATAAAATTCACACCAAAAGGTTATTATTCTCTTTTGTTACTCACACTCAGCCTTTATTTAGAGCACATCTATTAAGCACAGCGCATAATCGTCAAATGCAACATAAAATCATTATACTTATCATCAGCCATATCTCTGCCGACTACAGTTACCGTACGTACGGCTAGCTCTTCATTTTCATCATAAAGATCGGTACTATCGACTCTGATATCTAGTTCTACCGGCTCTTCGATCTGCAAATATAATTCGGTCTCATCATAATCACATTGATAAAACCCACGGATCGGTGGTAAAGTTTCCTTACTGTGACGTTCACCTACAAATGATTCTTTTTTAGAATGACCGTCACGTAGGGTCATTTTTACGTTAAATTCTGTCATCGTAGACATTTCAGCAAAAACGTAATACCCATAAGGAACACTCAATTTAACTGTCTTATCATCTTCTTTCAACAAGATTTCACTCATCTTCATTGCCTCCGTAAATAATATTTTTTAACCAATAACTTAAATTAATTTAACAACTATAATTTTATAATCAGCCCATTTTAAGGGTCAACTAAAAACAGTCATAACTAATTGCTGTTAAACAAAAAATAAGATTATTTATGAAAAAGTTAAGCAAAAAATTATATATGATACAACTAATTAGTAAAATATCAGACCATCATGTAAAATAAAGACATAACTCTAACAAAGGAAGATCCACATGGTAACGATCAAACAAATCGCACAAGAATCAGGTTTTTCACCTGCTACTGTATCGCGACTCTTAAATGACGACCCGACACTTTCCGTTACCCCCGCGACTCGCAATAAAATCCTTACAGTTGCGCAACACTTGGGCTATGGTAAACGGCATAACAAACTTCTGTTGGACCACAAAATTGCGCTTTTGCTCAGTTTTACCGCTGAAGAAGAACTTCAAGATATCTATTTCAACACACTCAAAGAAACGTTACTCTCTTTAGGTGAAGATGCTAATTTTGAGCTAACTTGCTTTGAACAACTTGACGAATTGATCACACAAGGTAAAAAATTTGAGGGATTCATTGGCATCGGAGCTCAACCTCTACCAGCCGATAAATTACAACAATTAGCTAAAGTTTTACCTTTGGGCGTCTTTTTAGACATTGACCCGGCACCTAAACTTTTTGATTCAGTCCAGCCAGATCTTTCGCAAACGATCTTGGATGCTTTAGAACGTCTGATTGTAGCTAAAAAACAAAAAATCGGCTTTATTGGTGGGGAAGGCTTTATCATGGGAACTCAGCAATATCCCCAAGATCCACGGGCTTTTGCTTTTGAAAATTGGGCAAAACGACTCGGTGTCTTCTCAGAAAAATTTTATTTTGTTAAAGGACCCTTTACGACCGCTAACGGTTATGAATTGGGTAAAGAGATCCTTAAAACCCTTAAAGGTGAGCTTCCCGAAGCTTTCATTGTCGCTGCTGATCCGTTGGCAATCGGAGTGTTACAAGCTTTTAACGCCGCTGGGATCATGGTTCCTAAAGATATCGCTTTGATCAGTATCAACAATATTGAGATCTCTAAATACGTTTCTCCCCCACTGACAACTTACAACATTGATCAAACACAATTATGCCAAACAGCGATCAATTTATTAGTTGATGCCTTAGAGCGACCAACGCGGGCTAAGATCCACGCTTTCATTGACACCGAACTAGTCAAACGTAAAAGCTTTTAGTTATTCTCCCTAACAATGCAGAGATTAGCTTAATTGACATTTACCACAAACAAGCTCTATTTCAGCTTATTTCACCGCAGATTTTACCGATCTGCGGTTTTTATTTACTGAAAATTTAGTAATTTTATTTACTTATTAAGTAAATAGTTGTATCATTAGACCTGAATTCAACAGCTAACTGAAAGATGCAAGTTAACTTGCATTCAGGGGGATTATTATTATGCAAAAAACACATGCACATTCTTGGATTTCTAAATTTGCTTTTGCCATGGGTAATTTAGGCCATGCTGCCTTTTACGGGGTCTTA
The DNA here is from genome assembly GCF_001434405.1 of Ligilactobacillus apodemi DSM 16634 = JCM 16172. GTDB lineage: Bacteria > Bacillota > Bacilli > Lactobacillales > Lactobacillaceae > Ligilactobacillus > Ligilactobacillus apodemi. The sequence continues at coordinate 15,186 of NZ_AZFT01000048.1, read as the reverse complement.
AGCAATTACTTTATCGTTTTTGTCACTGCAGGATTATTCAGTAAACTTTCATCCAAAATAGCCGGACAGTTGATCGGCTTAGTCACCAGCTTGATCGTTATCATCCGCGTCTTTGAGATCTTTATTGATCCGCTCTTAGGTAATATCGTGGATAACACTAAGACCCGTTGGGGAAAATTTAAACCATGGATTTTGCTGGGTAATGTTGTCAGCGCTATCATCATGATCATCTTATTTACCGGGATCTTTGGATTAGTAAACGTTAATTGGATCGCTTTTGCAATTTTATTTGTGATCTTATTTGTCTTACTAGATGTCTTTTATTCATTTTCCGATGTGTCTTATTGGGGCATGGTCCCTGCTTTGAGTGAAGACAGTAAAGAACGTGGGATCTACACGTCTCTAGGCTCGTTTAGTGGGGCGATCGGTTGGAATGGTTTAACGATCATCGTTGTTCCGATCGTGACTTACTTTACTTTTATAAAAACTGGCAAACATACCCAAGGTGCCTTTGGCTGGCTCGTCTTTGCGGGGATCATCTCCCTTTTAGCCGTGATTTGTGCGGTGATCGTAGTCAAAGGGACAAATGAAAAGGATAACTTGATCCGTTCTGCCGCCAAACAAAAGACGACCTTTAAAGATGTCTTTTTAGGGCTAGCCAAAAATGACCAGATCTTATGGGCAAGTTTAGCTTATTTTATGTATTCGTTAGCTAATGTTGTCACTAATGGGGTCTTTTATTATTTCTTTAAGTTCATTTTAGGCAAGCCCCAATATTTTAGTATCGCCGGATTGATCGCCATTTTAGTCGGCTTTTTTACCGCTCCGATCTATCCGATCTTAAATAAATTCATCCCACGTAAATGGCTCTTTTGTTTTGGACAATGCTGTATGATCAGCTCATATTTCATTTTTATTTTTGCGCGGGAAAATATCTTTTTATTGATCCTTGGTTTGATCTTATTCAATATCACTTTCGCTCAACTTGTAACCGTTTTGACGTTGACTGATGCGATCGAATACGGACAATTAAAGACCGGTGAACGTAACGAAGCAGTCGTCTTAGCTGTCCGTCCGATGATCGATAAATTGACAGGCGCATTTGCCAACGGCTTAGTCGGTTATATTGCTTTAGCAGCTGGCATGACTGGTTCGGCTACTGCTGCCAACATGACCGCTAAAGATATCAAAGTTTTTGAAAGTTTGGCCTTCTACATACCTTTAGTGCTTGCCGTATTAGCCTTAGTGATCTTTTTAACTAAAGTCAAACTTTCTGAAAAGAAACATGCGACGATCGTGGAAGAACTAAAAGATAAACTTGCAGCTGGGAAAACAGCCGTGGCGATCACCGATCCCGGTAAGAAAATTACATTATTAGCACCAGTTTCTGGTTTTGTTAAAGCCCTTCCTAACGAGCAATTGCCTGATTTCAAGGCAACAGGCTTTACGATCAAGCCAACTGAAAATAAAATCTACGCTCCGTTTGATGGTCAAGTTCACTTCACCTTCTCAACTAAACACGTCTTGGGATTAGTCGCCAACGACGGTTTAGAAGTCGTCATCCATGTGGGCATTGATACCGTAAAATTACGTGGTAATGGTTTTATTACGCATTATGCTGACGGACAGCATTTTAAAGCGGGACAATTACTGTTAGAATTTGATCCTGAAGTCCTTAAACAAGCTGGTCTATCAGATTCCGTGATCGTCTTTTTCACTCAACCACGAAATATCGCCAACTTGAAATTAAACGTCGACCAACAGCTCAAACATGGTGAAGTTGTTGCTAACGTTACTTTAAAATCAAACTAACCTAAAAGAACCACCCTTGACGTTAAAATGTCAAAGGTGGTTCTTTTTTTAGTTATTTTTTAGCTTGGACGTTTTTTCTTTTCAACTTTTTTGCCCATTTCCATCTCATCGTTGTAGCCCCAGAACCAAGTTACTAAGAAACTGATCACTAAGGCAGCTACACTAGAGAATAAGAAGGCATAAAAACTAGTTAATTCTGTTGGTTGTGCCGGGTTGAAAAATGATGGGAATCCGATCAAAGAGCCAGTAAAACCAAACATCGTTCCGTGCATCAAACCGGTGATAAAGCCCCCTACTGCTGAACCGATCAAGCCGGAAATAAAGACTTTACGGTAGCGCAAGTTGATCCCATAGATCGCAGGTTCTGTTACCCCACAAAAAGCAGAGATTGCAGCGGCGATCCCTAATGATTTCATGTCATTTTTACGTGACTTGATCGCAACCGCTAAAACAGCGGCACCTTGTGAAACCATCGTAACTGAGATAATCGCATTTAATGAACTTTGGCCACTAGCCGAGAGCTGTTGTGCGACCAATGGTACCACACCCCAGTGGAGCCCGAAAATAACGAGCAACTGATAGAACCCACCAATGAGCAAACCACCAGCCCAGCCAGAAACATGAACTAACCAGTTGATGAAATCAGCGATCCCATTAGCAGCACCTTGGATGATCGGACCAGTGATCACTAAGGTTACAACTGAAACAACTAGAACCGTAATAAGTGGATTAAAGATCATTTGCAGATAGTTAGGCAAGACTTTCTTCAACCAATCCCCTAATTTCTTAGCCAGATAGGCAGCTAAGATCATTGGGAAGATCGAATACGTATAGTTTAAGAACTGGAATTCAAAGCCACCGATACTAAACATGTCTTTGAAATTTTTTCCCCAATCAACTAATTGTGGATAAGTCAAGACGCCCCCGATCACCGCCGTAACGATTGGATCGCCCCCTAAACGTTTAGCCGCCGAAAAACCAACTAAAATCGGTAAGAAATAAAAGGCAGCGTCAGCGATCGAGCTTACCGTGATATAGGCAGTATCTTTGACATCAAGCAAACCACCCAACTGTGGCAAGGTCAATAACGCAAGTAAACCTTTGATGATCCCGGCAGCTGCGATCACACCCACAACTGGACTCATTGAACCGGTAATGATCCCGATCAAACTGCTAAATGCGCGACTGACTGGATTACGGTCATCATCTTCTGGCGCTGTTTGTGGTGTATCTTGTTCGCTTAGAGCTGGCATTTTTTTCATGACTGCATCAAAGACATTCGTAACCTCATTGCCGATCACGACTTGATATTGCCCCGAAGCATGCATAACATCGATCACACCGTCAGTATTTCGCAAAACATCATCATTAGCAAGTTTTTCATCTTTCAAGTAGAAGCGCAAACGAGTAATACAATGAATTAAATTATTGACGTTTTCTTTTCCCCCGACATTTTCGATGATGACATCGGCTAAAGCATCATAGTTGAGTTTGCCATTTTTCTTTAGTGCTGCTTTAACATAAGCTGTCGCAACGGTTTGTCCCGCTACAACTTCTAACTCTTCTACATCTAAACCAGCTAATTTGTCGGCTGAATTAGTGATCAAAACCATGATCGTTGTTTGCAAGCCTGCTAACTTAATGTTTTCTAGTGCCATATTGGCGATCTTTTGACCGGCTGTAACTTGTTGTCCGACTTCGATCGCTAGTTCAAAAGGTTCACCGTGAAGTCCTACCGTATCGATCCCCATATGGATCAAAACTTCAAGTCCTTCTTTAGTCACGATTCCGATCGCATGTTTTGATTCAGCGATCATCGTGATCTCACCCGCTACGGGAGCAACAATTTCTTCGCCTACTGGTTCTAGGCCAAAACCTTGTCCCATCATCCCGGTCGAAAATACTTCATCTTGTACTTTATCAAGGGCAATTGCTTGGCCGGCAGCAGGTGCCCCTAACACAACCTTATTTGTTGCCATTATTTTTCCCTCCGTTTTTAAAACGCTTTCGTTTTTTTCTGCATTTAATATACATGATGTCTATACATGTTGTCAACACTTTTTTGCAAACATTTACAACGTTGATATTAAAGTAAATAAATCTTTTTGTACATGTATAGACATCTGTGTTACAATAGAGAAAACGTTAACTAAAGGATGTGATAATTTGGGCTTAAAACATGAGATGATCGCACAAGATCTCGCCGAAAAGATCAAACACCAACAATTCTTGCCAGGCGATTTTTTACCTAGTGAAAAGCAACTCTGCGAACTCTACGGGACATCACGTGAAACTACCCGCAAGGCACTTAATCATCTGGCAGAATTAGGCTTGATCCAAAAATTAAAAGGCAAAGGTTCTTTAGTCTTAGATATCCAAAAATATACGTTCCCGATCTCGGGGATCACTAGTTTCCAAGAATTAAATGACTCACTTGGGTTACACGCTCAAACTAAGGTGCTCCAACAAAAAACAGGCGCTGCACCTAAATATTTCGGGCAAACACCGATCGAAGCCAAAAAAGCGATCTTTATCGAACGGTTGCGCATCATTGATCAACAGCCAGCCGTTTTAGATCAAGACTATCTGTTAGATCCACCGATCACGGTTTTACCAAAAGACGTGGCGCAACATTCGCTCTACGCTTATTTAGAAAATGAGTTAGGCTTGGAGATTGACTACGCTACTAAGGAGATCACGGTTGAACAAGTTGAACCTGCGATCGCCGAAAAATTAGCACTAAAGGCTAATGAGCCTGCCGTTGTAGTCCGCAGTTTATCTTATCTTGCGGACACAACGCCTTTTCAACTCACAACTTCATATCATCGCCCTGACAAATTCAAATTCATTGACTTTGCGCGGCGCAAAAAACTAAACCACTGACCTAAGGAGGCAAAAGAGACATGCAAACACAATTAGGAAAAAAAGTTATTTATCAAATCTATCCCAAATCATTTTATGATTCTAATGGCGATGGCTTTGGTGATCTACGGGGGATCATTGAAAAAATCCCTTATTTAGCTAAGTTAAATATCGACATGATCTGGTTTAATCCGTTTTATGTCTCCCCCCAAAACGATAATGGCTATGATATTGCCGATTATCGCCAAATTGATCCCCGCTTTGGGACGATGGCTGATTTTGAAGAGCTCGTTGCGAAATTAAAAGCCGTTAACATCGAAGTCATGCTTGATATGGTCTTAAACCATTGTTCCACTGAACATGAATGGTTTAAAAAAGCACTAACTGGCGATGAAAAATATCAAAAATATTTCTACTTACGCCCCGCTAAAGCTGATGGCTCCTTACCGACAAACTGGCAATCAAAATTCGGTGGGCCTGCCTGGGAAAAATTTGGCGACACTGATCTTTATTACCTTCACTTGTTCGACAAAACCCAAGCTGATCTTGACTGGCATAATCCCGATGTTCGTCAAGAAGCGTTTGAGATCGTTAATTTTTGGCGTCAAAAAGGCGTCAAAGGGTTCCGCTTCGATGTGTTAAACGTGATCGGTAAAGATGAAAACTTGGTCGATTCAAGCGATCCAAACCAAGAAAAAATGCTTTATACTGATACACCGGTAGTTCACCAATATATCAAAGAATTAAATGAAAAAACCTTTGGCCAAGATAAAGAGATCGTTACCGTGGGTGAAATGTCTTCCACTAGTTTTCCGGCCTCGATCAAATACTCCGATCCAAAAGAACATGAATTAGCGATGGTCTTTACTTTCCATCACCTAAAAGTCGACTATCGTGACGGCAAAAAGTGGACGAAGATGCCGTTTGATTTTATGGCACTTAAGAAATGTCTCAGTGATTGGCAAATTCAAATGGATCAAGGGGGCGGATGGAACGCCTTATTTTGGAACAACCATGATCAACCATTTGCCTTAAATCGTTTCGGTGATCCCCAAAACTACCGCATCAAATCGGCGCAAATGCTGGCTTCAACGATCCATTTCTTACGAGGTACACCATTTATTTATATGGGCGAAGAGTTAGGGATGATCGATCCAACCTATACTTCGATCGCTGACTATGTCGATGTTGAAGCTAAAAACGCCTACGATGCTCTCTTAAAACAAGGCATGTCACCAACCGAGGCCTTTGAGATCATTACTACCAAAGCACGTGACAATTCTCGGACGCCAATGCACTGGGATGCTACCGAATTTGCGGGCTTTTCAGACGTTAAACCGTGGTTGATGCCGACCGGGCAAGCACAGATCAATGTTGTAGAAGAATTAGCTAATGGCCAGATCTTTAACTTCTACCAAAAACTGATCGCACTGCGTAAACAAGAACCTTTGATCTCTGATGGGCATTTCAAAGAATTATTTGCTAGTCATCCCCAAGTCTTTGCTTATGAACGTTACTTAACTGACAGCCCCGAAAAATTATTTGTTTTCAATAATTTCTACGACAAAAAAGTTACCCTTGAACTCCCTGAAAAAATCGGTGCAGGGGCAGTTTTATGTTCTAACTACGAACGGACTTACGACCAATTACCTAAAGAACTCACGCTCGAGCCATACGAAACACTAGCATTTAAAACAAAATAGCAAAAAAGCATTACCCTACGCTTAAAATCAGTGTAAGGTAATGCTTTTTGTTAGTTTTCAAAAGTCATTTCTTCACGTAAAGCCGTGTAAATTGGTCGTCCACCAAACCATTCGTTGACCACATAAGCGACAAACGTTACTAACACAAGGGGAAAGACTTGGGCTAATGACCCTGCCATTTCCGTTAATAAAACGATCGCCGTAAACGGTGCTTTTTCGATCGCCCCAAAATAAGCAGCCATTGAGATCAAAACGACCCCTAAATATTGGCTTTGTTCGATCACACCAAATTGAAGCAAGCTTATCCCAGCAATACAACCAATGATCGCACCTAAAGAAAGAATCGGCATAAAGATCCCGCCAGGAACCGAAGCACCATAAGAGATCATCGAAAAAACAAACCGGATCACAAAGAACAGCACGAGTAATTTTAAGAGTTGGAGCCAATCTTTGCTACCTAAACTTAAATCGATCACATAATTGATAAAGTCATGACTACCGCCTAAAAGTTTCGCATTCCACAACCCAAGTGGGATCGTCAAGAGTAGCGGTACAATGCTGTGATAAACTTTAGGAATCGCCTTTAGTTTACTGTAAAAGAATTTTAAATCTAAAATCGTGTATTGATAACCAAAGGCTAAAATGCCGATCACACACCCCAACGCAATAAAGACAAATAAATTAGCCTGCGTAAATGAAGGTGTGATCTTAAGGTACATACTTGGCTTAGCACCTAAAGTCACCAAAGTTACAAAATCAGCTGCCAAGGCTGCAGCTAAGGCCGTGATCCAGATCTTAGTTTTAAATGAAGTGGTCACTTCTTCTAGCAAAAATAACACCCCAGCTAAAGGAGCACTAAAAGCAGCCGAAAGTCCAGCAGCGATCCCAGCAGCCATCAAGATTTTTTGGTCATCTTCGCTCGTTTTAAAAGCATCTCTGGCGAATCCTTGACCAATACAAGCGCCCATTTGGATACATGGACCTTCGCGCCCTAAAAGCAACCCTGGACAGATCGCCAAGAGGCCACCAACAAATTTGCGCCATAAGATCTGCCAACAGTTCATCTTATTTTCACCGGTTAAAACCGCCTCGATCTGCGGTACCCCTGAACCGACTAAATTTGTCAGATCATATTTTAAGATTTTTCCTAAAAGCCAGCAAACGCCAACTAATAACAACGCATAAAAAATTATGTACAGGGGATGTTTGGCAAGATATGGGTATAAAACGAATAAAAATTGTAAAGTATGATCGATCAACCAGCGAAATAAACTGACCACGATCCCCGTCACCAATCCAATGAAGACTCCTTGAAATACCAGTTTTAAAAACCGCGGAGCAAAAGGACGATTAAGAACATCACGTGCACGTTTGACCAAAATTACACATCCTTATATCTAAAAATCTTTAATAATCATACCATTTTTCTTGCACTTATCACTAGAGTTAAATTTCACTTTAATCTTTATTTAGAGTCTTCATTTTTATAAATGGTGCCCTATTCCACTTACTACCGCTTTAGTCCCCTAACTAAATTAAAAGGCAAAAACAATTTTTTTCGATTCTATAATTTTTATAGACAGTCCTTTTTTCAATATGCGATAATTTTTAACGTTGTGTTACTTTTAGTAACCAGGAATAAAAAAAGAGAGAAACGATTTTTCAACATGAAACAAACAACCATCTTTTTGAGCTATCTAATTGCGCTCTTGGTCGTTTTAGCCCTTGCTTACTGTGCGTATTATTCTTATACTCACACTGGTTCCACGCAAGTGTCTGAAAGTGAGTTATCCGACAGTGCTTTTGATACTAAAGAAGATACAGATTATATTAGTGAATTCGATTGAGCTATTATTATACATAAAAAAACGGTACTAAGGAACTTTTCCGTTAGTACCGTTTTTATTTGAACTTAATTATTTATGACTTTCAATATAGTTAAAGGCTTCTTGGCCAGCGATCCCGCCATCGCCTACTGCGGTCGTAATTTGACGCAAAAGTTTTTGGCGAACATCACCGATCGCAAAGACACCTGGGATCGATGTTTCCATCTTATCATTAGTGATGATCCAGCCTTTTTCATCAGTGATTCCTAAATCTTTAAATGGTTCTGTCATTGGGATCGAACCAACATAAATAAAGACACCATCCGCAGCAAGCGTTGAATCTTCACCGGTCTTCTTGTTGTGCAACTTGACCCCTGTTACTTTTTGTTCATCTCCTAAGATCTCTTCTACTGTTGTATCCCAGACAAAGTCGATCTTATCGTTTTTAAAGGCACGATCTTGTAAGATCTTTTGTGCACGTAAAGTATCACGGCGGTGTACGTCGGTAACTTTATCGGCCAAATTAGCTAAATAAATCCCTTCTTCGACCGCAGAGTCACCCCCACCGATCACAACTACATCACGATTCTTGTAAAAGGCACCATCGCAGACCGCGCAATAAGAAACACCTCGGCCACCATATTCTTCTTCGCCTTTAACACCTAATTTGCGACTTTGTGAGCCCGTAGCGATGATCACGACTGGTGCTTCGAGGTCATCACTGTCTGTTTTAACGAGCTTTGTGCCATCTTCTTTGACTTCAAGGCCTTCAACGTTACCATAAACGAATTCAGCCCCAAAGTTAGTGGCACTCTTATACATTTCTTCGGAAAGATCAGGACCCGTGATCATCTTAAACCCAGGATAGTTTTCGATCTCGGCTGTATTGTTCATATTACCGCCATAGATTCCGCGATCAAGCATTGCTACTTTTAAATTAGCGCGTGAAGCGTAAAGCGCTGCGGTCATTCCCCCAGGGCCAGCACCGATTACAACTACATCATATTTCTTTGTCATCTTTTTTCCACCTCATTAAGCAAGATATTTTGCTAAAGCTTCCTTAAGTTGTTCTTTCATGTGAACACCAACTAATGTTTCGACCACTTGACCATCCTTTTTGATCATTAAAGTTGGGATCGACATGATTTGGAATTCTTGCGCTGTTTTTGGATTCTCATCTACGTCTAATTTACCAAAAGTAACTTGATCGCCCATCTCTTGAGCTAATTGTTCAATGATCGGCCCTTGCATCCGACATGGACCACACCAAGTAGCCCAAAAATCGATCAACACTACACCTTCAGCTGTCGCACTTGCAAAATTTTTATCTGTAAATTCTTTAACCATTTTTTTACCTCACATCTCCGTTGAACACACTTCTATTCAACTGATTAATTGAATAAGTAAACTATATCACGCTTTTCGATTTTGCGCAACACTTTAATACTTACTTTTTATCAGTTACCCAATCGTAATAACTATAATCTAAACTATACGCCTTATATCCCTTTTTTTTAAGTAATTTAGTCGCAACTTTAGCATAACTACACATTTTCCCGCGACAATAAACAATGATCACTTGATCATTTGGTAAAACTGTAAAATGTTCTTCTAATTGAGCGATCGGGATATTCAACGCTCCTTGAATGTGGCCGGCTTGATATTCATCTTGGGGACGCACATCTAAAAATAAAGCATTTTTATTAGCTTGCAACGCTTTAGCTTTAGTTAATGTTAATTCTGCTTGAAACAGATCAGCTTGGAGTTCTTTTATCTCAGCCAAACGTTCCTCGCCTACTGTTTTTAAACTATCAGCTAAGGTAGCTACATTTTTTGAAGCTAATGAGTAAACTACAAAATTTCCGTTTTTACGGCGTCTTACTAAATTAGCACCGTATAAAACTTGTAGATGCTTTGACGTATTAGCGATACTCATCTGGGTCTCGTGCGCTAGATTTTCAACTGTTTTTTCACACTGCGTCAAAAGTTCCAACAATTCTAATCTACGACTACTCGATAAACACTTACCGATCTTAGCAAGTTCTCCATAAAGTTGTTCACTATACTTGCGTGCATTTATTGTTTCCATCGTTTACCTCCCAGCTAATCAACTGTTCATTTGAATAGTTTAAGCTATTTTTTTATTAACGTCAAACTAAAACTTCTAAAAAAAACCAAAAATAACAATAAAATCCGTTTTATATTTTTTTAAATATAGTATAATGTGTCTAACATAATTTTTAATAACACAAGATCACTTACTAGGCTACTCTTACAAGGGGGACGTGCTATGTTTAGCAAATTAGGAGATTCCATTATTCAGCAAAATAAAGTAGCCACTCTGTTTGATTTTAATATCGGGCTTGAAGTTGAGATGCATCGGATCGCACAAGATGGCAAGTTTAGTCGTGCACCATACCCAAAACAACTGGGTAATGCCCAGTTCAATCCATGGATCACAACTGATTTTTTAGAGACGATGTCTGAAGTAGTGACACCTCAAACAACTGATCCAAAAAAAGCCTTACGATATCTCGCTAGTATCAATGGACTACTACGGACAAGTTTACAAGCGTCCGAACTACTTTGGCCCTTGTCGATGCCACCAGCTTTACCTGCCGATACGAGCGAATTAACACTTTCAAAACGTGGCCCACAAATGGAGGCCTATTTTCAAACTTGGATCGCTAAACACCGCTTTGCACAGGGGACTCCGTGCGGTGTTCATATCAATTTAAGTTTAAATGATTCTTTGTGTGAGTTGATCAAAAGACATTTTCCAAACGAAATGTTGATTAAAAACTATGCTTATGAAACTTTAGCCCAAGGATTCATTAGTTATCAGTGGTTGTTGACTTATTTATTCGGAGCTAGTCCGCTAGCCGAAAAAAACTATTTTGCACCCACTACCAAGCCGCCGCATCCATTTCGCAGCATTCGCCAAAGTGACTTAGGTTTTGGCACAAAATTTTCGGGGGATTATTCAAGTGTTGCAGCTTATGTCGAGCGGTTAGATATGGGGATCGCTACTGGTCAATTGATCGAGGATCATGATTTTCATGGACCAATTAGATTTAAAGGGCCAAAAACTTTGGCTGATCTCAAACGTGTGGGGGCTCAATATCTCGAATTGCGGATGCTTGACTTAGATCCAACTAGCCCACAAGGGATCAAATTAGATACCTTGCGTTTCATCATCCTTTTAGCGGGGTACTTTTTACTAATGCCCCCGCTAAAAAAATCTGAACTTGAACGTACTTTAAAACAAGCAGAACAGTTCAATCAAGCTGTCGCTAAAGAAGATCCACTAGACAAATGTAGCTATCAAGCAGAAGCATTAGATTTTTTTGAAAGTTTACACCACTTTGTAACTACACTTAGGCTAAATAAAAGTTATGACACTCTTTTAGAGCGATTAAGGCAACGCATTTTAATGCCTCGATCGACTCCAAGTGCTCAAATGCTCCAATATGTTCAAGCTGATTCACTGCAAACTTATGCACTCAAACTTGCCCGAACATATCAAAAACAAATAGTAGCTATTGAAAACTTTGAAATGTTTGATACTAGAACTTACACTGCAGCTGAATTAAGTACTGCACTTGACGCATTGAGCTGACCAAAAGAATAAAGGGGGATACTGTTATGTTTAGTAAAATCGGAAAATTGATCTTTGAAAATGAAGCTGTTGCTAAAACGTCAGATTTTACGATGGGGATCGAAGTCGAAATGCATCGGATCGATGATCTAGGAAACTTAAGTCAGGAACCTTATCCTGCAAGTATCGGTGATGAAAAAACAAATAACTGGATCACGACTGACTTTACCGAAACGATGTCTGAGATCGTGACTCCACCGGCAGCCTATTCCTTGGACGCGATGCATTACCTCTATGGGATCAATAACGTTTTACGTTCTTCTTTGGCCCCAGGTGAATTGTTGTGGCCCTTATCGATGCCACCAAAGTTGCCCAAAGATACTAGTCATATTCGCTTAGCCCAATGGGGACCAGAAAAAGAGGCTTACTTGAAAGAATGGGCTAGACGTCATCGTTTTGCCGAGGGTATGCCTTGTGGGATCCATATCAATTTAAGTGTCGATCAGCATATCATCGAGCTTGTTTTGAAAAATTTCCCCGATCGCTTTAAAACTGAACTTGAAGCTAAAAATTATCTCTATGAGATTTTAGCTCAAGGTTTTGTACGTTATCGTTGGTTGATCACTTATCTTTTTGGTGCTAGTCCGATCGCTGAAGAAAATTATTTTGACAATGATTTCAAACTCGAGCATCCAGTACGTAGTGTTCGCCAAAGTTCTGTTGGTTTTGGCAATAAATTTGCTGGTGATTATACCAATGTCCAAGCATATGTAGACCGAATAACTCGTGGTGTCAAAGAAAAGATCTTGATCAAAGACTATGAGTTCCATGGTCCTGTACGGTTTAAGGGAAATCCGGTGTTACAAGAATTACCTAAAACTGGAGCCGAATATATCGAATTGCGTATGCTTGACCTAGATCCAAGTAGTTCAGTCGGGATCAGAACTGATACTTTACGATTTATTCGTCTTTTAGCTAGTTATTTGATCATGAGTCCAGCTTTAAAACCAGGTGAAGTAAACCGCGTTTTAAAACAAGCCGATCAAATGAATGAAGAAGTTGCGACCGAACATCCATTAAGTACATGTAAATATCAAAATAAGGCGCGGGCCTTGATCAGAAGTCTTGAACTTTATGCTAACCAGATCCAATTAGGACCCGAATACCAAGAAATTTTGGACGATTTAGAGGACCGGGTCGAAAATGCAAAAACAACGCCTAGTGCCCGGTTACTTGCATATATCAAAGATGATTCGTTAGAAGAATATGCCTTAAGACGCGCCCGACGTTACCAAAGAGCAGCCCAAGAATCCATCTTAAAATTTGACGGTTTTGAAGATCGGCAATACAGCGCTAAGGAGTTAAAACAAGCTCTATTTCGGGGTAATTGGGATCCCAATTTAGGTCGTAGATAAAGAATTCCCGCTAAGTAGTTCTCGTAATTGACACAATTACAAGAAGCTCCTTAGCGGGAGTTCTTTATTGTCGGCGACTTTTTTTAGCAACGGCATTGGCTCGTTTGATCAAGTCAGCAAAAATATTTTGTGAATTTTCGTAATGTTTATACATATTTTCTGGATGCCATTGTAACGCCAAAATTTGATCACTATCAATCGACTCAAGTGCCTCGACCACACCATCATCGGCTTTAGCAACGACTTTTAAACTAGGTGCAGCCTGCTTTAAAGCTTGATGGTGTCTAGAATTGATATATGGACGCGCACCAACTAATTGATATAGGCGCGAATCTGTAGTTACATTGGCGTGATGCGAAGGTAAATTTCCGGGTGCATCTTGATCGTGTTTAACGTAAATATCTTTATTTTCAGATAAATCTTGATAGAGATTTCCCCCTAAACCAACATTTATCAATTGCATTCCCCGACAAATACCCAAAATGGCTTTCCCCTCTGCAACAGCTCGTTGCAACAAAGCCATCTCAAAAAGATCGCGCTTGCGATAAGTCATTCCTAACTTTAAATGTGGTTCTTCACCATAAAAAGTCGGATCAACATCAAAGCCTCCTGCAAAAACGATCCCGTCAAATAAGTCGATGTAATCATCCACAAATTTAGGATCGACACTTGGCAAGATCACTGGTGCGCCCCCTGATTTAACGATCGCTTCGATCGCAGGTCTAGGCGCATACGGCGCATTTCTTTCATTGATTATGTTGGTAGCTTCGATCAAGGTATCGGCCGGAATTGCAATTCGTGGTCGCATAAGATCCCCTCCCCTAAAAATTGTACTACTTGAAAAATACCACACTTACAATTTTAAGTAAAGATGAAAAGTATTACCACCGAGAAATATTTAAATTTCCATTGTACCTTGGAATGGCATGAGCAAATGGTAAATAAGCCAATTTGTATTCAATATAACCTAAGTCACGAACGTTACATGTGCCATTACGATTCAAAGCTCTTAAGGCTTGTTTTACTTCATATTCATTTAAACTTGGACTACTAGCTAAAACTTGTTCGATCTTACCTAATTCCTCAGTGGTAAACATGATAGTTACCCCCTAATCTTGTTCTGATGCCAAAGTAAACGTTATCGTAAAAATTTGTACTTAGATTATACCATTTTGCTGAGCTAGTTAGTATTAATTTGTCTAGCTAAAAAAGTAGTGTTCAATTTCTAGTACGCGTACCAATTTTTTGCGTAAAAAAACACTCCCTACATTTTGTAAGCAGTGTCGTAAGAATATCCATCTCACAGTTGCCGGACACCCATATAAAAAAGGACCGTTCAGCCTTTTGAACGATCCTTAAGCAATAAAAAATCGGGAAAACAGGATTCGAACCTGCGACCCCCTGGTCCCAAACCAGGTGCTCTACCAAGCTGAGCTATTTCCCGATAAAAAATGCACCCAGCAGGAGTCGAACCTGCAACCTTCTGATTCGTAGTCAGACACTCTATCCAGTTGCGCTATGGGTGCATAATAAAATATTTAGTTAAATGCCGAGGACCGGAATCGAACCGGTACGGTGATCACTCACCGCAGGATTTTAAGTCCTGTGCGTCTGCCAGTTCCGCCACCCCGGCATGATCATCATTTATGCTGATCAAGCGGAAGACGGGATTCGAACCCGCGACCCCCACCATGGCAAGGTGGTGTTCTACCACTGAACTACTTCCGCATAAATGGTGCCGACTAGAGGATTCGAACCTCCGACCCTCTGATTACAAATCAGATGCTCTGCCAGCTGAGCTAAGTCGGCATAAAAATGGTGCGGGTGAAGGGACTTGAACCCCCACGTCATAAGACACTAGAACCTAAATCTAGCGCGTCTGCCAATTCCGCCACACCCGCAAAATCGACGTAAATGAGTCGTGACAGGCTCGAACTGTCGACCCTCTGATTAAAAGTCAGATGCTCTAC
>NZ_AZFT01000047.1 GCF_001434405.1 Ligilactobacillus apodemi DSM 16634 = JCM 16172 | reverse complement strand
AAGGATAATTTCGGAAACCTGCACTTTATCGTAAACTTTGTTTAGTTTTGAGAGATTTACTTTTCTCAAGGTTGCTTATTTGGGCCTATAGCTCAGCTGGTTAGAGCGCACGCCTGATAAGCGTGAGGTCGGTGGTTCGAGTCCACTTAGGCCCATTTAAATAAATATTTTGGGGCTTTAGCTCAGCTGGGAGAGCGCCTGCTTTGCACGCAGGAGGTCAACGGTT
>NZ_AZFT01000046.1 GCF_001434405.1 Ligilactobacillus apodemi DSM 16634 = JCM 16172 | reverse complement strand
GTGCTAATTTGCTGTTCAAAGCGGCGTGAACATTTGCTTTTGCCTTTGGCGTTACCGCATCGGCATCTGTCCCTACTTTGACTTGGACTGGTAGTTCATCTTTCGAATTATCTGGATATGTTACTTCTAATGTACCTGTTTGGTTGCCTGCTTTTGTAGTGTCCAATGGTGTCTTCCATGCTACCTTTGTGCCTTGTGGCAAAGCTACATTTGGATCGAGCACTGACTCTGGTGTCAATTTGCTGTTCAAAGTGGCGTGAAC
>NZ_AZFT01000008.1 GCF_001434405.1 Ligilactobacillus apodemi DSM 16634 = JCM 16172 | reverse complement strand
CCAACAGTTGTTGTCACATCTTGACCTTCTGGCGTGTACTTGTCTGCATCCGTTGTTGATGGTGTTCCTGTAACGATAACTTTCACTGGTACACGTTCACTTGATCCATCTGGATACTTCACAACTACTACACCGTCTTTGATGCCAGCTGTTGTTGTATCTACTGGGCTTTCCCATTCATACGTTGTTCCATCTGGCATATCTTCTTTATTCTTGATGCCATCGGAAGCTGATGGGTTACCACCAACAGTTGTTGTCACATCTTGGCCTTCTGGCGTGTACTTGTCTGCATC
>NZ_AZFT01000045.1 GCF_001434405.1 Ligilactobacillus apodemi DSM 16634 = JCM 16172 | reverse complement strand
AAGGATAATTTCGGAAACCTGCACTTTATCGTAAACTTTGTTTAGTTTTGAGAGATCTACTCTCAAAACTGTAAAATGGGCCTATAGCTCAGCTGGTTAGAGCGCACGCCTGATAAGCGTGAGGTCGGTGGTTCGAGTCCACTTAGGCCCATTAATATTTATGGGGCTTTAGCTCAGCTGGGAGAGCGCCTGCTTTGCACGCAGGAGGTCAACG
>NZ_AZFT01000007.1 GCF_001434405.1 Ligilactobacillus apodemi DSM 16634 = JCM 16172 | reverse complement strand
CACAAGGGGCTTCAAACACGCCGATCAACTATACAACAGCCGATAAGATCAAGGAATTGACAGATAAGGGCTATATTTTAGTTAGCGATGAATTTCCAAGTGATGCGACCTTTGATGATGATGATCAAGTCGATCAAAACTTCAATGTCACCTTGAAACACGATACGGCTACATCGACCCCAGATAAGCCCGCCACACCAGGTGAGCCGATCAATCCAAATGATCCA
>NZ_AZFT01000044.1 GCF_001434405.1 Ligilactobacillus apodemi DSM 16634 = JCM 16172 | reverse complement strand
GAACTTGCTACTGAGTCTGCTTGGCTTGCATCTTCATAGTTCTTCGTTGCTTCATCAGCGGCGGAGCTTGCTACGCTGGCGGCACTCGATGATGCTGAAGCTGCTGAGTTGGCTACAGATGCCGCACTTGAAGCTGTAGAAGCGGCACTAGATACAACTGTATTGTTTGGACGTTCACTTGCCATATCAGCTACATCTTTAGCTGT
>NZ_AZFT01000043.1 GCF_001434405.1 Ligilactobacillus apodemi DSM 16634 = JCM 16172 | reverse complement strand
CAACTGATTGGACCCCAAGCAAGGACAACTACGATGAAGTCAAAACACCAGTTGTTAATGGCTATGTGGCTGACCAAGCAAGTGTACCAAGCACAGCAGTAACGCAAGATAACATTGAAAAGACGGTTACCTATACTGCAGTTGGTAAGATCGTGCCGGTTGATCCAGATGGCAACAAGATTCCAGATGTACCAACACCGGATTACAAGAACGATCCAGATGATCCAACGAAAGTCGTGCCAAACGAACCAGTACCAGAAATTCCTGGTAAGACACCAGAAACACCAACTGTCACACCAAACGATCCAACAAAGGATACTGAAGTTGTTTACCAAGCAAATTCACAAAAAGCTATTATCAACTATATCGATCAAGATAGTAACTACAGTGTGATCAAATCGGATACTGTTACTGGCAGCTCTAATGAAAAGATCAATTATTCAACAGCAACTGAACTTGAAGAATTATTGAACAAGGGTTACGTTTTGGTAAGTGATGGTTTCCCAGCCGATGCAACCTTTGATGATGATCAAAATACTGATCAAGTCTTTACTGTGATCGTAAAACATGGTGAAGCTCCTGTGGGACCAAATAACCCACATGAACCAGGTACGCCAGTAAATCCTAACGATCCTGATGGACCAAAATGGCCAGCAACAGATGAATATTCAAAAGAATATACTTCGACAGTTCATTTTGTGGATGAAAATGGCAACAAGGTCTTTGATGATAATGTGCAAACATCAACTTGGACCCGGACATTGATCATTGATACCGTAACTGGTGAGATCAAGAATACTGATGCTAGCTGGCAAAGTGATAAAGCGCAATATGATGTAGTCAACGTAGCAGTCAAAGACGGTTACTATGCTGATAAGAGTCAAGTTGCGGCTAAAGATGCTGTCCAAGCTGATTTAGAAGACACAGTCGTTTATAAAACATTAGGTAAAGTTGTTCCGGTTGATCCAAATGGAAATGAAATTCCAAATGTATCACAACCACAATATAATAATGACCCAACTGACCCAACTAAGGGTGGTAAAACTGATGTGCCAGACATTCCAGGGTACACACCAGAAGTACCAAGTGTAACTCCTGAAAATCCAGGGAAAGATACACCTGTTGTTTACGTCCCTGTTCAAAATGAACAAACGGCTAAAATTATTTATATTGATACTACAACTGGTGCAACCTTAGAAATGGATTCTGTAACTGGTATGCCAGGAACTACGATCGATTATTCAACTAAGGATCGCATTGAAAATTTAGTAAATAAAGGATATGTAGTAGTGGAAGATGGCTTTAGTGAGGCAAATGATCCCGTCTTTGATTCCGATGATAATACTGACCAAGTTTATTATGTCAGATTAGAACATGCGACTGTTCCAGTAGGCCCAAATAACCCACATGAACCAGGAACACCAATCAATCCTAACGACCCTGATGGACCAAAATGGCCGGCAACAGATGAATATTCGAAAGAATATACTTCAACGGTTCACTTTGTAGATAAAAACGGCAATAAGTTGCGGGAAGATGATGTGCAAACATCAACCTGGACACGTACCTTGATCATTGATAAAGTGACAGGGGAAGTCTTGAATTCTAACGAAACATGGCTTGCCGATAAGGATAGTTACACTGATGTAAAAGTTCCGGTTATTGAAGATTATGTAGCAGATAAAGCTGTTGTTTTAGGACAAGCAACACAGCAACAAGATCTTGAAACGACAGTAACTTATAGCCCAATTGGTGTGATCGTTCCGGTAGATGAAAATGGTAATAAGATTTCAGGTGCAAACACACCACAATACAAGAACGATCCTAACGATCCAACTAAAGTGGTCGTAACAGATACACCAGATGTACCGGGCTATACTACTGATATACCAAGCGTCTTACCAAATGATGCGACAGTTGATACCCCTGTTGTGTACAAGAAGGTTTCTGAGCCAGTAAGCGAACAATCAGTTCAACCAGCTCAACCACAACTAACAAGTGTGACTGAAGTTTCACAACCACAACAAGCAAGTGTCGCAAAAAGTTCAGCAGCGCCACAAGTAACAAAAGCTCAACCTGAAACTGTGTTACCACAAATGGGTGATTCAAATGAACATAATTTGGTAATGCTTGGCATAACAATGCTCGCTAGTTTGTTTGGCTTGGCAAGTTTTACAAAGACAAAAAAGAAACAATAAATTTTAAATAAATAAAATTAAAGAGGAGTTGAAAAACTCTTCTTTTTTTGTTTTGTACAATATTTTTTAGTATCAACATGCTAGTAGCAGATAAGGTTATTTAGTATAATGATTTATGTATGGTAGTAATTACTAAATTTTATAGGGGTTACTTTATCATAGGGGCACATAGGAATTTGTGACGTAATAAGATAAAAGGATAATTAAAGTTGTTTAGGGAAGGAAAGGAGCAGGCAGGAGATGGCGAAAGAAAGAATTGTTATCATCGGGGCAAATCATTCAGGAATAGCCGTGGCACGTAATCTGAATAAAAGCGGCAAAGATTTTGAAATAGTAATGATCGACAAGGGAAGTAATTTGGGTTATCTCAATTGTGGCACGCCGTTTTTATTGGAAAATACGATCAATTCATATAAAAAATTTTTCTATACCGATAATGAAAGCTTGCGACAAGAAGTTTCAGCATTGTATACAGATACAAACGTCGAGTCGATCGATTTTAGAAATAAAAAGGTTATTTTTCGGGATAGTAAGGGGTCACACCGTGTTTCTTATGATAAATTAGTTTTGGCAACTGGGGCTTCACAAGTTAGTCTGGGCGTCTCAGGTAATGAATTACAAGGTATCTATCGGATCAAAGATATTGAAGATGCGCTTGAAGTCAAAAAAAGAGTGGAATCAGATGCGATCAAAAATATTGCGATCATTGGTGGAGGATATATTGGGGTTGAAATAGCTGCAGCAATCAAGAAACGCAATAAAAATATCACTATTTTCGATTCCAATTCGCAATTAATGTCATCACACTATGACGATGTATTTGGCGAAATCGTCGGTAAGAAATTAGTTGAGCACGGAATAAATGTGAACTTAAATGAAGAGGTTCAATCTTATGTAGGCAAGGAAGGACAAATTTCTCAAATCATCACCGATCATGGTAAGCACGCCGTTGACATGGTGATCTTAACAATGGGCTTTTTGCCCAATACAACTTTAGGGAGATTTCACCTGGAGTTATATACTAACGGTGCCTATATCGTAAATGAACATCAACAAACATCTGATCCAGATGTTTATGCGGTTGGTGATTGTTCAACGTCGTACTCAAATATTTTAAAAGAATTAGTGGTAAACTTTTCTGTTTCCGATGCGATGCGTGGTGCTTATATCGCAGCTAAAAATATTGCTGGTGAACCAGTAGTCTCAAATGGGACTCAATTGGCAAATGCGGTTAGAGTGTACGATACTAATTTCTTTTCAGCGGGGATCACGGTAGCACAAGCTGAACGCTATGGTGTTCCATGTAGTTATGTTGACTATGAAGAATGGCAACGCCCAGAATTCATGTTAGAAAATAATAAGATAAAATTACGTCTAGTTTATCACCAAGACAATCATCGAATCATTGGGGCTCAAATTGTTTCAAAATCTGATCAATCAGGCGTATTACACATGCTTTCGTTGGCGATCCAAAAAGAAGTGACGATCGAAGAATTACAAGTTTCGGATTTCTTCTTTTATCCATACTTTAATCAACCAAATAACTTTGTGATCGAAGCGGTAAAACATGCAAATTTAGTAGAGGAGGAAAAAGGATGAGTAAGACAACTACTTCAGAACTTTTAACAACACTCGATGCTTTTTTGACTGATATAAACGATCAACAAAAAGCCTTGGAATTTTATATTGCTTTAGGAAAAAGTAAATTATTTATCCTATTAAAATATGGGATGCCGGTTTTAAAAGAGACTGAACAAGGAAAATATCTTCAAGCTTATACCGCTAAGCCAGAGCAGTTACTAACTAGTTCTGAATTGAGCACGGTATCATTAGGCTTAGAACGGATCACTCAAGAATTAAAAGCTGCAGATGCAATGGGGGTCTTATTAGATGAGCAAACACGTAATGTTAAGATCCCAGCTCAAAATATTTTCCAAGTGAATAATTTATTGCAACAAGCAAAACAATTTAAGTTAAAACGGCTCGATACTGATAAGACACTGGAATTAGAAAATCATATTCGCCGACTGGTCAAGCAAAAACCTGAAATCACAAGCGCGTGGTTAGTGGGGATCAAACTAACCACAGCTAGTGACTACGAATATATGTTGATCTTGGAATATAGTGCCGAGACATCAGCGACTGAAAAGCAAGAAACAGTAGTCGAAATTGCTGAAAGTGCAACCTCACTGTTGCCTGATGATCAAAGGTTATTGATCGGTTCGACCGAAGAAGTTGTTGGACAAGTGACGAAAAAAGAATACGCACCATTTTATATTAAGCGGAAATTTTAACTTTAAATAATAAGGGGAAAAATAATGAAAAAGTTTCTAAAATATTTTTTAGTAGTCGTGCTTTTGGTGGTGGGCTTGGCGTTGATCTTTAACCGACAGATCAAAAATGCCCTTGTAAATCAAATGACCAATTCGGCGGTCAGCAGCAAGATTGTGAGCTCAAGTTCGAGCTCGAAAAAAGCCAACTATGACTTTAAGAAGATCACAGCTGTTGACAACCAGCTGGTTGTGAGTGCGGCGACCGGTGAAAAATCGGATGCAATTGGTAAAATCGCGATTCCAAGTGTCGGGCTGAAGTTGCCGATCTTTGCGGGACTTAATAATGAAGATCTAGTCCGTGGGGCTGGAACGATGAAAGAAGATCAAAAAATGGGGGCTGAAGGAAACTATGCCTTAGCCGGACATCATATGAGCGATGAAAGTTTGTTGTTTGGGCCCTTAGCTAAAGCTAAACTAGGGGACAAGATCTATTTGACTGATGGGAAAAAGGTTTATGTTTATAAAACAACGTTAAAAACCGTGGTCAATAAGAGTGAAGTTCAGTATATCTATGATGTTCCCGGGAAGAAGTTGTTGACTTTAGTTACCTGTGCTTCAGGTGAAGCTGGTGAAGTTGATCGGACCATTATTCAAGCCGAATTAGTTTCAACTAAATCAGCCACTAAGGCAAATATGAAATACTTCGAGTAATTTGACAGTTATAGCTATTACTGATAAAGTTGTACTGATATAGTGTGAATTTTACGTTAAAGATGTCAGTTAGAGAAATGTGTCGCTGATATGATTATTAAGTAAATTTTTGTTAGAAGGGAACGGCTGTATTTTTCTAGGAGACACATTGAATACAGCATAAAACGCTCAATGTCTAAGAAGAAAGTAGCCTTAGCTTGCTCAGAATGTGGTTCAAGAAACTATTCGATCGCTGAAAACGTTAATCGTGCAGAACGTTTAGAAGTTAAAAAGTTTTGTAAATACTGTGGCAAGCATACGATTCATCGTGAAACCAAGTAGTTTGTGGGGGTCAAAATAATGAAATTTATTAAGAGTGTCATTCAAACAATGAAAGATACGACTTGGTTAACTGCCAAAGAAACAAGACGAGATACGACCACCGTGGTTGTTTTGTCATTGGCTTTTGCCGCCTTCTTTGGTGTAGTTGACTACGCTGCCCAAGCGTTGATCAATTTATTGGTCTAGTATCACTTAAAAGACTGGTCTTGCCAGTCTTTTTTTGTTACAATTGTCTTGAGTAAAAGCTTCGCGTCCGTCGGAGTTTTTTTATTTTGCAGTTAATGTTTAGAATTTTAATATAAAGGAGATTTATCTAATGGCTGATTCATTTGAAAAAAAATGGTATGTGTTGCACACATATGCTGGTTATGAAAACAAAGTTAAGACGAACTTAGAATCCCGGGCACAATCAATGGGGATGGAAGATTACATCTTTAGAGTTGTTGTACCAGAAGAAGAAAAGGTTGAAAAGACTAAGACAGGTAAGGAAAAAGTGGAAACACTAAAAACTTTCCCGGGTTATGTTTTAGTGGAAATGGTCATGACAGACCAATCATGGTATGTTGTGCGTAACACGCCAGGTGTAACTGGATTTGTTGGTTCACACGGTGCCGGTAGTAAACCAGCTCCATTACTTGACGAAGAAATCCAACATATCTTGGATCAACTTGAAGCAAACGAACAACAACAAGCTGATTTTGATGCTGAAGTTGGGGATGCAGTAACGATCACAGAAGGTGCTTTTGCTGACATGGTCGGTAAGATCACAGAGATCGACGCTGAAAAGATGAAAGTTCGCGTCTTGATCGATATGTTTGGCCGTGAAACAATGGCGGAATTGAACTTTGATCAAGTAAAACGACTAGTTTAATTTAAGTAAAGGGGCTACAGCAATCGCTGTGGTTCTTTTTTTAAATGAGGTGAAATAAGTGCTAAAAAAAATTAACTTAGGTCTGCTAACCACAGGTGGCATAATTGGCGCATTAGCATGGCATAAATTAGCACAACCAAGCGCTAAAAACAATGAACTGACGATAAAAAATCAAGTTCCAACGGTGTTTATTCACGGCTATGCGGGGACGCGTCTATCAGCGGGCTTAATGATCAAGCGCTTTGAAAGTTATGGCTGGGGCCAAAAAAGCGCAGTGATCACGATCAAAGCCGATGGAACATTAGCGATCAGGGGTGATCCCGCAGTCCCAGGCGCTTTGATCCAAGTTTTATTTGATAGTAATCGCATGTCGGTCATGCATCAAACTAATTGGCTGTGGCGCTTGATGAACTGTCTGAAAAATCATCACAGTATCGAACACGTCAATGTGATCGCCCATTCAATGGGAGGAGTCAGTGTTTTGAACTACTTGAGTAAGTATGGTAGTTCAAATCAAGTGTCCCATGTTGATAAAGTTGTGACTTTAGGTGTACCGTTTAATGATCAAGAAGTTGGGCGCGATGGTAAAGAGATCGAATATCGGCCGTTAACTAAGTATGGTCCCCTTGATATGACCCCGCTTTTTAAAAATATCAAACGTCATCGGTACTTTATTTCACCCGAAACAGCCTTTTTAAATATTGCAGGGGATTTAAAAAACGGAACGGCTTCAGATGGTTCAGTCTCAGTTGATTCGGCGTTAAGCTTGCGTTACTTATTAGGAACACAGACGTATTATGAGTTAGTTGTGACTGCCAAACACGCCTCACATTCGATGCTACATGAAAATAAAGAAGTTGATCGCGCAATTGGTTTGTTTTTATTTGGTAAGCAAGCTAAACGAGCCTTTGAAAAAAATTAGGTAAGATATTGTTTTTTACAAAAAAGCGTGTTATATTTTATAAGTATGCTTTTAGCATATTAACGTGGGAGGTCAAATATGCTGACCATCCGTACCACACACGGAATAAGGAGGAATGACCCGTGGCAAAAAACGTAATCAACGTTGTTAAATTACAAATTCCTGCTGGTAAAGCAACTCCAGCTCCACCAGTAGGTCCTGCTTTAGGTCAAGCAGGTATCAACATCATGGGATTCACAAAGGAATTCAACGCTCGTACAGCTGACCAAGCTGGTATGATCATCCCAGTTGTTATCAGTGTTTACGAAGATCGTTCATTCGATTTCGTTACAAAGACACCGCCTGCTGCAGTTTTACTTAAGAAAGCTGCTGGTGTAGAAAAAGGCTCCGGCGAACCTAACACAAACAAAGTTGCTACAGTCACAAAAGCACAAGTTAAGGAAATCGCTGAATCAAAAATGCAAGATCTAAACGCTGCAGACGTAGAAGCTGCTATGCGCATGATTGAAGGTACTGCACGAAGCATGGGCTTTGTTGTAGAAGACTAATTTCTACGGCCATGCTTCTCAGACGGACACTTCTGTGAAAGCAGATCTGTCAAGTGGGAGGTATATCCGATAGACCACATTTTGCAAGGAGGAACTCACTAATGGCTAAAAAGAAAAGCAAGAAATATTTAGAAGCTGCTAAAAAAGTTGAAGCAGACAAAGCATATACAGCTAACGAAGCTGTTGCTTTAGTTAAAGAAATCGACTTTGCTAACTTTGATGCAACTGTTGAAGTAGCATTTAACTTAAACTTAGATACAAAACAAGCAGACCAACAATTACGTGGTGCTTTAGTTTTACCAAACGGTACAGGTAAAGAACAAACAGTTGTTGTATTTGCTAAAGGTGCAAAGGCTCAAGAAGCTAAGGATGCAGGTGCAGACGTTGTCGGTGACGATGACTTAGTTGCACGTATCCAAGATGGCTGGTTGGACTTTGACGTTGCAATCGCAACACCAGATATGATGGCACAAGTTGGTCGTTTAGGTCGTGTTCTTGGACCTAAAGGCTTAATGCCAAACCCTAAGACTGGTACAGTTACAATGGACGTTGCTAAAGCTGTTTCTGACGCTAAGAGCGGTCAAGTAACATACCGTACAGACCGTGACGGTAACGTACACGTGCCAGTTGGTAAAGTATCATTTGACGAAGCTGCTTTAGTTGGCAACTTCCAAGCAATCTACGATACAATTGCTAAATTACGTCCAGCTGCTGTTAAAGGAACATACATCAAGCATGTTTCCTTGGCATCAACATTTGGACCAAGTGTTACACTTGACGTAAACTCATTATAAGAATAAGTTTACCGCTTAAAAGCTGTGGTCAATTGACCACGGCTTTTTTTGTTGCTAAATTAGGGCAACTTATTTGTTTTTATGATATTTGATGTGTATTATATAAGTATAAAAATGAGGAGGTGGATTGAGAATGACGATGAAACCTGAAAAAATGATTCGAAAATTAAAACAAGCTGGTTTTATCGAAATTTCCAAAACAGGTGGGCATAGACGCTTTGCTCATCCAGATGGAAGAATGACTGAAGTTCCAGTGCTCGCCAAAGAGCTGAAAAAAGGAACACAAGAAGCCATTTTAAAACAAGCTGGACTTAAGTGATAGAATCTTGGGTTTATCGTTATTTCTCAATTAAGTATGAAAAATAAAAGATTAGTATATCCGATTATTGTTAGTGAATATAATGATGATGGACATTATTTTGTTGCTACATCTCCTAATATTCCAGGGATGGTGACACAGGGGGAAACTTTATCAGAAGTTGCTTATTGGGCTGAAGATGCGATTGCAACGATGATTGCAGGTGAAGATTACCCGACTCCCCAAGATCCAACTGATTGGTCTTTAAAACAAAATGAGCGAGTTATTTTTGTATCTGTAAATATGTCACAATGGTTAAAAAGGCATTCAAAAACAGTCAGGAAAAATATTACTATTCCGGATTATTTGAATGACTGGGCCGTGGAAAATAATGTAAATGTTTCAAGAGTTACGACTGAAGCTTTGATGAAATTGGCTGATATCTAACAACCTAGGGCAAGGAAGAATAGAGAAGATCAATATGGTACTAGAGAATAAACTGGGCATCAAAAATCAAGCAGAACTTAAGCTAAAAGAAGAATTGCTGACTAAAAAGCGAGCTAAACAGTTGATCGAGACGGGAAAACTTTTCGAGTTTGAAGTAGGGACCTTTAAGGAATTGGCGGCAATTCATCAGTACTTATTTCAAGATATTTATCACTTTGCGGGAAAGATCAGAGATGTTAATCTTGCGAAAGATGATTTTGCTTTTGCCCCGCGGATGTTTTTAGTTCAGTCATTGGAGTATATTGATAAGTTACCGCAAGAAAATTTTGATGAAATCATTGATAAGTATGCTGATATGAATATTGCGCATCCTTTTCGTGAAGGAAACGGGCGTAGTACGCGCTTGTGGCTAGATAATCTGTTACGAGCTAAATTAGGTAAGATCGTAGACTGGAATAAGATCGATAAAACTGAATACTTAAATGCGATGAAGCGCAGTCCTATTTCGACTGGTGAACTTAAATATCTTTTACAAAATAATTTGACGGATGATCTGAGTAAGGAAAGTTTTTTCAAGGGAATTGATGTTTCGTATTACTATGAAGGCTATAACACTTATAAAACAGAAGATTTGGAATAATAAAAAGGGGAATTACTATGGAAAATGAGATCAAGTGTATAGGTTTTGGAAAAGATGTCAGTGAGATCCTAGCAGAAATTAGTGATGGTAAGTTTGAGAGTGAAGATTTTTGTAGATTATTTGAAAAAGATGATATAAAAACAATTGAATATATCTCTAAAGGTAGATATTTTGAATTGGGTATGGAAAATAAGTTGTTGCTAGACTCAGATAGAAATTTTATAGAAAATTTGAAATTTAATGAAGAATTGGATTCACCAGAAGGAAAAAATTTGGGTTGGAAAGTAACTTTAGTAAATCCTAGTACTAGGTTAATTTCACACAATACAATTTCTTGTAGTACTAAAAAGTGTATAGAAAATAAAAGATACCCTGTTAAGGTTACGAAGAATAAAGATATTAATATCGGAAATGATATTATTCATAAGGGACATCTGCTAGCCTATGATTTTTTTGATTGTATTCCACACGTCCCAGTACAATTTACAAAAGAGAAAAAAGGAACAAAAAATAAATATAATATTTATACTCAATTTAAGCGTGCAAATTGTAATAAAAAAATGATCATGGTCAGCTCTATTTTGAAGATAAAGTTAGCAACTATTTAAAAAAATCAGACACCGCTAAAATTTATTATGAAGTTGAGGCGATTTTTAGAAATGAAAATGATGTGGTTCCTATGGGCAACAGAATTAAAGCAATTTCACTTGATAAAACTACTGATTTTAAAGACTTCCATGTATTTATCCCTAATTTTCAAGAAATTGGATTTAAGGATAGCATAAATAAAGATACAGGTTATAAATTCTCATACGCAAAAGGGTTTGAGAAAAAATAGTTCTACTGGTACTAGAGAATTGAAAAACAGGTGAAGCAGTAATTTGTCTAAATGCTGGGGACTACCAAAAGGTCAAGTAAGCATTGTAATTGTAAGTAACGATTTTTCGGCTAAAAGTAGTTTCGAAATTTATTTTGCAAATTTACTTGACGCACGACCTATTGCGTGATAATATACTAAAGGTCAATATATGATTCTACCTAAGACTCAGGTGGCGCAAGCCTTAATATCCTGCCGAGGAGTAATGTACGGTTATTCTCTCTGTGTCTTGGTGGACATGGAGCTTTTTTATTTTAAAAAAGTTTCGACACAACGACTAGGAGGTGAATCAATTGAGTAAAGAAATTATCGCTAAGAAAGCTGCGATCGTTGAAGAAGTTGTTGAAAAATTTGAAAAGGCAAGTTCTGTTGTCGTAGTTGACTACCGTGGTTTAACGGTTGAAGAAGTTACTAACTTACGTAAAGAATTACGTGAAGCAGGCGTTGAAATGCGTGTTATCAAGAACACATACTTGAAGCGTGCTGCTGATAAAGCAGGTTATGAAGGTCTTGATGATACATTCTCAGGTCCTACTGCTGTTGCTTTTGCTGATGAAGATGTTACAGCTCCAGCTCGTATCTTATCTAAATTCGCAGAAGATCATGAAGCTTTGGAAATCAAGGGTGGTATGATTGAAGGCAAGGTTGTTACCTTGGAAGAAATCCACGCTCTTGCAAAATTACCAAACCGCGAAGGTATGCTTTCTATGTTGCTTTCCGTATTGCAAGCACCAGTTCGCAACTTCGCATACGCTGTCAAGGCAGTTGCCGACAGCAAAGAAGACGATGCAGCTTAATGCGCGCGTCTTGATCGCATAAATATATATATAAATATTACCTATAAAATGGAGGATTTTAAAATGGCCTTAGATACAGAAAAGATCATTGCTGACTTAAAAGAAGCTAGCATTCTTGAATTAAACGACTTAGTAAAAGCTATCGAAGAAGAATTCGGTGTTTCTGCTGCTGCTCCAGTTGCAGCTGCAGGTGCAGCTGCAGGCGCTGCAGAAGAAAAGAGCGAATTTGATGTTGAATTGACAGACGCAGGTGCTGGCAAGGTTAAAGTTATCAAAGCTGTTAAGGATATCACAGGTCTTGGCTTGAAAGATGCTAAGGGCTTAGTTGATGGCGCTCCTTCCGTTATCAAAGAAGGCGTTGCTAAAGAAGAAGCTGAAGAAATCCAAGCTAAACTTGAAGAAGTTGGCGCTAAAGTTACTCTTAAATAAGAGTTTCTCGGCTGATTTGATTTCAGTTTAATTCTTAAAGAGCGTGTCTCATTTCGAGGCACGCTCTTTTTTTATTTTCATGAGCAATGTGTGCTTAGCTTACTAAAAGTTCATTGTATAATCTAAGTATAGTATGCTTTGCAAAAGAAAGGGCGATGAAAAAATGGGGATCTTAGTAAAAGGAAAATGGCAAGATAAAACGTTAGCCGCTTTGAAAAATGAAGGAATCAAGGCTGATGGATCTTTTCGTAACTGGGTCACACCTGATGGTTCGGCGGGGCCAACGGGAAAAGGCGGTTTTAAAGCTCAAAAGGGACGCTATCAGCTTTATGTTTCATATGCTTGTCCCTGGGCTAGTCGCGCTTTGATCATGTGGAGTCTGAAAGGTTTGCAAGACTACATTGGGCTTTCAGTTACTGACCCGATCAAAGGCGATGATGGTTGGAAATTTTCTGCTGGAGCTGATCCAGTCTTAGATGCAAGACATATTGCTGGTGTTTATGTAAAAGCAAAACCGGATTATACTGGGGTCGCAAGTGTTCCTGTTCTATGGGATAAAGAAACCAACCAGATCGTTAATAATGAATCGGCGGATATTATGCGTATGTTAGAAACGGCTTTTGATGAGCTAACGGGTGATCAAGTCGACTATTATCCAGAAGCTTTACGTCCACAGATCGATGAATTAAATGCCTATTTGGATAAATCACTGATTGGACAGCTTAGTAAAGTAAGTAGTGCTAAAACACAAACACAAGCCACGTATGAAACGGCTGTTAAAAATGTATTTTCGGTCTTAGACGAGTTAGAGTCACGGTTAAGTAAGCAGAAATATTTGTTGACAGATGATATTCCTGTCGAGAGTGACTGGCGCTTGTTACCGACACTTGTTAGATTTGATATTGTTTATTATGAGCGCGACCACTGCAATTTACGTCGCTTAGTAGATTATCCTCATTTATGGGCATATGCACGGCGACTCTATCAGACAAAAACGGTGGCTGAAACGGTTAATTTTGAACAGATCAAGGTTCATAATTACCACCCAATAATTCCGTTAGGACCACTTGAAAATTGGCAAGCTTAACAAAAAATCGGTCATTTGACCGATTTTTTTAGTAAATGGCGCGAAAATGATCGAAAACCCAGGAAATCAAGCTTCTATGGTATAATTAAAAAGTATGAATTTAGAGGAGGGTTTCGCAAAATGAAGCAAATCTTTGAACAGATAAAAAGCTTCGTTGAAAAAAGAGCGACTATTATTAAATTAATTTTTGTGCTTTCAGTCGTGATCTTTGTAACCGTTGAAGTTAGTCGAATTTTTAGAGAGATCGACTGGTATCAAGTTGGTGCAGGCTTATCTGATCAGTCCCTATTAAGCACTTTAACTATGCTAATTTTTGGGGTGATCGCAGTTTGCCCGATGTTGATCTATGATTTTTCGATCGTAAAATTTTTACCAGATAAATACAGTACTTGGTATATTGTGCGCAGTGGCTGGATCACCAATACTGCCACAAATATTGCCGGGTTTGGTGGTTTTTTAGGGGCTGCTTTACGAGCCGACTTTTATCATAAAAATGCTAGTAAAAAGCAGGTCGTTTATGCACTTTCCAAAATAGCACTCTTTTTATTGGCTGGACTTTCAATTTATTGTTGGGTCTCGTTAGGGTTGATCTATGGCCTTGACTTAGGTATTCATTTACGACGTTATTGGATCTGGTTAGTCGGTGGTGGCTTGTATTTTCCGATCATATTTTTGACGACTAAAATAAAACGTGGCGATTTTTTCAAGGACCTAACACTGCGTCGAGAAATAATCTTAGTTTTAGGTTCGTTACTTGAATGGGGCTTTGCCGCAGCCTTTTTCTTATTGATCGGCAAAATTTTAGGGATACATACTAATTATGCAGCAGTTTTAGCGCTATATTTTACGGGATCAGTTTTAGGGATCGTATCAATGGTGCCTGGTGGTCTAGGATCATTTGATGTCTTTATGATGCTTGGTTTGCTACCTTTTGGCGTCAGCACCGAAACAGCTGTTGTATGGTTGCTATTTTTCCGGTTATTTTACTATATCGTTCCTTTTGGAATCGGAGTGGGCTTATTTAGTCACTATATGGGGGCGCAATTCAATCAAAAATTAAATGGTGTTCCTCGAATGTTACTTCAAAAAACGGCCCATTTTTTAGTAACATTATTCCTATATACTTCTGGGATCTTACTCTTGTTAGAAGCAGCGGTTCCAAATTGGGCGTATTCTAATTCGGTTTTGGCTAACTTGTATCCATATACCTTTTTGTTTATTAATCAAATGACAGATATTGTTTTTGCCTTTCTGTTATTAGGGATGGCACGAGGGATTCAAGCCAAGGTGAAAAAAGCTTATTGGCCAACGTTGGTAATTTTACTTGTCGGAATCGGCAATACGCTTTGGCGCGTGTACACCCCAACTTTAGCGCTCTTTTTAGGGGTCGTTTTAGTGATGGTCATCTTATCACGTAAAGAGTTATATCGTAAACAATTACGTTATTCGATCACGCAAAGAATCGTTGATGGCTCGATTTTTGTGGGGACATTTTTCTTGTATGCCATTGTTGGGGTGATAAATTCCCCGGGTTATATTCATCATCACCGGATTCCTTCGATCTTATTATTTCCCGCACAAAGCATTTGGTTTTCTGGCTTTATCGGGTTATTGATCGCCGCATTAGTATTGTTACTGATTAATAATTATCTTTGTGGTGGCAATGATCTGTTGGCAAATTGGGATTTTTCGGCAGAACGGGTTAAAAATGTGATCGAAAAATTTGGTGGCAATGAAGTAAGTCACTTAGCCTTTTTACAAGATAAAAATATCTATTTTTACAGCCAAGATGGAGAAGATAAGGTCTTTTTCATGTATCGGATCAAGACAAATAAATTGATTATCATGGGTGAACCAGTCGGAGACGAAACATATTTCCAAGCTGCGGTTCAAGCCTTTATGGATGATGCCGATAATTATGACTATCAACTTGTCTTCTATGAGATAAATGAAGACTTTACGATGCTCTTGCATGAATATGGCTTTGACTTCATTAAGACGGGGGAAGAAGGCTTGATCAAACTAAGCGATTTTACCTTGCAAGGTAAGAAGCGCCGGGCGCAACGTGCTTTAATGAATAAATTTGAGCGCGAAGGCTATGATTTTTCTTTTATCACACCACCATATAGTGATGCCGTGATGGCAGAGTTAAAGCAGGTTTCTGATAGTTGGTTAGGCAAACAAAACGAAAAAGGCTTTTCTTTGGGATTCTTTGATAAAGATTATCTTGAAAAAGCGCCAGTTTGTGTGGTCA
The DNA here is from genome assembly GCF_001434405.1 of Ligilactobacillus apodemi DSM 16634 = JCM 16172. Lineage (GTDB taxonomy): Bacteria > Bacillota > Bacilli > Lactobacillales > Lactobacillaceae > Ligilactobacillus > Ligilactobacillus apodemi. The sequence continues at coordinate 89,257 of NZ_AZFT01000043.1, read as the reverse complement.
AAGATCAAGCTGGTAAGATAGTGGCGTTTGCTTCGATGATGCCGATGGACGAAAAGACACTGTCGATTGATTTAATGCGTCATAGCCAAGACGCACCATCTGGAATCATGGATAAGATCTTTATCAGTTTATTTGAGTATGGTAAAGAACAAGGCTATGAGTACTTTGACATGGGGATGGCACCTCTTTCAAATGTGGGTGAATCTCGCTTTAGTTTTATTGGTGAAAGGGTTGCACGGATCATCTTTGAATATGGTGATCGTTTTTATGCTTTCCAAGGTCTACGCTCATATAAGAACAAATATGTTACTAAATGGAGTTCGAAATACACGGCTTACCGTAAACGGAGCTCGTTAATTGACACAATGTTACTGGTCACCTTGACCGTTAATCAAAAGCACACCGGTCTAACTAAGCCTAAGAATCGGCGTGATTACTTGATTCCTAAGTTTTTACAATAACTAACAACAGCGCCCATCTCATTTTGATGGGCGCTGTTGTTAGTTTATGGCTAGATTTTACCTATTTATTGATCTATTAGCAAATCTATATAAAAACACTGAAATTTTTTAATTATCACTTATTTTCATAAAATAAATTAGTATTTATAAAGCTTGTGAAATCATTGACCCAAGCATATAATTAGGTCAACAACAATCTTAGGGGATGACACTTATGAAACTATATAAAGATGGGACCAAAGAAATTTTATATTTTCCTGAAACTGTTGAGTCATTTGAAGTTTCGGAAAACATATATGAAATTGCCCAATTAATATTTAGATGGGCATAGTGATGAATATATATTAAGTACTTCTGATTTTACGGAGCATGATTTACATAAAGTTCATAAATTAATAAACACATATAGCGAAAGCAACCTCATAGATGAAATTAATATTAATAATCATATGAACTATTTAAAAAGATTATCAATAAATATTTCCAATACTTGCAATATGAAATTTTCTCACAATATAGTTATACGGTCGTGTATGCTGAAAAATGTGCAACATATAAGCTAGTAGATATCAGTATTAATAAATTTACCGATCTACTCAATGAATTACGTAAGTTAGGCGTTGAGATATTTAACTTTTCAGAGAAAACACTGTCACTTGAACATATCTATCATGAATATTATCTGGGGGATTAAATTATGAAAGAAGTCTTTAAAGCAGAGATATTTCGATTCTTTAAAAGTAAAGTTTGGTTGTTTTATTTGGTGATCATGTCTGTAATATCTCTATTTTTAATAACCTCTATTTCTGAAAAGAATCATACTGAATGGAAAAATGAACCTAGTATTGAAAATATGCAATTAGCACAACAAAAAGATCACTCTGAAAAAATTTATACTTTAAATAATATCTATTTAAGAAAAGATGTTCAACCACTAACTTTAAATACTTTTACTGGCTATCTGAGTAGTGTCCTTTCTTTACGCGGATTGGGGTTACTGATAGTTATTTTCCCGATAGTTATCGCTGCTGAAATAGCTAAAGATTTTGAAAGTAAACGCCTGAATCTTATATTAACTAGCCCAGTTACAAGAAATGAGTACTTTTATGGTAGATTGCTTAGTGTGCTTGCAATTACCGTTCTGTTACTAACCTGTATTTTTACCGTAAACCTATTCATCGCATTTTTTTATTTTAGAGATACTTCGGTTTATGACGTAGTTTATTACATAAAGGGTGAGCGGATTTTTAAATCTAATGGCTTAAAATATATTCTGAGTAACATTCTGTAATTGATATTACAAAATCAATAACGCCAAATAATGTTTTTCAGGCTTCCGATTACAATGTGTGGTTAGCATTATCTATCATAATTTGTTATATGATTTTATTTTCGTTATGGGGACAATATTCCTTTAAAAAAGCGGATATTTAATTTTTATCGACCGTAATTCTTTATTAAAAATAACTTTTAAGTGATATATACTATAAGAGTTTATTAATGTATACTTGGAAGGGGCTTAATAATGAAAAATATTGTTAATAAAGAAAAAAGTCTTATCAAAAAGAAGACATTAAAAAATGGATTTAAAATCTGTAAATAAGCAATTTGAAATTTTAGAAGATGCTGTGGCACCTTCTTGGGGAATCAACTGTCGTAAGGGTAGTTTTGGTATTTGGTGTAATTAGTTTTCAATACAGTACATCATACATTAATAACTGTTTTTGAGTGCCTTAATTTAGGAACCAAAAAATTGATAGAAACTACTACGTGATATTAGCTTCTATATAAAAGAAAACCATTCAAAATTTAAACAAATTTCGAATGGTTTTCTTTTTTGAATTATATTGATAATGTACTGTTCAAATTAAATAAATTTCTAGGTAACTTGATTTTATTCTCCTCTTTTTAGTTGCTCTGTCTAAATTTTACATGCTATTCTGAAAACCTATCATTGAAATACAAAATGTCGGTCTAAACCTTTATTTTAAATAAAATATCATATCAAATTTAGTTAGTATCAAATTATTTTCAATAGAAAATTACGGCTTAAATATGGTCTTATAATCAATCTTGGAGTAACATAAGATTCTATTAAATTCTGTATATTTACAACGATAATTCGTTATTATCTAAAATTTTTACTTCAGAGTAAGAAAATTCCCCATAACGAAAGCCCCTTAAACTTTCTGGAAAAATTAAGGGGCTTTTGTCATTATTTAAAATTCATAATCGCTATCTTGCATGGCTTCAACGTTACCAAGTAAGTAACCATTTCCGACTTGAGAAAAGAAGTCGTGGTTTGAAGTTGAAGTTGAGATCCCGTTCATGACAACCGGGTTAACATCTTCAGCAGTATCAGGGAAAAGTGGATCCATCCCTAAGTTCATCAAAGCCTTATTAGCGTTGTAGCGTAAAAAGACTAAGACATCATCGGTCCAACCAACTTGGTCGTAGAGTAGATGAGTATATTTTTCTTCATTTTCGTAGAGATCATACAATAGCTCATACATCCATGCTTTAAACTCTTCTTGTTGTTCCTCACTTAATTCGTTAAAGCCTAGTTGGAACTTATAACCAATGTAAGTTCCGTGAACTGATTCGTCACGCAAGATCAATTTAATGATCTCAGCCACGTTAGCCAACTTATTGTGACCTAACCAATAAAGTGGGGTGTAAAACCCTGAGTAAAAGAGAAATGTTTCTAAAAAGACCGAAGCGACCTTTTTTTGTAACGGTGACCCAGTATGATAGATCTCATTTATCTTTTTAGCTTTGTATTGCAAGATCTCATTTGAATCGGTCCAGGCAAAGATTTCTTCGATTTCTTTCGGTGTATTTAACGTTGAAAAAATCGAGGAGTAGCTTTTGGCGTGTACTGATTCCATAAATTCAATGTTGTTAAAGACCGCTTCTTCTTGTTGGGTGCGGATATCTGGTTTGAGAGCAGCGACCCCATCTTGTGATTGCAGAGTATCTAAAAGAGTCAAGCCACCAAAGACTTTAGCGACGACATCGCGGTCATTTTCACCAAATTCACGCCAGTCAGCCAAGTCGTTTGAAAGTGGGATCCGTGTATCGAGCCAAAATTGCTCGGTCAATTTTTCCCAAGTTGCCTTGTCGATTTGATCTTCTAAGTTGTTCCAGTTGATTGCTTTATAGTTTTCCATGAGTATCCCCCTTAGATGACGCAGCTTTCACATTCATTAACGCCAACTTCATCTTGTGTATCAGTAAATGTCCTGACGTAATAGATCGATTTGATCTGTTTATGATGCGCATAATTGCGTAAAATCGAGAGATCGCGCGTAGTCATTTTATCAGTGCGCCCGTTTTTCCACTCATACAAGCCAGCTGGGATCGAAGAGCGCATAAAGAGCGTCAGACTCATCCCTTGGTCAACATGTTGTTGAGCTGCAGCATAAGTATCGATCACTTTACGCATATCTAAGTCGTAAGCTGAAGTGTAGTACGGTAAAGTTTCATTGGAAAGGTAAGGAGCTGGATAGTAGATCTTACCGATCTTTCGTTCTTGGCGTTCTTCGATCCGGTTGATGATCGGTTGTAAGGACGCTGTAGTGTCATTGATATAAGAGATCGAACCATTTGGCGCTACGGCTAAACGGTTTTGGTGATAAAGACCATTTTGTTTGATCTTTTCACTTAAAGCTTGCCAGTCTGCTTTAGTTGGAATAAAGATATCTTGGAAAAGTTCTTTAACTTTAGCCAATTTAGGTGAAAAATCAGTCGTTAAGTATTTATCAAAATACTTACCTGAAGCATAGTCGCTCTTTTCAAAGTTAGCAAAAGTCGTTTGCCGTTCTTTAGCGATCTTATTAGAAGCAACTAAAGTCCAGTAATTGAGCAACATGAAATAGATGCTTGTAAATTCAAGCGCTTCAGGTGAACCATAATGTAGCTGATTTTTAGCTAAAAAGGCATGTAAGCCCATTGCACCTAAACCGATCGTGTGTGCTTGATGATTGCCATGTTGGACTGAAGGAACAACATCAATATCAGAATGGTCAGTCACAAAGGTCAAAGCGCGGGTCATTGCTTCAACTGAACGGCCAAAATCAGGGGAAGCCATCAAATTAACAATGTTTGTCGAACCAAGGTTACAGCTGATATCGGTTCCTAATGTTTCGTATTCTTGTTTATTATCAACGATCGAAGGTGTTTGGACTTGTAAGATCTCAGAACATAAGTTACTTGTAATGATCTTACCAGCAATCGGATTAGCGGCATTTGCCACATCGACGTTAACGACGTAAGGATAACCAGATTCTTGTTGTAGTTTTGAGATTTCTTCTTCTAATAAGCGAGCCGAGATTTTCTTTTTAGCAATTTCAGGATCATTGACTAAATTGTCATATTCAGCCGTGATATCAACGTAAGAAAATGGGGTGTCGTATTTTCTTTCCACGTCATAGGGATCAAAAAGATACATATCTTCATTGTTTTTAGCTAATTCATAAAATTTATCTGGTACGATGACCCCTAGCGAAAGCGTCTTGACGCGGATCTTTTCGTCGGCGTTTTCTTTTTTAGAAGCTAAAAAGTCAATGATATCAGGGTGAAAGACGTTAAGATAAACCACCCCAGCACCTTGGCGTTGACCTAATTGGTTGGAATAAGAAAAGCTATCTTCTAAAAGCTTCATTACGGGTACGACCCCAGATGCGGCGCCTTTGATTCCTTTGATCGGCGCACCAGCAGAACGAAGATTACTTAACGTGATCCCAACACCCCCACCGATGCGTGAGAGTTGGAGAGCAGAGTTGATCACACGACCAATTGAATTCATGTCATCAGTTACTTGTAAGACAAAGCAAGAAACTAATTCACCACGACGAGCACGCCCCGCGTTTAAAAAGCTAGGGGTAGCTGGTTGGTAGCGTTGATGAATGATTTCATCAGCCAATTGTAACGCTAATTGTTCATCCCCGTCTGCAAAATAAAGGGCATTGATCGCAGCTCGATCGACAAAACTTTCGAGATAAAATTGTCCGTCATCAGTCTTTAATGCATATTGGGTATAGAATTTGTAAGCAGCCATAAATGTTTTAAACCGGAAATTAGCTGCGTTTAATTGCTCATAAAGTTTTTCAATAAATGCAAAATCGTATTTTTCAAAGAATTCTCGTTCGAGATAGTTATGAGTAAGTAAGTAGTCAAAACGTTCTTTAAGTGAAGCAAACGTCATGGTATTTGGGATGACATTCTCTTTAAAGAAGGCTGTAAGGGCAGCTTTATCTTGGTCAAGTTGAATTTGACCATCCAAGGGAATGTTTAATCGGTTGTTTAAATCATAATATGTGACATTGTTGACATCGATCTCTTTAAGACTCAAGTTTATTCACCGCTTCCTTGAAATTTTGTACATCTTTGGGAGTACCATTGAATTCAAAAGAGTAGATTAAAGGTACATTGAATTTTTTTGATATATTTTTAGCCGTAAAAATAAATAACTCTGCAAAATTACGATTGCCAGTGCCGACAATTCCTTTAAAAAATGCAGCGTTATTTTTGAATTTCAAAAATTCGATTACGGGATAAGTGATCTCATCTTCATAAGTTGGGATGATCAAAACAAAAGGTTCATTTAGTTCAAAAAAAGGATCTACTGGGTCGATCTCATAGGCCGAGAACTCAGCTCCCAGCTTTTTTATAAAGCGTCGGGTCTGTCCGGTGACGCTGAAGTAGACGATTTTCATTGGACAGCCAGCTTCTTTAAGAGATCAGGACGAAAACCATTAATGATCGGAGCATTATCTTGTTCTAACACAGGAACGGTACGTAAACCTTTTTCTTTTAGATAATCGATGTATTCGGGATGGTTAGAAATGTTATGTTCGCCAAATTCAATGTTGTTTTCCATTAAAAACTTTTTCGTCATCTTGCATTGGATACAGTTATCTTTTGTGTATAATTCTAGAGCCATGAAAGCATATCTCCTTTAAAAATGATTGTGCTATCAGTATACCACAATTTAGAAAAAATTCACTAGATATAGTGTATATTTTGTGGGATAAATGACAAGATGTTGTGGTTTTGGCTCAACCACGCAAAAAAGAGACCAAAAAATTTTTTTGGTCTCTTTAGCTTCAATTTTTAAATTTTAGTACCAGCCGTTTGCAAGCCAGAATGACTTAGCTGCTTGCCAAGAACCATAACGGTTAGCAACATAATTGTCAGCTACACGTTCTTGGTTAGCTGGGGAGTAGTCACCACCAAGGTAAGAGCTTGTTAATTGGTACTTACCATAGTATTGACCATTTTGAGCGGTATAAGAACCACCGGATTCAACGTTAGCGATCCAAGCTTTAGCACTTGCTTCAGCATCACTTGAAGATGTTGTAGTTGTGCTTTGTGTTTGTTGTTGAGATTGTTGAGATTGTTGTTGTTGCGCAGGTTGAGTTGTTTGTGTTTGCGCTTGTTGTGTTTGTTGTTGAGCTGGTTGAGCAACTTGAGCTTGGCTTTGAGTTGCTTGAGTTTGTTGTTGCGGTTGTGAAGCAGTAGCTGAGTTGCTGCCAACTTCCAAACGTTGACCGACGAAAATCAAGTCAGGATTTTGCAATTTGTTGGCTTGTTGGATAGCTTCGATCGTTGTGTTATACTTGAGGGCTAATTCAGAAACTGTATCACCGGCTTGTACGACAACTTCATCTGCGTTAGCTGTTTGGGCAAAAATTGCTAAACCTGATAACGCGGCAGCTCCTGTAACGACTTTCTTCATTTCCATAAATAAAACTCTCCTTAAAAAATATCTAAATACTACTTTATACTACTTTCTTTCCATTTGTCTACAATAGCAGTATATCCTTTTTATATAACATACATGTTCCGATAAAATTACAATTTGTCACGTTTATGTAACAAAAAGATTAATAATTGTGGATTTCAACAAAAATAGAACTGATTTACCACTTATTTAGTCTCAAAGTGGGTTTTTGAAAAAGGAGAATTAAGTTATACTTAATAATCGGAGGTGCACAAAATGCCTAAAATCTTATTAATGAATGCCGGTAGTTCATCGGTCAAATGGAAATTATTCGAAATTACAGACGAAAGTGTAGTTGCTAAAGGGTTAGTTGAACGGATGTTAGCACCCGGATCTAACTTTGAAATCAAATATGGGGATAACGTTTATCAAGAAACTGTAGATAATTTGTCCTACGAAAAAGCAGCTGAAATGATCATTGAAAAGCTCACTGCGTTAAATATCACAGACTTAGCTGATATTAAATGTGTTGGACATCGTGTCGTTGCTGGGGGACAAACATTTACCAAAGCAACTAAGATCGATGAAGATAAGTTAAAAGAGATCTTGGCTTTAAGTGACCATGCGCCATTACATAATCCAATGGAAGCAAAATACATCGAGTTGATGCAACAAGTAATGCCAGATACGCCCCAATATGCCGTTTTTGACAGTCAATTTTTCACTGATATGCCAGAAGAAACGGCGATCTTTAGTTTGCCATATGAATTAACGACGAAATATGGTATCAGACGCTATGGCGAACATGGTATCAGTCATGCCTATATTGCTGAAAAAACGGCAGAATTGTTAAACCAACCGTTAGCTGACTTGAATTTGATCACTTTACATTTAGGTAGTGGTTCTTCTGTTTCAGCGATCAAAAATGGGAAAGCTTATAACAGCTCAATGGGCTTTACACCATTAACTGGCTTGACCATGGGAACACGTGCCGGGGACGTTGACCCTTCGATCGTGCCCATTTTAATGAAGAAACTTGATAAATCAGCCGAAGAAGTTTTAGAAATATTCAATCAAAAATCTGGTCTTTTAGGCTTATCAGGCTATTCAGATGATATGCGTGACATCAAGGCAAATGAAAGTGATAAACGCTGCCGCTTAGCCTTAGATGTATATTTAAATAAGATCGTTGGCTACGTGGGAAGCTACTTTGCTCAATTGGGCCGAACAGATGCCTTGATCTTTGCCGGTGGGATCGGTGAAAATAACGCTTGGCTTAGAAAAGATGTTTGTGATCGCTTAGCTTGCTTAGGGATCGAGCTTGACGAAACATTAAATGAAGCTAATAAAGAAGGCATCATTTCGACGTCAAATTCTAAAGTCAAAGTTATGTTAGTACCAACTAATGAAGAATTAGCTATGGTGCAACAAATCAAAGCTCAACTTTAAACGTTTTAGCACCTTGCACGCTTGCGGGGTGCTTTTTTGTGAGTTTGAACGCCGAAAAAAACTATTTGGATAAGACAAAATAGGGGGCGTGTGTGGTATACTTAGCTTAGATTGCAACTTTAAAGTTAAAACGGCAATTAGATAAAATCTGGAGGAAGTTATGGAAAAATTGCAAGAAAACGCCAATATTAAATTATTTGCGTTAAACTCCAATCAAGCATTAGCCCAAAAAATCGCAGCTGAATTGGGAATTAAGTTGTGTGATGCTTCAGTCAAGCATTTTAGCGATGGCGAGATCCAAATCAATATCAACGAAAGTGTTCGTGGAGATGATGTTTTTATTATTCAATCGATCTCGGATCCAGTTAATGAGAACTTTATGGAATTAATGGTCATGATGGATGCTTTACGGCGTTCTAGTGCGGGTTCGATCAATGCGGTCATCCCTTATTATGGGTATGCAAGAGCAGATCGTAAGGCTCGTTCGCGTGAACCGATCACGGCTAAATTGCTCGCTAATTTCATTACCTTAGCGGGCGCTGATCGGGTGATCACCTTAGATCTTCATGCTGGTCAGTTACAAGGATTCTTTAATATCCCAGTCGATCATCTCTTTGCGATCTATGGACAAGCTGAATATTTTAAAGCTAAGGGTATTAGTGAAGATGTTGTTGTCGTTGCTCCAGATCATAACAGTGTTAAAGGTGCGAGAAATCTTGCTGATCTTTTAAAAGCACCGATCGCAATTGTCGATAAACGTGATGATACACGCTTAGATATCGAACATTCAGCGATCATTGGTGATGTCGTAGGACATGACTGCATCGTTTTTGATGACATGATCGATACAGGTGGTAAGATGGCTGATGCTGCAGCTGCTTTAGCTAAAGCCGGTGCTAAAGATATCTATGCTTGTGCAACGCATGCTGTTTTCTCAGGCAATGCAGTTGAAGAATTACAAGATTCAGCCTATAAAGAAGTGGTTGTCACTGATACGATCGAGATCCCTGAAAACAAACAATTTGCAAAATTAAAGGTACTTTCAAGTGCCCCAATTTTTGCTAAAGCGATCTCTTTGATCTATCACAATCATTCGGTTGATTCATTATTCAACAATAAAGATTAAGCTTAATCCATCAAAAACTATCGCAGATGTTTGCGGTAGTTTTTTTGTTATACTCTTTGTAAAATGAAAGGTAGAAATTCAATGAAAGGAAAAGGTCACTGTTAAATCAGGACCAGTAACTAAAATGAGTCTAGGTTTTATTTTAGGAACGGCGGCTAAAGATCACGATGCGGTGCTTTTAGAAGAAATCAAAAAAATCCAAGCGACCGACAAGCAAGCTAAGATCTATTATCTGGTTCCTAACCATATCAAATTTGCAACCGAAGTTTCGGTTTTAGACAACTTGCGGCAAGCCGAGTCTGGGCGTGAACTTTTTGCCGCAACTGAGCTACAAGTACTGTCATTTTCACGTTTGGCTTGGTATTTTATGAAAAATGAGCCTCTTTACCAGATCCCACGCCTTTCCGCGGCGGGGACTAACATGTTAGTTCACAAGATCTTACGTGAAAAAAATGATGAGTTAACGATCTTTCGGAGTGAACAAACTCGGCCAGGGTTTATTTCGCAATTAGCTAATCAGTTAGTGGAATTGAGTTTGGGGTTAGTGACCAGTGAAGATCTGACTAACAGTTTGGAAAAATTATCCCAAACAAATGATCGCGATCTACTCGCTAAATTGACCGATTTAAGCGTGGTATATCGCGAATTTGAAAAAATGACGGCTGGTAAGTATTTAGGAAATGCTAATTTATTGGAAAATTTGGCTAAATATCTAGCAAAAACAGATCTGAGTCATAGTTATTTCATTTTGGCAGGCTTTTCACAATTTAACGCCGGAGAATACCAAGTTATCGAAACTTTGCTTACCCAGGCTAAACAAGTCACAGTGTCATTGATCTTAGATCATCCCGTGGCGTCAAATGGCGAATTAAATACTTTCTTTTGCCGTTCAAGTAATGTTTATCTGCGTTTGCTTGAACTGGCTAAAAAACATCACCAAAAAGTCTGGCTAGATCGCTATGCCAAGCAAACTCGGGTCAGTGATGATCTAGTCGAATTAGAAAAATACTGGATCGCCTCCAACCAATTAAAACAGTTGCCAGCACCGGTGCAGTTAGCTGGTGATATCAAGGTGATCTGTGCTGATGATCGGTTAGAAGAAGTGAGATATTTAGCGACAAAGATTCGCCAAATGGTCTTGTTAGAAGGCTATCGATACCAAGATTTCTTAATTTTGACCAGACATTTGGAGACGTATAAAAACATTATCGGTCCAACGTTTAACCAGTTTGAGATCCCATTTTTCACGGATTTGCAAAAAAAGATGGCCGATCATCCGCTCGTGGAACTGATCACGGCTTTATTTTTAGTAGAGCAACGTAATTACCGCTATGAAGACATCATGCGGTTATTAAAAACAGAATTGCTAATCCCAAAAGAAAATCGTGAATTTTGGTCGCTAGAAAAATTTAGAGAAGCTCTTGATCTAGCCGAAAATCAAGTGTTGAAATTTGGTTATCGTAAAAAAGGTTGGTTAGCCAAAGATTGGACCTATTATCGCTTTGGGACAAGCGATTTTGGCGTACGCACGGAAAATGAAGACCAGATCACGGTCAAGATCAATTCGATCCGGCAATATGTCAAACAGATCTTGCCTCCATTTTATCAAAAAATGCAACAAGCTAAAACTGGTCAAGAAGCAGCGAGCGTTTTGCTAAACTTTTTGCTAGAAAATGGTGTCTTAGCGCGTTTGGATCTGTGGCGTAAACAGGCTTTAGATGCAGGCGAAGTGGATGCATCAACACGAGAAGAACAAGTTTGGGGCGTCTTTTGTGAGCTCTTAGATGAATATGTTGAGATCTTAGGTGAGACGCCGTTTGTTGCCGATGACTTTTTAGCCTTACTACAAGCGGGCTTTGAAGGGGCTAACTATAGCCAAGTTCCGACAACTTTAGATCAAGTCGTTGTTTCCGAAACCGGGATGGTCCAACCGACTGATAAAAAAGTCGTGATGTTGCTTGGTTCGACTGATCTAGTTATGCCAGATGCTACACTTTCGGCGGACTTATTATCCGATCGGGATAAAGCCATGTTGACACCTACATTGCGTGAAGGCAGTTATTTAAGCGAAGATACGGAGCATGTTTTAGCTAATGAACCGTTTTTAAACTATTTAGCATTTATGGCACCCAGGGAAAAACTCTACTTAAGTTATCCTTTAGGGGGCAATGATGATACACAATTTAAATGTTCTCCTTATGTTGAGCGGATCCAGCAACATTTTGCATTACCGGTTTATCGGGCGCAAAAAAATGATGGGACTAAGCCAGCATTAGATTACATTGGAAGTAAGCGGACAACGTTAAGTGAGTTGATCAAAGTCGAACGCCAAGCGCGTAACGAACAAGAAGATCTACCAATAGAGTGGCAATTTATCTTTCAAAAATTTGCACACGATCCTGAAATCAAGGAGTTATTTGAGCGGTTAAATCAAAGTTTAGACTACAAAAATATCCCTGAGCAACTTTCCGCTAAGAGTGTGGCTGGCTTATATGGTAAGAAATTGAGCACGTCGATCTCACGTTTAGAAGACTTTTACGCTAATCCATATGAATACTTTTTACGCTATGGCTTAGGCTTAAAGGAACGTGAGATCTTTGAAATGAATGCGGCTGATACGGGGGAATATTTCCATACATTAATGGATACCTTCTTTAAGTTGTTATTACGTGAAGGACGTGATTTAAAGCAATTGACGTCCAAAGAATTTGATGATTATTTCCAACAAACGATCGCTTTGACTAGTGGGTTACCGCAGTTTGAAATCTTGGATAGCTCTAATCGGATGCGCTTTTTAGCACGGCAATTAAATGGCGCAGCTAAGCAAGTCGGAAGAGCGATCAAAAAACAACGCCAATTTAGTCCCGTTAAGACGATCAAGACTGAAGCTTTATTTGGACAAGTCGGCAAAGATGAAGGCTTTTCGCCGTTAGAATTTGTCACCCCTAAGAAGCGACTAGTGACAGTTCGAGGCAAGATCGATCGCATTGATGAATTAGTAGTCAAAAATAAGCATTATTTAAACTTGGTCGATTATAAGTCAGGGGCAAAAAGTTTTGATTATGCTAAGGCCTACTTTGGGTTAGCCTTGCAATTGCTGACCTATCTAGATGCACTTTTGCACAATAAGGATAAATTAGTGCCAAATACTACGGCAGCTGAGATCAAAACTGCTGGAGCGATGTATATGCATTTGTATAATCCAACTTTAAAGCAAAAAGATATTTATAAAAATGACTACGAAAGCGAACTTTTAAAGAAAAATCGCTATAGTGGCTTATTATTAAACGAAAATGATGTGCTTGAAAACCTGGATGAACAAGTCGAAGAAAAAAGTGGCCCATCCTTGATCTATCCGTTTAGAAAAAATAAAAGTGGGGAATACAAGGGTACCCAACAACTTGTTAGTGCTGAACAATTATCTGATTTAGTGTTGCATAATGAAGAATTGATCAAACAAGCAACCGATATGATCTTTGATGGCCGAATTGATCTGACACCGGCGCTCTTTAAAGACGGTTCGGCGCTAGATTATACGCCATATGAGGCGATCATGCAGTTTGATGCGATGTTACCAGAAAATAATTATTATCGGTTGCCAACGGAAAATGTCAAAGATATTTTAGCGTTGTTGGCTAAAGAAAGAGAGGAAAGAAATGGCTGAGATCACTTTTACTAAAGGACAAGAACAAGCGATCCATGATGAAGGCAAAAATATTTTAGTTGCGGCCTCAGCTGGTTCGGGGAAGACTAGGGTTTTAGTTGAGCGTGTGATCGAAAAGATCAAGGCAAATACCAGTGTGGAAGAATTGTTGATCTTGACCTTTACTGAAGCTGCTGCACGTGAAATGAAAGAACGGATCCAAGCAGCGATCAGACAAGCGATCCAACAAGAAGATGATAGTGAAAAAAAGCGGTTTTATTTACAACAGCTAACAAAATTAAACATTGCAGATATCAGTACGATCGATGCTTTTTGTTTGCGGATCGTTAAAAATTATTACTATGTTGTGGGCTTAGATCCAGAATTTCGCTTGTTAACGGATGAAACAGAGCGCATTTTACTACGAGAAAGTGTCTGGGATGATTTGCGTGAAGAACTCTATGGTAAAGAAGATGAACTATTTGAACAATTGACGTTGAACTTTTCCAATGATCGTAGTGATGATGGGTTGACCGAACTGATCATGGAATTGTTTGATTTTGCCAATGTTAATCCTGACCCAAAACAATGGATCAGGGATCTAGCTAAAAATTATCAGCTTAAAGATGGTAACTTAGAGCAAAGTGCTTTTTACCAAAAGAGTTTCTTACCTTTTGTTGCTGAAAAACTCAATCAGGCAAGTGAGCAACTTAAACAGGCATTAGCGATCTTGGCAGATGCACCTAATGAAAATGGTAAGCTCGATAAATTGGAAGCTTTATACGTAGCTGAGGCCGAAATGTTAACGGAATTAAAGGATAGTTTAGCGTCATTTAACAGCTATGATGAATTACAACAAGCTTTAAAAGCAGTAACATTTAAACGTGCCCCAGGCGCAAGACTTGAAGAAGATCAAAAACCTTATAAAGATCAAGCAGCAGCTTTACGAACCGTGGCTAAAGAAACAGTCGAAGAGCTCTTTTATAAATATTTCATCAATACTAGAGCCGAACTACTCACACTTTTTTCTAAGGCTGAGAAGCTGACGAACAAGGCAGGCGAAGTATTACTTAAGTTCATGCAACGCTACCAAAGCGAAAAAAGACGGCGCCATGTTTTAGAGTTTAGTGATCTGGAACATTTAACATTACAGATTTTACGGCAAAAAGATGATACTAATGTCAGTGAATTGTTAAAAGAACGTTACCAAGAGATCATGGTCGATGAATATCAAGATACTAATCAGCTCCAAGAGGCGATCTTAACGACTTTAGCGCGTGATAACATGTTTATGGTCGGAGATGTGAAACAATCGATCTATGCCTTTCGTTTAGCTGATCCAACGCTATTTTTGCATAAATATCATGAGTTTGCTAAAGCTGATCATCCCGATGAACGGATCATTTTAGCTGAAAATTTCCGTTCTGCTGAAAATATTACGGCAACTACTAACTTCATTTTCACGCAGATCATGGACAAGCGCATCGGGGAAATGGACTATGATAAAAGCGCGCAGTTAGTCTATGGATTAGGAAAAAATCACCCGATAGTGGAAGAAATGTCCACGGAGATCATGTTATACACCTCAGAAAATGATCCTAAACAAGTCAAAGAGCAACCCATAAAAATGCGCTGGGATGAAGGTGAAGAACTTGCACCAGACTTTGAAGTCAATTCCAGTACAGAAGGGCAACTAGCGCTTGTGGCTAAAAGGATCAAAGAGCTTTGTGAGCAAGGTTATGAGATCTATGACCGCAATTTAAAGCAAATACGCCCGGTAACTTATGGAGACATTGCGATCTTATCGGAAACACGCACTAACCATTTATTATTATCAGAAGAGTTGAAAAAACGTGAGATCCCATTTTACATTCAAAAATCGCAAAATTATTTTCAAACGACTGAATTGCGGATCATGTTAGCTTTATTAGCTTTGATCGATAATCCTTACCAAGATATCGAATTAGTAGCGGTGTTACGTTCCCCGATCGTTGGACTAAAGGAAAATGAATTAGCTTATTTGCGGATCAACGCCAAGAGTGGCGCTTATTATCAAGCGGTTGAAAAATTTTATCACCGTTCAAAAGATGAGCTTAAAGAACCATTTGAAGAAGCTTTGCACGAAAAAATCACACACTTTATGCAACAATTAACGCATTTTCGTGATTTAGCGCATAAAGATGAACTCTCTAATTTGATCTTAGCGATTTACGAAGAGACCGGCTTTTTGGATTATGTCGGGGGAATGCCAGGTGGTTCTCAGCGCCAAGCTAATTTACATGCTCTTTACGAACGCGCAGCGATGTATGAAAAAAGTAGCTTTAAAGGCCTATTTCAATTTATTGGCTTTATTAAAAAAATGCAGTCTAAAAATGATGATCTTGCGGAAGCAACTTTACAAACCAGTGAGGATACCGTCAATATCATGACGATCCACGGGAGTAAAGGTTTAGAGTTTCCGATCGTCTTTTTGATTGATGCAACTAAGAAATTCAACCAACGCTCGCTCAATAAAAAGTATCTTTTGAGTGAAAAAGATGGTTTGGCGCTCACCTACTTAGATCCAGTTAAGCGGATCGAACATGAGACGCTACAAAAAAATATTGCCAAAAACACCGCTAAAATGAAAGGCGCAGCTGAAAAAATGCGCCTATTATATGTGGCATTGACGCGTGCCCAAGAAAAACTGATCATTGTAGGTGGATATCCAACGAAAGAAGATGCACTCAAGGTTTTAAACAGAGGTAAAGGGCCAAATACCTTGTTAGACGATGAGGTACGCGCTAATGCTAACTGCTTTTTAGACTGGATCTTACCAGCTGTGGCCCGACATCCCGCGGTTAGACGAGCTTGTGAACTAGAAACTTCTTTAGCTGACTTAGTGATCGAGTCTAATGCTGAAATTGAGCTAGAATTTTTAAGTTATATAGATATCGTTACCGAATTAGATTTACCTAAGTTTGATCTTTCTGCTTGGTTAGAGCGCCAAATTGAACTAAAAAAAGACCTTAGTGCAAAAACGATTCAAAAAATAGATGAAATTTTAGCTGGGAAATATCAGTATCAAGGAGCAACCAAAACCGCTGCTTACCAAGCAGTTTCTGAGTTGAAACGCTTATTTGATGATCCTGACTTAGAACAAATGGCAAAGATCACACCTGAACTCAGACAGGCAAATCGTCAAACCAGTGACTTTGCCATGCCACGTTTTATGGTCCAAGAGACAAAAGTTAGTCCAGCAGCGATCGGTACGGCAGTCCACTTACTCTTACAAAAATTAGATCTAACTACGCCCCCGACGCTTGAACGCTTAAAAGAGCTGTTGGAACGCTTAGTGGCAGATCAAGTGATCACGCCAGAAGTGGCGGATAAAATTGACTTAGCCCAAGTCTTTGGCTTTTATGAAACGCCATTAGGAAAACAAGTAGTGGCTAACCAAAAGAGCTTGCGCCGTGAATTGCCATTTTCTATGGTCTTACCTGCGGGCAACGTCTTTGCCAATCTTGATGAGACCGTGACTGATCCGATCTTAGTTCACGGGATCATGGATGGATATTATGTCAATGAAGACGATGAAGTAGTCTTGTTTGATTACAAGACTGATAAAATCATCAATGGCGATGTTGAAGCAATTAAAGAACGCTATTATGGTCAGTTGCAACTCTATCAAAAAGCACTTGAGCAGATCTTGCAAAAGCCTGTCGCCCATAAGTACCTTTATTTATTTGACAATCAACAAGCTATTGAATTGTAGTTAAAAACTCCTCCTAAAGTTAGGTGTAATACTAGCTTTAAGGGGAGTTTTTTAGGTTATTAAGACTTAATGATGTCATTTTATATTAATGACATTAATATTATTGATGTTAATATAATATTTTGTTATAGTGCTGTGAAAAGGGTAGTTTAACTAGCAAAATAAAGGTTCATGATGGTGGAGAGGTTAATGGAAAATAAAAAATTATTTATGATATCGTTCTTGGTGAATTTTATTTTTTCGATGATAACAGTTTTGTTGTCGCTGATCGTTTTTAAGATAAATAAGTCTTCAACGGACATAAGCTTAGTTATGATAGCTTTCATCGGTTCATTGTTAATAACTAGAGGGGTGTTGTTGAAAAATTTTTTGAGTTCTAGGTCAGAGATTGTTATTGGAAGTGGAATCTTTAGCATTGGATGTCTGTTGATGTTTCTAGGTAGTACTAAGTTGCTGTTTATGTTTTTTGGTGCAGTAGCTTTTGGACTTGCAATAGGAATGATCCCACCTGCGATTTTATCTTTATTAAGTAGTGATGATGAAGTAAACAAAGATATGAATTTAGGGATTTATAATGCGATCGTAGCGCTTGCCGCTGTTTTTTCGCCTAAAATTGGTGAAGAAATGTATGATTTAAACCCTCAATTACTTTTTGAAATCTGGCTTATTTTAGCAATAGGCATTTTTTTATTAGCTCTATTGATAAAAGAACAACAAAATAACTCATCTGAAGATACCTTAGTAAATTTAAAGAAAGTTGTTACAAATAGTAAATTTCAAATTTATTTCCTCACTTTACTTTTTTCGTCAATTTCCTATGGAGCATACCGATTTATTTTACAGAAGTCAAGTTGTCGATTTGCATATATTATTTCTTTTTTTGGGCAGGCTATATCATGGTGCAGTTTTTCGAAAAAATAAGCTATAACTTTAAAGTTGTTTTGGTTGCTTTGCTATTGATTTTATTAGGTCAATTGTCGTTGTTACTATTTTCTTTGGCACCTGTGATCTACTTATTTTCATTACTTTATGGTATGGGATATGGTGCCTTATTTAAAGTGTTTTACGTTGGAATTGGGCGTTTTGAGAGTTTAGCAGAACGAAATATGGGATTTTCGATCATTGGTTTGATTTCATATCTTGGGGTAGGAATAGCACCTGTTTTTTTGATTCCGTTTAGTGGTGCTGGTTGGACAAAACTGTTTTGTGGAAATTTATTTTACAGCTGTATAGGAATGATTTTATTTGTTTTTTTATGGAAAAAAGTCTAGTTGATAGTATCTGTAGTGCAATTCAAAATATTTTACCAATATTTGCTAAGCGTATATAATGAGCAGGAAAATAAAATTGGTGAACGGAATATATAATTTGACGGGTAAAGATATCATATTAGGGTTACTAATTGAAAAAAGTAGAACAGGGTATGAAATAAATGAAGTGTTTGAAACGGTTTTTAAGCATTTTTATAAAACAAGTTATGGTATGATCTATCTGACTTTACGCCGACTTTCTAACGAAGGTTTAGTTGAAAAAGAAGTTGTTATCCAAGAAGGAAAACCGAATAAAAATGTCTATCACATTACGGAAAAAGGAAAAAAAGCTTTTGCGGAGTATTAAAAAACGCCAATCAGCCCAGAAAAGCGGGAGTCGGAGTTTTTAGTAAGAATGTATTTTGGCAGTAATGAAGATGAACAAACAATCGCTTCTTGGATAGAAAATGAATTAGCCGCTTTGGAAAAAATATTGAGCAATTAGAATCAGATCATAAAGTGTGGTGCGAAAAAATGACCTCCACCCAAGAAATCACTTATGAAATAGGGTTGGCTCAATTTAAAGTTGCTAAAGAGATCTTACAAAAAAAGCTTTCCAAATTAACTGAATGCTAAAAAACACCCCTGAGTGAATTACAGTAAACAAATTAGTTTCTGTTACCACTCAGGGGTGTTTATATTAGATAAACATGAATTGAAGTGAGTTACTTAAGATAATTAGTTTTTCTTTCTTCGTACAAGATACACGGCACCACTTAAACCAAGGAGTTCTAAGATAAGACCGATGATCAAATAGAACGGTTCGTCGATCCCGTTTGTAGCAGGTAATGAGTTGCTATTTGAAGTGGTCTTAGAACTTGATTTAGTAGGAACATTGTTTTCCTTTAACACACTAGTTGTTGTTGGTGGAACAGGAGTGTCTGACTTAGGTGGTGTGTTATTGGATGATCCCGGTGTATTTGGCGTTGTTGGTTTATCCGGGTTGTTTGGTGAAGGTGGTGGAGTTTCTTCTTTAGTTGTTGGAGTATGCGTGTTTGTTACATTCATGCCATCAACTGTTGCAGTATAACCAGCCACTTCATCTTCTACGACAGTGTAAGTTACTTTTTTACCGTTATTATATTTAGCGACGTTTTTAAAACTATATTTCCAGTCGGTTGCAGCACTTGCAGTAGCTGTTAAACCGGTATCTTTACCGTCTGCAAGTAAATGTACCGTAATTGTAGTAGGGCGGATCTTATCTTGGTCATTGTTGTCATTCCAAGTCTTTGTCCCTGAAACATCAATTGTTTCTGGTTGGTGAGAGTTAGTAATATTTAAGCCAGCTACTTGTGAAGTATAACCAGCTGGAGTGTCTACTTCTTTAACTGAATAGGCGATCTCTTTACCATCTTGATAACGATCGACCCCAGTGAAACTATATGTCCAGTTTTGGGCTGCTGAAGTAGTTGCTGTTTTGCCAGTAGCTTTACCATTTGCTAGTAATTCCACCGTGATCGATGCTGGACGCATGCCGTCTTGATCGTCATTATCATTCCAGCTCTTTTGCCCAGTCAAATCGATTTTTTCTGGGGTATGACTATTGGTCAAGGTATATTTACCATCACTATCTTTTGTGATCGTTGTTTCATAAGCAGCAACAGCGACTTCTTTGACGGTATAATTGATCTCTTGACCGTTTTCGTATTTAGGCAATTCTTTTGATTCAAAGGACCAGTTCTTATCCTTTGATGTTTCGATCTCATCAACTACTTGATCGCCGTTTAAGATTTGGATCTTAACACTAGTTGTTCGTTTACCATCTTGGTCGTTATTATCATTCCAAACTTTTGTCCCAGAGATCACAACGGTTTCTGGAGTATGAGAGTTGGTGATAAGCTGTCCTGAAACATTTGAAGTGTAGCCATCTGGTGTATCAACTTCTTTTACGCTATAGGAAATTTCTTGACCTTTTTCAAATTGTGGTAAATCAGTAAATGAAGCACTCCAAGTGTTGTCATCTACTTTATTTTCAGTAGTCAAAGTTAATGTTTTGCCAGGAACTGCAACAGGTTCAGAGCCAGCCACGGATTTGTAAAGTTGTACCGTGATTTGGTCTGGACGTTTACCGTCTTGGTTATTGTTGTCATCCCATGCTTTAGTTACTTTATATTCGATCGTCTTTGGAATATATTTATTAACAATATTGAAATCAGTGATCGTTGATTCATATTCTGCAACTGCTTCTTCGGTGACAGTGTATTTGATTTCTTGACCGTTCTTGTATTTAGGTAAACCAGTAAAGTCAGCAGTCCAGGTGCCATCGTTAGCGGCGCTGATTTGCTTAGAATCAACTTTTTGCCCATCAGCTAATAAGTTAACGGTGATCTGGCTAGGACGTTTGCCATCTTGATTATCGTTATCATCCCAGTTTTTAGTTGCTTTGATGTCAACTGTTTCTGGTGTGTATGAATTAGTAATGTTATAGCCATCGATTTGAGTCGAGTAATTTGCGACTTCATCTTCAGTGATGGTGTACTTGATCTCTTTACCATTCTTGTATTTAGGCAGACCAGTAAATTCTGCCGTCCAAGTACCATCGTTAGCGGCGCTGATTTGCTTAGAATCAACTTTTTGCCCGTCAGCTAATAAGTTAACGGTGATCTGGCTTGGACGCTTACCATCTTGATCGTCATTATCATTCCAGTTTTTAGTTGCCTTAATGTCAACTGTTTCTGGTGTGTATGAATTAGTAATATTATAGCCATCAACTTGAGTCGTATAATTTTTGACTGGATCTTCGGTGATAGTGTACTTGATTTCTTTACCATTTTGATATTTAGCTAAATTACTAAATTTATATGACCAATTTGTGTTTGCAGTAACGACTTGTTTATCAACAACTTTACCATCAGCCAATAAATTAACCGTGATCGAATTTGGTCGTTTACCATCTTGGTCATTGCTATCGTTCCAAGTCTTAGTTCCAGAAATTTCAGTTTTAGCTGGGGTGTGCGTATTAGTGATCACGTAACCTTTAGCTGCATCGCCTGAAATCTTTGAAGTATAATCATTTGAAACGTCGATTTCTTTGATAGAATAATCGATCTTCTTCCCATTTTTATCATATGCATTCAAGTTTTCAAAACTACCTGACCAATTGTTATCGGCAGACAATGTTAGTTCACTGCCGTCAACTTCCTTGCCATTGGCTAAAAGTTGAACTTTGACTTCTTTTGGTCGTGTGCCGTCTTGATTATTAGCATCATCCCATTTTTTAGTAACTGGGATCGCGACTTTTTTGCGTGTGTTTTGGATTCGGCGGATAACACCCGCTTCACCGACTGAAACCTTGATCGGTGTATTATCAAGTTCATAACCTTCAGGTGCTTTTGTTTCCACGACTGTAAATTGCCCCTTGGCAACTTCACTAGCGGAATAGATTTTGGATTGTGCGACCCCATTTTCATCGGTCGTGACAGTTTCTTTACTACCGCTAGGGGAAGTGATCTCAAATTCAGCTCCTTTTAATAAGTCACCTGTTTCAGAATCTTGTTTGTAAAGGGTGATGCGATAACCGGTATCTAATTGAATCGTTCCCCCGGTAGTGATTTTAGTTGAACGTTCTGCGCGATTGACGGTTTTCGTCGTTTTCGTATTGAGAACAACCAATTTTTCGCCACCTTGCATTGAGAGCTCATTTACTACGGTAGTCCCGTTTGCAGGCGATGTCGTGGAATAATAGACATTGTATGCAGCTGGTTTACCGTTAGCACCTAAGCGCGTTGAGGTATTTAGCAGTTTCAACTTGTAGCTAGTGTAGGAGCTGTTATACTCAATTGTATAATCTTTACCTTCTGTCAGTAATTGTGGTTCAGCTAAATTCAAGCTAGAGTTGAAATATCCAGAATAGACTTTTAGTTTTTCAGGAATAAATTGCATCGGTGCGGAATCACTAGGGATGTTATCGTAAAGTGTGATCGTGTCATAAGACGTTTGATTCGTGTTGATGCGCAAATACCAGTTGTGGATATAGTTGCCACTTTTATTTAAGGTTGGTGAACTCCATTGTTCTTCTTTCATTACTCCACCATTTTTAGAGAAATTTTCACGTTTGATCCCTTCCGTATAGTCGTTTTCACCGCGTTCTTTGACAGAAATAGTGTGAGTGATGATCTTTGAGGTCTCAGAAGAAGTATAAGTGATCGTTTGACTACTAATTACTTTAGTGACGGTAAAGTCGGTATAAAATGTTCCTTTGACCCCTTGAACTTGAGTCCCACCTTTTTTTTGCAAGTAGGCTGCTAAGTTCTTTAAAGTTATTTTAACGGTTCCCCCATTTTCTGAACCGTTAGAGGTAACGACTGCATTTCCGACCGCAATATTAGTATCTTTATCAATTAAGTCAAAACTAGTGTTATTGACAGTTATGGGTGCTGGAATAGTGAAGGTGAAATAGTCGCCATCTTCAAGATTTCCATCGTATTTTGATAAATCAAATTTACTTTCAAAGCGATAAGAAACGTCTTTAGTAAGTCGGTATGTCCCCGAGCTATCAGGTTTTAATGTTTCACCATTACCGACATCCCATAATGAAACGTCAGTAATGACATTAGTTAGCTCTTTTCCGCCATCGGCACGTACAGTATGACTGAAACTTAAAAAGCCAAAAATGACGACAAGGGAAGTAACTAATCGGGTTAACCACCTGTTAGTCCTTTTCATATTTAATTCTCCTTTTTTTCTTAAATTCTTTTAACATCCCGTTAACAATTATGCACGATGGAATTTGATAAATCAACTGATTTCCACGCTTTTAGAGCGATGTATCAGAGGTGTAATGGCGATATTTTTTAATATAATTCTAATATACTTTTAAAAATATTTTTTAGTTTGAAAAATACTAAAATTCCAAAAATGCAGTAATAGAATTTAAAGTATAAATTACGATATATTTAGGGCGATTAGCTATTTTTTGAAATGGAGAAAATAAATAAGAAAAAAATATTGGAAAATTTTTGGTTAACTTTAAAGGTTTATGGAGCTTTTAGCTGAATTTAGTGTACAAAAAAAGACAGATTCGGAAAAGAATCTGTCTTTAAAATTAGTTATTCTTCGGTATAAATAAATTTACGTTGGAAGAATTTTACGATCTCGACGATGATGACTAACAAGAAGCCAGCACCTAAAACGATCCCCCATTGACTTAAATCAAGGGTAGTAACGTGGAACGTGCTATTAAAGGCAGGAACAAAGATCGTCATTGCCAGTAAGATCGCCGAAACTAAGATCGCAAGGTTAAAGTACTTGTTGTTGAAAGTTTCTTTGGTAAAGATCGAACCATGGATCGATTTAGAGTTAAAGGCATGGAACAACTGTAAGACACCTAAAGTTGCATAAGCCATCGTCAAAGCATCCGCATGGATCTGAGCAGATGTGGTGTGAACCGGGAATTTGATCGCTAACCAGTAGACACCTAAAGTGATCAGGCCTTCTAAGATTCCTTGATAGATGATGCTTGAGCCAACACCATTAGAAAGAAAGTTTGATTTGCTTCCGCGTGGCTTTCTTTGCATGATGTTCTTTTCGCCTTTTTCGACCCCTAAGGCAATGGCGGGGAAAGTATCGGTTACTAAGTTGATCCATAAAATTTGGACTGGAGCGAAAATCGACCAGTTTAACATGGTCATCATGAAAAGGGTCAAGACTTCGCCTAAGTTAGCTGAAAGCAGATATTGGATCGCTTTTTGGATATTAGCAAAGACTTTACGCCCTTCACGGACTGCCAAGATGATCGTAGCGAAGTTATCATCCGCCAAAACGATATCGGAGGCATTTTTAGAAACTTCAGTCCCAGTGATCCCCATGCCAACACCGATATCGGCAGTTTTTAGGGCAGGGGCATCATTGACCCCGTCACCGGTCATGGCAACAATTTTACCATGTGATTGCCATGCTTTGACGATTCGAACTTTATGCTCTGGTGCAACGCGAGCATAAACTGAATACTTAGCAACATTTTGTTTGAGTTCTTCATCTGACATTTCATCAAGTTCACGGCCGGTGATTACACCAGCGGTATCATCTTCGGCAATGATCCCCAAGCGAATAGCGATTGCTCGGGCGGTATCTTTGTGGTCACCGGTGATCATCAGTGGTCGGATCCCGGCTGATTTAGCTTCGCTGACCGCATCTTTTACTTCTGGACGTTGAGGATCGATCATCCCGATCATACCTACAAAGATCAAGTCATTTTCAAAGTTTTCCGATGTTGCTTCTGCTTGGCTTTGTTCTGTTGTCAGTGATTTATAGGCAAAACCTAATACACGTAAAGCTTCAAGCGCTAAATCTTTATTAGTAGCTAAGATCTTTTCTTTATCAGCAGCAGTGATCGGTCTGATCTCACCATTATCTTCGATTCTAGTTGTGCGTTGTAAAATTTCATCAACGGCACCTTTAGTCATCAAGTAAGCTTGGCCATTGTGATCAACGATGGCTGACATCATCTTACGTTCAGAATCAAATGGAACAGAATTGCTACGTGGATATGCATTTTGAACTTGTTTAATATCCATGCCACGATCAAGATAATACTGGATCAAAGCTGTCTCTGTGGGGTCACCCACGAGACCTTCAGGTGTTTCTTGACTGTCATTAGCCAAGATCATGATCTGAGCTAAGCGTAGATCAGGTGAGACCTTAAATTGCTCAGCACTTACCAATTGATGGTCAGTATAGAGTTGTTCGACCGTCATTTTATTTTGCGTTAAAGTCCCGGTTTTATCAGAGGCGATGATCTCGGTCGTTCCTAAGGTTTCAACGGCAGGTAATTTACGCACGAGAGCATTTCTTTTAGCCATAGTTTGTGTTCCTAAAGCTAATGTGATCGTCACGATTGCCGGAAGACCTTCAGGAATAGCGGCCACGGCTAATGAGATAGCGGTCAATAACATATCTAAGACCGTTTCCCGCCCGGTAGCGACCCCAAAGACAAAGATCACGACTGCGATGACTAAGATCAAAATCGTTAAGACTTTACTTAAATGGGTAATGTTTTTTTGGAGTGGTGTGACTGAGTTGTCGACCTCATCAAGCATTGTTGCAATGTGACCGACTTGAGTCTGCATTCCAGTTGCAAATACAACCGCTTCAGCAGTCCCGTAAGTAACACTAGTGTTCATAAAACAGAGGTTACTTTGTTCACCAATCGGGGGATTTTCTTCGGTAATAACAGCTGCATCTTTATCAACGGGAACAGACTCACCAGTCAAAGCCGCTTCTTCGATCTTTAGAGAAGATGAGCTCAAGATCCGCATATCAGCAGGCACGATATCGCCAGCTTCAAGTAAGACGATATCACCAGGGACGATCTCATCACTTTTGACTTGCATGACCGTACCATTGCGCCGGACCCGTGAATAAGGGGTCGTCATTTCCTGTAAAGCATCGATCGCATTTTCCGCTTTTGCTTCTTGGAAAACACCAAATACGGCATTTAAGAGCACAACTAAAAAGATGATCAACGCATCGGAAACTTCTCCCGCAAACATTGCAACTAAAGCTGCGACCATCAAAATGATGATCATTAAGTCTTTAAATTGTGCAATGAATTTTTGCAACAAGGTAGTATGCTTTTTAGACTCTAACACGTTTGGTCCGTATTTTGCTTGGCGCTCTTTTATCTGCGCCGAGTCTAAACCATCAAGCGAACTATCTAATTTGACGAGTACTTCTTCTCCAGTCTGGTTGTAATAATTTGTTTTCAATCACAAAACTCCTCCTTATATAATGAATGTGATTTAGTTGATTACACGGTTATCGTATCACAAGTCATTGTTAAAAAGAAATTATCTGTAAGTAAATTTTATGTAAAAAATAAAAAAGAGCAAAATAAATCCACATGTGCACACCTGACAGTGGCCCATGTGGAGCTATTTATATTCAATTAATTGAACTTTTCCCAGGTTATCAGCAGACCTCGCGAGTGATCTTGCAGTCACGATAATCTGGTCAGAGCTCCACTAGTGATTGTCATGTGGGCTCGCTTATTTAGCAGCTTTGTCAGCTTCTTCACGTTCTTTTAAGAAGTTTAAAACAGCTTGGTGTTCTGCACGACGCTTCTTAACGTTTTTGTTGTTAACTGGGCGGCGGTCGTTACCAACGCCTACGTGTGTATTTTGTGACATGGTAGTCCCTCCCTTCATTACTCATGCATCTTTATATTCTAGCGAAAAATAAGATGAATTTCAAGGTTAAATCTAGGAAGTTATGTAAAAGTTAGGGGTGTGGTATACTTAACGAAGTATTTTTACGTAGAAAGAATGGATCAAAATGAGTATTTTAGAAGTGACAGATCTCTCAATGAGTTTTGCTGATAAGCAACTCTATGACAAGGCATCGTTTGCTTTAAATAAAGAAGACCACCTAGGTGTCATCGGGCAAAATGGGGCTGGTAAATCGACTTTGATCAGATTGATCACTGGTCAGATCTTACCTGATGAAGGTCAGATCAAATGGCAGCGGGGCAAAAAGATCGGCTATTTAGATCAATATGCAGAATCTGCTCACGAATTAACGATCGGTGCTTTTTTACAAAGTGCATTTCAAGAACTATATGAAATTGAAAAAAAGCAAGCCGCATGTTATGAGAAATATGCGCAAACCCTGGATGAAAATTTATTAGATAAAGCAGGAAAATACCAAGAAATTTTAGAAGCTGCTGATTTTTATAATTTGGAAGTCAAGATCGATCAAGTTATGACAGGGTTAGGGATCGATGCGTTAGGCAAAGAACGAAAAGTTAGCCAGTGTTCAGGGGGACAAAGATCCAAGATCATTTTAGCCAAGCTTTTATTAGAACGACCAGATGTTTTATTGTTAGATGAACCTACGAACTATTTAGATGTAGCACATATCGAGTGGTTAACGGATTATTTAAATGATTTTCCCGGGTGTTTTATGGTAATTTCGCATGATTATGATTTTTTAGAAAATATCACTAATACGATCGCCGATATATCTTTTGGTAAAATAACCAAATATACTGGGAGTTTTAAAGCTGCGATCAAGCAAAAAGAAGTCAAAAAAGAAGTGCAACTTAAAGCCTATGAAAAACAACGGCGCCAGATCGAAAAAGATGAAGCCTATATCCGTAAAAATAAGGCCGGAACACGTGCTGCGATGGCCAAGTCACGGCAAAAAAGACTTGATAAACTCGTCCGTTTGACCCCGCCAAGTGATAATTTACAAGCACATTTTTCTTTTCCTTATTTAGAGTTACTATCCAGTGCAACATTACGGGTAAAAAAATTGTCGATCGGTTATCAACGCCCGTTATTGCAACCGGTCACGTTTTCGATGAGTCACGGTGAAAAAGTTGTGTTAAAGGGATTTAACGGGATTGGTAAGTCAACGTTACTCAAATCGATTTTAGGCGAGATCAAGACATTTGGTGGGACAGCTCAGTTTGTCGATGCAGCAGTGATCAATTATTTCACTCAAGAATTAGTTTGGGACGATCCGCAGATGACGCCCTTACAAGTGTTACAGGCTGCTTATCCTAAACTTGAGCCTAAAACGATCCGTCAGAGATTAGCCCGGGCAGGAATCAATGCTGCTAACACTTTAAAACCAATGGAACTTTTAAGTGGGGGCGAACAAACTAAAGTCAAATTATGCTTGTTAGAATTAAAGCCAAGTAACTTTTTGATTTTAGATGAACCAACAAACCATTTAGATGATGAGACTAAGGTAGCATTGAAAAAAGCGCTAATAGATTTCCCGGGAAATGTTTTGCTTGTCACGCACGAAGAAAGCTTTTACCAAGGTTGGATCGACAAAATATTCAATGTGGAAAATATTCAATTAGAACGTTGAGTTTCATTGACATTCTAAGTGGTCATCCGTATATTAAGATAGTACGAATCAGTAAGAAAGGGTCACCCGATAAAAATGAAAAAATCAAAATGGATCCACTGGCTAGTAGCGCTATGTTTAGTGGGATTAGTCGGTTATAGTGCGTTTCATGTCCATCGCGCAGAAGTGAAAAATGAACAAAAGATGGCAAAACAAGCTAAGTTAGATAAAGCGCAAAAAGCAAAACAAAAAGCATTATTAGCTGAGCAAAAGAAAAATATGCAAGTCCCGATCTCATGGGAAAAACCATCGGAATTATTAGCCTATCCAGATGTTTCTAAAGCAGTTAAATCTAAAAATAAAGCAACAAAGATCTGGCTCTTAGTTTCACAAGATAAACAAAGAGTTTATGTACGTCAAGGACCATACACGTTATATACGATGTATGCTTCAATGGCCAAAAATTATGAAGGTACAAAAAATTACCAAGAAACTCCCGTTGGCACGTTTAAACTTCAAGCCAAACGGGGCGACAGTTACTATGATGCAACTAAGGGTTATGGTGCTAAGTATTGGACCTCATTTTTAGGCAATGGGGCTTATCGCTTTGAATCAGTACCGTTTAGCGAGGATGGTAATGTGATCTTGAGTCAAGCTAAATTATTAGGACAAAAGGTCACCAAAAAGAAAAATGTCAATGCGTATGGTAGCATCCGCTTATCGGTTTCCGATGCTAAATGGATCATGGAAAATCTGCCAAAAGGGACACAAGTTATTATTCAAGGTTCGGGTCAAAAAGATGATCCGTGGGAGACAATGAAAGATTAAGATAAAAATAGGGCGTGGCCGTTATATTAGCGACCACGCCCTTATTTATGTTGTTGCTGAAGTTAACCTTCGATCACAACTTTTGTACCTGTTTTTAGATTTTCACACATCCATTTGGAATCAGGGACGCTTAGGCGAATACAGCCATGTGAAGCTGCTTTTTTACCGAGCTTTTTAGCTTCGGTCAAGTTATAGTTACCAGAAGCGTCGGTTGGGACTGAATGGAAGAGATAAACCCCGTGATCTTTCCAAGAGACCCAGTTATTTGCTCCTTCATTCAAACTAGCATTGTAGAAAGAATCGCCCCGTTCGGCTTCAATATAAAAAGTTCCCGTTGGAGTATAGCTTTCATATTTACCAGTTTCTTTATTTTTGTGATAAGCACCACCGGAAGAATACATTGTGTAGATCACAGTGTTGCCTGACATCAAGTAAGTTCTGTTTTTCTTAAGATCAACTTTGACCCAGAAGTCAGAAACTTTATCCAAATCAGGATATGGTTTAGTTTCTGATGACTTGGTCCAATCGATCGGTGTTCTAAGTGTCGAAGTTTTAGTAGTTGTTGTCGATTTAGTAGAGCTCGAAGTTGAAGCACTAGTAGTTGAAGTAGTAGTGCTTTTTGCTGCAGTTGAGGATTTGCTTTCAATGTGTTCAGTATAAACTAAAAAACCTCCGCAACAAATAACAAGGAGTAATAAGACGTAGCGAAATTTATGTTTCTTAAAAAATTTCATGGTGAAATTGTCCATCCTTTTGATTATTTAACATTACCTCCATTATACAAGTAACAGTTCCCTAATGGAAAGCCTTAAGAGTGGAATTAAGGAAATTTAAAGAGTAAACTGAAAGTAATTGTCGAAAGGACTTGATAGAAATGAACGAACAAGCATGTACGACGATTCTCGTGGGAAAAAAAGCCACGATCGATGGTTCGACGATGATTGCACGTAATGATGATACTTTTTTGCCATTGACACCACAACGTTTTGTAATGCAACCAGCTGTTAGTGGGCGCGACGAGTTTTGGAACTCAAATCAAAATGGGTTCTCTGCTTTGTTGCCAGCTAATGGTTATCGGACAACAATGACCCCTAACGTAGACGAGACTCACTTAGGTTATTTTGGTGAAAGTTCCATCAATGAAAAAAATGTGGCGATGTCAGCAACAGAATCCGTTTACGGTAATCCCTTGGCTTTGGCACATGATCCTTTTATCGAAAATGGGCTAGCCGAAGATTCGTTGCAGTCATTAGTAGCACCATTTATCGATTCGGCACGCCATGGGGTCGAATATCTTGGAAATTTGATCAAAGAATACGGCTCACCGGAAGGTAATGGGGTATTATTTTCTGATAAAGATGAAGTTTGGTATATGGAGATCGTTACTGGTCATCATTGGGCTGCAACTAGAATTCCTGATGATGCTTATGCGATCGCAGCTAATCAAGTAGCACAAGACTATATTGACTTTAATGATCCGAAAAATTACATGTGGTCCGAAGGCTTACAAGAATTTGTGGCGCAATATCATTTGAACCCGGATCCAACGACCTTTAATTTTAGAAAGATTTTTGGGACCGATACTGAAAAAGATCGTCACTATAATACGCCCCGTGTTTGGTATGGCCAACGTTACTTTACCCCAGATGTTAAACAAGATCCACAATCTAGCGACTTACCATTTATTTGTTGTGCTGATCGGTTATTAAAAATTGAAGATCTTACATACGTTTTAGGCTCACATTACAATGAGACCAAATATGATCCATTAGGTCATGGAAGTGAAGAAGATAAAGTTAGATTTAGACCAATTTCACTTAACCGTACGCAAAATTCGCATGTCTTACAAATCAGAAATGATGTTGCCCCAGAACATGCAGCGTTAATGTGGTTGTGCTTTGGGGTCCCATCGTTTACTCCATATGTGCCATTTTATACTAATGCAAACGATACTGACCCGACCTGGAGCAATACCCCGTTAAATTATGATATCAAGAGTGCTTATTGGATGTATCGGACCTTGTCGATGTTAGTTGAATCACATTATGCTCACTTTGTGCAACCCAACCGTGATTATTTAACGAAAACAACGCAGATTTTGCATCAAATGATTGCCAAGATCGACCAAACTGCTAAAGATCTAACAGGCGAAAACTTGACGAACTATTTAACGCAACAAAATTATGCACTTTCAAATCGGATGCGTGAAGAAACGATGCAATCAATCGCAAATTGCGTAACGAGTGGGCTTGAATTATCTAAATTAACCTTTGATATGGATAAAAATCTCTAAAATCATCATTTAATTTTTGTAATTTAACTGATTTTTGTGTAGAATGAGCACTAAGCTTAAATTGGGGTGTGAAATTATGAAAGTCAAAGTTAGTGATTTTATTGATGAGATCACTGAAGAAAAATTTAATCGCGATTCGATTTTAGCAACGCTTGACCAAGTAGAAGAATTTGGGATTGCCGATAGTTTAGCTCCAGTAATGGAGAAAATGGTCGACGCCTTACAACAAGAGAAACTTGAACAAGCTGAATTAGCGATCGAAGGTAGTGATGATCCCATTTATGTAAGGTTAGAAACGGGGATAATCAATTTACCTTTTGAAAATATCAATCGTGTAGCTAATTTTTTTGATGATTTAACTGCTGAAGTACCAGTAAATATTTATTTAGTGGTCGTTTCACCTGATTTAAATGCATCTGGGCTTCACATTATGCAAATTTGTCCTGCAACTGATTTTGTCAACGGCGAAGGTCAAGATGCTGTTGTAGTTGCGGTGGCAGAAAGTTTAAAACAAATAAAAGAAAATATTGCTCAAAAAGTAACAACAAAATAGCATAAAAGGGTGTTTGCCAAGTGCAAGCCCTTTTTTTATGAGTTTTTTATTCGGCGTTTCTAATGGAATGTAAATTTTATCGTCGGGCTAAAAGCTAGATATATCAACAAATGAAAGCGAATATCAAAGTTTATTAATGAATAAAATTAAAAAAATTATTGACAAATGAGACAATTAAGGATAATATCAAGACAACAAGAATTTAATACCTAAAAGATGTTGATGAGAAGAGTAGTTTTTCGGAGTAGATAGACAGAGACTCTCGGTTGCTGAAAAGGGAGATCGAAAGGAAAAATGAAGATGAGCTCGGAGTCTGATCGTTGGTGCAAGCTTGCGGTCCGTTTTAATGCGATATAATTTGAGACTACTGACGTCACGTTAGTAGTTGATGAGTCTATTTTTGCGAAAAAATAGAAAAATAAGGTGGTACCGCGAGTTTTCGTCCTTTTAGGGATGGAAGCTTTTTTTTTGCCCTAAATTGAAAAATTAACGAATGAGAAAGTAGTGATCAGATGATTGAATTAAAGAACGTTTCAAAGACGTTTGAAACAGCCAATGGAAAAGTCGAGGCCGTTAAAAATGTTGAACTAACGGTCGATGCAGGCGAAATTTTTGGGATCGTCGGTTTTTCAGGCGCTGGTAAGAGTACCTTAGTTCGAATGTTGAATGGTCTAGAAACACCAACAAGCGGTGAAGTGATCATCAATGATGTCCGAATTGATACTTTAAAGGGCAAAGATTTACGTGAACAACGGAAAAAAATCGGGATCATTTTCCAACACTTTAACTTATTATGGTCACGAACGGTGTTAGAAAATATCGAATTTCCGCTCGAATTGATCGGCATGCCTAAAGCAGAACGCGAAACAAAAGCAAAGCACTTGGCTGAATTAGTTGGTTTGGGTGAACGGATCAATGCTTATCCTTCCCAACTTTCTGGCGGTCAAAAGCAAAGAGTGGGGATTGCTAGAGCGTTAGCTAATGATCCGGATATTTTGATTTCAGATGAAGCAACTAGTGCTTTAGATCCGCAAACGACTGATGAAGTTTTAGATCTGTTAGACGAGATCAATCAAAAACTCGATTTGACGATCGTAATCATTACCCACGAAATGCACGTTATCCGGCGCTTAGCCGATCGAGTAGCGGTAATGGAAAATGGGCGTGTGATCGAACAAGGACCTGTTTCAGAAGTCTTTACCCACCCACAAGAGGAATTGACTAAGCGCTTTGTTAGTTCTGAAGTTGAATTACCCCAAACAACAGATGTTAAACAAATTGCTCAAAAGTTATTGCAAAAAAATCCAACTGGCAAGTTAGTTGAGTTGAGATTTAGTGGTCAACAAGTAGAACGTCCAGTCATTAATGAATTAAGTAAGAATTTCCCAGAATTAGAAATCAGTATTTTGGAAGGTTCGATCCATCAATTAGCTGATAAGGGTACTTTAGGCTCGCTTTTTGTTCAATTGAATGGAACTGAGCAAAAGGTCCAAGCAGCCTTAGAATTTTTAAATGAACTTCAAGTGGAAGCGAAGGTGATCGAACATGGATAGTCAAGGATTGTCATCATATTTTAGATTTAGTGATGTTAACTGGCCTAATATGTGGGAAGCAACGTGGGAAACGATTTGGATGACTGTTGTCTCAGTTGCGATCGTAGCTGTCTTAGGGTTATTACTCGGGTTATTATTATACGAAACAGCTGGAAGTAATAAACCAGCTGTCAAAGTTTTAAACTGGATCGTAGCATTATTTGTGAATGTCTTTCGTTCAATTCCGTTTATTATTTTGATCGTCTTGCTTTTACCAGTCACCCAGGTGCTTGTCGGAGCAATCACTGGGGCTAAAGCAGCGATCCCATCATTAGTTATTTCAGCGGCACCGTTTTATGCGCGTTTAGTAGAAATTGCTTTTCACGAAGTTGACGGTGGTGTGATCGAAGCGGCCGATGCAATGGGGGCAACTAAATGGCAGATCGTGTATAAAGTTTTGATTCCAGAAAGTTTGCCCGCTTTAGTTTCAGGTCTTACAGTTACGGCGATTTCTTTGATCGGATATACTGCTATGGCTGGTGCGATCGGTGCCGGTGGTTTAGGTCAATTGGCTTATACTGATGGTTTCCAATCGTATAACAATGCGATCACTTTAGTAGCCACAGCGGTGATTGTGATCATTGTCTTTATTTTCCAATATATTGGTGATTTTTCAGTTCGTAAGATCGATAAAAGATAGATTATAAAAAGGAGGAGTTTATCATGAAAAAAGGATTTAAAAAGGTATTAGGGGCTGCTCTTGCAGCAGTAGCAATTTTTATTGGGGGAACACAAAGCGCACAGGCCGCTACAACATTGACCGTTGGTGCTTCATCTTCCCCACACGCTAAGATTTTGGAACATGTTAAGCCAGAGTTAAAGAAACAAGGGATCAACTTAAAAATTAAGGTTTTTAGCGACTATATTTTACCTAACAAAGCTTTAGCTAATAAAGAAATTGATGCTAACTACTTTCAACATGAACCATTTTTGAAAAATTGGAATGAAAAAAATAACGGGACTTTGATCAATGCTGGTGCGATCCACTTGGAACCGATCGGGGTCTACTCGAAAAAATATAAGAGTCTAAAAAGTTTACCAAAAAATGCGACAGTCTACGTTTCAAGCAACACAGCTGACTATGGACGTGTTTTACAGATCTTTAAAGATGCAGGCTTGATCACCTTGAAAAAGGGTACAGATTTAACCAATGCAACCTTTGATGACATCAAGACAAATAAGAAAAACATCACATTTAAGCATACTTTTGAAGCTAAATTGATGCCTAAACTTTACGAAGCAAATGAAGCTGATGCAGTTGTGATCAACGCTAACTACGCTGTTCAAGCAGGGATCAACCCAACTAAGACAGCGATCGCACTTGAAAAGAAAACGTCGGCATACGCAAATATTATTGCGATCCGCAAAGACGAAAAGAACAACAAGGCTATCAAAGCTTTAGTAAAAGTTCTTCGTTCCAAGTCAACACAAAAATGGATCGAAAAAGAATTTGACGGAGCTGTTATTCCGGTTGCCTCAACTAAATAAGCTTAAAAGTACTCGGTATTTGCCGGGTACTTTTTTGCGAGCAAATTTTGGATCTGATTTCGTTTTCTGCTAAAAAAATGATATTATTAGGGTAGCAAATTATTTTTGAAATGGGGATGGAGCTATATGTCTAGTGGTCAGGCGTTAACCAATCTGATCATCATCTTAATTGTTTTTTACTTTGCGGCTTTTTTTGTTGCTGCAGAATTTGCGATCGTTTCAGTTAGAAAAAGTGCGATCGAAAGTGCACTTGAAGCTGGAAAGGGCAATCAGCGCAAACTGAAATTAGCCTTAAAAATGGTCTCAAATATGAATGAGTATCTTTCAACGACTCAAGTTGGGATCTCAACTACGGGGATCATTTTAGGGTGGATCGGGGCAGACACTTTAACCAAGATCTTAACTGATGTCTTAGGTTTTATGCCGATCAATCATGCTACAACTGTGGCTATTAGCGCAATTTTAGGGGTCGTGATCTTGACTTATTTAGAAGTGGTCGTGACTGAGATCGTTCCTAAAAATATCAGTATCGATATGCCACTAAAAGTAATGATGTTTATTGTGACGCCACTCCATTATTTCCACGTTGCGTTTTATCCGTTTGTTTGGTTGTTGAATGCTTCTGCTTCGGGGATCGTACGTTTGATCGGGTTAAAACCAGCTGGGGAAGGACAGGATGTTTTATCACAAAATGAAATTTTAAATATTTCACGTAATGCGGTAACTGGTGGGGCAATCGATAAAGATGACTTTGTCTACATGCAACGGGCGTTTGAATTTAATGATAAGGTCGCTAAAGATATCATGGTCGATCGTACTAGTTTAGAAGTCGTTGATATTACTGATTCTGTCCGCGATGTGATCAATAAATATTTGGACAAAAAATATACGCGTTTTCCGGTTGTCGCTAATAATGACAAGGACAAGATCTTGGGGTACGTTTATATCTATGATATGATTCGCCAAGCCCAAGTCGATGATTCAGTGCGTGTAAGTAAATTGATGCGGACGATCATCACTGTGCCAGAAGTTACGCCGATCCAAAAACTCTTACAAAGCATGGTCCAAAAACAAACTCCGATCGTAGTCATTTTAGATGAATATGGTGGGACAAGTGGGATCGTGACTGATAGAGATATTTATGAAGAGCTCTTTGGAACGGTACGTGATGAAGCCGATGATGTGATTCAAGAAGATATTGTGGACAACCATGATGGTACGTATAAAGTTTCTGGGAAAACTACGCTGTATGATTTTCAACGTTACTTTGATTTTCAAGCAAAAGATTTCCAAGAAGCTGAAAGTGTAACAATTGCCGGTTATCTGCTAGAAAATTATAAAGTTGAATTAGGAACTGTCATTACTTTAGGCGGGTTTGATGTTAAAGTGATCGACTTTAGCCGAAATTACATTGAATGGCTTGAAGTTAGCCCCCATCAGTCAGCAACTGAAACAGAGACTGCAGACTCTGATGAGTAAATAACTGAATAATTGCAAAATAAGTGTGTGTCAATAACAGATGCACACTTATTTTGTTTCGGGCAAGCTCGTGCTAAACTAAGGATAAAAATTAGGAAGTGAAGGTGAGTTTATGCTTAAAGTAGCGGCTAGTGTGATCGTTAAAGATGGTAAAATTTTAGCAGCACGGCGCAAAGCGGAACGAATCGGCGGAGGATATTGGGAATTTCCTGGCGGTAAGGTCGAAGCAAATGAGACGCCTAAGCAAGCATGCCAGCGTGAAGTTTTAGAAGAGCTCGGTGATGAAGCTGAGATCTTAGAACGTTTAAAAGTTAAGCGCCATTATCAGACACCTTATGGTTCATTAGAAATTGATTTCTTTTGGACGCGGCTAAAAACGTTTAACCTTAAGCACGTGGCGGCTAGCGAATACCGTTGGCTTACCAAAGAAGAATTATGGGATGTTGACTGGCTAGAGGCATCTAAGCCTGCGGTAAGTTTGATCGCCCAAACGAATTTGGAGAAATACGATGAGTGAAGAATTAAAAGCGGCCGTTTTAGCTGGATTATACGATCAAGATAAGTATTTAGTCGATGAGAGCTATGGTCCCAAAATGATAATGAATCAAAACAAAGAAACAGTGTGGGAGTATTTACAACAAGAATTACTAAGTTGCACTTCTTTTGTGTTAGCACCAGCGTTTATTACGACTGACATGTTAGTTCCGTTAAAGGCGATTTGTGTGCAGCTGGCCAAAAAAGGGGTCACGGGGACGATCGTAACTTCAGATTATTTGGGATTTAATTCACCAGAAATGTTTAAAGAACTATTGAAATTGCCCAATGTAAAGACGCAGATCGTTGCGCAAGGTGCCTTTCACGCCAAGGGTTATTTCTTTTGGCACGATGGTTATCAGAACGCTTATATTGGTAGTTCAAACTTTACGCGGAATGCCTTATTAAAAAATTGTGAATTTAATTTGCGTTTATCTAGCGCTGATAATGCAGAATTTACCCAACAAATACAGCAAATATTGACGCAAATAATGCACCAAGCACAGCCACTAGAGCCGGCTTGGATCACTGATTATGAAAAAAATTATCTTGCACCTAACGCAGCAACACGTTTAGCACCTACTACACATGAGATCAAGCCAAATCAGATGCAACAAGTTGCCTTAAAAGAACTACATGAGTTGCGAAAAAATAAGACTACCAAAGGTTTGATCGTTTCTGCGACCGGAACGGGGAAAACGTATTTAGGGGCATTTGATGTTAAAGCTTACCGTCCGAAACGCTTTTTATATTTAGTCCATCGAAGGCAGATCTTAGAAAAAGCTAAGCAGAGTTTTCAAAAAGTTCTCGGACCAGGGAGCTATGGCATTTACTCGGGACAAAGTCGGGACGATAATGCGAAATATTTGTTTGCGACGATCCAAACTATGGCCAAAGATGAAGTTTTAGCGCAGTTTGCTAAAGATGAATTTGACTATATTTTATTTGATGAAGCTCATCATATTGGCGCAAAGAGCTATCAAAAGATCATGGCTCACTTTGAACCTAAGTTTTGTTTAGGGATGACAGCTACCCCGGAACG
Organism: Ligilactobacillus apodemi DSM 16634 = JCM 16172; assembly: GCF_001434405.1. Classification (GTDB taxonomy): domain Bacteria; phylum Bacillota; class Bacilli; order Lactobacillales; family Lactobacillaceae; genus Ligilactobacillus; species Ligilactobacillus apodemi. Next base: position 51,186 of record NZ_AZFT01000043.1, on the reverse strand, counting down.
GATGGATGATTTTAACGTTTACCAAGCTTTTGACTACAACTTAGCGTATGAGATCAATTTAAGTGACGCTTTGCAAGCCGGTATGTTGTGTCCGTTTGACTATGTTGGGGTAACTGACTATGAATATGAAGGTCAAATGATCGATGAAAAAGCTCCGTTGCAGGCTTTAGTAGCCCCTAAGCGCGTAGCTCACATTTTAAAACAACTCGCATATTATGGGGGCAAAAGTAACGGTGGCTTAGTTTTTTGTAGTCGCCAAGCAGAAGCAAAAGACTTGGCAAAAAGCTTTACTAAGGCGGGGTATCCTAGCCTAGCCCTTACAAATGAGACTAGTATCACGCAACGAAAGAAAGCAGTGGCTGCGCTAGAAAAAGGCGAATTAAAATATTTGATCTCGGTTGATATTTTTAACGAAGGGATCGATATTCCGTGTGTTGATCAGATCATTTTATTGCGCAATACGCAGTCAAGTATCGTTTTTGCCCAACAGTTAGGGCGGGGGTTAAGGTTATATCCGCACAAGAAAAGTACTTTGATCTTAGATTTTATCGGAAATTATAAAAATAACTATCTGATCCCGCAAGTGTTAACGGCAGATCGTTCTTTAAATAAAGATCGCCTGTTGACAGATTTAAAGCAACAAGTTGTCTATGAATTATCAACGATCAACTTTGAAGAAATTGCTTATGAACGGATCTTAGCAGGGATTCAAAAAACAAAATTAGATGCGCTCAAACACTTGCGTGAAGCATACCAAAAGCTTAAACAAAAACTAGGACGAATGCCTAAATTACTAGATTTTATGCGCTTTAGTCAAATTGATCCGCTGATTTTTACGCAAAATTCACAGCTGGCAAGTTATGCTGATTTTGTTGAAAAAGTCGAACGTAAAAAATTATTTACTTCCTACGAGCATCAGGTTATCAGTTTTTTAGAGAAGGAACTGTTAAATGGGATGCGGCGTCATGAGCTGTTATTGCTACAGCAACTAGTAAAGCATGGTAGTATTTCCCGGGAAAAGTATTGTGAATTATTACTTGAAAATGATTGTTACGTCGATCAAGCGGTCTTAACATCGGTGGAAAATATTTTAACGCTGAGCTTTTTTGCAGTTAAGGCAGGTAAAAAATTACGCTCGGAAGCATATGGAAAGCAGCCGCTTATTTTAGTTGGTGATGACTATCAATTGGCGCCACAGCTAGCTGATTGTTTAAGCGCTCCTGATTTTAAGGCATACGTGACCGATGTTTTGGAAACTGGGTTATTACTGGCACAGAATTACGCGCCAACGAAACGCTTTACGCTTTATCAAAAGTATACGCGTAAAGATGTCTGTCGGTTGCTTGACTTTGATAAAGATATCAGCGCACCCCTTTATGGCTACCGGGTCGTGGGCGAAGTTTGCCCGATCTTTATCACTTATCAAAAAGCATCAACACGTCATGGATATCAAAATGTGTTGACCGATAATACTGCGATCAGGTGGTATACCAGAAGTCCACGGACACTTGCATCGCAAGAAGTAAAAGCTTTGTTAGCAAAAAATTCAGCGGGACAGGCCCAAGTTAGTTTACTGCTCTTTATCAAGCCAAGTGACGCTTTTGGGGCAGAATTTTACTATGTGGGTCAAGCAAAGATCGCACCTGATTCGGTCAAAGAAGAGCAGTTAGCTGCTGGTAAGAAAGTTAAAAAAGTTGTGGGGATGGACTTAATATTTGAACAGCCATTACCGTTAAATTTACTTGAAAAACTAAAACCTCTTAGGGAAGATCCCGAATATTAAAATTAAATTTTATTAGATTAGAGATTTTTTCCAAAAAATAACCCGAGAAAAACTTGCAATTGTAAAGAATTTTTTGTAAATTATAAGACAATATCATATTTATCACAAAGGAGAGTCTACGATGTCCAATTGGGATACAAAGTTTACAAAAGAAGGATTAACGTTTGATGACGTATTATTAATACCGGCAGAAAGCCATGTTTTGCCTAATGAGGTCGATTTAAGTGTAAAACTTGCTAAAAACCTAAATTTAAATATCCCAATCATCAGTGCTGGGATGGATACGGTAACTGAATCTTCGATGGCGATTGCCATGGCTCGTCAAGGTGGATTAGGTGTTATCCATAAAAATATGACGATCGAACAACAAGCTGATGAAGTTAACAAAGTAAAACGTTCAGAAAGTGGTGTTATAATTGATCCATTCTTCTTAACACCAGTTCATACAGTTGCTGAAGCAGAAGCTTTAATGGCTAAATATCGCATTAGCGGTGTGCCAATCGTTGAATCAATGGAAAGCCGTAAATTCTGTGGAATCATTACAAACCGTGATATTCGCTTTGTTTCTGATCATAGCGTAGAAATCGGTACAGTAATGTCTAAGACTAACTTGATCACAGCACCAGAAGGCACTTCCTTAGAAAAAGCAGAAGCTATCTTGCAACAACACAAGATCGAAAAATTACCGATCATTAATGATAACGGTGAATTAACTGGTTTGATCACGATCAAAGATATTGAAAAAGTCGTTGAATTCCCACATGCTGCTAAAGATGAACATGGTCGTCTCTTAGTGGCTGCTGCTGTTGGGGTAACAAGTGATACTTTTGAACGTGCGACTGCACTTTTAAATGCTGGCGCAGATGCTTTAGTTATTGATACAGCTCACGGTCATTCCGCAGGTGTTATTCGCAAGATCAAAGAAATCCGTGAACATTTCCCAGATGCAACATTGATTGCCGGAAATGTTGCTACAGCAGAAGCTACTCGCGCCTTGTTTGACGTTGGGGTCGATGTTGTTAAAGTTGGTATTGGACCTGGTTCGATCTGTACAACTCGTGTGGTTGCAGGTGTTGGTGTTCCACAATTAACTGCAATTTATGATGCAGCTGGTGTTGCACGTGAATACGGTAAGTCGATCATTGCCGATGGTGGGATCAAGTATTCAGGTGAAATCGTAAAAGCTATTGCAGCTGGTGGGAATGCCGTTATGTTAGGTTCAATGTTAGCCGGGACAGACGAAGCACCAGGCGAAACGATTATCTATGAAGGACGTCGTTTTAAGACATATCGTGGTATGGGTAGTCTAGGTGCGATGGATTCAACACATGGCTCTTCTGATCGTTACTTCCAAAGTGGGATCAACGAAGCTAACAAGCTTGTGCCAGAAGGTATCGAAGGTCGCGTAGCTTATAAAGGTAGCGTTGCTGATATTATCTATCAAATGGATGGCGGTTTGCGTGCCGGTATGGGTTACGTTGGGGCAGCTAATTTGAAAGATTTAGGTGACAACGCACAATTTGTTCGCATCACAGGTGCTGGTTTACGTGAATCACACCCACATGATGTTCAAATCACCAAAGAAGCTCCTAACTATTCAACTCGTTAATAACTAAAAAATAATCCTTAGCAAGTGAAGTGCCTCATAATTGTGAGACATTTCATGCATGCTAAGGATTATTTTTTGTGTTAATTTTTAAGCGTTAATTTGCCATCGTTTAATTCATATATTTTATCTGCTTGTTCAACTAAGCGGAGATCATGAGTTACCGCAATAACGGCTTTATTTTGTGATTTAGCGAGATGATGTAGAATTTCACCAACGACCTTAACTCGCTTACTGTCTAAGGCAGCAGTCGGTTCATCGGCTAAGACGATTTGAGGATCAGTATATAAAGCTCGTGCGATCGCAACGCGTTGGCTTTGTCCGCCAGAGAGTTGTTCGGGATACTTTTTAATGAGTTCGCTGATTTCTAATTGCTCAAGTAGCCCAGTCAAGTTATCGGGGGTCAGATTTCCTGATTTTTTGACCTTGTCGGCTAGTTCAAATTGTTCTTTAACTGTGAGATAAGGAACAAGGTTGTGTGATTGTAAAACAAAGCCTAAGTCCGTCAAACGCAGACTTTCACGTTCCTTAGTGGAATAAGTACTGATATCTTTTCCGTTGATAAAAACTTGCCCGTTAGTAGGCGATAAAATATTACCGGCAATTGTCAAAAAGGTGCTTTTACCTGAACCAGAGGGACCTAAGATTAAAACAAATTCGCCCGCATTAGCTGAAAAATCAATATCTTTTAAGACATGAACGCGAGCAGAACCAGTCCCAAAATGTTTGTTAACTTTTTTAAATTCAATTACGGCCATCTTTGTTTACCACGCTATGAAAATAGCTTCCTTTCGTTATTTATTTAACTGATCGCTTTAACCGGATCAATGTGTAAAATGGTTTGAACTGGAATGAGTGAGCCTAAGACCGAAGTAATGATCAAACCAAGCGAAACTAAGCCAAGTAACGGAATGTTAAAGGACATTGGCACGCTATTTGGAATGGCGATCGCGGTGATCATAGCCAAGAGCGCACCGATTGCTAAGCCACTGATGACTAAGATCAAAGACTGATTGATCGTATTTTTGATCAAAAACTTGTTGGAAATACCTTGGACTCGTAAAACAGCAAAGTTAGGTAATTTTTGAATCGTGATAATGTATAAAAAGACAGCGATCACGATCAAAGAAATGACCATTAAAAAGGCAATCATAAAAGTAAAGGTCTTATTTTGGGCACTATAGCCAGGAAGATTATCGATCAAAGTTTGTTTTGAATAACTTCCTAATTCAGAGCTAGGAACAGAATAGTTATTGTTCTTAGTAATAAGAGCACTAGCAACAAAATTAGGGGTAACGCTCTTTAATTCCGGCCAAGCAGAAAGTAGGCCATAAACGACTGGGGCGACACTTAGTTTGGCATTTTTAACAAAGCCTGTGATTTTATATGGTGTTTTGAGCGAATTAAAATAGATCTTGTCACCGATTTTATAGCCCTTATCTGCAAAAGATGAGTCAACCACGACTTCATGACTAGTCGTTGGGAGTTTGCCAGAACTTAATTTTAATTCACGGTAGAGAAATTGCTCCTTTTTTACGCCAATAAAATTAGCCGAGATATTTTCTTTGCCACTTGATTTAGCAACGATCGAAGCTTGTCCGATCAATGCTTCCTTATTATTATCAATTTTTAGTGCTTCAACTTGTTTTTCTGAGAGCAGTGATTGGCGTAACGCAATATCAGAATCTTTATTTAAAATGATCTGTTTAAAATTCCAACTTTCGATCGCCGAAGTATTTTGTTGAGCTAAGCCAAGAGCTAAACTAGTCAAAATAAAAATTAAGTAGCTGATCAAAACGATCATCGAAATTATCAAAGAGTAGCGTAATTTCTCATGTTTGATCTCTTTGAGCGCTAAGTACATAAAAATTCACCCTTTCTGGGTAGGAAATAGAGTCAAAGAAACAGCTTCAAGTCGTGCCAAATAGTCAGCAGTATGTTTAGGATCGAGCATAGCTTCACAGATCGTTTGATGACACAGATTGATCAAAGCCCATCTTTTGGGTGCTAATTGGCGTTTATGATCAGTGAAGACGATCGTTTTTTCATTGACCGTCAAATGCAATTTAATAAATTCAAAATAGGGACTAGCACTTGTGGCTGTGAGAAAATCACGCGTGGCGTCTAAGAGTTCAGTCGCAGAACTATTGGAAGATAGATGGGGGCGAATATCAGCTAAAGCGCACCGATAAATGTAATCATAGGCATCGGTGAGATCGTCAAAGTATTTATAAAAGGCTCCACGAGCGATATCCGCATTTTTTATGATTCGAGCAACCTGTGCTTTCACCAAGGGATAATGGGAAAATTCTGTTAATAAAGCTGTGGTGATCCGTTGCTTCTTTTTAGGCGCTAAATTGAGAAAAGTTTTTGAAGCCATCTCAAATAATAACCTACCTTTCTTTAATTTTTTTCGGTTTAAATTTAACATTAAAAGTGACACGGTGTCAACTTTTGTGCATAAAAAAATCGCTAACTAAAACTAGCGATTTTAAGTGGCTCAAATTCCAAAAGTACCACCGTGAACTTTAACGACATTCGAGGTGACGATAAAAGCATCTGGATCAATATCATGGACAGCCGCAACTAAGGGACCATAACTTTGATTATCAATAACAGCCATGACTAATTCTTTTTCGTTGGCGGAATAACCCCCCCGAACGTTAAAAATAGTCATCGCATGATCTTCAGATTCAAGCATTTTTTTGATTTCAGGTAATTTATCTTGACTCATAACTTGTACTTGATATTTGTGGTCTAAGCCCGCTTCGGTATAGCGCATTACAAAAGAAGTAACTACAAGTGAAAATGATGCCATAAAAAAGGCGTTTAGCCCAGAAACAAAAATGTTGAAAAAGGTCACTAACATATCGATCGCTAACAAGGTGATCGCTGGATCAAGATGGAAGTATTTTTTTAAGATCATTGGTGGTACCGTGGTGCCTCCACTAGAAGCATTGATGCGATAAAGCGCAGCGATCCCTAAAGCAAAGACAGCCCCACCCACGATCACAGCTAAAAGATCGTCTTCAACGATTTTTTGACTAGGAGTGATATACATCAATAATGGTAGTAAAAAACTACCAAAAATAATATTTTTAACAGTTTTTTTATCTAGTAACAACCAAGCAGCACCGATCATGATCAGGTTGATCACTAAAACGGTCAGTGAGCGATTGATTCCAAAAGAGGCGTCAAGTAAAATTGCAAGGCCCGTAGCACCACCAGCTGCAATGTTGATCGGAGCATAAAAGAAGTTGACCGAAATGGCGATCATTTCTAGGGCAACGACTAAGACGATCCAGTAAAACCATGGCTTTTGAACAAGTCTTTTTTTCATTGGCAAGTCCCTCCTGAATATGATTGGTAATTTAAGTGTAACCTATTAGATCAGTTTGAGCTATATTTTTTAAAATATAAATTTTTGAGTAACAACTTGAAAATTTAATGTGGTAGGCCCAAGTTGTAGTGTTTCACCGTTGATTTGCACGGGTTGAGCAGTAGTAGTGTGAATTTTAAAATGTGTGGCTTTGAAATGCTGCAGTGATTTGGGCTTAAACCACAGCTTTCCTGGTAAGATCAGCAACAAAAATAGCCAAATGAATTTTAACCAATTAGTATTTTCAAGGACTACTAAATCAAGTTTCTTTTCGGCTAAATCAGCAGTTGGGGCAACCGCAAAACCACCACCAAAATAAGGTTGATTGGTGATCGTACACAGGAATGCATACTTGATTTTTTGGGGCTTTTGGTGGGGTAACTCAACAGTGATCTCAAAATTTTTTTGTTGCCAAAGGGCCTTGAAAAACAAGGTAGCATAGGAAAATTTTCCGAGATGGAATTTATTTAAAGAACGTTTGATCGCTGAATTATTTGCTAAAGTTACGATCCTTGCATCAAAGCCTAAACCAAAATTATTAGAAAAGACGCCTTCTTTTTTGGGATACTGATAGTAACCTAAAGCTAGTTTTTTTTCAATAGGAGATTCCAATAAATGCTTTAATGCTTGGAGCGGATCGGTGGCGATCTTAGCTGCTTTAGCGAAATCGTTGCCTGACCCGCAAGGAATGTAAGCTAAAGGAATCGCCAGTTTAGTAGGAAAGTGTAGGCAATTTAAGGCGGCATAAAGGGTGCCATCTCCGCCTAAGATCACTAACTGGTGGGAGGATTTTTGCTGTGCTAGTTTTTGAAAGTGGGTGCAAAAATCTTGGAGTGAAGTTGAGTAATAGGCGGAATAATTTACTTGCTGGGCCTCAAGGTATGTTTTTAACTTATCCCAAATTTTGGTAGAGTTACCATTTCCTGAAGTGGGGTTGATAAGAAATATGTATTTAGTAGCCGTGTGCATATAAAAAGCCTCCGATTTAAGGATTCTTTTATTATACCTTAAATTGGAGGCTGACCGATTATTTTTGTTCTTTTTTCAATAAATCGCGGATCTCTGCCAATAATTCAACTTCTGGTGCAGGTTTATCAGCAGCTTCTTCCTCTTTTTTAGGAAGAACTTTGTTAAACGCTTTAACGATCAAGAAGATAACAAATGCGATAATCAAGAAATTAATAATAGCATTTATGAAACTACCGACCATGAAGTTAGCGCCACCGACTGAGAACTTTAAATCGGAAAGATCGATCTTCCCTAAGAAAAGCCCGATAAACGGATTGATCAAATCTTTAACTAAAGAATTAACAATGGCTGTAAAGGCACTACCGATGATCACACCGACTGCCAAGTCAAGCACACTTCCGCGTGAAATAAACTCTTTAAACTCTTTTAACACTAATCTCACCCCTTTGACATTAAATTAGATTAAGGCATCTTAGAAATAAGTCTAACTAATCTACTTCGAGAAGACAAGTTAAACGCTTTATCAATTTATTTTTATCAATGTTTGAGAATTGCTTTAGCAGATTAAGGTTTGCTATAAATACCTTGTGAGACTTGAAATTAACTTTAACATTAAGGTAAAATGAGAACCAAAGTTTATGCGGTAGAAAGTTTAACGTAGATACTGTAAAGAAATTTTATATTCTTAGGGAAGGTAACGCTATTTAAGCTTTCAAAATACAGCGTCTTGACGTTGTATTTTGCTACGTAAGTAAATAGTTAAGGTGTGCAAATGGGATATGTTGATGAAGTTTTACAACGTGTAAAGTCACAAAATGGTGAACAAAAAGAATTTAATCAAGCAGTACAAGAAGTTTTAGAATCTTTACGTCCGGTGATCGAACAAGACGAAGCAAAATATCGTAAACAAGCAATTTTGGAACGCTTAACAACACCAGATCGTCAATTGCTATTTAGAGTTTCTTGGGTCGATGATCAAGGACAAACACAAGTCAACAATGCTTATCGGGTTCAATTTAACAATGCTATTGGGCCATATAAGGGTGGCTTACGTTTGCACCCATCAGTTAATTTGAGTATTATCAAATTTTTGGGCTTTGAACAAATCTTCAAGAATGCCTTAACGGGATTACCGATCGGTGGCGGTAAAGGTGGCTGTGATTTTGATCCTAAGGGTAAGTCTGACCGTGAAATCATGGCATTTTGCCAAAGCTTTATGACGGAACTAGCTAAATACATCGGGGCAGATATGGATGTTCCGGCTGGTGATATTGGGACTGGTGCGCGTGAAATTGGCTATTTATTTGGGCAATATAAGCGCCTAAAAGGTGTTTATGAAGGGGTCTTAACCGGTAAAGGTCTTGAATTTGGTGGCTCACTTGTTCGAACTGAAGCAACTGGTTATGGCTTATTGTATTTAGTAGATGCCTTGTTACGTGACCATGAGCAAACCTTAAAAGGCAAAGTGATTGCTGTTTCTGGTGCTGGAAATGTGGCGATCTATGCGATCAAAAAGGCACAAGAATTAGGAGCAAAAGTAGTAACTTGCTCGGATTCGACGGGATGGATCTATGACCCAGAAGGAATTGATCTTGAGTTATTACGTGAAGTAAAAGAAGTTAAGCGCGAACGCCTTACTGCCTATGCTGAGAACCGTCCAAGTGCGCAATATCATGAAGGACGGGGAGTATGGCAAGTAAAAGTTGATGTTGCTTTACCATGTGCAACTCAAAATGAGTTAGCTCTAGAAGACGCTAAGCAATTAGTAGCTAATGGCGTTTTAGCTGTAGCAGAAGGTGCAAACATGCCAACTACGCTTGAAGCAACTAAATATTTCCAAGAAAATGGTGTTTTATTTGTTCCAGGTAAAGCAGCTAATGCCGGTGGGGTAGCTGTTTCAGCGTTAGAAATGAGTCAAAATTCAGAACGTTTAAGTTGGACTTTTGCAGAAACTGACGAAAAATTAAAAGCTATCATGGAAAACATTTACTATACGATCAAAGATGCCGCTAAAGAATATGGTGTGGCTGACGATTTTGTTTTAGGTGCTAACATTGCAGGTTTTAAAAAAGTTGCAACGGCAATGCAAGCGCAAGGTGTTTACTAAAAAATAATTTTCTATATTATAGAAGAAAAAAAGCGATTCTTCATCTATGTAGGCGAAGAATCGCTTTTTTGTATGCTTAATCTTTTGTGGTAGTAAGTTCTGCCGAAGAGACCGTAAAACTAGCTAATGATGAACTATCTGGGCGTAAATAATTGATCTCAATGTGTAAATCAGGAAATGTCGCTAAAGTTTGTGTAAGATAGGGAGTTAGCATTTGCAATATTAGCGGATGGGTTGCTTGGATATCAAATTCACTGCTCATTTGAGGTGAGAGCTGAAAATTATAAATAAGCGTGCTATTTGGTCCTTCTTCGACCCAAGTATCACTGAAAGTATCGTCTAGTTGTGGTTTTAAGTCTGTTAATTGAGCGTTAGCAGTCTTGACCACCGTGGAAAAGGAATTAGAATTCCCCATTTGAGATTTTGTTTTATTACTTGTGCTGATTTGCTGACTGCTGGTTGATTTAGTAGCAATATTGTGGGTCACTGCAGAATTGGCTTTAGTACAACCAGCAAGGATGTTGATAAGAAAAATAATAATAAGTGCTAAAGTACCTTTTTTCATGTCAAAAGACCTACTTTCCCCGTTAGAATACTAGATAAGTTAATTATAACAATTTTTGATAGCGTTTACACTAAGGTGATGATTTATCAAAAAATATTCCTACCTATATAATAGCTGAAATTAACTAACTGGAAGTTTAGGTAATTAATTGTTAAACTAAAAGTAATTATAAATGAATGGTGAGGAACATTAATGGAAGAGTTACGTATCAGACACCGTAAGTTACTTTACGGTTTGAGCATACTGGGGATAATTTTAGCTTTTTTTCTGATATATATCATTTTTAAGGATAATGAACAGCAATATTTAAAATTCTTGAATCCAAGTCATGATAAAGATTTGCTGATGGATACATTTAGGGGACATGGCTTAAAGGATATGTTCCTCTTGGTCTTGTTAACTGCGGTCACGTCAGCCGTGCCTGCTTTATCAAGTTCGGTGATCTGCATTTTTAATGGCGTTTGTTTTGGGCCAGTTGTTGGCTTGATCATGAATATTATTGGAAATACGCTGGGAAATTTAGTTGTGACGGGCTTTTTTATTCGGTTTGAAACAGAACGTGATAATAAAGCAACTTCTGCTAAGCCAAATCGAATTTTAGAAAAACTAGCACATTTTAAAAATAAGATGTTAGCGTTGATTTTAGGTTACATGATTCCGATCGTGCCGTCGTTTTTAGTTAATTATATGGGAGTTCATCTAAAATTAGGTTTTAAAAAACAACTATTATGTATTGTGATCGGTGTCTTGCCTACTTCATTTTTATATGCCTTTGGTGGTGATGCGATTTTCAATGGTAATGATTTACGGATGATCGTTAGTGCGGTATGCATTATCGTGTTAGTAGTAGGTGGGGTCACATTTTATCGTAGAAAGAAAAGAGATCATAGCGTAACAGACTAAAGAAGAAGTATCTTATATTCACGAAAAAAGTGGGTGTAAGATATTTTTTTGTTGTTCTGACTTATTTTTGTTACATAAAAAAAAGTTTATCCAGAAAAAAAGCATGAAACACCTAAAAAAATAAGAACATACGTTTGTTCGGGTTGTTACACTATTTCAGTAATGTAACAAAAAATGTGATTTTAAGCTGAAAAAAGCGAAAAAAAGACTTTTTTTCAGTAAAAAAAATTTTTTTTCAAATTTATCGAAAAAAATTTGGAAAACTTGGCAAAAGAAGAGCATTTTTTGTCACAAAACTCAAAACTGCTATAAAAGCTGTTATTTAGGGCGAAAAAGCTACTTATGCGAATGAGAAATCGGATTGTTTATTACTAAATATTACGAAATGTTACAAATTTTACACAAAACTGATTTTACGTAAAATTACTGGTACTTTGATGTCATAAAGTATCCGTATACTATTCATTGTTAGCTCGACAGGGGCTAAGGTAACAGATTACTTTAGATGTTATTTGAAATAGGATTTAAAATATAGATTAATTACAGAAGAGAATTTTACAGGAGTGAATATTTTTTATGAAGTTAAATAAAGTTTTATTGTCAGCCGCGACGGTCGTAGGTTTTACAGCTGCTACAGCAGTTGCAGCAAATGCAGATTCAGTAACAGTTCAAGCTGGTGATACAGTTTCTCACATCGCTGCACGTTACAATACAACAATTGAAGAAATTCAAAAATTAAACAACTTAGAAAATGTTAACTTGATCTTCCCAGGTCAAACTATCCAAGTTAGTGGTGAAGCTACAACAACTTCAACACAAACATCAACTCAAACTGTTGCACAAACACAAACGGCTCAAGTAGCCCAAGCACAACAACAAGCTCAAGCAGCAGCACAAGCGCAACAACAAGCAGCTCAAGCCCAAGCAGAAGCGCAAGCGCAACAACAAGCAGCTCAAGCCCAAGCAGCAGCACAAGCGCAACAACAAGCAGCTCAAGCACAACAAGCTCAAACAACAACACAAACAACAACAGTAGCAGCAAGTACAACAGCTACAACTTCTACAACAACTACAACAACTTCTGATGATGAAGCAGCAGCTCGTGAATGGATCGCTAACAAAGAATCTGGTGGTTCATACACAGTAACAAACGGTCAATATATTGGTAAATACCAACTTTCAGCATCATACTTAAATGGTGACTACTCTGCAGAAAACCAAGAACGAGTAGCAGAAAGCTATGTAGCATCACGTTACGGTTCATGGGCAAATGCTAAACAACACTGGTTATCAACAGGTTGGTACTAAGATAAAAGTTTAGCTACTATTATTTAATAAAAAACCGAGGGTATCTTTGAATATTCTCGGTTTTTTGTGTTGCCTCATTTTTTAGTTATAAATACTTAATGTTTTGAAAATGTAAATTTTCATAAATGTTTACAATAGTTAGCGAATTTTCATGAAAATACGTTGCTTAAGTATTATAATTAAAGTTAATAAATTTTTGGTAATTTGGGGTGAAGGGAATGCCACTATCAACAACGTTAGTTATTTTACTGATATGCTTGTTTGGGCTATTGATGATCTTAAGCGCTGTTAATATGCATGAAAAAAGTTCGCTGATTATGCGGGGAATCTTATTTATGGTTGGACTCTTATGTGTCTTAGTAGGAATCTATTTAGTAGTTCAATTTTTAATTTTAAATTAAGACGCTAAACAGATAATTTGGTCTGAGAAAATAATTGTGATACCTTTATGTTGTGGTAAAGATATTTTATGGAGGAGATCACAGTGGAAAAAACATTTACTTTAAAAGAATTAGCACATTACAATGGGCAAGATGGAGCACCTGCTTACATTGCCGTTGATGGCGTCGTTTATGATGTCAGTCAAAGATCTGCTTGGAAAAATGGCCAACATCACGGCTATAAGGCTGGAAATGACTTTAGTGAACAGATCAAGCGTGCCCCACATGAAAAATCAGTCTTACCTAGATTACCTAAGGTCGGAAAATTAATAAACTAAAAAAAAGATCTTACTGAGATCCAACAAACAGGAATGTTTGTCTTTCTTTTCAGTAAGATCTTTTGGCGTATTATCTGTAAAAAAATTATATTTTACACTATCTTAAGCCCAATCGCCATTTCTAAAAATTGGGACGCGACTACCATCGGCACGGATGCCATCAATATTCATATCGCTTGAACCCATCATGAAATCAACGTGGACTTGACTTAGATTAAGACCTGCTTGGGTCAATTGTTCATCAGTCATGTTAGTGCCATTTTTTATGCTAAAAGGATAGGCACTACCAAGCGCTAAGTGATTACTTGCATTTTCATCAAATAAGGTATTATAAAAGGTAATGCCAGAACGTGAAATAGGTGATGGATCAGAAACGAGCGCAACTTCCCCTAAAGAGCTTGCACCATCATCTGTTTTGATCAAATGTTCTAAAATGGTTTGCCCATTTTTAGCGGAAATATCAACTACTTTACCACCTTTAAATTCAAATTTGATCTCCTCTAAGATATTTCCAGCATAGCTAAGGGGCTTAGTTGAAGTCACATAACCATTGATTCGATTTTTGTCAGCAGCAGTAAAGACTTCTTCGGTAGGCATATTAGCCATAAATTCGATGTTTTCGGCACTATAGCTTCCAGCCCCTTCCCAAATGTGATCTTTTGGTAGCCCGATCACCAAGTCAGTTTTAGCTGAAGTGTAGTGAAGTGCACTAAATTGTTCTTGATTTAACCATTGAGCTTTAGCGCGTAATTTTTGATCATGTTCGTGCCAAGTTGCAATTGGATCGGACTCATTGATGCGACAAGTTTTGAAAATTTCTTCCCAAAGACGCTCAACCGCCTCTTGTTCAGTTAACGCTGGAAAAACTTTTTTAGCCCAGGCAACATCAGCTGCAGCCACAACAGTCCAAGTAAGGTCATTGTTTTGAGTCGCTTTGCGGACGCTATTGAGCACTTTGCCCATTGCTGCTTGATTTTTAGCGATTCTTTGGGGGTCAATCCCAGCAAAAGCATCTGGATCTTCAGAAATAACAGAGATGCGCGCTGCTTTTTTAGCCGTGATATAGTCAGCTTCTTTGACTAAATATTCCGGAATATTTTCTAGGCGAGCGTCAGCAGCATGTTGTAAAAATTGGCGCGTACTAAATGTATCTTGCCATTTTACCATGACATCACTTGCGCCAGCAGCATAGGCCTCTTTGATAATAAGATGTGCCAAAGGTTGTTGTGTCACTGAGATATAGAGTACGACCGTTTGCCCCGGTTGAAGATTAACTCCTGTTTTGATGATCAAGTTAGCATATTTAGCTAATTTTTCAGAAAAATTTGCAATTGGCATAAGCAACCTCCATATTTTTCTCTTATCATACCATATTTGTAAATAATTAAGATACCATTAAATTTTTTCTTGAGTTGATCTTTGATATAATAAACAAGATCAATCTATAAGCTGATGAAAGGAAAAACTATTAGGTGAGTAACAGGACTCACGTTTGTAATAGTTAACGATATATTTTATGAAAAAAATCAAAGTAATGACAGTTTTTGGGACCCGTCCAGAAGCAATTAAAATGGCGCCGTTAATTTTAGCTTTACAAAAAAGAGCATCTGAGTTTGAAACAGTAGTTACGGTAACGGCACAACATCGTGAAATGTTAGATCAAGCTCTAAATATTTTTGGGATCCAACCTGATCATGATTTAGATATTATGCAAAAAGATCAAACGATCACAACGATCACGACAAATGTGTTACTTAAATTAGATCAGGTCATCAAACAAGAAAAACCTGACATTATTTTAGTTCATGGTGATACGACGACAACTTTTGCTGCAAGCTTAGCGGCTTTTTATAACCAAATAGCAATTGGGCATGTTGAAGCAGGGCTTAGAACCTGGAATAAATATTCGCCTTATCCAGAAGAAATGAACCGCCAAATGACCGATGTTTTAGGCGATCTTTATTTTGCGCCAACTGTGCAAAGTAAAGAAAATCTTTTACAAGAGCATCATCAAGCACAAAATATTTATGTCACCGGTAATACGGCGATCGATGCTTTACAACAGACAGTTGCTAAAGACTACCATCACAATATTTTAGAGCAAGTTGATTTAAATAAAAAAATCGTGTTAGTGACGATGCATCGGCGTGAAAATCAAGGTGAGCCAATGAAAGCTGTCTTTAAAGCAATGCGTGAAGTTGTTCTTGAACGTGAAGATACGGAAATAATTTATCCGGTCCATTTAAGTCCGGCAGTTCAAAAAGTTGCCCATGAAATTTTTGATGGGATCGAACGTATCCATTTGATCGATCCTTTAGATGTCGTTGATTTCCATAATTTAGCGGCTAGAAGTTATTTTATTATGAGTGATTCGGGTGGGGTGCAAGAAGAAGCACCATCGCTTGGAAAACCAGTGTTAGTTTTACGTGATACGACCGAACGTCCAGAAGGGATCAAAGCTGGTACCTTAAAATTAGTTGGCACCGATTTTGATACCGTTAAGCAAGAAATGTTGAACTTATTAACAGATGAAAAAGCCTATCGTCAAATGGCAGAGGCTAAAAATCCTTATGGTGATGGGAAAGCGAGTCAGCGGATCTTAGATGCGATCGCCTATTATTTTGGCCAGACAACGCAAAAACCAACGGAATTTAAGTGAAATTGTTATATGGTTCAGACCATGCCAACGTAGGCAAAAACTTGTGAGTTAAGCTCTCGTAAAAATATAATAAAAAAGGCAAACACAAGCTGCGTGTTTGCCTTTAAGGACAGGTAGGAAAACTACTTGTCCTTTTTATTTAGTTGCCGTTTTTTTAAATAAGTAAACATTACAACTACTAATAGTAGGATCAAGCCGCTAAGAGAAAGGAACGCACCAGTTTTGACGCCCGGGATGTGGTAAACAAATTTGATCTGATGTGATCCTTTGCTTAAACGGATCCCTACAAAACCTTGGTTCGTTTCGAGTACTTTTTGAGCTTTGCCATCAACATAGACTGTCCAACTGCTAGAATAAGGGATCGAAGACGTTAAGATCCCGTTTTTATTAACAGTGATCTGACCAGTCAAGCCGTTATTAATGAATTTTAGGTTTTGTAATGCATTTTTTTGTAAGGTGCTGACTTGCTTGTCATAAGTTGCGCCTAACTTTTCAACATAGATCTTGAGCTTGAATTGATAATTACCAAGTTTTGATGGCTCTAAAGTCAATGTTTGCGGGAGTTCTTTAAAGTATCCACTATTTAAAGTTCCACTTGTGACCGTCTTGTAAAATGACAGTGCATTTTGTTTTGGTTGGAAGAGCCTTTCAGAGCCTAAGCTAGAAGTTACGGTTAGACCAAAACTGCTATCGGGTGAACCTTGTAAGACGTGATAGCGGAAATATTTATAGCTTGTTAGCATCTTGTTTTGATCCAACAGTCCTTGGGTCAAATCAGTGCTAGCATTTTGACTTTCAAGCTTTAGTTGTTCCCTTAAAGTATATGGTGTGTATTTGATATTAGAAAATTCTAGGTGTAATTCACCTGCACCATATTGTTCTGGGTCTTGCAAGACGATTTTATAAGTTTCATCAGCATCTTGTTTATTTAAATCAGCGGGGTCAACGATATTTCCCCGACTAGAGACGATATAGTAAGGAACTTCGATCACTTCGTCAGTGGCTAAAGTTGCCTTAGTGTAGTCTTTAGCGGTCTGATCGTCAACGACCACGCTAGTTGCTAAGGCACGTTCACGTTGAGTAGCCGACATTTTCTTGGCTGCTGAACTTGAGATCACGCTTGTTTGGAAATAAACGAGCGGAAACGCATTACTTGTTTGATAAAGCTGCGTTTGTTGGTCTTTAGTAGTTTTACCATTGGGATCAACTTTTCTTTGTGATACTTGGGCTAAATCATAGCCGTAAGGGATCTTTTGGTCATTAGGTTGGTTGATTTGGGTAAATAAGTAACGCACACCTAAGAAGTTATTTAAAATAGTGCGATCAGAGACTTGCCCGAGTGGGATGTTGGCCTCGTATTGAGAATTTTGCATACTCTTTGAAAATTCACCGAGCGCTTTATTTTGGAGCGAATAATAAGAGTTGATCTGATAAAGTTTGCTGGCTAACAGGTTATAAAGATGATAGTCAGCGCCAAGATAATAATTCTTACTGATCGTTGAAACACGATAAAAATCGGTATTAGGATCAGGTAGATTTTGATCGAGATTAGCAAAACGATTTTTTTTGAGATTTTCGTAAGAATTTAATGGCAACATTTCATCAGCATAGCCCCCATTATATGGAGCTTCAAAGTAAACCGCATTTAAGCAGACATTTAAAATGATCGCTAAAAAGAGCAAGTGTCGTGGCAATTTAGCTGCGACTCGAGTGTTTAAGGCGATCAAACTTCCCCAGAAAATAAATAAAAAGATCACAGGGATAAAGACCTTCTCGTCATTTTCAAAGAAATAAGTTAAACAAATATATGCAACGTAAGCAAACAGAGAAAACGAAAAGATTTTTAAGGTTTTTTCTGAAAGCTGGCGAGCATGTTTTAGCAAAATACAAACAGCCAGTGAGACTGGAAGGCAACTTAGTAAAGTCCAGCGGTTTGAAGGAGACATCATGCCGTTAAAGAAAGCACCGAAAAAGGGTAACAATAGCATGACAAAACTAATGATAAAACTTAAACAAAGTAGCGGATATTTTTTGCGTTGTTGGATGATATAGACGATCGCAAAAAAGACGATGCTAGCAAAACCTAAGGCGCTCCAAAAATAAAAATCACGGTTACCACCATTGATCAATTGGCTTGGTAGGGCCAAATAATAATATGGTGGATAAAAAGTCAATCCGTTAGCAAAGACGCCCCCAGTCCGCGTAGAATTTTTGACGGCTAAGATCTCAGGGAGCAACATGATGCTGGCACATAACAAGCTGATCACTGCGGCAAAAACTAAGTTAAAAAAGACTAAGGCGCCTTCTTTAAAAGAAGCATAGCGTTTTTTATAGTATAAAAAGAAACGTAATGCCACATAGATCATGGCCCCGATCCCTAAGACATAAGCAAAGTAAAAACTACTGATCAACATCCAGCTAAAAACTAAGATCAATGGCAAGATGGAACGCTTTTGGAAAACACGTTCAAGTGCAACGATGATCAGTGGAAACAAAATGAATGGGGTCGTGAAAAATGGTTGGGCAACATTTGAGTAAAGCAAAAAAGCATTAAACAAATATACCATTGCACCACCGACGATCGTAAAACGATCAAAGTCAAAATGCTTGGCTAAAAAGCAAAAAGAAAGTCCAGCACAGTAAAGGCGTAAAACGATCGTTAATTGATACGCTAACGCCACTTTAGAAGCGGGAAAAAGAAGTGCTAAGTAGGCGAACACATCACCGATCGTATAATATGAATACACTTGAAATGTGTCGCTGCCAAGCCCAAAATGCCAAGACCATTGAGCCAGTCCAGCACTAGGATTTTTCAAAAAATCAAGCAAGAAACTACGATATTGTTCGAGTAATGGTAAATGTTGATTGGCTCCGTCTAGATGCCAGATCAACGAATGGCCTGTGAGTAAATATGTTCCATAAACAAAAATGGCAACAGTGATAAAGGCCAAAGTATATGTTAGATAAAGATGAGTAATCTTTCTTTTATTGAATGAAAAATTCACGATCTTGTCCTCATTTCAGATGAATAGTTATCTATATCTAATACATGAAAAATTAATTAGCTTGGACTTTTTGAGCTAACTTTTTAGCGAATTCATCTAGTCGTGCGATATCTTCATCGCTATCTGGTGCCAGATTGATTTTTACATTATCTGCACCTTTAGTAGCACCCGCTTTAGCTAAAGCTTGGTCGAATTTATCGATCGCTAGACCATAATACTCACCATAAAATGTGTCGCCAGAACCAGCAACGCCATAAATCTTGCCACTTAAATCAGTTTCAGCTAGTTCTTCAAAGAAATCGAGCCCTTCATCGGGAAGTGAACCTTCATCGTAAGTATAAGGGCATACGACGCAAAGATCGACTTCTTCAAATTCAGTTGGATCAGCTTGTGAGATTTCTTCAGTTTCGACTTCTAGTCCTTCACTTTCTAATGTTTGGGCGATGATATCAGCAATATCTTCGTTGTTGCCAGTGATCGTGGCAAAAATAACTTTAGCTGTAGCCATAATTAATTCCTTCTTTCAACATGTTTATTACATCAACCATTATACCAAAAATGCCACATATTATTAGTATGAAGCAAATAAGATATTTGTGAAGAAAAGATGATGACGATTTTGGTAACACTCAAAGGCAAGTATCAGGGGGCATAAATGTGATTTTAACGCGATTTTTGCCTAGGTTAGGAATGTGTTATAATTAAAAAAGTCAAATATTAAGTGTAAATACTCAACTGTTAACAAAAGCATTACTAATTTTTTGTCAGTAGTGATCTAAGTTGTTCATAGAAAATGTGGAATGTGAAATGGAGATACTTAGGAAAATGCTAACGGTAAGAGGTCAGAAACAAAATCAAGAAAGGATAGGCTGTATTTCTTTCTCAAGGGTAGTTGAGAGATCCTTGTTCACATTTGATACGGCGGTCGAGCAAAGATGATAACATTAAAATCACCACGTGAAGTAGAAGAAATGGCAAAGTCAGGTGCGATCCTTGCTGGGATGCATGTTGGACTTAGAGAGATCATTAAACCGGGGATCTCAAGTTGGGATATTGAAGAATTTGCCCGGAAATATTTTAAAGAACACGGTGCGGTTGCTGCTCAAATTGGCTTTGAAGGCTATGAGTATGCTACTTGTGTCAGTGTTAATGATGAGATCTGTCATGGCTTTCCCCGAAAAAAATTGATTTTAAAAGAAGGCGATCTCGTAAAAGTCGATACGGTTGTTGATTATCACGGTGCTTTTAGTGATTCTTGCTGGAGTTATGTGGTTGGTAAGGCCTCTCCTGAAGTTGAACGTTTGATGGAAGTTACTAAAAAAGCTCTATATTTAGGGATCGATCAAGCTAAAGTCGGAAATCGCATCGGTGACATTGGCGCAGTTATTCAAAAATATGTCGAAGATGAAAATGGTTACGGTGATGTTCGCGAATTTATTGGGCATGGTATTGGACCAACAATGCATGAAAGTCCTAACGTGCCACATTATGGTGAAGCTGGCAAGGGTGTCCGTTTGCGTGAAGGGATGACGATCACGATCGAACCAATGGTGACTACAGGTGATTGGCGTGCAGATATGAGCGATCCTAATGGCTGGGTCGCACGTACTGTTGATGGTAGTTTATGTTGCCAATATGAACACACGATCGTGATCACTAAAGATGGTCCTAAGATCTTAACTTCCCAAGATCCTGATATTGATGCTAAATATTTATATAAAAATAATTAATACTTTAATCCATTGTAGTAACGGCATTGTCACGGGATCTTGGCACGAAAGTTTAGTTGTTACGCAGTACAATAAGATCACTATAACTTGTAAATAATACGAGTACTGGTATAATGAATATGGAATACTCAAGTGTTACTATTACTACTAGGAGTAGTAACTTAGAAATCTCAAAAGGGGTATAGCAAATGAAAGTAAGAAAAGCCGTTATTCCTGCCGCAGGGTTGGGAACACGTTTCTTGCCTGCAACAAAGGCTTTGGCAAAAGAAATGTTGCCAATTATTGATAAACCAACAATTCAATACATTGTTGAAGAAGCTAAAAAATCTGGAATCGAAGATATCTTAGTTGTTACCGGTAAAGGTAAGCGTCCGATCGAAGACCACTTTGACTCTGTTCCAGAACTTGAACAAAACTTAAAAGAAAAAGGCAAGACGGAATTATTACGTCTAGTTGAACAAACAACAGATATCAACCTTTATTTCATTCGTCAATCACATCCACGTGGTTTAGGGGATGCCGTATTGATGGCGAAAGACTTTGTTGGTAACGAACCATTTGTTGTTATGCTTGGCGATGATATTATGGAAGATAAAGTTCCTTTGACTAAGCAATTGATGAATCGTTACGATGAAACCCATGCTTCAACTTTAGCTGTTATGAAGGTTCCACATGATGAAGTTAACAAGTATGGTGTGATCGACCCAACAGCTGAAACAAAGCCAGGATTGTACGATGTTAAAAAATTTGTTGAAAAACCAGCTGTTGATAAAGCTCCATCTGATTTGGCAATCATTGGTCGTTACTTATTAACACCTGAGATCTTTACAATGCTTGAAACACAAGAACCAGGTGCAGGTAATGAAATCCAATTGACTGACGCGATCGATCGTTTGAATAAGATCCAACGTGTCTTTGCCCATGAATTTAAGGGGCAACGTTACGATGTTGGTTATAAATTTGGTTATCTTAAGACTTCGATTCAATTCGGGTTACGTCACCCAGAAGTACAAGGCGAGTTGAAAGAATACATTAAAGAGTTAGGTAAAACGCTTAAATAATGATCACGAAAGCTGGGTATTTGCCCCGGCTTTTTTAGCTTTAGCAATTATCTATAAATATGAAGGGAAAGAAAGTAAATATGACACGTTCGCGACACACGAGCAAACGCAAACTTACAAAACTTCAAGCTCGTTTCTTAAAAATAGGCCTAGCAGTGATCGCAATTTTATTATTGTGCATTGTCGCTGTTAGAAATGAGCGAGTTCAAGGGCGTTTGATCAGTAGTTTTGGTGATAATCAAAAATTACAAAAACAAGAGTATGAACGTCAAAAAGCAATTGCCACTAGCAAATATGGCAGTACTAGCACAACTGCCAGTTCATCAACTAAGGAAAGTGAAAAAGCGGCTGAGTCTGATGATTCGACCACGAAAGCTCCTTCGAGCCAGGAAAATTCTGCTAAATCAAGTTCGTCGACTAAGAAAAAAGCAACTGATAGCGGAAATTATACGACCTATACGGTGCGTTCGGGGGATTACTTATCAACGATCGCAGCCAAATATAATACAACGGTCCAAGAATTGATGGAATTAAACGATCTTTCAAGTAGCAGTGTTAATGCTGGCGAAGTCTTGAAAGTTCCAGCAACTACAAGCACGACAAGCTCAGCAACGGACACAGCAACTTCAAGTACAGCAACACAAAATACACAAACTCAAAGTAGTCAAACAACCCAATCCGCAACTAATACTTATCAAGATGATGATGAATATTAATATTAAGGAAAAAATACAAGCATTACAAACTTTCTATAAAATTGCTAGCAAAAATTTTAAGCGGGCTAATGTCAGTGGAGCTGCCATTGTGATCGCTTATTATACCTTAGTTGCTATTTTTCCGATGGTTATTTTTATTGGCAATATCTTGCCGCTATTTCATTTAGATTCTAGTGCAATTTTGCCATATTTAAAAATTGCCGTTCCGGTTTCTGTTTATGGTACTTTAGAGCCTCTACTCAAGAATTTTTTAGATGCAGGTTCATCTAGTGGGGCTGCTTCGATCAGTGGGCTGTTGACTTTATGGGCAGCTAGTCGCGGGATCAATGCGTTAAAAAAAGCATTTAATGAAACTTTTGGTGTTGGTGTCGATCAAGGAATGTTTACCCAACGGATTTTGTCATTTTTAATTACGATTTTTATCGGAGTATTATTAGTCGTATTTTTCTTTATTTATAGTTTTGGGCAACAGATCCTTGAATATATCACGCCAATTTTTAACTTACCGCTTGATTGGTTGACTACGTTTATGCAGTTAAAGTGGCCGACCACAATAATTGGAATTTTTAGTATCATGTGTGTGTTGTATCTCTTAGTTCCAAATGCAAAGATCCACTTTAAATTTCTGTGGCCAGGGGCATTATTTGCCACCTTTGGCTGGATGATCTTGACTCAAGGTTTTAGTTACTATGTGCGCTATTTTGCTCATTCAGTGATGAGTTATGGCGCCTTAGGGACATTTATCGTGTTATTATTTTGGATGAATTACAGTTCGTTAGTGATCATGATCGGAGCTGTGATCAACGCCAGTTTGGAAGAACAAGAATTTGGTAAGATCAGGACTAAACGGTCATTAGATCATTTCAATGATAGTTCGGTCAAACGTATTTTTAAACGGAAAAATAAGTAAAGTAAATAGCTCCTGTTTCGTTCAAAGGGAAACAGGAGCTATTGTTTATTCGGCTAGTTCTTGGAGATAACTTTCGATTTCGGTCAAAGAAAAACCTTTACGATATAAAGCTTGTTTTAGCTTAAAAGAGCGTTCTGGTTCGTCAAAGCGTTGATAACGACGCCAAATTTTTTGCGCTTGTTTTTTTAGTGCTTCAGCTTGTTGGTCTTCGTCTTTTGTTAGTTGTAGTTCATCCATAACTAAACTGATAACTTCACTTGAAAAACCTTTAGTGGCCAGACGTTGTTGTAATTTAGTCTTCAATGCTTGAAATGAAATACTTGAATTTTTAGCCACGAATTTTTGCGCAATTTTCACGGCGTTTTGGACTTGTTGTTCGAGGCTAAATTCGGTTAGAGCCTCTGTGATCAACGCTTGTGAAACGCCTTTTTGTTTCAATTTTTGGGTGATCACAAAAGGACCTTTATCAGTCGTATTAGCACTAGTCCGAACATAGCTTTTAGCGTAAGCAAGATCATCAAGTAAGTTTAATTCGTGTAATTTAGCAATAATATCGGCAATATCATCGGCTGGAGTAGCTAATTTTTTCAAATAAGTGCTGATTTCTTTTTCAGTACGCAACTGATAGCTCAAATAATCAAGGGCTTTATTATAAGCCTTAGCCTGCAGATCAGCTTGTTTTAGTGCGGTGATCAAGTCTTCAGTGAGTTCCATTCCTTTAGTCAACCGATACTTGATCAAAACATTTTCACTGACTGGAAATGCATATTGACCATCAAGAAAGATATTAAAGCGTCCAGGCTTTTTTTGTGCTGCAATGGATGTGATCTTTTTGACCATTATTCCCATCCTTTCACAAGATTAGTTACTACTATCTTAGACTGTATATGGTATAATTTCAAAGATAAAATTTAATGGAGGTAGAAGTTTCAAGTGAAGCAAGTAAAAAGACAACCATCAACTGGAGTTCAGTTAAAAAAGGGCCAAAAGATCGTAGTGACGATCAAGCGTTTAGGGATCAATGGTGAAGGAATCGGCTATTACAAGCGAAAGATCGTCTTTATTCCTAAAACCTTGCCCGGTGAAGTAGTACTTGCTCAAATAACTGAAGCTAAAACTAAATATGCTAAGGCTCGCTTGCTTAAAGTTAAACAAGCTAGTGAAAAAAGGGTCACTCCGATCGACAAGTACGATGTTGGGGGAATCGAATTAGAGCATTTAGCATATGATGCGCAACTAGAATTTAAGCGCGATGTGATTGCTCAAGCCTTAGAAAAGTTCAAACCTAAAGGCTATAAAAATTACGAATTACGCCCGACTTTGGGGATAGCTGAGCCGTATCATTATCGTAATAAGGCACAATTTCAAGTGCGTAAAACAAAAGAGGGCAAAGTTATGGCAGGCTTGTATAAAGAAAATAGCCATCAATTAGTCGACTTGCCGACTTTTGCGACCCAACGTGACTTGACGATGCAAATCATACGTGAGCTTTGTTCACTGTTAGAAAAATGGCAAGTTTCAATTTACGATGAAAGAAAAAATCAAGGGTCGCTAAAAACGATCGTCGTACGTGAAGCATTTGCGACGGGCGAAGTTCAGCTTGTTTTTGTGACCAATACTTTGCAATTACCGCATAAAAACGAAGTAATTGCAGAAATTTTGCAAAAATTCCCGGCAATTGTTTCCGTGATGCAAAATATCAATCCTGGGAGAACATCACTTGTTTGGGGCAAAGAAACGCAATTATTGGCGGGTAAAGAAAGTATTACTGAAAAAATCGGTGATGTTTGGTTTGACTTATCTGCTCGGGCATTTTTCCAAATGAATCCTAAACAGACCGAAGTTTTATACGATGAAGTGAAAAAAGCTTTAGCCTTATCGGAATCTGAAACGCTGGTCGATGCTTATTGTGGTGTGGGAACAATCGGGTTATATGTGGGGAAAAATGCCCAAGAGATCCGTGGCATGGATATTATTGCTGAGTCGATCAGTGATGCGCAAAAAAATGCCCAAAAAGCGCAAAGAAAGGCGCATTATGAGACTGGAAAAGCTGAAGAGCTGTTGCCTAAATGGATCAAAGCAGGGTTTAGCTTTGATGCTTTAGTGGTCGATCCACCGCGGACAGGGCTAGATGATGCTTTGATCGCAACGATCTTAAAGTATCGACCAGAAAAATTTGTTTACGTTTCTTGCAACCCCTCAACGTTAGCACGTGATCTGGTGAAATTGACTGCTGCTTATGATGTTTCCTATATTCAATCGGTCGACATGTTTCCACAAACGGCACGAGCGGAAGCGGTAGTGAAGCTACAAAGAAAATAACTTTGTGCTGATAACAGGTTTTTACTTTTTTTTAAAAAAAATTTGTTATGCTAGTAAATCATTAGTATTAAAAAAACAAAAGTGGGTGTCACTGATGGAACAGACCGAAGTATATGGTGATTATGCACAGTATTTACCATTGATCTTAGAAGATTTTACTAAAGAGATCGTTTCAGCCAATAAAACAGTAAAAGAAAAAACTGGCTTTAAAATGTATGAACATTTGATTGCCCGCATTAAAGCGCCTGATTCGATGGCAGAAAAATGTCAGCGGAAAAATCTGCCCCTGACACCAAAATCTGCCTTGGATGATATTCATGATAGCATTGGGATCCGGATCGTCTGTGGTTTTGTTGATGATGTTTATCAAACGATCGCGCAGATCAAGGCTTTACCACAAGTTACGATCTATAATGAAAAAGACTACATTACCAATGCTAAACCAAATGGATATCGTTCGTATCATTTGATTTTAAAATTACAAACACCATATCCCGATATTTTAGGTAACGAGCACGGTTCATATTTTGTTGAAGTCCAATTACGCACGATCGCAATGGATTCTTGGGCCAGCCTTGAACATGAGATGAAATATAAACATGAAGTCAAAAATCCCGAGATGATCACACAGGAATTGAAGCGTTGTGCTGATGAGCTGGCATCGTGTGATCTTACGATGCAAACGATCCGCAATTTGATCCAAGATAAGTAAGGAAGTGAGTAGATGAGAGTGCTACTAGCTGAAGACGAAGTACAAATGTCACAAGTTTTAGTAACCGCAATGACACATCAAAATTACGAAATAACAGCTGTGTATGATGGCGAACAAGCCGTTAGCGCAGCTAGTAAAGATCCATATGATGTCATTATTTTAGATATCATGATGCCTAAAAAAGATGGTTTAGAAGCGCTAAAAGAAATTCGCGCTGCTGGAAATCGGGCTCATATCATTATGCTAACAGCGATGGCAGAAATCGATGACCGCGTGACAGGTCTTGATCTAGGAGCCGATGATTACTTAACTAAACCATTTTCGCTCAAAGAATTGTTAGCACGTTTACGCTCAATGGAACGAAGAGCCGATAGTACTTTTACGCCCAATGTTTTAGCGTATGGCTCGGTGAAACTAAATGTGTCAGAACAAGAAATAGTTGCGAAAAACTCGATCCGTCTTTCGGGTAAAGAAACAAAATTAATGGAATATTTGCTGTTAAATACGGATAAAGAATTAACGACAGATAACATTTTCCAACACATTTGGGAAGACGATGACGATAAAAATATTGTTTGGGTCTATGTTTCTTATCTGAGACAAAAACTTCAAGCAATCAATGCTGATATTCAGATCACTGGCGAAAAAGATGGGATCTTTAAACTGACAATGATTTAGGAGGGATGGAGATGTTTAAAAAACTTAGACTCCGTTTCTTGCTGATCGCTGCCGGGGCGATTTTGTTGATTTTGGCATCAACGCTAGGGATCATCAATTCGGCGCGCTACTTTCAAACACAACAACAAATCACGCGTGTTTTGACCGTTCTTTCGGCTAATAACGGGCGTTTCCCCAGTTTAGAAAAAACGTCAAAAGACTTAGGTAATAAACTTTCAGATGACGACTTACGAAGTTTTCGTTACTATAGTGCGACCGTTGATGCTCAGACTAAAGATATTCAGCTCAATACTGAAAATGTAGCCAATATCACTGACAAAGAAGCGATTGCTCGAATTCGAAAAATTGTTAAATCAGGTAAAAAACAAGGAGCATTTAGTGAAGGAAGAAGTCAATATTCATATTTAGTTACGAAAAATAAAGCAGGCAATAAAGTGATCGTTGTCTTGGATGTGACGGCATACCAACAATCATTCCAAGATCTCTTGAGTATCTCGGTAATGTTGGCGATTCTGGGATTTATCTTTTTTATGGCGATCGTTGTCGGGTTATCAAGTTTAATGATCAAACCCTTTGTTGAAAACTACGAAAAGCAACGGCGTTTTATTACGAATGCAGGCCATGAACTAAAGACCCCCTTAGCGATCATTGCCGCCAATAATGAATTGATCGAAATGGTGGCTGGTGAATCAGAATGGACTAAAAGCACCGATGATCAAGTAAAAAGATTGACTAAATTGATCGACCGTCTAGTTAGCCTAGCTCGGTTAGAAGAACAACCCGATATGGTGTTAAAAGAAGTTGATTTTTCAGCGATCACACAAGATGCAGCGGCTGATTTTAAGAGTGTGATCGTAAAAGACGGTAAGACATTAGAACTCGATATTCAACCCGATATCAGCGTTAAAGCAGAAGAAAAAGCACTGTTTGAAATGGTCTCGATCTTGACTGATAATGCCAATAAATACTGTGATCAAAATGGAACTGTCAAAGTTCAATTAGATACAGTCGGGCATACCCGAAAACGTGGACGCTTGCAGATCTCTAATACTTATGCTGCCGGTGAAGATGTAGACTATAGTCGCTTTTTTGAACGTTTTTATCGTGAAGATGAATCACATAATAGCCAAAAGAAGGGCTATGGGATCGGATTATCGATGGCGCAAAGTATCGTTAAGGCTTTTAAAGGGCAAATCAATATTAGTTACAAAAATAAGGTAATAACTTTTACAGTTATTATTTAATCAAAAGCCGTTCTTTAGAAATAAAGAACGGCTTTTTTAGTTAAAAATCCAACATTTTAAGCGAAAGATGTTGTGTGAGCAGCTAAAAAATTTTTCTATAATAATGAAATAAGTTAAAGAAGAAGGGAATTATGCTAAATGCTCACTAATAAAAAAAGAACACTGATCTTTCTTTGTTTGGTCATCAGTTGTATTGCGACTTCGATGTTGGCAACTGCTTTAACGACGGCGTTACCGCTGATCATCAAAGATTTAGCGATCACAACTTCAATCGGACAATGGCTGACAAGTGGTTATTCATTAGCGATGGGGATCGCAATGCCACTGTCAGCATTTTTAATCACTCGTTTCCCTACGAAGAAATTGTATTTATCGGCTTTGGGGATCTTTCTTATCGGGACAGTAATCGCCATTTTTGCGCCTAATTTTCCAATTTTGATGGTTGCTCGCGTTTTTCAAGCAATCGGAAATGGAATCTTGACTTCAATGGCGCAAGTTATTTTACTTTCGATCTATCCCAAAGAAAAATTAGGGACTGTCATGGGCTGGTATGGATTATCTGTTACCGCTGCTCCAGTTATTGCACCTACTTTAGCGGGAGTCGTAGTTGATGCTTACGGCTGGCGAGCTATTTTTGTCGGGATCTTAGCCATTGTGGCTCTTTCGTTTATTGTTTCAAGTTTTGTGTTTGCAGATGTCTTGGAAACAACTAAAAAACAATTTGACGTGTTATCCTTTGCAATTTCGGCGTTAGCCTTTGGGGGGATCACGTTAGGTTTAGGTAATTTAGGGGTAAGCCCATTTATGAGTTTTACAGTTTTAGGTTGTTTAGCTATCGGGGTGATCGCAGGAATCTTCTTTGTTTACCGGCAATTGCGTTTAACAGAACCATTCTTAGACGTCCGTGTGTTTTCTGAACGGACATTTACGCTCAGTGTTATTGGCAGTATGTTGATGTACATGGTCATGATGGGTTCGTCGGTGATCATGCCAATCTATATCCAATCATATTTAGGTTATTCGGCTTTAGTATCAGGTTTAGTCGTTTTACCAGGTTCATTAGCGATGGCGTTAGTTTCACCCCTTGCAGGACGCATGTATGACCAATTAGGCATGAAAAAACTGTTTATTGTTGGTAGTTTGCTGTTGGCTTTGAGTAGTGGTTTGATGTTTTTTGTTCAAGCTCAAACAGGCTTATGGGCACCAGTCATTTTGAATTTGTTCCGTAGTGTAGCAATCGGGTGCTTAATGATGCCATTTGTAACTTGGGGCACAAGTGGTTTGACACCAAAACAAACCGCACATGGGACCGCTTTGTTGACTTCATTGCGGACAATTGCTGGTGCGATCGGTTCGGCGGTCTTTGTCAGTGTAATGAGCGTGGCAAGTCAAGCTAGTCAGTTGACGGGCGTAAATGCTAACATGTTTGGCTTGCATATAGCTTTTATTTCGATGGCAGTGATTGCAATCATCCTAGTTTTATTAGGGGTTAAAGGTGTGACTGAAAAATAAATAAGGTCGCTAAAATTTGATTGATAAATTTTACTGTAAATCTGTGAATATCTTTGCATAGGCAATTAGTTTAATCTTTGGTATAATTGAAATGATATTGGTGTAACTACACCCGTGTTCATAGAAAGCAGGAAAGTTATATGCGTCATTCAAATGGGCCAAAGGAAGGCGAGTTTATTACGATCAAGAGTTATAAACACGATGGTAGCTTACATCGGACATGGCGCGATACAATGGTTCTTAAGACAAGTGAAAACGCCTTGATCGGCTGTAACGATCATACATTGGTCACAGAAGCTGATGGCAGACGTTGGGTCACGCGTGAACCTGCACTTGTTTACTTTCATAAGCACTATTGGTTTAATATTGTGACGATGATTCGCGATAATGGTGTTTCATATTATTGCAATTTGGCGTCACCAGTAGTTTTAGATAAAGAAGCACTGAAATATATAGATTACGATTTAGATGTTAAGGTTTTTCCAAATGGTGAAAAAAGATTGCTTGACGTAGATGAATATGAAGAGCACAGCGCCAGGTGGAAATATCCTGCTAAAACTGATTTGATCTTGAAACATAATGTCAAGACATTAGTCGATTGGATCGAACATGGTAAAGGACCATTCTCTAAAGAATATGTTGAGATCTGGTATAATCGCTATCTTGAATTATCGCGCCAACAGTAAGTGCCTGTTTATAACCATGTGGGTTGCGGATTCGTTCGCAACCTTTTTTAATATCTTTGGTCAAAGACACGGTTGTAGCAAACCGCTAAGTAGCCTAGGATAACTTAGGGTAAAGTATCATAGTTGAAATGGGGGAATGAGCAACCAACATCAAAAGAATAGTAGTAAACATTCATGAAAAGATAAAATGTGGCGTGAATATTAAATTTGATGTAGTAAAAAATACTATTATACTGTGTAGCAAGTGAATTTAAGAAAGGAAACACTATATTTCTTTTTAGTTATGCCTTATGTTTTGAATGCGCATGATTCCACATTTAATATAGCAGGAAATGATGTTTGATAAAAAAAGACGTTCTCGTTTGATGTATTGGACGATCGAGCTGTTATTGGTCGCTACGTTAATTTTTGTTTGTACTCAGATCGGTTTTGTGTTTAAACCGATCGGGATCTTTGTTTCAACTTTATTTGCTCCTGTTTTGATCGCGGGTTTTTTATTTTATGCGTTAAATCCGTTAGTCAATCTTTTGACCAAGATCCACTATAAACGTTTTCGGATCGGACGAACTTTGGCAGTGACGATCGTATTTGTTTTATTGATTGGTTTGATCGGTCTATCGGTCTCATATTTAGTTCCACGTGTGACTTATCAGGTTGAACAATTGGTTTTAAAGACGCCAGCATATTTAAAAGAAGTGCAAGTCTATTTAACGGATCTTGCCAAAGATGCTAAGCCACCTTCTTGGGCCGAAAATATTGATTTTTCAAAATATATCAAAAATATTGAAAATTCATTAAACGGGATCCTCAAGGGCTTTATGGGTTCGTTTACTTCGGGGATCGGGTCAATGGTCGGTGCGATCACAAGTATCACGGTGACGATCATTACTGTTCCGTTTGTGCTCTTTTATATGTTAAAAGATGGGCCTAAGCTTTTACCAACGATCAAAAAGATGTTGCCTGAAAGTCGCGCTGAAGTGATCGGGGATCTTTTGACTAAGATGAGTGACACGATCGCTAAGTATATCTCTGGCCAAGTGATCGAATGTCTTTTTGTCGGGACATTTTCGGCGATCGGTTATGGGTTAGTCGGAATCCCTTACGCACTTTTGATCGGGATCTTTGCGGGGATCACCAATATTATTCCTTATATTGGACCTTATATTGGGTTGATCCCAGCGATCTTTGTGGCCTTTTCAATGTCTTTTAAAACGGTTGTGCTCGTTATTATTGTCTGCATCGTGGTACAACAAATTGATGGGAATCTAGTTTATCCTAATGTGATCGGAAAATCTTTGAATATTCATCCGTTGACGATCATCATGATTTTATTAGCAGCGGGAAATATTGCGGGCTTGTTAGGGATGATCTTAGCGATCCCACTTTATGCGGTCACAAAGGTTGTAATAATTTATATTTATGACATTATCCAACTTGAAAAAGAGAACCAACAAAAGTAGCCGATTCTGTGTTTAAGTTGCGAGAGTAAAAAAATTGTGTTATTTTGAAATTGTATTGAAAATATCTTATAAGTAGGGATGTATAGTTATGACAGAAAAAATAGCAGTGTTGGGTGCAGGTTCGTGGGGGAGTACCCTTGCGAGCGTTTTGATCGAAAATGGGCATGATGTTACGCTTTACACAAATGTTGAGAAACAGGCTGCTGAGCTTAATGAAAAGCACACTAATGAACAATATATGCCTGGTTTTAAGTATTCAGAAAAACTACGGGCAACGACTGATTTAGCAGAAGCCGTGGCTGACGCAGATGAAGTTTTGTTCGTTGTTCCCACAAGTGTTACGCGCGTGGTAGCTAAGCAATTAAAAGAAGTTTTGGCTAAGCTTAATCGTCGCCCTTTGGTGATCCATGCAAGTAAAGGACTTGAAATTGGAACACATAAACGGATTTCCCAAATTCTGCAAGAAGAATTAACAGATCGCTACTGTTCAGGAATCGTTGTATTATCTGGTCCAAGTCATGCAGAAGAAGTGGCACGCCACGATATTACATTGATCACAGCAGCAAGTGCTGATATCAAAGCTGCTGAAAAAGTTCAAGATATGTTTACAAATGATTATTTACGGATCTATACTAACGATGATATCGTTGGGGTGGAAACTGGGGCTGCGTTTAAGAACGTGATCGCGATCGGAGCTGGTATTTTACATGGTTTAGGTTACGGTGATGATGCTAAGGCAGCCTTGATGACACGTGGGTTAGCTGAAGTTGCACGCTTAGGGATGGCTTTTGGCGCTAGTCCACTGACATTTATGGGTCTTTCCGGGGTCGGAGATTTGATCGTTACTTGTACCTCAGTTCACTCCAGAAACTGGCGTTGTGGTGAACAATTGGGTCAAGGTAAACCATTAGATCAAGTTATTGAAGATATGGGGATGGTGATCGAAGGGATCAATACTGCCAAGGCAGCTTATGACCTTTCACGCGATGAACATATTGAAATGCCGATCACCAAGGCCATTTACAATGTATTGTATAATAATGCTGATATTAAAGAAGAAATTGGCGGGTTAATGACACGCGACAGTAAATCTGAAGTTATCGGCAAGCGTAAATAAAAATAAAGAGGTTGGGCGACTTAGGCCCAGCCTCTTTTTAAGTTATATTAATTTTTTTCTTCATCAGGGAGGAATTTAGCGGTTGTTTTAAAAATAAACCACTTACTAAAGAAATAGTTAAGAATTCCGCAAATAACTTGGTCAATTATTTTGGCAAATGTTTTATAGAGCGATAAGAGCTGAACACCAGTAAACATCAGCCCAATATCTAAAAGAAATGAGAAAAAGCGGACATTGCAAAAAGAACAAAACTCTTTGAATGACTGGCTAAGAGAAGCGTGTTTTGAATTAAACACTAAATATTTATTGGTGATAAAAGTAAAGATGAGCGCAACGAGATACGCAATACAATTAGCCAATAAATAATTGAACGCAAGCTTAGTTTCGAGTAAATAAAACAAGAGCACATTTATTGTGCTAGCAAGTGTGCCAAAGAAAGTGTATGAGAAGAAAGCGTGGTACTTTTGATAGAATTTCTTCATGAAATATTCCAACTTTCTTTTTTTACAGTTAGCTAAAAAGCAAACTGACTTTTAACATTATATTAGAAAACTAGACCAAGATGCAAATTGTGATGTTGTTTTAAGGATACTAGTTGACGCTTTGAAAGTGTTTTTGTACTATAGAAGTTAGTCTAATTGAAGGATTTTACAGGTGAATTTATTATGGCAAAGATAGAAATAAAATATATTACAAAAAGTGTTCCTTTGCTGATCGATAAAAAGGATAAGCATCGGGTAAATGATGAAGTTCAAAAATTTTGGGAATTACGTGGGATCAACTTTAAGGTCAATGATGGCGAAGGTGTTGGGATCATTGGTGACAATGGTTCAGGTAAAGCCGTCTTAATGCGGATCTTAGCAGGAAAAGAAAAGCAAACGACTGGTTTTATTACGACCGATAGCCAGATCACATATGCTTCTTGTTATGCATTAGACCCAGAAAAAACGGGCTTGGATAACATTCGGCAAGAAATCGGTAAGGCGCAGATCAATGAATTTAAAGGTGATCATTATACCAATGGGATCATCAATTTTGCTGAGATCGGTGAACTTTTATATCGTCCCGTCAAAGAATACTCACTGGGGATGCAAGCACGTTTATCCTTGAGTATTGCTTTGTTTATTGATCCAGAGATCGTCATTTTGGATGAAGTTTTATCACCGTTAGACCGTAATTATTATTTTAAAGCGGTCAATAAGATCCAACAATTAAAAGATAGTGGTGTTTCCTTTATTGTTTCTGAGATTCGTCCAATGATCCTTGAAACGATCTGTGAACAAACGGCCTGGTTACAATTTGGGCTTTTACAAGATTTTGGCCCAACGACTGAAGTTTTACGCCAATATGATTATGCGATCGAATGGGAAGCGCATTTAACGTTACCTGAGAAAAATGAATTTATTGCGGAAAAACAACGTGAACAAGTTCAATTTAATATTGATAAGCTCTACGAAGTTTTCAAAAGTGAGCAGTTCAAACATGGGTATACGAGAAAAGATGAACCCCGCATGCGTAAAGCATTTTTTGTTGAACGGGGCAATGATCCCGTTAAGCAAGATAAGGTCGAAGAAAAGCACCAAAAAGAAAAAAATACTAATAAACTAAATAAGGGCTGGATCGCGGTAATTGTGATCGTGATCTTAGTTGGATGTGGTATTTTTTGGTACCAACATAGTAATGCAGCGAGCACAAGCCAAAGTACGGCTAGCAGTGCGACCACTAAAAGTTCAAAAAGTAGTTCGACAAGTAGTGCGGATACCTCAAAGGCACTAAGCTCTAAACAAGCAAGTGAATCTGCCGCAAGTGCTGCCAGTGAAAGCGCCAAGCAGGCATCTGAAAGTGCTAAACAAGCGTCAGAAAGCTCAGAAAGTGCGGCTAAAGCAAGTAGCGAAAGTGCTGCCAGTTTATCTTCTGAACAAGCTGATGCACAAACGATCACGGTTGCAGATGGTGAATCTCTAGAATCGCTTGCGACTAAATATGCAACCACAGTCGAAAAACTCCAAGAATTAAAT
Organism: Ligilactobacillus apodemi DSM 16634 = JCM 16172; assembly: GCF_001434405.1. GTDB lineage: Bacteria > Bacillota > Bacilli > Lactobacillales > Lactobacillaceae > Ligilactobacillus > Ligilactobacillus apodemi. Next base: position 16,018 of record NZ_AZFT01000043.1, on the reverse strand, counting down.
GGACTTGGCTCAAGTGTTGATATTACTGCTGGTGAAACTTTGTACGTGCCTAAGTAAAAAGAAAGGATTTTGTAAATGAACCCAGATCCCGGACACCCTCTTTTATGGGGGGCAATAGCTTTGGGAGCGTTGGTCATCTTTTTGAGCAACGCCTTAAGTTTGAGTGCTTTAAAAATGATCACATCAAGCGAAGAAGCAGAACTTAATTTTAAAGAAACTGATGTGATCGTCGTTCGCTTAGGTGAATTTCTATGGGGATTCATCTTTTTAATGAGTAGCATGTTTAGCTTACAGAATTTAGCTTTAGGGCTGATCGTGCTGATCGTTTTATTATTGACCTGTTGTTTATTTGTGTTAGAAGCAATAGTAGCGAATCGTGTTAGTGGTGAAAATAAACGCCTTTTATGTCAACGATTTTCTTTTTTCATCAAAGCGCAAAGTTTTATTTATGCGCCTACTGTGAAAATCGTAGCGCGCTTTAACCAAAAAGCAACTGCTAAAACAGAAACCGATCCACCATTTGAAACGATCGTCGAAACGATTCAGCAACAACAGGAAAATAGTGAGTTAGATACCGATGATTTTGAAATGATCAATGGGGTTTTGTCGCTCCATGATAAGACGGCTCGCGAAGTAATGGTGCCACGTACGGATGCTTTTATGATCGATATCACTAATGACAACGATCGTAATATTGATAGCATTTTAGAAATGGATTATTCGCGGATCCCAGTCTATCACGAAGATAAGGATAATATTGTGGGTGTGATCCACATTAAAAATATGTTGAAACGTGCGCGTCAATTTGGCTTTGATCGGCTAACGATCAGACAAGTGATGCACCCAGCCTTTTTTGTGCCAGAATCGACACCAATCGATGAATTGTTACGCCAAATGAAAAAGACGCAAAATCAAATGGCAATCTTATTAGACGAATATGGTGGTGTCGTCGGGCTGACGACGCTAGAAGATCTGTTAGAAGAAATCGTTGGTGATATTGAAGACGAATCCGATGAACCTGATAAACTGATCGAACAAGTTGAAGAAAATGAATTTATCGTTCAAGGTAAAATGACCTTAACGGAATTTAACGATGAATTTGGCACAAAACTTGAAATGAGTGATGTCGATACGATTGCCGGTTATATTATTGCTAAAACCGGGAAAATTCCCGACGATGGCGAGGAATTAACGATCACAGAAGATGACGGATTACGCTTAAGAACGGTTGAGATCGTTGATGATACTAGAATCACTAAAGTTTTAGCAACGATTCCGGCACAATTAGCTGGTTGGCGTAAGATGCGTGCTTTAGCACGGGAAGAAGAACAAGAATAGATTTTTAGGGAAAATAGTTGGTTTCATCAAGTGTTGAAACCGACTATTTTTTCAAGTAAGATAATATGTGATGTTTTAGAATTAATTATGTGAGGTAGATATGAATAAGAATGAATTAAAGGAAGCTGTTGCTAAACGGCGTACATTTGCGATCATTTCTCACCCGGATGCGGGGAAGACAACGATCACGGAACAATTACTTTTGTTTGGTGGAGTCGTACGTCAAGCAGGAACAGTTAAAGCTAAGAAGAGTGGTAATTTCGCTAAATCCGACTGGATGGAGATCGAAAAGAAACGTGGTATTTCGGTTACTAGTTCGGTCATGCAATTTGATTATGCCGGAAAAAGAGTTAATATCTTAGATACACCAGGGCACGAAGATTTCTCGGAAGATACATACCGGACACTGATGGCGGTCGATTCTGCAGTCATGGTGATCGATTCAGCTAAAGGGATCGAGCCTCAAACCAAAAAGCTTTTCCAAATTTGTAAGATGCGGGGGATCCCGATCTTTACTTTCATTAATAAGCTAGACCGTGATGGACGCGAACCATTGGAATTAACGGCAGAATTAGAAGAAGTTTTAGGGATCGATGCTTATGCGATGAACTGGCCGATCGGGATGGGTAAAGGTCTAAAAGGCATTTACGATATTTACAATAACCGCATCGAGCTATATCGCAGTGAAAATGATGGTCAACAATTTTTAGAACTGGATGAAAATGGGGAGATCAAAGGTGACGATCCCCTTAAAAATGACAGTATTTACCAACAAGTTTTAGAAGAAGTTGAATTGGTCAAAGATGCCGGTAATGAATTTGATGAAGAAAAAATTGCTACCGGGCAATTGACACCAGTCTTTTTTGGTTCAGCGTTGACTAACTTTGGGGTCAAGACTTTCTTGGATGCATATTTGCAATTTGCACCAGCACCAAGCGCTCATCAAACACAAGCTGGTGAAAAGATCGCTCCAGATGATGAAAAGTTCTCTGGTTTTATTTTCAAGATCCAAGCTAATATGAATCCTAATCACCGTGATCGCATTGCCTTTGTGCGAATTTGTTCGGGCGAATTTGATCGTGGGATGGATGTATTCTTGAATCGAACAGGCAAAAAGATCAGATTATCAAATTCGACCCAATTTATGGCTGACACACGTGAAACAGTGGAAACTGCTGTCGCCGGAGATATTATTGGGCTTTATGACACTGGTAATTTCCAGATCGGTGATACGATCTATACTGGTAAGCAAAAGATCGAGTTTGAAAAATTACCACAATTTACGCCAGAATTATTTGCTAGAGTAACGGCGAAAAATGTGATGAAGCAAAAATCTTTCCACAAAGGGATCCAACAACTTGTTCAAGAAGGGGCTGTGCAACTTTACCAAAGTTACAGTACTGGGGATTATATTTTAGGGGCAGTTGGGCAACTTCAATTTGAAGTTTTCCAATTTAGAATGGCCAATGAATATAATTCTGAAGTTGTTATGACACCGATGGGCAATAAGATCGCTCGGTGGATCGACCCAGAACAATTGGACGAAAAAATGTCTAGTTCGCGTAACCTATTAGTAAAAGATCGCCAAGGATTGCCACTGTTCTTGTTTGAAAATGAATTTTCCGAACGGTGGTTTAAAGATAAGTATCCTGACGTTGAATTGACCGCTAAATTATAATAATAAAAAAGCAACTGATTTCACAAAAAATCAGTTGCTTTTTTTATTAAGGATCCAAATTTAGATACTCTCTAATTGTCCATCCTAGACCATTAACTTCAAACCATTGCATCCCATCAACGCGGATTCGGCCAGTTAAGGTAACGATTTGACCATTTTTAACGGTAGCAGCTTTTTTGCCAAATGGTTTATCATATAAAACGAGTTCACCATGTGGAATAAAATCGATCATGGCATTATGCTGTAAGGTGATCGACGTTGGCAGTTCACTTTCAGTGACTACGTTTTTATTAGCAGTAAATGTTTGCGGATTACGCTCTAATAGGGTCATCAATTCGGAATCATACTTGACCCAAATACTTCCGCCTAAACAGTACCAACGTTGCTCATTATCGGTGGTAATCGTTTCAAACGTTTGCCAGATCGTCCCCTTGGCTAAAATAACATCGGTCACTTGACCATCGGGGGCATCTAAGCAAGGTAATGATTCTTTGAATTGAAGAAAATGTGGGGTGTAGTCCACATTTTTCCAGTTATCACGGCGATAAAAGTAAGTTACTGCCTGTTGCTCATAAGTAAAGGTGCCGTGTGTGACGCCGCGTGCACGTAAAAGGGTATAATTGCGAACTGCAGGCGCAGAAAGTGAAAACTCTTCGCCGATTTTTCCCTTAACAAAAACTGGTTTTTGTAAAAAGTGGCGATCGTCGATATCTTGACAAAAGACCCAAATATTTCCGGCGTCTTTCTTGCGATAAGTAAAAGTGATCGCAGCATAAGGTAAGACAAATTCACTCGTAAAGCCATCCACGCGGATCAAATCGTAGCCTTCAAAATCCTTAAAACGAAACTTTATCGGTTCAAGGCGTTTGCCAGAGATGATTTGAGGTGAAGTTAAAAAGTGTTCTTTTTCGTCTTGGTAGATCAAGATAACGGTTGAATCTTGAGAATCTGCCTTCTTTTTTAGTTCAGTTTTGGCAGCTATTTCCTTATCTAAGACGACCTCAGTTTCTTTTTTTAATGGTGGTGCTGGAGCAATATCAGGTTGAATGGGAGCGGATTTTTCAACCTCAACTTCAACTTCTGCTTCATCAACTAACGCATCTTTTAAAGAGGTGACAGAAGAGACATGGTTACGTTTAGCAAAACGGGAACGATGCTTCTTCTTTTTTGATCTTGGATTAACTTTAGGTGCCAACTGGTCTCGCCTCCTTCTTATCAGTATCACGTCAATTATAACGTATCTAGATAATGATTGCACAAAATTATTACTTTAAAGTACTGAGTTTTTAGATATTATTTTACAACAAAAGCTCCACAAGTTCATTACTTGTGGAGCTTTTTAACGATCAATTCTCGAGATTGATTTCAACTAAGTTGCCTTGTGCTGTTACAGTGGCATCAGCTGCTTTATCCGCCAGAAGCTTTGTTTTAACAAAGTCGATCTCTTTTTGGGTAATGGGACGGATCTTATTTGAAATAACGATCTCTGAGAAATCATGTTTCTTTTTATAGACCACTTTTGAATTTCCTAAGGTATAAACCTTGATGAAGTGGACTGGTGATGCGATCAATTCACGTTGGATCATGCGTGAATAGCTATTAGTTACATCGATTAACTGCATGGCGCTCTCTCCCTTGTTAAGATTATAGTTCTTTTGCGTGTCTACGATTAAACGACGCATTGCTATAACTATTATAAACTAAGAAACCAAAATGTCGAAACTAAAGCATAAAAGTAGCTACAAAATTTTATTTCTCAGAAATCATGATCTCATCATCTTTAGTGACATCTGCATAAAAGTTACGTGTTTGGGGATGATCAAGGAAGTAGTCAGTAATTTTATCTTCGATTTGATCTTGGATCGTACGCCGTAATGGCCGTGCCCCCATCTTAGGGTCGTAACCTAATTCAACAAGTTTGGCGATCACTTCATCTGAGACGGTTAAAGCCATTTCGTTATCTTGCAGAGTCTGGTTGACTTTAGCCAGCATTAGCGTCACGATTTGACCAAGATTTTCTTTATCCAAGGCGTTAAATTCGATAATATCATCGAAACGATTTAAAAATTCTGGCTTAAAGTACTTCGTTAATTTATCTAAGACCGAATTTTTTTGCTTTTCAGTAGATCCAAAGCCTACATTTACGATGGGATCACCTGAACCAGCGTTACTTGTCATGATGATGATCGTATCTTTGAAACTGACAGTTTTACCTTTTGAGTCGGTCAAGCGGCCATCATCTAAGATTTGTAAGAACATATGCATTACATCGGGATGAGCTTTTTCGATCTCATCTAACAAGATCAAACTGTAAGGGTGACGGCGGACTTGTTCTGTTAATTGCCCAGCTTCTTCATAGCCAACGTATCCAGGAGGCGAACCGATCAATTTAGAAACGGAGAATTTTTCCATGTATTCACTCATGTCAAATCGGATCATCGCATCAGTTATGCCAAAAAGTTCGAGTGCGAGTTGTTTAGCAGCTTCAGTTTTACCGACACCAGTTGGTCCAACGAATAAAAATGAGCCGATCGGACGACCTGATTTATTAAAACCGATCCGGTTGCGACGAATCGCTTTAGCAACTTTTTCAACCGCAACGTCTTGGCCAATAATATTTTGTTTAAGCGTAGTAGCTAAAGTTTTAAGTTGTGTTTGTTCTTTTTGTTTTAGTTCACCGACTGGGATCGCAGTCATTTCTTCGACGATCTCTTCCATATCTTTAGCGGTGATAACTTGTTTTTCTTGATGTGCACTACTTTTAGCTAAACGGTCTTGTAATTTTTGTATCTGATCACGTAACAAAGCGGCTTTTTCATAGTCTTCTTGCGCAAGTGCAGCGGTTTTATCTTTTTTAGCTTGTTCGATTTGATGTTGGATCTCTTGGGGATCAAAAGTTTGAGTTGCTAAATTTTTACGTGAGCCAGCTTCATCTAGCAAATCGATTGCTTTATCTGGTAAGTAACGATCTTGGATATAGCGTGTTGCTAGTTGGATCGCACTTTGTAAAGCTTCATCAGTATAAGTTACTTGGTGGTAGTTTTCATATTTAGGACGTAGACCTTGTAAAATTGCCAAAGCTTCAGTTTGTGAAGGCTCAGCAACTTGAACTGGTTGCAAACGTCTTGCTAAGGCAGCATCCTTTTCGATCGTCCGAAATTCATCAAGTGTAGTAGCACCTACGAGTTGGAACTCACCACGAGCTAAGGCTGGTTTTAAAACATTACCAGCGTCCATCCCGCCTTCAGCGTTACCGGCACCTACGATTTCATGGATCTCATCAATAAATAAGATGATGTCTTGTTTTTGTTTTAATTCGTCCATCAATTCTTGCATGCGTTGTTCAAATTGACCACGGACACCAGTTCCTTGGACTAAAGAAACTACATCTAGGCGGACGACTTTTTTATTGAGTAATTTTTGTGGAACTTCACCATCAACGATTTTTTGAGCTAAACCTTCGACCACTGCGGTTTTACCGACACCAGCTTCACCTGTTAGGACGGGATTGTTTTTGGTGCGCCGATTTAAGATCTCGATCACACGCTTGATTTCTTGGTCACGCCCGATCACTGGGTCGATTTTGCCTTTTTTGGCTTCATTAGTTAGATCTAAACCGTATTTAGTTAAAATACTTTCTGTTTGTGGAGTTCTTTGAGGTCGATTTGTCTGTGCTTGTGATTGACGGTTCGTATTGATATTTTTGAAAAATTCATCAAACGGATCATTGTCAAACGGATCTTGAAAGATATTTTCAAAAGCGCTTGACTGTTGACTTTGCTGCTTTAGCTGACGATAACAATTAGCGCAAAGATCGATCGCGGACTGTTGCTCATTGATTTTGGCAGTTAAATGTAAAGTAGCTTGGTTTTGGTGACAATTTTGGCATAACACAGCCATTCACGCCCTTTCTATAAACAAAATAGTAAATCAAAGTTTGACCAACTTTGACCTTTGTAGTTTTATTATACAAATTTTTATTTCAAGTGCAAGCAAAAAAACTGGGGCTAAATGGTATAATGTGACAATAGGGGGTAGGCGTTATTATGGAAAAAGACTATCAACAATTATTAGATGACCTACATGCAGGAAAAATTGAAAACTTTGAAATTTCAACGGAAGAATTTATGGCATTTCAAAAAGTTTTAATGGCATATAACTATCGTAAAAATATTATTGGTATTGCTAAACGTGGTGGCGGAGTGCGATATCACTACAAAAATGAAGGCTAAATAAAAGTTAGAGTTATTTTTTTAAATATTATGCAATGTGAACGCTTGTCTTGTTAAAAAATTCATGTTATGATTGCATATATCAGGTGCAAGGCATCCTTGTTTCTTCACAATTGTAAACGAATTCTTTTACAATTGTGATACAATTAGATTGTGTTGCATTGCACAAATATTATTTATTGTTAAAGGAGCATGATCCACAATGGAAAAGAAAGAATTTCACGTAATCGCAGAAACAGGTATTCACGCACGTCCAGCTACACTTTTGGTGCAAGCTGCAAGCAAGTTCAATTCTGATATCACATTAGAATATCAAGGCAAGTCAGTTAACTTGAAGTCTATCATGGGCGTTATGTCTTTAGGCGTTGGCCAAAACGCTGATGTTGTTATTTCTGCAGACGGTGCTGATGAAGCAGAAGCTATCGCTGCAATTACAGAAACAATGACAAAGGAAGGACTTGCTGAATAATGACGAAAATGTTGAAGGGTATTGCAGCTAGTGATGGCATTGCTGCCGCAAAAGCATACATGCTTGTGCAGCCCGATCTTTCATTTTCTGAAACAAGCATCGATGATCCAGCTGCTGAAGTTAAGCGCTTGGAAGATGCGGTATCAGCTTCCAAAGGCGAGCTTGAAGCTATTAAGCAAAAAGCTGCTGAAAATTTAGGTGCGGAAGAAGCAGAAGTTTTTGAAGCACACTTAACGATCTTAGCTGACCCTGAAATGATCGGCCAGATCGAAGATAAGATCAAAAATGAAAAGATCAATGCCGAAGCTGCATTAAAGAGCGTCACGGATATGTTTATCGCAATGTTTGAAAGCATGACTGACAATGCTTACATGCAAGAACGTGCTGGAGATATTCGCGATGTTACTAAGCGTGTTATGAGTCATTTGTTAGGGGTAACTTTACCTAACCCAGCTTTGATCAATGAAGAAGTTGTGATCGTGGCTCACGATTTAACACCATCTGATACAGCGCAATTAGATCGCAATTTTGTGAAGGGCTTTATTACTGATATCGGTGGGAGAACTTCACACTCTGCTATTATGTCAAGAACCCTTGAAATTCCTGCTGTTGTAGGTTCAGGTTCAGCGACATCTGAAATTAATGAAGGAGATATGGTCATTATTGACGGTATCTCTGGTGATGCAGTTGTTGATCCAACTGCTGAACAATTAGCCGAATATGAACAAAAAGCTGCTGATTTTAAGGCGCAAAAAGCTGAATGGCAACAACTTAAGGATGCTAAATCCGTTTCTAAAGATGGCAAAGAAGTTATCTTAGGGGCAAACATTGGTACACCTAAAGACGTTGTTGGTGCAGTTGACAACGGTGCTGAAGCAGTTGGCTTGTTCCGTTCGGAATTCTTGTACATGGATGCAAGTGAACTTCCTAGTGAAGAAGAACAATTTAAAGCTTACAAAGAAGCTGTAGAAGGCATGAACGGTAAGCAAGTTGTTGTTCGGACAATGGATATCGGTGGGGATAAGGATCTTCCTTACTTACCACTACCTGAAGAAGAAAATCCATTCTTAGGCTATCGTGCTATCCGGATTTCTTTGGATCGTCAAGATATCTTCAGAACACAATTACGTGCGTTATTACGCGCTTCTCACTATGGTCGTTTAGCAATCATGTTCCCAATGATCGCAACTGTCAAAGAATTTAAAGATGCTAAAGCAATCTTTGAAGAAGAAAGAGCTAAGTTAGTCAAGGAAGGTATTCCTGTATCTGATGATATCGAAGTCGGAATGATGATGGAAATTCCTGCCGCAGCAATGATTGCTGATAAGTTGGCTAAATATGCTGATTTCTTCAGTATTGGGACAAACGACTTGATCCAATACTCAATGGCTGCAGACCGTGGTAACGAACGTGTATCTTACTTGTACCAACCATATAACCCATCTATCTTACGTTTGATCAAGAACATCATTGATGCTTCTCATAAAGAAGGTAAGTGGACAGGTATGTGTGGTGAAATGGCGGGCGATCAAGTTGCCGTTCCATTGTTATTAGGCTTAGGCTTAGATGAATTCTCAATGAGTGCTACTTCGATCTTGAAGACACGTAGCTTATTGAAGAAACTTGACTCGGCTAAGATGCAAGAATTAGCACAAAAAGCAGTTGAAGATTGTGAAACAACTGAAGAAGTAGAAGCTTTAGTAGCTGAATATACTAAATAATCACTTGATTACTTCTTAATAGAGAGAGACTAGAATATGATTTCTGGTCTCTTTTTGTTTAAAAATGGTAAAATGTTTAAGAGTGGATTTTCGTGACTAGCTTACCTGATAGTTAGCGTTGCAAAGGAAATCTGAAAAACATATAATTAATACTAATAATTAATTGAGGAGGATGCTTGTGAATATCGGCATATTTACTGATACGTATTTTCCGCAAGTCAGTGGAGTCGCAACTTCGATCAAAACATTAAGAACACAGCTTGAGCGCAAGGGACATACTGTTTATATTTTTACAACAACAGATCCTGATGTGGATAAAAACGTATATGAACGTAATGTCTTTCGTTTTGCTAGCATTCCGTTTATTTCATTTACCGATAGACGTATCGCAGTGCGCGGGCTTTTCCATTCTTACCAAGTTGCTAAAGAATTAAATTTAGATATTGTGCATACACAAACTGAATTTTCGATGGGGCTGATTGGAAAATTTGTCGCTAAAGCGTTGAAGATCCCGTGTGTTCATACCTATCACACTATGTATGAAGATTATTTGCATTATGTTGCTAAGGGTAAACTTTTACGACCAATTCACGTTCGCATGATGACTTGTTCTTTTTGTGAAAAAATGAGTGGGATCGTTGCACCTAGTGAGCGCGTATTGGACACGCTTACTGACTACGGGGTCAAAGAACCGATCACGATCATTCCAACTGGGGTAGATCTTGATCGCTTTAGGGAAGTGAATAATGACGGAATTGATGTTCGCAGTAAGTATGGAATTGCTGCCGACGCACCCTTGATGTTGACTTTAAGTCGTTTAGCTTTTGAAAAAGACATCGATCGGATGATCAAAGCTTTTCCGATGATCAAAGAACGCGTTTCTGGCGTTAAATTACTGATCGTTGGTGATGGTCCGGCAAAAGAATCATTAGAAGCTCAAGTAAAAGAACTTGGTTTGATAGATGATGTAATTTTTACTGGTGAAGTAGATAATGATTTAGTGGGTTCATTTTATCGGACCGCCGACCTTTTTGTGTCGACTTCTGTTTCTGAATCGCAAGGGATAACTTATATTGAAGCCTTAGCATCAGGAACTAAAGTTGTTTCTTACAAGAGTCCTTATACGGCGGAATTGTTAGATGATCCAGCGATCGGTGCTGTTTTTGAAACGTTAGAAGAGTTTACTGAGCTGACTGTTTCGTATTTGTTGAATCCAGATAAATATAATGACCCTGCTCCCTTAGAACAAAAATTAAAATCGATCTCAGCTGCTGAATTTGGCGAACGGATCGTGAAATTTTATGAGGATAGTCAGAATTATTATTTGAAACAGGAGCGACCAAGTAACCCCAATGAACTTAACTAAATTCATAAAGGAGTTTTTTGATGTTAAATGTTCATATGTATTCATCTGCCACTAAAGTTAAGGGGCAAGGTGTAGGCAGTGCATACACGGAACTGATAAAACTGTTAAAAAAATATTATCCAGATCAATTGGAGATTACGATCAACCAATTTAGTCCGGCTGATATTAGTCACTATCATACGATCGATCCAAAGTTCTTTTTGTCGACTTTTTCTAAAAAGCGGGGGAAAAAGATCGGTTATGTCCATTTTTTACCAGAAACACTGGAAGGTAGCTTGAAGCTTCCGTGGATCGCTAAAAAAGTCTTATACCGTTATGTGATCGCTTTTTATAAGCGAATGGATGCCTTGGTCGTAGTGAACCCGACTTTTATTCCTAAGTTGGAAGCTTACGGGATCAAAAAAGAAAAGATCACCTACATTCCTAATTTTGTTTCAAAGGCAGAATTTTTTCCGATGAATGCCCAGGAAAAACAGCAATTACGCGAAAAATATCAAATCGCTAAAGACCGCTTTGTTATTTTAGGTGTAGGACAAGTCCAAGAACGAAAAGGCGTCTTTGATTTCATAAAATTAGCGAAGCAAAACCCTGAACTTGAGTTTATCTGGGTCGGGGGGTTTTCGTTTGGTGTGATCACTGATGGCTATGCGGAATTAAAAAAAGTAGTTGAAGCGCCTCCAGCTAATTTATCTTTTCCGGGTATTGTCGAACGGAAAAAAATGAATGATTACTATAATATCGCGGATGTTTTTTTATTGCCTTCGTATAATGAATTATTCCCGATGAGTGTGTTAGAAGCTTTTAGTAGTCAAACACCCGTAATGTTACGTGAATTAGATTTATACCAAGGTGTTATTCAAGGATATTATGCTGGCTGCAATGATGTGACCGAAATGGATGCTAAGTTGCAAATGTTAGCTAAAGATGAGCGTGCATTAATGGCTCTTCAGAAAAAAGCTATTAGTGCAGCGAAGTTTTACTCGGAAGATCGCTTAGCTAAAATTTGGCTAGAATACTATCAAAAACAAGTGGGGAAAAATAATGTCAAAGAAAAATAAAATAGCATTAGCGCTGATGCTTTTGCTTGGCATTGGGATTTTTATTTATTCAGTGCGCGGTGTTTCGTATCGCGCCTTGGTAGATGATATTCATAATTTGCATTGGGGCTGGATCGTAGTTGCCTTTTTATGTATGGGGTTATCGATCTTATGTGAAGCAATTGTGGTAAAAAGATTGCTTAAGCGTCAGTTTCCTGATTTTTCCCTTAAAGATTCGTTGCGAATCCCTTTGATCGAAGCTCTGTTTAATGGGATAACCCCATTTTCGTCCGGGGGACAACCGGCACAATTGTTTGCTTTAGTTCAGTCTGGGGTTGATGCCGGGCGAGCAACTTCAATTCTATTGATGAAATTTGTTGTTTACCAGTCGATGATCGTGATCAATTTTATTGTTTGTCTTTTCCTAGGATTTCATTTAATTGCTGATAAGCTACATGTGATGGGAATCTTATTGATCTTTGGCTTTGTGATCCATTTAGCTGTTATTATTGGCTTACTTTTGATCATGTATTGGTATAATTTTACCAAGAAATTAACTAAGTTATGCCTTAAGCCATTTAAAAGGTTTCTAGCACCTGCACGTTACGAGCGCTATGACAAGATGATCAATGAAAAAATCGATAATTTTTATCGTGAAAGTTTGACGATGAAAGATAACTATAAGTTATTATTTCAAATAAGCTTGATAACTTTAGTGCAACTATTTTTCTATTACATCATCCCATACTTTATTTTACTAGCTTTGCGTGTTGACCATGTTAGTTTAGTAACCGTGATGACACTACATGTTTTGATCGTAATGATAATCTCGCTTTTTCCGATCCCAGGTGGAGCAGGTGGGGCAGAATATAGTTTCTCGCTTATTTTTTCGACCTTTGTAGATAGTGGGAGCAAGTTAGTGTTAGCAATGCTTATTTGGCGAATAATCACTTATTATTTTGGAATGTTTGGGGGGATGGTAGCTTTAGTTATTTCACCCCGCAAGTATCAGCGCAAAACTTTGGCAACAAAAGAAGACTGACTACTTAAACTTTTTTTGAATTGTTTCATCATATTTGGTGTGTTAGTATAGAATTTGCTAAAGTATATCACTGGTGGGTTTTTCCCACTTTAAAATGAAGGAGATTTATATCTATGGAAAATTCACAACTTGTTGCAATCATTGAAAGATTAGATGCGATGATGAAGACACAAAGTAACGAAGTTCAAGCACGTCGTTTTGAACGCGAAGGTCAAGAAAGAGGCTTTGTGACATACGATCCAGCAACTAAAACTTTTGAATTAGAAGAACTTGCAACACATCAAAAGTTTGATTTTGATGATATTGATTTAGCCGCAATGGAAATTTATGATCTTTTAAACGACTAAATTTAAGTTAAAGTTAAATGTTATAAAAAAGAGTTTCTTTTTTGAAGATTATTAACTATAATTTATCGCATGAACAATTAAATATAATAATAATTGGAGGCAATTAGATGCGTTCAGTGCTAAATAAAGTTCGCAGTGGACTTAATACACGCATGGGATTTTTTATCGTGACCGTAGTGTTATTTTGGATAAAAACATATTCTGTGTATGTAACTAAGTTTAGTTTAGGTGTTTCTGGGAGTGCACAGGAATTTTTACTCGTATTAAATCCATTACCTGCTGCGCTTTTGTTGTTAGGAATAGGACTTTATTTTAAAGGTAAAAAGTCTTATTGGATCATGATGATCATTGACTTGATAGCTTCGCTTTGGCTTTTTGCTAATATTTTATACTACCGTGAATTTTCTGATTTCTTATCATTAGGAATCATAAAGTCATCTGGTTCGGTTTCAAATAACCTAGGATTAAGTATTGGTGAAATTTTAAAACTAAGTGATCTATGGGTCTTTGCCGATATCATTGTCCTAACGCTGTTGTTGATCTTTAAAGTTATTAAAGTTGACAAGAAACCAGTTAAATTCCGTTATCCGATCGCGGTTACGGTTTTATCGTGTGTGCTTTTTGCAATCAACTTAAGTTTAGCGGAAAAGGACCGTTCACAATTATTGACGCGTACTTTTGATAATAACTATATCGTTAAATATTTAGGGATCGACTTTTTTGCAGCGTACAATGCCTATCAAACTTATAAAGAAAGTGCAACGCGTGCGAGTGCAAGCAGTAGCGACCTAAAAGAAGTTTTAGCGTACTTGAAGAAGAATCGTTCGGCAGCTAATCCAGAATATTATGGTAAGGCTAAGGGTAAAAATGTCTTTGTTTTCCATTTGGAAAGTTTCCAACAATTTATGATCAACTATAAGGTCAATGGTGAAGAAGTAACACCAAATATCAATAAGTTTTATAGTGATCAAAATACTATTTCTTTTGATAACTTCTATCATCAAGTTGGTCAAGGGAAAACTTCTGATGCTGAAACGATGTTAGAAAACTCCTTGTTTGGGTTACCATCTGGCTCAGTTATGACATCTTATGGGACGAATAATACTTTCCAAGCGATGCCAGCAATTTTAGACCAAAATGGCTATACGACTGCGGCCTTCCATGGGGACGTAGGGAGTTTTTGGAACCGTGACAATACATATAAGTCATGGGGTTATCAATACTTCTTCAGTGAAGATTATTACAAGACCAAATCAAACTACAGTGTTGGATATGGCTTGAAAGATAAGATTTTCTTACAACAGTCGATCCAATACATTGAACAATTGCCACAACCTTTCTATGCTAAGATCATTACGGTAACTAACCATTACCCATATGAATTAGATAAACAAAACCAAACGATCGCCAAAACAACTACTGGAGACAGTACAGTTGATGGGTATGTTCAAACTGCTCGTTATTTAGATGAAGCGTTTGGTGAATTTATCAGCTACTTGAAGAAGGTTGGTCTATATGACAATTCAATGATCGTCGTTTATGGTGACCACTATGGTATCTCTAATAACCATAAGAAAGCTATTGCACAACTTTTAGGTAAAGATAGTGTTAATAGCTATGACTTAGCTCAATTCCAAAAAGTACCATTTATGATTCATTTAAGTGGTATTCAAGGTGGGGTCAACCATACTTATGGTGGTGAAATTGATGTAATGCCTACATTACTTGACTTATTAGGGATCAAAAATACAGATACGATTCAGTTAGGTAATGATTTACTGTCGACCGATAGGAATCAGACCGTCGCCTTTAGAAATGGTGACTTTGTTTCACCGACATTCACTAAGATCGGAAGCACGATCTACAATAGTGAAGGTGAGGTCGTGACTAATAAACTGACAGCCGAGCAGAAGAAACAGGTTAAGGAACAAACTGAATTTGTTACTGAGCAGCTGTCGATCTCAGATAAGATCGTAACTGGTGATCTACTGCGATTCTATACACCGTCAAACTTTACTAAAGTCGATAAGACTAAATATAGCTATAAGTATGAAGACGCGATGAAACAGCTCAAAGAGGCACAGAAAAAGAATCCAACTAGTGTCTTGATGCAAAATGGTGGGAAATCTACCGTAAGTCAATATAAGACTGATGCACCAGAGTTGAAGAGTAGCAGCAGTAGCAGTAGTAGTAAATAAAGAAATTAGTCTAAGACTCACGTTGTAAGTGCAACGTGAGTCTTTTTATATATAATAGTTGTTAGCTTATGCTTGTCGCTGTGATAAGATTATGTGTATTTTAATAGAAAAAATAATCGGACAGTATGTAATTTAGTAGACTTACTTATAGCTTGAAACACAAGAATCCCACTAATTTTAATCGTCGGCATAACTTTTAATGGGTTAAGTTATAACTTATATATTAGAAAATAAAAAAATTTAAAAAAGTCATTGACGGACTTGGGGAATAATTGCTATACTATAAAAGTTGCTGATGCAGGACAGTTACTTAAAAATATAATATAAAAAATGTGTTGACATTGAATTGAGATACATGATATTATATTTAAGCTGACTTGTTACAGTATAACAAAAAAATTATTTTCCTATTGACAGGAAATGATGATTTTGATAAGATGATTAAGTCGTGTTAATTGATTGATAAAAAATATTTCAAAAAAGTTCTTGACAAAGAAAAACGAAATATGATATAATAATTATGTTAATTGCGACAATGATTAACAAGTAGATCTTTGAAAACTGAACAAAGTTTCGATAAGCAAATGTGC
>NZ_AZFT01000042.1 GCF_001434405.1 Ligilactobacillus apodemi DSM 16634 = JCM 16172 | reverse complement strand
GTTACAAATTTTCGATTTACGTTAATTATTATAAATTAAATCGTTCTCTCGCTAAAATTCATTAATTCTAGTTGGGTAATTTAGGTTATTGTGTACAAAATACTTATCCATAACGTATATAATTAGTCAAACAGTTGTGTTACTTTTAAATGAATTCATTTTCTTATTTCGCTTGCGTGTTTGTGTTTAACGACTGAAACTGTTCAAAAACAA
>NZ_AZFT01000041.1 GCF_001434405.1 Ligilactobacillus apodemi DSM 16634 = JCM 16172 | reverse complement strand
TCGGGGGCTGATAGTTGGTGGCTATCAGTCCCTTATTCGTATCTAAGTATATTATATTTAATATACGAATGCAAGTAAGGAGTTATCACCAATGACAATGAAAACGACCAAGGCGCAACGTGACGCCTCTAATCGCTGGAACGAGAAGAACAAAGTACGCAAATACTATCTTGCTAAAAGATCCATGGCACGCAGTTACTGCAGAGTAGCCACCAAAAAAGGCTTAGAAGCATTGATCGCATTTGCTAACGAGAAACT
>NZ_AZFT01000040.1 GCF_001434405.1 Ligilactobacillus apodemi DSM 16634 = JCM 16172 | reverse complement strand
TAGAGCACCTGACTGTTAATCAGGCTGTCGACGGTTCGAGTCCGCCTGCCGGAGTTTTTTGATTTAAACAAAAATCATGGCCCGTTGGTCAAGTGGTTAAGACACCGCCCTTTCACGGCGGTAACATGGGTTCAAATCCCGTACGGGTCATCTTTTTTCGCCGGTTTAGCTCAGTTGGTAGAGCATCGGTATCGTAAACCGAGGGTCACAGGTTCGAATCCTGCAACCGGCAGTAGGTTTTATGCGTGAGATAAAGAGCTTTAGGTAGGTCCTAAAGCTCTTTTTTTGTATATTAACATTAATTTTTTAGATAATTATCAAAAAATATTTTATGACTATTTATACATAAAATGTGCAATTAATCCAGTTTTAATACAAAAAATATTGGATAAAAGAGTATTTAATGGGAATAATATGTTATAATTATTAATAAATCATTATATACTAAGAGAATAATTTAATATTAATTTGACGTCTCATTCTTTAAAACTTATAATAGTAGTGTTATGCATTGCATTTTTCTTATTAATTATTCAATGTATTGTAACAAACAATTGAATGTGTTTTGGCACTGTTTGGAGGAATATAAATGACAGATAAAACACAGGAGCCCACATTTTTAGGGCATCCACGCGGTTTATCCACGCTTTTTTTCACTGAAATGTGGGAAAGATTTAGTTACTATGGTATGCGTGCTATCTTACTTTACTATATGTACTATTCTGTTTCTCAAGGTGGTTTAGGATTTGATAAAACTACCGCTGCTTCGATCATGTCGATTTACGGTTCACTCGTATATTTATCCAGTGTGATCGGCGGCTTTGTCAGTGACCGTTTATGGGGTAGTCGTAAGACCGTTTTTGTCGGTGGGGTTTTGATCATGTTAGGGCATATCGTCTTAGCAACTCCATTTGGTAGAATGGCACTCTTTATCTCGATCGCTTTGATCGTGATCGGGACTGGGTTGCTCAAACCAAACGTTTCTGAAATGGTCGGTGGTCTTTATGGACCCGATGATCCTAGACGTGATGCAGGTTTTAGTATTTTTGTTTTTGGTATCAATATGGGGGCCTTTATTGCTCCACTTACTGTTGGTTGGTTAGGTCAGCAAGTTAACTTCCATTTAGGATTCTCACTTGCAGCTATTGGGATGTTCTTTGGTTTAGTTCAATATACGATCGACGGACGTAAGTATCTTTCAAAAGATAGCTTATATCCAACTGATCCGCTTGAACCGGAAGAAATGCATCGTTTGATCAGACAAACAACAGTCTGGACTGTTTTATTTGCCTTGATCATCGTTTTAATGTACTTATTCAACATGTTTACGATCATGAACTTTATCAATCTTTTGACGATCGTAGCTGTGGTGATCCCTGTTTATTACTTTGTTAAGATCTTATCTAGCAACAAGATCAATAAAGTTGAACGTTCTCGTGTTTGGGCATATATCCCATTGTTTATCGCTTCGGTTCTTTTCTGGTCGATCGAAGAACAAGGCTCTGTTGTCTTAGCTTTATTTGCTAATGAACAAACCAGACTTTCGATCTTTGGCTTTAGCTTCCCATCCAGTTGGTTCCAAAGTATGAATCCACTCTTCATTATGTTGTATGTGCCATTCTTTGCTAAGCTTTGGACAAAATTAGGTAAGAAGCAACCATCTTCACCAGCCAAGTTCTCTTATGGGTTATTCTTTGCTGGGGCTTCATTCTTATGGATGATGTTACCAGGATTACTCTTTGGTACAAGTGCTAAAGTTAGTCCATTATGGTTGATCATGAGTTGGGCTCTTGTTATCGTAGGTGAAATGTTGATCTCACCAATTGGTCTTTCTGTAACGACTAAATTAGCTCCACGTGCATTCCAAGCACAAATGATGAGTATTTGGTTCTTAGGTGATGCGGTGGCTCAAGCATTTAATGCCCAGATCGTTCGTTTCTACGACAACGGTACCGAAGTAACTTACTTTGGTGTGATCGGGATTGTAACTGTGGTCTTTGGTGTATTACTTCTAGTCTTAACACCACGTATCAAAAAACTAATGGAAAATGTAAATTAGTTATTACTACTTATTAACTGTAATGTTGAATGATTCAGCATTACAGTTTTTTTGTGTCAAAAACAATTAGGAAAAAGAATAAAAATATGTCAGAAAAAAATTATTAAAAAAGTTTCGAAAAAGGGTTGCATTTTATCCAGTAACAGGGTATTATAATTAAGTCGGATGCGTTAAGTCATCTGATATGAGTTATGGATATGGAAGGGTAGCGAAGTCTGGCTAAACGCGGCGGACTGTAAATCCGCTCCTTCGGGTTCGGTGGTTCGAATCCACTCCCTTCCACCATATTGGGCTATAGCCAAGCGGTAAGGCAACGGTTTTTGGTACCGTCATGCGCTGGTTCGAATCCAGCTAGCCCAATGACTGATAGGTCGCGACTTTAACGGTCGCGACCTTTTTTAGTACTTTAAACAAAGTGGGTGAAATTGATGAATTTAGGTTTTATTGGAGCCGGTAATATGGCCCGGGCAATTATCAATGGTTGGCAGACAAAGGAACTAGACGCAGAAATTTATTTGCATAGTGCACATAAAACAAGTTATGAACCTTATGCAAAGGAAAAGGGCCTTAAGACTTGTGAAACTAACTCTGAAGTAGTTTTACAAGCTGATTACGTTTTTTTAGCAGTTAAGCCAATTATTTTAGGTGAAGTTTTAACGGAGATCAAAGCAGCAGTTAAACGACAAAAACCAGTCATTGTTTCGATGGTAACTGGTGTTTCTGTAGCTGAGATCGCTGAGCACCTTGAATTAGCAGAAAATGAAGTTGAGATCGTGCGAATCATGCCTAATGTCAATGCTGAGATCGCTGAAGCTATGACAGCTTTACATGCCAATCAAGCAGTGACGCCGGCTCATTTTGAAATTGTGCAACAATTATTTGAATTGATCGGTAAGACAGAGATCATGGCGGAACGTGACTTTAGTACATTTGTAGCGTTAGCAGGTAGTTCCCCAGCTTATGTTTATTTCTTTATTGATGCAATGGCCCGTGCTGGGGTCAAATATGGGTTGAAAAAAGAGCAAGCAACTAAGATCGCAGCGCAAGCCGTTTTAGGAAGTGCCAAGAAAGTTTTAAGTGATGAAAAGACACCAATGCAACTCGTTGATGATGTATGCTCTCCTGGTGGAACGACGATCGCTGGGCTTTTAGCCTTAGAAGAAGCCGGCTTTATGACTGCAGTAGTTAAAGGAATGGATGCAACGATCAATAAAGATCAAGGTAAAGCTTAAGTGTAAGTGCTTGTAATTTTGGTCTATACCTATTACTATTAAAGTGTATTCAAAATATGAGAAAGCGGGTTCAAACCATGAGTAAAGTTATCAAGCATGCGACTGTTTATACTGGAGAAGAGAAGATTTCTGATGCATATATTCGTTTTGATGAGCAGATTAAAGCCATTGGACCAATGAGTGAATATCAAGTTTTACCGGAAGATGAAGAAATTATTGATGCTACTGAAAAATTGATCATTCCTGGCTTTATTGACGTTCACAGCCATGGTGGCTATAATTTTGATGCGATGGATGGCAACGCTGAAGAATTGAGTGAAATGGTCAACGATATGGTCTATGAAGGGGTCACAACTTATTTTCCAACGACGATGACTCAATCCCCAGAAAATATCGCTAAGGCTATGGTTGCGATCAAAGAAGCTGCCACAAAAAATCCTGTGATCAAGGGGATTCACTTGGAAGGCCCATTTGTTTCTCCCGTCTTTAAGGGAGCACAACCAGAAGAATATATTCAAGCACCAGATACAAAATTATTTGATCATTGGAATAGCTTATCAGGCAACATGATCAAGTTAGTGACCTATGCTCCTGAACATGAAACTTCCCCTGAATTTGAACAATACTGTCTTGAACGTGGGATCGTTCCTTCAGTTGGGCATAGTAACGCTACCCGTGAACAAATGAAGCATTCGCGCGCAAGTCACGTAACGCATCTTTACAATGCTCAACGTGAATTTAAGCATCGTGAACCAGGTGTCACTGGTCATGCTTTGCTAGAAGATAACATTTACTGTGAATTGATCGCCGATGGATTCCACGTTTGTCCTGATATGATCAAATTGGCTTATGAGTTAAAAGGCCCCGATAGAATCGAATTAGTTACTGATTCAATGCGAGCAAAAGGAATGCCAGAAGGTGAATCAGAACTTGGGGGTCAAAAAGTTATCGTTAAAGATAAACAAGCTCGCCTTGAAAGTGGTAATTTAGCTGGCAGTGTTTTAAATTATCAAGATGCATTTGTTAATATTATGAAATTTACCGGTTGCTCGATCGAAGACGCAATCAAGATGACTTCATTAAATCAAGCTAAGGAATTTGGCTTAGATACCAAAGGAACGCTTGCTGTCGGCAAGGATGCTGATTTTAACGTCTTAGGGCGTGACTTTGAATTAGAAGAGACGTACAGTTACGGACGGTGCTTTAATAAAAATAAGCGCTAGGCACTAATCTATGGAAGGAAAAATAGGCATGAGCTCACCCATTTATATCCAAATCCACAATAAAATCAAACAAGAAATCGAAGATAACCGTTGGGCAGTTGGGGATCGAATCCCTTCTGAGCGTGATTTAGCGCTCCAATTTGGTGTTAGTCGGATGACTTTACGGCAAGCGATTCAAACACTGGTCGATGAAGGGATCTTGGAACGTCAAATTGGTTCAGGGACATTTGTGGCACGTAAAAAGGTGCAAGAAAAAATGTCTGGGGTCACAAGTTTTACCGAATTGACGGAAGCTCAAGGCAAGACGCCTTCAAGTAAGACGGTCTCGTATTTAGTAACGTCAGCTTCGATCAGTGAAAGTGAGCATCTTGCCCTTAAAGCAGGGGAAAAGGTCTTACGAATGGAACGGATCCGGTACGCTGATGATGTGCCGATCTGTTTTGAAGTTGCTACGGTACCGTATGAATTGATCAAGCACTATAATCGTAAACAGATCACAAGTTCGTTATATCGTACGTTAGAAGAACATGGGCTCAAAATTGGCCATGCGCAACAGACGGTCAGTTCAATGTTAGCTTCGGAAAAAATCGCCGAATATTTGGAACTAAAACGCGGAGCTGCGATTTTACGCTTGCGTCAGATCACGCGGTTAGGTGATGGTCGGCCCTTTGAATATGTGCGGACGCAATATGCGGGCGAAAGATTTGAATTTTATTTAGAAAAATAATAAAAAATGCTCAGTACTATGGTTTAGTAGGACTGGGCATTTTTAGTGGCCGATAATTATTTATTAAAAAACTTTTTGCGATAGACGAGCAATAAATATTTGGGTAAAGCCAACATGCGGATAAAGCGGGATGGTTCTTTGACTAAACGGTAGCCCCACTCAAGATGATGGTCGATCCACCACTTAGGTGCACGTTTGGTCATACCAGAAAAAACATCAAAGCTACCGCCGACACCCATCCAAATTGCGGGGGTAAGCTCGCGGTGTTTAGCGATGAAAAATTCTTGTTTGGGAAAGCCCAAAGCAGCAAAGACAAAATCAGGGTGAGCCTCTTTGATCAACTGCGCCACTTTATTTTCGTCTTTAAAATAACCATCACAACTGCCTGCGATTTTTAAGGTTGGGTACTTTTCTTTAGCTTTAGTTAGGACCTTTTGTAAAACTTCTGGCTTAGCCCCTAAAAAGAAGATACTTTTATCGTTTTTAGCCGCCCAGGCGATCAAAGCCTCCATAGTGTCATAGCCAGTCACGCGCTCCGGTAAGGGTTCGCCTAAGATTTTAGCCCCTTTAATGATCCCGATCCCATCGGCAGTGATATAATCTGCGGTTGCTAGGGTTTGCGCGTATTTAGGGTCGTCTTTAGCCGCCAAAACGATCTCAGGATTAGCGGTGACAACGAAGCGATTTTTATGTGCTAATGAATCTTGGGTGAGTTGGGATAAAAATTGTGCTTGAGTTGCTTTGATAAAATCAAGCCCCAAGACATTAACGGTTTCAAATTTTTTTTGCATAACAGGCCTCTTTTTAATTTCAAACTATTTTTTCTTATTATATCAGTTAATTGGTGTTTTGGCGTAAACGTGATAAAATTATACGCATATGGTCAAGTTCGGAAGCTTTTTTCGGAAAAAATAATTGACCGATGAAGAGGAATGAAATGGTTAAATTATATCCAGACGACAGTTATACATTGCACACAGATGCTTATCAGATCAATATGATGCAGACATATTGGCGCCAAGGATTGGCAGATCGTAAAGCAATTTTTGAAGTTTATTTTCGGACGCTGCCGTTTCAAAATGGGTATGCGATCTTTGCAGGTTTAGAACGAATCGTTGATTATATCAATAATCTTAAGTTTACCGAAACTGATCTCGCATATTTAAAAGAAGTTGGGGGCTATCCAGCTGATTTTATTGAGTATTTGCGTAATTTCAAATTTACGGCAACACTTCGTTCAACGGTTGAAGGTGAAGTTGTCTTTAATAATGAACCTTTGATCCAAGTTGAAGGTCCTTTAGTCGATTGCCAATTGATCGAAACGGCACTTTTAAATATTGTAAATTATCAAACGTTGATCGCCACTAAGGCAGCTCGAGTTCGTTCAGCGTGTGGGGATGATGCCTTGCTTGAATTTGGAACGCGTCGTGCGCAAGAATTTGATGCAGCTTTATGGGGCACAAGAGCAGCTTATATTGGTGGTTTTGATGCCACAAGTAACGTCCGTGCAGCTAAGATCTTTGGGATCCCAGCGAGCGGGACGCATGCACATGCCTTAGTGCAAGCTTATCGCAACGATTACGATGCCTTTAAGGCTTATGCTTCAACGCATAAAGATTGCGTCTTTTTAGTTGATACTTATGATACTTTACGTTCAGGTGTTCCTAATGCGATTCGGGTCGCTAAGGAAATGGGTGACCAGATCAATTTCTTAGGTGTCCGGATCGATTCCGGGGATATGGCTTATATTTCTAAGCGTGTCCGCGAACAATTAGATGAAGCAGGCTTTACTGAAGCTAAGATTTATGCTTCAAATGATTTAGATGAAAAAACGATCACTAACTTGAAGATGCAAGGCGCTAAGATCGATGTTTGGGGTGTCGGGACGAAGTTGATCACGGCTTATGACCAGCCAGCATTGGGCGCGGTTTACAAAATGGTAGCGATTGAAAATGAAGATGGGGTCTTAGAAGATACGATCAAGATCTCAAGTAACGCAGAAAAAGTTTCCACGCCAGGGCGTAAGCAAGTTTGGCGGATCACTAAAAAAGCCGATGGTAAATCAGAAGGTGACTACATTACGATCGCCGATGAAGACCCGCGGACAAGTGACACACTTTATATGTTCCATCCACAATACACCTATATCAATAAAAATGTGACCGATTTTGAGGCACGGCCTTTATTAGTGGATATTTTTGATAAAGGAAAACAAGTGTATGATTTGCCTAGTCTAGCTGAGATCAAGGAATATTCGAAAACCCACTTAGATAGTTTGTGGGAAGAATATAAACGGGACTTAAATCCACAAGATTACCCAGTCGATCTGTCACAAAAATGTTACGATAATAAGATGAAGATCATTAAAGAAGTGCGTGAAAGCATCACGCAAAAACTTGAAAAATAAGAAGGTCAAAAGTATGCGAAAATTACAACAAGAAATTATTGCAGAACTTAAAGTACAACCAGAAATCGATCCAACAGCAGAAATCAGACGCTCAGTCGATTTTATTAAGAGCTATTTGCGCAAGCATCCATTTTTAAAGACCCTTGTGCTCGGAATTTCGGGAGGCCAAGACTCAACATTATGTGGTAAATTGTGCCAAATGGCAATCAGTGAGTTACGCACCGAAACCGGTGATGACACTTACCAATTTATTGCGGTACGTTTGCCATACGGAGAACAAGCTGACGAACAAGATGCGATGGATGCGATCGCTTTTATACAAGCTGATCAAACTGCGCGTGTTAATATCAAGCCCGCCTCCGATGCAATGGTTCAAGCAGTAAGTGAAAATGGTGTGACTGTGAGTGATTTTAATAAAGGTAACATTAAAGCGCGCCAACGCATGATCGCACAATATGCGATCGCGGGCGCAAATTCCGGGGCAGTTGTTGGAACTGACCATGCTGCTGAAGCAATCACGGGCTTTTATACTAAGTTTGGTGATGGTGGTGCTGATATTATGCCACTATGGCGCTTAAACAAACGCCAAGGACGCAAAATGTTAGCCGTATTGGATGCACCAAAACATCTCTACGAAAAGACACCAACTGCGGATCTTGAAGAAGATCGCCCAGCCTTACCAGATGAAGTGGCTTTAGGCGTGACCTATGATGACATCGATGATTACCTTGAAGGGCGCGAAGTCCGCACAGATGCCGCTGAAAAGATCGAAAATTGGTTTATGAAGACGCAACATAAACGTCATTTACCGATTACGGTTTACGATACATTTTGGAAATAAAAAATAAGGAAGGTATCCATTTTTAGATATCTTCCTTATTTTTTTCGTATTCTTTGATCTCGTCTAAAAAGATTTGACCATATTTTTCTAACTTGCTGTGGCCTACACCTTTGACTTCGAGAAATTCGAACTCATTTTGGGGTAAGAGCACGCACATATCGTGGAGTGATTGATCAGAAAAAATCACAAATGGTGGCACATGTTGAGCTTCAGCCAGTTGACGCCGTAATTTGCGTAAATGTTCAAATAAACCACTGTCGGTAACGGTTTGTTCTTTTTTCGTAACTTTTTCACTCCGAGCATAGACAGAAGCGTTGCCTCGAAGTACATCATAGCCCTTAGTGGTGACGTGAAGCGTTGGAAATTGTCCACTACTTGTCGTTAAATAACCACTGGCGGTCAAAAAGTCGATCGTAGTTTCGATCTCTTTTGTTTTTTGACGCATGATCCCATAAGTTGAGAGTTGATCAAATTCTAATTCTAAGATCCGTTTAGCTTTAGAGCCCGCTAAAACTTGGGCGACGATCTTTTTGCCAAAATTACTGCGGACGCGGATAACACAAGATAAGATCATTTGAGCTTCTTTAGTGATATCTTGTTTTTCACGGGTATCAGTACAGTTCGTACAATGCCCACAAGCAGCACAGTCTTGACCAAAGTATTGGACTAAAAAGCGCTGAAGGCATTCTTCAGTATTAGCATAGCGAGTTAGTGCTTGTAATTTTTGGTAATCGTGTTCGCGGTGCGCTTCATCGGCGGATGAATTGTCGATAAAGAAACGTTGGATCTGCAAATCAGCATCCTTATAAAATAAAATAGCTTCACTTTCTAGTCCATCGCGCCCGGCCCGCCCAGCTTCTTGATAGTAAGCTTCCAGACTACCAGGAACTTGGGCGTGGATGACAAAGCGCACATTACTTTTATCGATCCCCATTCCAAAGGCATTTGTCGCCACCATAACAGGGGTTCGATCGTAAAGAAAGTCTTCTTGTTTTTGTTTACGCACCTCTTCGGAAAGCCCAGCATGATAGATTCCAGCTTTGATACCCATTTTAGTTAATAAAGCTCCTAGTTGTTCGACTTTCTTACGGGTCGAAGCGTAAATGATCCCCGAATCATGGGGATTTTGTTGTAAATAGGTCAATAAATAATGCTCAAAATCACTACCTTTGACCAATTTAAAGCTCAAATTAGGACGCGCAAAGCTTGTTTTGACCTCGTTTTCAAGGGGAATGTGTAATAATTGCTTAATATCATGGGCAACTTGAGGCGTGGCAGTCGCAGTCAAAGCAATGACAGTCGGTGAAGTGGTGAGGTTTTGCAATAATTCGGGTAATTTTAAATAACTAGGGCGAAAATCATGGCCCCACTGAGAAATGCAGTGGGCTTCATCGACCGCCACTAAAGAGACCCGGAGCGTTTGTAAAAGCTCTAAGAAAAATTGATTTTCTAAGCGTTCCGGAGCAATGTAGAGCAGTTTTAATTCATGGTTACGTGCTTTGGCTAACACAGCGTTAGTTGTCGCAAGATCTTGTGAACTATTGAGATAAGCCGCTTTGATCCCATTTTGTTGCAAACTATCGACTTGATCTTTCATCAGCGAGATCAACGGAGAGATCACGAGGGTCAAGTCTGGAGCTAATAAGGCGGGAATTTGGTAACATAAAGATTTTCCCCCACCAGTAGGCAATAAGGCTAAGGTATTTTGTTGGGCTAAAACCAGGTCAATGATCTGCTTTTGCCCTACTTTGAAGGTGTTATAACCAAAATAATGATTTAAAGCTTCGGTTGGAGTCACACTAAGTCGCCGCCTTTCTTTTTTACAATATTTATCTTAGCGGTTTATGTCTTGAAGCGCAAACTTGTCCCACGACAAAAAAATCTCTAAAATAGAGGTAAAAGATTAGAGAAGGAAGGCACCGAGTGTGGAAGAACAATATTTAAAATTAGTTGAAAAACAATTACCGTATCGGTCCAAACAGATCGCTCAAGCGTTAACGCTCTTAGATGAAGGCAATACGATTCCGTTTATTGCACGTTATCGTAAAGAAGCGACTGGAAGTTTAGATGAAGTACAATTGCGCACGATCGCTGAAACTTATCAACAAGTAGAAAAACTAGAAAAAAGGCGCCATGATGTGAGTGAAAAAATTGCCGAACAAGGTAAACTAACGGCTAAATTAAAGCAAATGATCGCTCAAGCCCAAACTTTGCAACAATTAGAAGATATTTATCTACCTTTCAAACAAAAACGTCAAACTAAGGCGCAAGTGGCCAAAAAGCGGGGTCTTGAAGGCTTAGCCAAGTTTTTACTAGCTTTTGGTGCCCAAGATGTGGTCGCGGAGGCAAACAAATATGTTGATCCTGCTAAGGAAGTCATGACCAGTGAAGAGGCTTTGACTGGGGCACATGAGATCTTAGCTGAAGCTTTTGGCGAAAATGCCAGCTTGCGTGATTGGGTCAGAAAACAAGCTCAAACAAAAGGCAAGATCACCGCTAAAGTTAAGGATGAAACGCTTGATGAAAAAGGAATCTATCAAGATTACTATGATTTTAGCGAACCGGTCAAAAATATTTTAGACCACCGCATTTTAGCGCTTGATCGAGGCGAAAAAGAAAAGATCTTACGGGTGAAACTTGAACTGGATGATGATTATGTCTTGCGCTATTTTCATATGCGGATCATCGGGCAAAAACAAAGCCCTAGTGAAAGTTACGTTGAAGCGGCGTATAAAGATGCTTACAAGCGTTTCATCAAACCAGCGATCGAACGCGAGATCCGTAAAGAATTGACCAATCGGGCCGTGCAAAGTGCGATCAACGTTTTTGGGGATAATTTATATCATCTCTTAATGCAAGCACCATTAAAAGGTAAGACTGTTTTAGGGTTAGATCCAGCGTTTCGGACGGGCTGTAAATTAGCTGTCGTTGATCCTACGGGAAAATTTTTAGCTAAAGCAGTAATTTATCCTCACGAAAAAGCAAAGGGCAAAAAGCCTGATCCGGCTAAGCGTAAACAAGCCAAAGAAACACTTTTGGCGTTGATCGAGAAGTATCATGTTGAAATGATCGCGATCGGTAATGGGACTGCTAGCCGTGAATCTGAGAGCTTTGTAGCTGAGATCTTAGGTGAATTAACACAAAAGACTTACTATGTAATTGTTAATGAAGCTGGGGCCTCGGTTTATTCGGCCAGTCAAGCAGCCCGTGATGAATTCCCTGATTTTAATGTTGAAGAACGTTCAGCGATAAGTATTGCTCGGCGCCTGCAAGATCCTTTGGCAGAATTGATCAAGATCGACCCTAAAGCGATCGGGGTCGGCCAATACCAACACGACCTACCTGAAAAAGAACTCGATGAAACACTTTTGACCGTCATTGAAACTGGAGTAAACCAAGCCGGGGTGAATTTAAATACGGCTAGTCCGGCTTTACTAGAACATATTTCCGGGTTAAATAAAACGACCGCTAAAAATATTGTGGCTTATCGGGATGAAAATGGGCGCTTTATTTCGCGGACGCAGTTGAAAAAAGTTGCGCGTCTAGGACAAAAGGCTTATGAACAAGCAGCGGGCTTTTTGCGGATCATTGACGGCAAAAATGTCTTTGATAATACCGATATCCACCCTGAAAGTTATCCGTTAGCAACTAAGATCTTAGCCGAAGTGGGGATCACCCAAGATGAAATCGGTACTCCACAAGCTGAGGTCAAGTTAGCTGATTTTAATGCTAAGGAGTTTGCTTTGCGGGAAAATGCTGGGCTAGAAACGGTTCAAGATATTGTGGCAAGCTTACAAAAACCGGGTAAAACGCTACGTGATTCAATGCCAGCGCCACTTTTAAAAGCTGATGTCTTGCACTTAGAAGACTTGAAAAAAGGGATGAAACTTCAAGGAACTGTCCGTAATGTCGTGGACTTTGGCGCCTTTGTCGACATTGGTGTCAAACAAGATGGTTTAGTGCATATTTCACAGATGAGTAATAAATATATCAAACACCCCAGCCAAGTTGTAGCGGTTGGTGATATTGTGGATGTGTATGTGTTAGACGTTGATCTTAAACGAACACGGATCCAATTGAGTATGTTACCTGTAAAAGAAAATGATGAGTAATGAACAGTTACAAGCACTAGTTGAACAAATTTCCCAGGAATTTTTTGGGCATCCGTTTACGCACCGTGCTTATTTTAATAATCGCTTAAAGACAACGGGCGGGCGCTATTTGTTAGCTAGTCATGATATTGAACTAAACCAAAAGATGCTGACCGAACATGGGTTAGAGACCTTGATTGGGACGATCAAACATGAATTATGCCATTATCATTTGCATCTTACTGGTCGGGGATATCGGCACCGCGATCGTGAGTTTAAAGCGCTCCTAGCACAAGTCGGTGGCTTACGTTTTGCTCCGGCTAGTCAAAAAAGGGCAAAGTACTGTTATCGCTGTGAAAAGTGCCAGACAGTGTACCAGCGCCAGCGTCGGATAAATTTGCAGAAATTTGTTTGTGGGCGGTGTCGCGGGAAATTGGTTTTTGTCGAAAAAAATTTATAAAAGTAGTTGCGTGCTTTAAATATGTCTGCTATAATTAACTCTGTTGTCGCGGGTATGGCGGAATTGGCAGACGCGTCAGACTAAGGATCTGGTGAGCAATTGAGCTCGTGATGGTTCGAATCCATTTACCCGCATCGAATAAAAGGGCTGTGAATTATTCGCAGCTCTTTTTTTATTTTTAGTGAAAAAATTCACTTTTTGATATAGTAAAGATATCAGAATCAACTGGAAAAGAGGTCAATAAAATGACAGCTGTTAAGTTTATTGCAAGTGCAGGTTATTTGCCAAACAGAATTGTAACTAACGAAGAATTGAGCCAATTTTTAGAAACATCAGATGAATGGATCGTTTCGCATACTGGAATCAAACAAAGGCATTACGCAATTGATGAAAATACTTCTGATCTGGCCACTAGAGTAGCTGAAAAGCTGTTGCAACAAGCTAACTTAAAAGCGACAGAGCTTGATTTGATCATTGTTTCTACGATCACACCCGATGCGCTTACACCAGCAACAGCAGCGATCGTTCAACGTAATATTGGCGCAACTGATGCGTTTGCTTACGATTTGTCGGCTGCTTGTGCGGGGTTTATTTTTGCGCTAGCGACGGCGCATAAATTTATCAGCAGTGGTGCTTATCGCCGTGCCATGGTGATCAGTGCGGAAACCAATTCTAAGATGATGGATTTTACCGACCGGACTTCAACGGTCTTTTTTGGGGATGGAGCTGCCGGTGTGATCATTGAAGCAAACGCTGACTCAGCCAAAGATGCCTTTTTGGCTGAAAAACTTTGTACACTTGGCAACGCAGAAGTGATCCACAGTGGTCGGGTTGTGCCTTTAAGCGAAGTCAAAGCAACAAATTACCCTAAATTAGACGCATTTTACCAAGATGGTCGTGCAGTTTATAATTTTGTGACTGATGAAGTGACGGCGCATATTGACCAATTTTTAGCTGAAAATGAAATCAAACCAACTGAACTAGATCTTGTGATCACTCATCAAGCTAACTTACGACTGATCGAAAAAATTGCAGCTCATCTAGGTTTAGGGATGGATAAATTTATGATCGATGTTGATGAAGTTGGTAATACGTCCTCAGCGGGAATTCCATTATGTTTAGCTAAAGCTTTACAACAAGGCAAACGCCCACAAAAAGTGCTCTTAACTGGCTTTGGCGCCGGGTTAGCTTACGGTAGTATTTTATTAGATCTAAGTAATTTTGCTTAAATTACCGAGCGCACTCGAATTTCTAACCGAGATTTGGGTGCATTTTTTTAGTCTGTCAATGTAAAGTTTGCTTGACAAATAGAAAAACTAGCTTTACTATTATGGTGGGAGTGTTGATGATGACAAGTAACAAAGACGTTGTAGTAAATAAATTGTATGAATATCGGGTGTTGGCAAAATTATCACAAGAGAAGCTAGGTGAGCTGATCGGTGTGTCTAGACAAACAATCAATTCGATCGAAAAGAGCAAGTATATCCCTTCATTGCCAGTAGCATTGAAGTTGGCCAGTTTTTTTAAGGTAAAAGTAGAAGATATTTTTCAACTAAAGGAGGATCAGTAAAATGACACAGGTAATTGAACTTTTAGCAACACCGCTAGCTCAAGGTATTTTAGGTGGTTTAGCCTTCTTAGCAGGTGCACTCATGTTGTATCTAAGTAATAAAATGGGAAAAAGAGACGAGCGGATCAAGTTTCTTGAACTAAAGGGAACCAATGTAGTTTTAGGGGCATTTTGTAGCGTGATCTTGCTCTTATTTTTGTTAAATCCAAATGATGTTTTGCTTTATCGTCAAACGATACTAAGTGCGTTGTACATTGCAATGATCGTTGGTGGTAGTTATTCGATCTATCAATATAAAAAATATTAAATATTAAGCCAGTTATTTAAATTATTGGCTAAAAAGAACATTAACAATTTTACTTTTGTTAATAATGTTGGATACAATAATTGTGAAAGGGTATTTCAAATGTAACTATTATTCTGTTACAAAATATACTTTGTAAGTACAAAAAAGCTATACAAACATAGAAAGGCTGTCATAAACACAGTTGGATTAATTTCAGTTAGAATAGTAGCTAATCAAGTAGATAGATATTATGGAGCCATGTAAATGTTCTAAAAGCTTTACTGAAATGGAGTGAAGTTCTAGCAAAAGCAGGTTATGATTCTGTATATAGAAACGTTAAAAATGCTAGGACTTCCAATAGTGTTGCTACTAAGGTGGCTCTTGCAATCGGAGAATCGGTGAGATGGATATTATGAATTTAAATGAATACGCACTTTCAAAATTAGAAAATCAAATGCTTCTGAAAGATTCAATTATTGACCTAGCAATTCTTATGGGGCATACAGCCACTGAACCTATTTCATCACATATTTTTTGTTTAGAGTTTGATTTTACCCAAGAAGAACATGATAAAATACTATTACGTCTAAATTTACTGTCTGATAAAAAGAGTTTAAAACTAAAAGAAATACGAACAGAACTAATAAAGGTTGTTCCAAAGACGGCAGAATTATCAAATGATATTTTCAGAGGCATGCTTAAGATTTTTCTGAAACAATTCGATATAAATTTGGAAGTTCCTGACTTAATTTAGATTAACAATATTAGATATATATCCGATAAACACAAATAAAAAGAAGGCAACCCGAATTTTCAAAAATCGGGTTGCCTTCTTACTAAATTAAGTTTTATGTCACAGACTCTTTTCGCTATTAATAATATCCGTTTGAATAGCCGTTGCCGTAACTATTGCCACCATAGTCGCTAGTTCTACCATAGCTATTGCCCGAGCCACCACCAGATGATGAACCGTACGAGTCATAAGAACCATATGATCCACTTGAACCTGAACTAGTCGAGCCTTTCGATGAGGAACCATACGAACCTGAGCTATACGAGCCATAAGAATCATCATCAGATGAAGAACTGCTATCTGAGTCCTCAAAGGTCTTAGTAGTATTTTTAAGTCCAAGTTGTTTTCTGATCTTGTTAGAGATCCGTTTCTTTTCAGCAGCAGAAGCAACTTGGTAAGAAAGGCCATCGATCGTAGCATCTTGACCTTGTAAGGTATAAGATTTAATGTTTTGAGCGGCATCTTTATAGTTTGTCACTAAAGTAATGATGTCGTCATAAGTTAAGTCAGTTTGCATGTTTGAGCCTAAAGTCTTGAAGATCTTTTGGTAATTGCTGATCCCTGAAGCGGAAAGAGCTTTATTAGCGATTGCCGTGATAACTTGGCGTTGCCGTTTTTGGCGTCCGTAGTCACCAAGTGGATCGTCATAACGCATCCGAGCATAAGAAAGAGCTTGTTTACCGTTTAAGGTCACGGTCTTACCCTTAGTTACACTAACGTCACCATATTCAAAGGTCAAAGTTGGGGTAATTGTGATTCCGCCAACAGCGTTAACGAGTTGTTTTAAACCACGCATGTTGACTAAAACATAAAAGTCGATCGGAATATCCAATGTATTTTGGACGGTCTTGATCGCAGTTGAGACCCCACCGATCGTATAAGCTGAGTTCAATTTATCATAAGCATTTTCCGAGCCAGGCACAGTAACCTTTGTATCACGCGGTAAACTAGTTAACGTTGTCGTTTTAGTCGAAGGGTTGATCGTGGCAACGATGATCGTGTCAGTCCGACCAGTATCGCTTCGCCCTAAGTCACCTGTATCAGTCCCTAAAAGTAAAATTGAGATCGGTTGATTTTTTTTCAAGACCGAAGAAACATTTCGGCTTTTAGTAACTTTAGAACTCGAGTAAGTTTTGCTGAGTGTGCTTTTGGCGGAGTTTAAAATATTATAGAGATATGCTCCCACTCCAAAAAAGGAGAACAAAGTAAGCACTAATAAACCTAAGCAAATGCGTTTGCGTAAGCGGGGATCACGTGACTTAGCATGTGAATGACTCTTACCTCTACGCGAACGGGGATTATTTTCATTATTCATATTATGTACAAAACTCCTTAATTTTTGCTTCTTCCATGAATTATACACGCTTAATCTAAAATTTTAAGTGCTAAAACTGAATTTTAACTTAAATTAAGAATTAACACAAGCACAGTTTTCCTTGAAAAAATAAATTAAGCTTGAAACAATGTGCTATAATCGTGATGTTACATATTGATCAAAGTATTTTTTGGTAATTTTTATTTAAGAAGATGGGGTGTTAAATAGTAAATGAAAAAGCAAGGTAGCTTGAGTAAGGGACATCCAAAAAAGCGTGCGCCTCTATCGAGAAAACATCATATGGCGATTCATTGGGATGAATTTTTAGGGGATTCACGCGATGAATTGGCATTAAATGCAAGTCTAAAAGAACGGGCGGTTATCGTTGGTCGAGTAGGACTATTAATGCTTGCCTGTGGGACGGGTGCTTGGCGTGTCCGCCATTCAATGAACAGTATTGCACGCGTGTTGGGATTGACATGTGCCGCTGATGTGGGGTTAGTTTCGATCGAATATACTTGTGTAGAATTTGATCAAAGTTACACGCAAACCATGTCTTTACCAACATCAGGTGTCAATACGAGCAAATTGACCGATCTTGAATGGTTTGTTAACGAATTTGAGCGCTATGGTCAAAAGATGACTTTAGCCGATATTCATTATTTGTTAGATAAGATCGAAAAAAAATCAGGGCTGTATCCACCAGCACTTTTAGGATTAGCTTCAGCTGTAGCGTGTGGCGCCTTTGTCTTTTTGCTTGGTGGCGGTTTGATCGAGATGTTTTGTGCATTTATTGGTGCTGGGGTCGGAAATTTTATCCGGGCTAGCATGAATAAAAAACACATCACGCTTTTTGCGGGAATTATTGTTAGCGTAACGGTTGCATGTTTAATGTATATGCTCTCATTTCGTCTCTTAGAAGCGATGTTTGCCGTTTCGGGACGACACGAGGCTGGTTATATCGGGGCGATGCTTTTTGTGATTCCAGGTTTTCCTTTCATTACAAGTGGTTTAGACATTGCAAAACTTGATATGCGTTCTGGGATCGAACGGATGGTGCATGCGGTAACGATCATTGTGGTAGCAACTTTAGTCGGGTGGATCATTGCCATGACTATCAACTTTAAACCAGGCGATTTTGTCGCCCTAAAACTTAGCGCAAGTCAATTATTGCTTTTGCGGTTACCAGCAAGTTTTTGTGGGGTCTTTGGCTTTTCGATGATGTTTAATAGTTCACCGCGCTTAGCTGCAACAGCGGGGGTGATCGGTGCGCTCGCTAATACTTTGCGCCTTGAATTGGTTGGTTTGACTACGATGCCCCCGGCAGCAGCGGCGTTTATTGGCGCCTTGCTAGCTGGATTGTTGGCTTCACTTCTAGGGCATTGGAACGGTTATCCACGCATTGCTTTGACCGTGCCGTCGATCGTGATCATGGTCCCCGGACTGTACATGTATCGGGCAGCTTATAATATTGGGTTAAATTCGATTAGTGTTGGTGCATATTGGCTGACCCAAGCAACGTTGATCGTCTTGGCATTACCACTTGGTTTGATCGTTGCCCGGATCTTAACTGACCCTCGGTGGCGGTATAATAATTAAGACAAATAAGATGACTTTTACTTAAAAAAGGTAAAGTCATCTTTTTTATGAAATATAATTGTAATATTAGTCGCAGTTTGAACGAAATTTGTAAATGTACTGTAATAGCACAGCCTTAATAACATGGTAAAATGGTTTAAGTAATAATAAGGAAATTAATGAGGTAAAAAACCAGTGAAAAGTTTTAGTTTTACAAAGACAATCTTAGCCGTTGCTACAGCGGTAACATTTGCGGGCGTTAACGTAGTCGCTCACGCAGACGATACGACCCAACAAAAGCTTGATGCGATCAACACAAAGATCCAAACAACAGAATCAAAAGTAGACGAAGGTCAAAAAGAATTAGCTAAATTACAAGCGCAACAATATGAAAAATCAACTGAGATCCAAAAATTGCAAAAAAATATTGATGCTCGTTCAAAGCAATTAGCTAAGCAAGCACGCGCAGCTCAATTGAACGATACAGGTTCAATGCTTGAATTTATTACCAATTCCAACAGCTTGTCTGATGCAATTGGTCGTACAGTTACAGTTGCTACACTGATCCGAGCTAACAACCAAACTTTAGCTGATCAAAAAGCAGACCAAGAAAAAGTTGCTGCAGCTAAGAAAGCTGTTGATAAAGCAGCAGCAGACCAAGAAACAACTAACAAACAATTACAAAACGATATGGCTGACTTAGCGGTGCAACGTACTCAATTAGCAGCCCAAAAGGCAAGTGAAGATGAAGCAGCTAAGAAGGCTGCGGAAGAAGCTCAAAAGAAAGCTGAAGAAGCTGCTAAGCAAGTAAAAGAAGCTAAAGATGCCGAAGCTGCCCAAAAGGCTTTGGCTACAGCTAATGAAGCTGCTGAATCAGTTTCAACTACAAATGATACGCAAACAGCAGGTGCAAGTAGCTCAAGTGAAAGCACACAAACAGTTACTACAACAGCAACAACAACTGCTACAGCTGCAACATCATCAGCTTCTTCTACTACGCAAACAGCAGTTCCCGCTTCAAACTACGGTAGTGTGACAGCTTACGCACAATCATTTATCGGTGTACCATATGTTTGGGGTGGTTCCACACCAGCTGGTTTTGACTGCTCAGGTTTAGTTCAATATGTTTATGCTCAATTTGGTAAGAGTTTGCCACGTGCAACTACTGGCCAAGAATACGCTGGTACACAAATTTCAGTTGAAGAAGCACAACCAGGTGACTTATACTTCTGGGGTTCACGTGGCAGCACATACCATGTTGCGATTGCTTTAGGTGGCGGTAGCTTCGTGCACGCACCACAACCAGGTGAAAATGTTAAGATCGGTAGCGTTTCTAGCTTCCGTCCATCATTTGCCGTTCGTTTGAACTAAGATTTAAAACAACTTAAACTTTTCACGAAAACTAAAGAGACGTTTGGGACTTCCCGAACGTTTCTTTTTTAGTTATGATAGATGTAATGAGTAGTAATTAGAGGGTAGAAGGGATCACAGGATGGTAAAACTAGTATTAGTCAGACATGGACAAAGTTTAGCTAATCAAGAAAATGTCTACACTGGCTGGTCAGACTCGCCACTGACAGAGAAGGGTATTGCGGAAGCTAAGCTGGCAGGGCGCAAATTAAGTGGGACAGATATTTCATTTGCCCATGTGCATACTTCGGTGCTCAAAAGAGCGATCAAAACTGCTGATTTGATCATTTCAGAGCTTGATCAAGCATACTTACCGCTGACAAAGACCTGGCGCTTAAATGAGCGACATTATGGAGCTTTGCGTGGATTAAATAAAGATGTTACCCGCAAGCTCTATGGTGAAAAGCAGGTCGCTTTATGGCGCCGTTCGTATGATGCTGTGCCACCATTGTTAAAAGAACGACCAAAAGAGCGACGCTACCAAAGATATCCAGCCAGCATCGTCCCTAAAGCGGAAAGTTTGAAAATGGCTTCCAAGCGCATCATTCCTTACTGGGTAGATCACATTGCGCCTGAATTGTTGCGTGGCAAAAATCAGTTGGTCGTGGCACACGGTAGTACTTTACGAGCTTTGGTCAAATATTTAGAGGCAATTTCGGATGAAGGGATTGATGGCGTAGAAGTTGCTAACGCCGCACCGATCGTATATGAATTAGATGAAAAATTACAGATTATTTCTAAAACGATACTATAAAAAATAAGCTTTGGCCAAATGTTGTTAGCCAAAGCTTATTTTTTAGAATGTATATATCTTAAGCAAGTGAACCCATTGGATCCCAAGGGGCTAAGACTTTAGGTTCTTCGTCTAGGATCGCTTTTAAGTCATCAGGCAAGAAGTTTTTGTTGACCACGATTTGGTAACAATATTCTTCCATCCAGTCATCTGTCATCACAAAGAATCCTTTAGTACCAACTTTGTCGCCCCAAGAATTTTCAACTTTCCATTTCTTAGGTTGCCCATCAACTAGATCGACCCCAGTTAAGACCATAGCGTGAGTCATCAAGCTTTCGCCGTAGTCAAGGCGTTCACCCTTGGACATTGAAAGGTCAACATCAAAGAGTTGATCGCGGTGATAAAGATCGGTGTCCATGATACCTTGTTTGCGGTCAGAAGATTGACCAACATCACAGCCAAACCAAACACTTTCGTTTGCTTCAAGTTGTTTGATCGCAAGCTTTTTGAAGGTATCCATGTCAACGTTTAAGTGACGCACTTCACGCCCGCCAACAACATTACCTAACATGTCAACGGTATACATGTGGTTAAATGGTTTGTCATCGGTTGGCCCATTGATGATCGAAACATAATCTTTAGTATTCCAACCAAGATATTTGTCGAAAAATTCTTTTGGTGTTAAATCACGGTCAAGGTGGTAGTTATTATCCTTGTCGCGGTATTCAAAATCAAAAGTTGCTGGTGGTTCACCAAAGCTGTAAGCAGCCATCCGATAAACTTCAGCGAGCATTTTTTCTTTGCGGGCTGCGATTTCTTCGCTAGTAGCACCGTTGGCTACTAATTCTCGCAATTCAACTGCATCTTTACGTAATTTAAGGTTCAAAACATCGTTAAATTCACGTGAGGCTGAAGAGTTATGGGTTTCAGGCATGGCACTCTTAGGTACGACCCCATATTTTTCGATCAAGCCCATGATCATATCCCATTGTCCACCGTCTTGTTGTGGAGTAGCTAACAGCCAAGCAACTTTACGATCAGAAGTAGGGAAACTTGCAGTTTTTAAAATGTTTTCATAAAAATAATTTGCTTTTTCTAGTTTGTCCCAAAAGAAGGTGTAATTTTGAGATAATTCGAAATCATCGGCTAAGCCATAGCGTCCACGCAAGTCATGGCGTAGCGTATTTAAGGCAGCAAACATCCAGCAGCGCCCGGATTGTTTTTGGTTAGCAACTTTACCAGTATCAATATCGATCGAAAAAACTGGCGTTGCCTTAATTTCAGCCCGATAATCACGGCTAGAAGCAAGGATTCCATTTTGGGTCACAGTCCGTTCTAATACGCGATGATTGTTGCGTTTTTCAAGTAATTTTTTGAAGTTTTTGAGTTGAGCAGTGCTGATTTCTTTAGTCACTGAAAATCATCCTCCTTTAATGAACTATTAATAGTGTATTCCACTTTTTAGTTGAAGTAAACAACGAATTTAGTCATAATTATTAAATATATAAAGCTAAAAATTAGGTTATAGTGATAAAATAGAAAAGTTATTTGTGATAAAAAAGAAGCCTTGCTACTTTGAGCAGACTTCTTTAGTTAAATTATTAATCACGTGCGTGTAAGACAACCGGCCCGAGTTGTTGTCCCACGATCACATCGTTGACCATGTCTAAGAAAAGTCCATGTTCGACGACCCCGACTTGTTTGTCTAAGTAATCGGCTAAGGAATGTGGGTCATCGATTTGTCCGAGATGAAGGTCAATAATGTAATTGTCTGAATCCGTTAAAAGTAGGCTACCATCTTCTTTTTTACGGAAAGTTGGATTAAGTCCTTTAGCTTCAAAGCGTTCAAATAATTTTTGGCTACCATAAGGAATAACTTCAACGGGAAGTGGAAATGCGCCGAGTTTATCGACCATTTTACTTTCATCCACGATCCATAAAACTTTCTTTGAGTTGACAGCAACGATCTTTTCAAAGAGTAACGCAGCACCGCCACCCTTGATCCCTTGGAAATCACGCGAGATCTCATCGGCACCATCGATCACGAGGTCGATATGATCTACTTCATCAACGGAACGTAGCGGGATGTTTAATTCAGTCGCTTGCTTAGCGGTAGCATTTGAAGTAGTTACCCCAGTGATCTTTAGGCCTTCTTCAACGACTCTGCGTCCTAGTGCATCGACCATGTAACGTACAGTAGAGCCAGTTCCAAGCCCAACGATCATGCCATCTTTGATCCATTCAACTGATTTTTCACCAACAAGGCGTTTCAACTCATTTTGATTCATCTTAACTTTGATCCTTTCACAATAACAAATGATTATTTAGTTTGTTTAAATAATAAATTTTCGAGTTCTGGATGGGATGCAAAATATTTTTGCGTATAAGAACATAACGGTAAAATATTTTTGTGTTCGGCTTTAGCATGGTCTAAGAAAAAAATCGTCATTTTTTCAGCTAGACCTTGACCACGAGCAGCTTCAGCGACCCAAGTGCGTTCGATCACATAAGTTTGATCTTGGTTGATCATTTTAAAGCCGATATTTCCTAGCATCTCTTGTTGTTCATTTTGATAGATCAATTGGTCATCTTGCCAAATGAAATTCATGCAAATCCCCCCAAAAAATTAAATGATCGTGACAAAAAACATTCCGTTAAAATCATGCGAAATGCTGTTTGTCCTCAAATTTAATGGTATCATATATAGGTACTGACAACTACTAAAATGAATGGAGTTTGAGAATGAAACGTGGATTTAAAATAGTCTCAAAATATGAAAATGAAGGTCTTACATTACCTGTACGCGCGACACAAAATGCAGCGGGTTATGATTTTTGTGCAGCTAAAGATTTTGTCTTACCTAGTATTTGGAAACGTGATTTCTTAAAGATCTTACGGACTTTACGTAAGCAAAAACAGTACACACAAGAAGACTTGACCGCTGCCAATAAAGTTTTAAAGCCTTACTTAGTTCCTACTGGGATCAAGGCTTATATGCAACCAGAAGAATTTTTAATGTTGGCTAATCGTTCCAGTAACCCCCTAAAACACGGCTTGATCTTGCCAAACGGGGTCGGGATCGTTGATGCTGACTATTATGATAATGAAAATAATGAAGGTGAGATCTTTTTCCAATTAGTGAACTTTGGTTTGACTGATAAAGTCATTAAAAAAGGTGAACGCTTAGGTCAAGGGATCTTTTTACCATATCTTTTAGCTGATGATGAAAAAACACCTCTTTCAACGCGGACAGGTGGCTTTGGTTCATCGGGACGTTAAGCAATTTAAGTATATCTTATAAAATTTTGTTATAAAATTCAGTTATACTATACTCTTAATAAAGTGGTGTTAGAAGGGGGAAAAATAAGTGGCAAAGGTTAAGACTAAATTTGTTTGTCAAAATTGTGGTTATGTTTCGCCACGCTATTTAGGACGTTGCCCCAACTGTAGTGAATGGAATACGTTAGTTGAAGAAGTTGAACAAAAAAGTGTTACGCTAAAGGCGTCGCCCAGAGTAGCCATCTCAGGGGCAAAAACGACGCCACAAAAGATCGACACAGTCACAGTTTCAAAAACACCCCGCGTTGACACTAAAAATGGTGAGTTAAATCGCGTTTTAGGTGGTGGGGTCGTTCCTGGCTCAATGGTCTTGATCGGTGGTGATCCTGGGATCGGGAAATCAACGTTACTTTTACAAGTTTCTGGGAGCTTATCCGATCAAGGCGGGAAATTACTTTATGTTTCTGGTGAAGAGAGTGCTAGCCAGATCAAGCTCCGAGCCGATCGCTTAGATGTCTCAGGTAGTGAGTTTTATCTTTACCCCGAGACCGATATGGGGAGTATTTTACAAAATATTGAAGATTTAAAACCAGACTATGTCGTGATCGATTCGGTCCAAACCATGCAGATGCCTGAGATCACTTCGGCAGTCGGCAGTGTGGCACAGATCAGGGAAGTGACTGCCGCTTTGATGCAAGTTGCTAAAACTAATGGGATCACGATCTTTATCGTTGGTCACGTGACTAAAGGCGGGGCGATCGCTGGGCCAAAGATCTTAGAGCATATGGTCGATACCGTACTTTACTTTGAAGGTGATATGCACCGTAGCTACCGGATCTTACGGGCCGTAAAAAATCGATTTGGTTCGACTAATGAGATCGGTGTCTTTGAAATGCGTGATGGTGGGTTAGTCGAAGTACCTAATCCATCTGAGATCTTTTTAGAGGAACGATTGAATGGTGCGACTGGTTCAGCAGTGGTCGTTTCGTTAGAAGGAACGCGACCAATTTTAGCCGAGATCCAAGCTTTAGTTACGCCAACAGCCTTTGGTAATGCTAAACGAACAACTACAGGGCTTGATCATAACCGAGTTTCGTTGATCATGGCAGTACTTGAGAAACGCGCCGGTTTATTATTACAAAATCAAGATGCTTACTTAAAAGCTGCTGGTGGGGTTAAATTAGATGAACCCGCAATCGATTTAGCAATCGCGATGAGTATCGTTTCAAGTTACCGTGATCAACAAACTGCGCCTGATGATTGTTTCATTGGTGAGTTAGGGTTGACTGGAGAAATCAGACGAGTAACGCGGATCGATCAACGGGTTGCCGAAGCTGCTAAATTAGGATTTAAACGGGTTTTTGTGCCTCAAAATAATTTAGCCGGTTTCGAGTTCCCAAAAAATATTGAAGTTGTTGGCGTAAAAACTTTAAGTGA
This sequence comes from Ligilactobacillus apodemi DSM 16634 = JCM 16172, assembly GCF_001434405.1. GTDB lineage: Bacteria > Bacillota > Bacilli > Lactobacillales > Lactobacillaceae > Ligilactobacillus > Ligilactobacillus apodemi. The sequence goes on along the minus strand of NZ_AZFT01000040.1, from coordinate 17,991 downwards.
AGCTTTACGTCAAGTATTTTAGTCAAAGTTGGAAAGGAGATAATTATGCGAAAAAGAATAATTAGAGTGATTTTTGCCTTTTTAGGGATCGGTGCAGGTTATTCATTTTTACCGGTCTTATGGAGAATATTAAATCTAGATGTTTCAGGAATTCATAATCCGATCGTTGATATGTTTATTGGCTTTGTCATCATGATGCTATTGTCATTAGTTTTGACCGATCCGTTAGCTAAGCTATTAAAGAAAGTTGAAGAATCATTAACGCATCAAAAACCAGAACTGATCATTTCTGAGAGTATTGCTATTATTGTATCGCTGGTACTTGCCGTCTTGATATCAACTATTTTTTGGCAATCTTCAATGTTCTTTGTGAATACGATCTTGCCTTTGATCACAATGATCATTTTTGCTTACTTAGGTTGGTTTGTGGGCCGGACGCGTGTTGGTGATCTGCCTAAATTATTTTCTTCTCGTAATAAGAAAAAAGAGACTGAAGAAAATACCGTTTTAGAACGTAAAGTTGGCGATAATTTTTATAAATACAAGTTGTTAGATACTAATATTTTGATCGACGGTCGGATTTATGACCTCGCTAAAACTGGTTTTTTAGAAGGAACCTTAGTCGTGCCGAACTTTGTGTTATATGAATTGCAGTATATCGCTGATTCTGGTGACAGTATCAAGCGTGTGCGGGGACGGCGTGGCTTAGACATTTTAAATAAATTACAAAATGAAAAAATCGTGCCAGTTGAAATGTATGAAGGCGACTTTGAAGATATTCAAGAAGTCGATTCTAAGTTGATCAAGTTAGCTAAATTGTTAGATGCGGTGATCGTAACTAATGATTATAACTTAAATAAGGTCAGTGAATTTCAAAATGTTAAGGTCTTAAATGTCAATGCTTTAGCTAAATCCCTTAAGCCACGAGTTATCCCAGGTGAACGCTTAAATGTAATGGTCATCAAAAATGGGACAGAACGTCAACAAGGGGTCGCATACTTGGATGATGGTACGATGATCGTGGTCGAAGATGGTCGTTACTACATGAATAAGACGATCGAAGTTGAAGTAACGTCAGCCATTCAAACAGATGCTGGTCGAATGATCTTTGCCAAACCGTATCATTCAAAGAAGAAGTTACGTGAAAAAAACTAAGGAATTAGCTGAGAGCAGTTTATTTTTTACGGTATTCATTGTAAAATTGTAAAGTATCTATTAATGAAAAACTAAGAGATCATTCTTAGCTTTGGAAAAATAATCAGAAAGAGGCGCTAAAATTGGCAAAAGATAAGATTCGCGTTCGTTATGCTCCAAGTCCAACGGGACACTTGCATATTGGTAATGCACGTACAGCTCTATTTAACTATTTATTTGCCCGTCATAATAAAGGGACATTTGTATTACGGATCGAGGATACTGATACAAAGAGAAATATTGCTGATGGTGAACAAAGCCAGCTTGACAACCTTAAGTGGTTAGGGATCGATTGGGATGAAGGTCCAGATAAACCTGGGAAATATGGTCCATATCGTCAATCCGAACGCAAAGATATTTATCAACCACTTATTCAAGAATTGTTGGACAAGGGCTTAGCGTATGAATCTTACATGACAGAAGATGAATTGCAAGCGCAACGTGAAGCTCAAAAAGCTAATGGTGAAGCTCCACGCTATGTTTACGAATACGAAGGCATGACAGACGATGAAATCAAGGCATCACAAGCAGAAGCTAAGGAAAAAGGCTTAAAACCAGTTATTCGGATTCGTTTACCACATGACAAGACATATGAATGGGACGATATCGTTAAGGGTAAAGTTAGCTTTAACTCCGACACGATCGGGGGCGACTTTGTTATCCAAAAACGTGACGGTATGCCAACATATAACTTCGCCGTTGTAGTTGATGACCACATGATGAACATTACCCATGTTTTACGTGGGGATGACCATGTGGCAAATACTCCAAAACAATTGGCTGTTTATGATGCCTTTGGTTGGGAAGCACCAGTCTTTGGCCATATGTCACTTATCATCAACTCTGAAACTGGTAAGAAATTATCCAAGCGTGACGAAACAGTGCTTCAATTTATTGAACAATATCGTTCACTTGGTTACTTACCAGAAGCAATGTTTAACTTCATTACCTTATTAGGATGGTCACCAGTTGGCGAATCAGAGATCTTCTCACAAAAAGATTTCATTAAGATGTTTGATCCAAAACGTTTGAGCAAATCACCAGCTGCTTTTGATGGTAAGAAACTTGAATGGATCAATAACCAATACGTAAAATCTGCTGATAGTGATGAAATTACGGATTCTTCCTTAAAACAATTGATCAAAGCAGGTAAGATCAAAGAAAATCCTGACGTTATGATGATCCAATGGGTTCGCCAATTAGTGAACCTTTACAAACGTCAAATGTCTTATACGGGACAATTGGCGGAAATGGCAGAGATCTTCTTTACAGAACCACCTGTTTTAGATGATGAAGCTAAACAAGAATTAGCCGATGAATCAGCTAAAGTAGTTTTAGAAGATTTTGCGAAGAAAGTCAAAGAACTCCCAATTTTTGATGCGGTCTCGATTCAAAAGATGATTCGCCAAATTCAAAAAGATACTGGTGTTCGTGGACGGAAACTTTACATGCCGATCCGGATTGCAACGACCCGCGAAATGCATGGTCCAGAATTGGCTCCATCAATTGAGTTATTAGGACGTGAAAAAGTTTTACGTCACTTAGAACAAACTCTAGCTGAAATGAATGCTTAATATTAAAAAAGCTGCGATAAAAAGACGTTTGTTTGCGCAAGGCAGCTAAAATCAAGGGCTGTGACATAGGTTACGGCCCTTTTGTTATTATATATAGAAGAAATCTACCATAACTGATGAGGGGGGTTAATATGATCCAGATCTACAATACATTAACGAATCAAAAAGAAGAGTTTAAACCACAAGTTGCCGGTCAAGTGACGATGTATGTTTGTGGTCCTACAGTTTATAACTACATTCATATTGGAAATGCCCGGTCAACGATCGCCTTTGACACGATCAGACGTTATCTAGAATTTCGGGGCTATCAAGTTAACTATGTTTCCAATTTTACCGATGTGGACGATAAGATCATTAAGGCAAGCCAAGAAACAGGGTTAAGTGTTGCGGAAGTGACCGAAAAATTTATCGCAGCTTTTTATGAAGACATTGCTGCTTTAAACGTGAAAAAAGCAACGAAAAATCCACGTGTGATGGAAAATATGCCAGAGATCATTGATTTTATTCAGGTCTTAGTTGATAAGGGCTATGCTTATGAATCCGCGAGGGATGTGTATTATCGTGCTCGTAAATTTAAACACTACGGTCAACTGTCTGGTCAATCGATCGATGCATTAGAACAAGGTGCAAGTCAACGAGTACAAACGACTGATCAAGGCAAAAAAGAAGATCCCCTTGATTTTGCTTTGTGGAAAGCAGCTAAACCAAATGAGATCTCCTGGGATTCACCTTGGGGAAAAGGGCGTCCTGGTTGGCATATCGAATGTTCAGTGATGGCAGGTAAATATTTGGGAGAAACAATTGACATTCATGCTGGCGGTCAAGACTTAGAGTTTCCACACCATGAAAATGAGATCGCCCAAAGTGAAGCTAAAACTGGGAAAAAATTTGCTAACTATTGGATGCATAACGGGTTTGTGACGATTGGAAAAGACGATGAAAAGATGAGTAAATCTTTGGGTAACTTTGTAACAGTTCACGAGATCGTTAAAGAAATTGATCCCCAAGTTTTACGCTTTTTAATGGCAACGACACAGTATCGTCATCCAATTCGTTATAGCCAAGCTAGTTTGGCGGAAGCTGAAACTAATTTAAATAAATTAGCCACAGCAGTGCAAAACACTAAGTATCGGTTAAACGATGCACTAGATGGTGAGCTTGATAATGAGATCAAAGAAAAAGTTACTTCATTAGAGAATAAATTTATCCAAGCTATGGATGATGACTTTAATACGCAAAACGGGATCACGATCTTATATGAATTTGCTAAGGAAATGAATGTTTATGTAACTAAAGAAACGGTTACAACAGCAACACTAGATTATTTGTTAGAGCGATTTACGCGTTTAGCCCAAATTTTTGGCATCGAATTTAGCGAAAAAGAAGCTGGCGATGAACAGATCGAAGCATTGATCAAACAACGTGATGAAGCGCGAGCTAACCGTGATTTTGCAACGAGTGATCAGATCCGTGATCAATTGAAAGCTCAAGGGATCATTTTAGAAGACACACCTCAAGGAACAAGATGGAAAAGAGGATAATATGGCAGCAGACTATAAACAAGTAAATGGGATCGCGTTAGCCTACATGGGGGATGCGATTTATGAAGTTTATATCAGAAAGCATCTATTAGATGAAGGAATGACAAAACCAACACGCCTTCATCACCGAGCAACGCACTATGTTTCAGCTAAAGCACAAGCAATGCTGATCAAAAAAATGGAAGAACAGGAACTCTTAACAGAACAAGAGCAAGAATATTTCCGTCGCGGAAGAAATGCTAAAAGTTATACTTCCGCTAAAAACACCTCGGTCGTGACTTATCGGATCTCAACGGGGTTTGAAGCGTTATTTGGCTACTTATATTTAAGTGGACAAACAAAACGTTTAGATGAATTAGCTAAATGGTGCATCAAAACTGTCGAAGAGGAGGAAAAATAATGCCAGAAAATGAAGATTTTGTGATCGGACGTCATCCAGCGGTAGCTGCCTTAAAGAGTAAGCAAGCCGTCAATAAAGTATTTTTACAATCGGGCTTAAAAGCCGATGCGATCAAAGAAATTGCCCTCTTGGCAAAGAAAAAAGGCGTGATCGTTAATCAAGTTCCCAAGGCTAAGTTAGATCTTTTAGCTGATGGGCAAAATCACCAAGGGGTTGTCTTAGCAGTGGCAGCTTATGAATATGCTAGTTTAGATGAACTATTCCAAGTAGCACAAGCTAAAAACGAAGATCCATTTTTTATCATCTTGGATGGAATTGAAGATCCACACAACTTGGGTTCGATCATGCGGACCGCAGATGCAGCCGGAGTTCATGGAATTATTATTCCTAAACGCCGTGCAGTTCAATTGACTTCAACGGTAGCTAAAACTTCGACTGGGGCAATTGAGTTTGTGCCTGTTTGTCGGGTTACAAACTTAGTCCAAACTGTAGAAGAATTAAAGAAGCGAGGACTTTGGGTCTTTGGAACTGATATGCAAGGAACTGATTTTAGAAAATGGAGTGCTAAAGGACCAACTGCTTTAGTGATCGGTAATGAAGGTAAGGGGATCGCACCCTTATTAAAGAAAAATTGTGATGAGATGTTGACGATCCCAATGGTCGGGCACGTTCAAAGTTTAAATGCGAGTGTTGCAGCAAGTCTTTTGATCTACCAAGGTTTTACGTCACGAGGAAATTAAGATGAAAAAGCAGATTTTGATCGTCGATGCCTATAATATGATCGGTCATTGGCCAGAGTTAGAAAAATTAAAAAAAGATGACCGCCTAGAAGAAGCTCGCCATGAATTATTGCATACTTTATCTGACTACCAAAAGCAAGCAAATACTGAGATCATTGTGGTTTTTGATGCGATGTATGTCGCTGGTATCGCTAAAAGTTATGAGCAATACGGCTTAGAGATCGTTTGGACTGATGAAGGTCAAACTGCTGATACTTATATTGAAGCGTTAGCGCGTAAGCTTCAAAGTCGTTTGACACAAGTTACCGTTGCGACAAGTGATGGTGCTGAGCAGTGGACGATCTTTTCTCAAGGGGCATTGCGAAAACCAGCTTGGGAGTTGTATCAAGATATCAAACAAGCCAAACAAGAAGTTCATGTAGCAGCACGCGAATATCAAGACCAAGCTTTGGTCAGAAGATCACCATTTAGTTCGGAGCAATTGGATAAATTAGCCCAATTACGCGATGATTTATCAAAATAATAAAAAAAACAAGGTCTAATAGCGATGTTAGACCTTGTTTTTTTAGATATACCAAAAAACGTGAAAGCGGTGCCTTGGAAATAAAGTTAAATGTATTATATGTTTATTTTTATATGTTTATAAATTATAAAAAATATAAAATTTTTCAATTTTTGCGGAATAATGATATATTTTACCTAAAAGTGAAAACGGTTTTATCCTTGTTTTGTTGAAGAGTTCATTCTCTAAAAAGGCTAATAAAGTTATACTTCATATGTATTAAAAAAATTAGCTAAAAGGGGAGAATAGGACGATGGTTTCGAAAAAGAATAAAAATTTTTATTTAAGAAAATCGGCTAAAAAGGTCTCAAAATATGCGATCAAAAAACTTAGTGTCGGTGTTGCCTCAGTTTTATTGAGTACCGCATTTTTTATGGGATCAACCAGTGGTGTCAAGGCTTCAGCAGATGTTACCGAAACGGCAACAGAAGTTTTAGCAGACAGTACAGCTACTAGTGAAGCGGTTTCTAATGAAGAAGCTGCAGTGGTTACTGATAGTTCAGCGACAGAACAGGCACAAAGTGAAGCAGAACAAGAAACAGCAAGTTCTGCTGCAGTAACGAATTCTGCCACTTCAGAAAGCGCATCCAGCGAAGCGGTTTCTGAAGCTCAATCAGAAGCACCAGCACAAGCTACAAGCGAAGAAAATGCTACTAGCGAAGCGCCAGCATCACAAGCTACGTCAGCATTAGCTACAGCAAGTGAGGCATCTCAAGCAACAACTGAAGAAACAAAAGCAACAGAAGCAAATGTTGGCTCAGAACAAGCCACTGTTGCTACTTCAGCTGAAGAAACACAAACAGCGCCAGCAAGTGAAAATACTACTTCTGTATTTAGAAGTGTAGCTGCAACGACACGTGCGGCAGCAGACAGTACAGCTAGTGATGAAACAACAGTTAATAGCTGGTCACAATTAGTTAATGCGATGAGAAATTCCAGTGTTACTAATATTAAAGTAACTGGTACAATTACAGCTTTAGGTAGTGGGAATATTGGTAGTACTGGACACAAAGTCACCGTTAAAGGAGAAAACGCTAAGCTCAATTTAGGCTCTAATACGTTAGTTGCTACCGGAAGTGGTTGGGACATTACTTTTGATGGTTTAACAATTACAACAGGTAACGCTAAAGGTGTTATTGATTTAAGCAGTTCATACGGCTCAAATAAAGTTACATTTAAAGATGTAACGCAAAGTGGTACTTCTCTTTACGGTGGTGGTGGTAACACTGAAGTCATTATTGATGGGACGACAGTATCAACCGTTAATAATGCTAGTGCGGGGAAAGCTAACACTTATGATGCTACAAGTCGTGAAGCTAATATTCACAGTGCAACTAAAGTCACTGTAGCAGAAGGAGCTAATTTTACTCTTAATCGTTCATCAATTGGGGATGCAATCAACTTACCAAATGGCTCAACGGTTGAAGTTAAAGATAAAGGTACTTTGACGATCAATATGAATACGTCAAATGCAACAGATTCAGCGCGTTATCACAATGCTGGGATCTTTATGTTAGGTGGCGGTACAGTTAAAACTGGCAAGAACTCAACACTTAATATTAATTCAAGCATTGGACAAGCAATTTCGATTGCCATCACACGTCCAGCAGACACTACAACAGATGCGGATCGCTATGGTGGTTATGACATTTCCCACTCAACTACTGTAGATGATGAAAATACTGCTAAAAAGGGTAGAATGCAAGACGGACCAGTAGTGATTTCGATCGGTGAAGATGCTAACTTTAACTTTACCGGCCGCGATGGTATTATTACAGGTCACAATGCTACTTTTACCACGGGTGAAGGCTCTGTTACTCACTTTAAGAACAATGGTCGTGGTGTTGCGATTGATATGGGTGATAATTCACATATCAAATTTGGTAAAAAATCGATCAACACCTTTGAATCTGACGGCAAAGGGCCACGTAAAGGCGCAACGGCACCTTCTGGTGGATACGCAGGATACAACTATATTGGGGTTGATGAAGGTGGTACGATCACAGTAGATGATTACGCTACTTTCCGTGTTTACATGAATAATCGTGGTGCTAACCCATGGGATGATGTTATCTCGCTTGACACCCGTAAAACTGGGGGCTATCCATTATTTGTAGTTAATAAAGGTGCAATCGTTGATATTCGTGATGACAATACTGACTATTATGCCGAATTGATCTCAATTCCGCTCGGAAATGCACAAAACACAGGTTATCAATTTAATAGCCCATTATTTGTTTCTTTCCAACGCTACACTTCATCAAATGGCTGGGTAAGTTCAGATATCACCGGTAAGTTGCCAGAAAATGTACCACAGGGGAATAATCCGGAAAGTATTACGCGAGCTAGCTCAAACATTTTATACGTTTCTAATAAGGCAGCAACAGGTAACACTTATTTAGAATTTAATGCGTTAGAAAATGGCGGAACTTATACTGTTTACTCGTTAAATATCGGAAATGCTGCTCAAAAAGATGTAAATAAGCAAAGTTCAGTTTGGACTAATATCAATAGTGGTAAATTCTCAATTTGGGGTTTCCAAAATAATAAAAAAGATATCACACCAGCTGATGCACTTTCAGAACAAACAGGCTCATCAACTGGTGGAGTTCCAGCGACAAGTAAACAAGGGCTATATGATATCGACCCTGTTTTAAAGAATCGTCAAAACGTCTGGATTCCAAACGAAACGGTTATTTCACCAGAAGCTCATCATACCAATACGATCAAGTATGTTTATGAAGATGGTAGTCCAGTTTTAGATGAAAATGGTAATCCAATTGTTAGCGTACAATCTTCAGATTGGGAACGTACGATGAAAATCAAATTGGCGCTGGAAGATTTCCGTAAAAAATTACGTGCTAACAGTGTTAGAACAGCTGATGAATTCTTACGTGTTTATAACCAAGCACTTTATGAATTAGGAACAGCAGCTGGGGATGATACTGGTTGGGTCGTTAAAGGTACAGAAAATACGAAGGCAACCTATGATACCGTGGTTTCACCAAAAGCTGATCGAGCTGGAAATTATGTTTTAACGGTTAAAGATACTAATGCTGATGGGGTAACTGTTGGTGCTAATGGCTCATCTGTAACTGCTATTTTGAATAAAGATAACATTACAGATACACTTACATCAGATTTAAATGGTGCCAAAGTTGTTTCGCAATCATATTGGAATAACTTTTCTAATGTTGGATTTACTAAAGACTATGTCACAACAGTCGTCTACAAGAAGATCAGTACGCAAGTGTTAACTTATACTGTGATCGATGACACAACTAAGACAACTTTAGTTGATGCTGCTAAATTAGCAGAAGGTGACAGCTCAAGTGCCGTACCTGCTTCGGTAGCAACTTCATATGAAGCTATTCAAAAGAGCTACACCGATAAAGGATACGTGGTCAAGAGTGCTGATGCATTGCCAACAACCTTTGATGATGACGATGCAGTGAACCAAAATGTGACGATCCACTTAGAACATGCAACGGTTCCAGTTACACCAGAAAATCCACAAACACCAGGCACACCGATCAATCCAAACGATCCAGATGGACCAAAATGGCCAAACGGTACGGATAAAGATAGTTTGCAAAAAGTTGTCAAAGAAACAGTTAGCTATGTTGGTGCTAATGCCCTAACACCAACTGAAGTTGTTCAAACTGCAACCTATACTAAGAGTGTCACAGTTGATAAAGTAACGGGTGAGATCGTTTCTCAAACAGATTGGACCCCAGATAAGACAACTTACGATGAAGTCAAAACACCAGTCGTTCCAGGTTACTATGCTGATAAAGCTACAGTACCAGGTAAAGACGTTGTGCCAAACGACATTGTAGAAACTGTAACTTATAAGCCATTAGGCCATATCGTGCCGGTTGATCCAGATGGTAACCCAATTCCAGGTGCGGATACACCGATCTACAACAATGACCCAACAGATCCAACGAAGGTCGTGCCAAATCAACCAGTACCAGAAATTCCAGGGTACACCCCACAAGTTCCAACGGTCACACCAAATGATCCAGGTACAGATACAAAGGTCGTTTATGTGAAAGATGCTGATCAAGTTGCCAAAGTAACTTATATTGATGATACGACTAACAAGACTTTAGAAACAGCTGATCTAACCGGTCAAGCTGGCGCAACAAGTGATTATCGCACAGCTGATACGATCGCTAAATATCTTGCACAAGGTTATGAACTAGTTTCAAATAACTATCCAGCAAATGGTGTAGTCTTTGATGATGACGACAATACTGTGCAAAGCTTTGAAGTTCACTTGAAACATGCGGTTGTACCAGTAGGGCCAAATGATCCACATACACCAGGTACACCGATCAACCCAGATGATCCAGATGGACAAAAATGGCCAAGCGCAGATCAATACACCAAGGAATACACTTCAACGGTTCACTTTGTAGATGAAGCAGGCAATAAAGTCTTTGATGATAATACACAAACATCAACTTGGACACGTACCTTGTTAGTTGATAAAGTTACTGGCGAAGTTCAAAATCCAGATGAACCATGGACAGCTGATAAAGCCCAATACGATGCAGTAACAGTTCCAGTTAAAGAAGACTACTATGCCGACAAGAACCGTGTTGTAGCTAAAGATACAGTTCAAAAAGATCTAGAAGAAACTGTTGTCTACAAACCATTAGGGCATATCGTTCCGGTGGATAAAGATGGCAACGAAATTCCAAAGGCACCAACACCACAATATAACAATGATCCAAACGATCCAACGAAGGGTACAACAACATCAGTGCCAGATATTCCTGGTTATCATCCAGAAGTGCCAAGTGTCACACCAACTGACCCAGGCAAAGATACACCAGTGGTTTACGTCAAAGATGAAGATCCAGTTAAACCAGATCCAACGGAAAATGATCAAAAAGCAACGATCATTTACCGTGACATCACAACAGATACAGTCTTAGATTCTGTTTCCTTAACTGGTAAGTCTGAAACTGCGATCAACTATTCAACAGCTGACAAGATCAAGGAATTGACGGATAAGGGTTACGTCTTAGTAAATGATGGTTTCCCAAGTGATGCAACCTTTGATAACAACGATGACGTTGATCAAACTTACTATGTGACCGTAAAACACGGTGAAGAACCAGTCGGACCAAATAATCCGCATGAACCAGGCACACCGATCAATCCAAACGATCCAGACGGTCCAAAATGGCCAAGTACAGATGAATATTCAAAAGAATATACTTCAACGGTTCACTTTGTAGATGAAAATGGCAATAAGGTCTTTGACGATGATGTGCAAACATCAACTTGGACGCGGACATTGATCATCGACACTGTTACTGGTGAAATTAAGAACCCACAAGAATCATGGAAAGCCGACAAGGATAAATATAGTGATGTACTTGCTCCAATCTTGCCTAAGTACTACGCTGATAAGAATCGCGTAGTTGGTCAAGTGACTGAACAAAGCAACTTGGAAGACACGATCGTTTACAAACCATTAGGCCATATTGTGCCAGTTGATGAAGATGGTAACGAAATTCCAAAAGCACCAACACCACAATATAATAATGATCCAACTGACCCAACTAAGGGCGGCTCTACTCCGGTACCAGATATCCCTGGCTACCATCCAGAAGTGCCAAGTGTCACACCGACTGATCCAGGGGCAGATACACCAGTTAAGTATATTAAGGATAAAGATCCTGAAAAACCAACAACACCAAGTGAAAATGATCAAAAAGCAACGATCATTTACCGTGATTTAACAACTGATACGATCTTAGATTCAGCTTCCGTGACCGGTAAGCCAAATACAGCGATCGAATATTCGACTGCTGCTACGATCAAAGAATTGACGGATAAAGGTTATGTTTTAGTAAATGATGGTTTCCCAAGTGATGCAACCTTTGATAACAACGACAATGTTGATCAAACTTACTATGTAACCGTAAAACATGGTGAAGAACCAGTAGGACCAAATAATCCACATGAACCAGGCACACCGATCAATCCAAACGATCCAGATGGACCAAAATGGCCAAGTATCGATGAATACTCTAAAGAATATTCCTCAACTGTTCACTTTGTAGATGAAAATGGCAACAAAGTCTTTGATGATAATGTGCAAACATCAACTTGGACGCGGACATTGATCATTGACACTGTTACTGGAGAAGTCAAGAATCCACAAGAAACATGGAAAGCTGACAAGGACAAATATAGTGCAGTAGTTGCACCAGTCAAAGAAGATTACTATGCTGATAAGGCTAGTGTAGGTGCTAAAGATGTTGTCCAAGACAATTTGGAAGATACGATCGTTTACAAACCATTAGGACATATCGTGCCAGTTGATCCAGATGGTAACCCAATTCCAAATGCACCAACACCGGAATACAACAACGATCCAAAAGACCCAACTAAAGGTGGCGAAACACCTGTTCCAAATATTCCAGGATATCATCCAGAAGTACCAAGCGTAACGCCAGATAAACCAGGCGAAGATACACCGGTCAAATATATCAAAGATGCGGTAAATTACAGCTTGACAGAAAAATTTGTGGATGAAAATGGTAATGAACTTTCACCTACAGTAGTCAAAGGCTCAGATTACAAGCAAGGTGATAGCTACGATGTTTCTGGTGATGCACAAGTTATCAAGGGTTACTACTTGAAAGCAGTTTCTGACAATGCTAAAGGTACGTTTGGCGAAGCTGATGTAACTGTAACATTTACCTATGCAAAATTAGGTAACATTGTGCCAGTTGATCCAAGTGGTACACCAATTCCTGATGCACCAACACCACCTTACAAGAATGATCCTAACGATCCAACTAAGGGTGGCGAAACACCAGTCCCAGTGATCCCTGGATACAAACCAGAAATTCCAAGTGTCACACCAGACAAACCAGGTGAAGATACACCGGTAGTCTACGTGCCAGTAACACCAGAAAAAGATGCGCAAGCAGTGCGGATCATTTACCGCGATATCACTAATGATATGGTCTTGGACAGTGTTGATCTTTCTGGTAAAGCAGGTGAAAAAGTTGAATATTCAACGGCTGACAAGATCAAGGAATTGACGGATAAAGGTTATGTTTTAGTAAATGATGGTTTCCCAAGTGATGCGGTCTTTGATGATGACGCTAATGTTGACCAAACTTACTATGTAACCTTGAAACACGGCGAAGAACCAGTGGGACCAAACAATCCACACGAACCAGGGACACCAATCAACCCTAACGATCCAGACGGTCCAAAATGGCCAAGCACAGATCAATACTCCAAGCAATATACTTCGACAGTTCAATTTGTTGACGATAAAGGTAACAAGTTACGCGATGATGATGTGCAAACATCAACGTGGACACGTACTTTATTGATCGATACAGTAACTGGTGAGATCAAGAATCCAACTGAACCATGGACTTCTGATATTGCTAAATATGCTGATGTTACCGCACCAGTGATCAAAGACTACTACGCTGATAAGAGTCGTGTCACAGGTAAGACAGCAGTTGAAGAAAACTTAGTTGAACAAATCGTCTACAAACCATTAGGACATATCGTGCCGGTTGATCCTGAAGGTAATCCAATTCCTGGCGCCGATACACCACAATTTAACAATGATCCTAACGATCCAACTAAAGGCGGAACAACACCAGTGCCAGAAATTCCGGATTACACACCACGAGTACCAAGTGTAACGCCAGAAAATCCAGGTAAAGATGTGCCAGTGATCTACGATAAGAAGGAAGATCCAAATAAACCAAACATTCCAAATGATCACAAACAACTTGCTAAAGTTATTTATCGTGACATTACTACGGATACTGATTTGGTTACAGACAAATTTACTGGTGAAGCAGGTGCTAAGTTAGACTACAGTACAACTGCTACAATCAAAGAATTGACGGATAAGGGTTATGTTTTAGTAAGTGACGGCTTCCCAAGTGATGCAGTCTTTGATGATGACGCTAATGTTGATCAAACTTACTATGTAACTTTCAAACATGGTGAAGAACCAGTGGGACCAAATAATCCACATGAACCAGGCACACCGATCAACCCTAACGATCCAGATGGTCCAAAATGGCCAGCTAAAGATGAATATTCAAAAGAATATACTTCAACCGTTCACTTTGTGGATAAAGATGGCAACAAGTTACGGGATGATGATGTGCAAACATCAACCTGGACCCGGACATTGATCGTGGACACTGTCACAGGTGAGATCAAGAATCCAAATGAAGCATGGAAAGCAAATAAAGCTAATTATGACGAAGTGACTGCACCAGTGATCACTGGCTACTATGCCGATAAAGATAAGGTAGCAGGTTTAGAAACTGTCCAAGCTAACCTTGAAAACAGTATCACTTACAACAAGTTAGGCAATATCGTGCCAGTTGATCCAAGTGGAAATCCAATTCCAAATGCACCAACACCAAGCTACAATAATGATCCAAAAGACCCAACTAAGGGTGGCGAAACTCCAGTACCAGAAATTCCAGGTTACCAACCACAAGTACCAAATGTAACACCAGAAGATCCAGGTAAGGATACGCTAGTTGTTTATGTCCCTGTAACACCTGAAAAACAAACCCAAACTGCTAAGATCATCTATGTTGATGAAACTACGGGTAAGACGCTTGAAACAGACGTGGTAACAGGTAAATCAGGCGACAAGATCGACTATAGTACTGCTCCTAAGATCAAAGAACTTAAAGAAAAAGGTTACGTTGTAGTTGAAAATGGCTTCCCAACGAATGCAATCTTTGATGACAATGATGCAAAAGATCAAGTATATGTAGTTAAATTAGGTCATGATACCGCACCAGTCGGACCAAACGATCCGCACGAACCAGGCACACCGATCAATCCAAATGATCCAAACGGACCAAAATGGCCAGCCAAAGATGAATATTCGAAAGAATATACCTCAACCGTTCACTTTGTGGATGAAAATGGCAATAAGCTTCGTGAAGATGATGTGCAAACATCAACTTGGACACGGACATTGATCGTTGATAAGGTAACAGGTGAAGTTCTCAATCCTTCTGAAACATGGACAGCTGATAAAGCTAACTACGCTCAAGTGAAAGTTCCTGTTATTACAGGTTACGTAGCTGATAAAGCAGTAGTTCCAGCTCAAGCAACCCAACAACAAGATCTTGAAACAACAGTAACTTACAAGAAGATCGGCATGATCGTTCCGGTTGATCCAGCAGGTAACCCAATTCCGGGTGCACCTACACCACAATACAAGAACGATCCTAACGATCCAACTAAAGTTGTTGTAACTTCTACACCGGATGTGCCAGGCTATAACACAGATACCCCAAGTGTTGACCCAGCAGATCCAACTGCAAATACGCAAGTTGTTTACAAGAAGGTTGTTACACCGGCTGAACCAGCTAAACCAACACCAACAGCTCAACCAGAAACTAAACGACCTGTTGTTGAACCAACAGCAACAAAGACACAACCAAAACAAGACACTCCAGCCAAAAATGCTGAAGAATTACCACAAACTGGTGATTCGGAAAATAATGTATTAGCAGCGCTTGGTGCGACAATGGTTGCAAGTTTATTAGGCTTAGTTGGTTTGAAAAAAAGAAGAAAAGATGAACAAGACAGCTAGACGATAGTCGAAAGAAGAGATCCATTTAGGGTCTCTTCTTTTTTTGTGTCTCAATTAACGACATTTTAATTTTTAATTAATGAAATGAATAGGGACATAGACCGTTTGAGTGCTGAATGAAAAATGTTAAAGAATTTTATAAATCGAAAAATATTGATTTTACAGGGTTTGTAACGCTAACATTTTTGCTTAATTAACCATTCGAAAAATGTTATTATACTTAAATTTAATTAAATTTATATAATAACATTTTAAGTGCTTTTTTCATCTATTTTGCTGTTTTTTACATTTTTTGAGTATTTTTTCATTTTTTTCTAAAAAACAAAAAGTGTTTTGTACAATTTTTTGGTGAATTTTACATTCTAAAAATATTTTTTACCCTTTATACTCAATAGCGTAAAAATTACTTATAACTTATGAAGGGGAGAAATGACAAATGGTCTCAAAAAATAATAAAAATTTTTATTTGAGAAAATCTGCCAACAAGGTTTCTAAATATGCTATTAAAAAACTCAGCGTAGGCGTTGCCTCTGTATTATTAAGTACAGCTTTCTTTCTAGGCACAGCAACAGCAACTAATGCTTCTGCAGCTGAAACTGAAGTCGAAACCAAGACTGAATTAGCAGTTTCTGCCTCCGAAGATTCTTCAGACTCTAGTAGCTCAGCAACAAGCGAAGCAACTACCGCAACTGAAGAATCAACAACTGAAGTCGAAACCGCTGACTCAACTGCACAAACAACAAGTGAAGCAGCTGATGCAAAAAACGATATCCAATCACAAGCATCACAAGCGTCTGAAGCAGCATCTGAAGCAACAACAACAGCAACAGAAACTGCACAATCAGAAAGTGCAACTCAAGAAAATACGGCAACATCAGAAGCAGCAACAACTTCTGCAGCTGATACTGTAGCTTCAGAAAGTGCCGTTGAAACTGCATCACAAAACGAAGCAAGTGAAGCAGCAACATCAGAAGCAGCACAAACAACTTCTGTTTTCAGAACAGCAGCAACAGTAACCGCAACTGCCGCAGCAGCTGATACAACAGAAGATTCAACCTCGATCACGGTTTCTAGTTGGGCACAATTAGTCAGCGCTATGGGGAACTCCAGCTACAACACGATCAATGTTAATGGTGCGCTTACTGCAACAAGCAATAACAGCATCGGTAGTGACGGACATACAGTTACCGTTAAAGGTGCTGATGGCGCAAGTATTGACTTTGGTAGCTACAGCTTGACCGCAACTGGTGGTACTTGGAACGTTACTTTCGATAACTTAACAATTTCTACTGGTGTTGGTACTGGTGTGATCGACCTTAACGCTACAACAGGTACAAACACGGTAACCTTTAAAGATGTTACTGCAACAGGTACTTCTTTATACGGTGGTGGCGGTACGACTGATGTTATCATCGATGGTACGACAACATCCACAGTAGACAATGCAAGCACTGGTAAAACAAACACTTATAGTGCAACAAGTCGTGAAGCAAATATTCACAGTGCAAACTCTGTAACGATCGCTGATGGTGCAACATTTACTCTTAACCGTTCATCTATCGGGGATGGAATCAACTTACCTGATGGTTCAACTGTAAAAGTTGGCGATAACGCAACATTTACAGTAAACATGAACACCAACAATGCAACTGATTCTGCTCGTTACCACAATGCCGGTATCTTTATGGAACAAGGTGGTAGCTTCATTACTGGTCGTAACTCAGTTGTAACGATGAACACAAGCATCGGTCAAGCTGTTTCGATCGGGGTAAAACGTCCAGCCGACTCATATACCGATACAGACCGTTGGGGTGGTTATACTGAAAACCCAACTCGTTACGATGGACCAACCGTAGTAACATTTGGTGAATACTCAACCTTTAACTTCACTGGTCGTGATGGGTTCATGTTAGGTGATAATGCAACATTTACTTCTGGTGAATATTCAACTGTTCACTTCCAAAACCAAGGTCGTGGGGTTGCGTTAGATCTTGGGGATGACTCAAACATTGTTATTTCCAAACACTCTAACACATTGTTTGAATCAGATGGAAAAGGTCCTAACAGCACAACTTCAAACATGTCTGGTGGTTATTCTGCCTATAACTACATCGGGGTCGATGAAAACAGTAATATCTTGATCGACGAATATGCAACCTTCCGTGTAATCTTAACCAACCGGAATGGTAATAGTACAACTGGTAACAACTGGGATGACGTAATTTCGCTTAACTCTCAAAAGACAGCTTCAGTTGTCTCATTTACTTCTAAGCAAGGTGCCGTAGTTGATATTCGTGATGATAATACTAACTTCTATGCCGAATTGATCTCCTTCCCATTAGGAACACC
>NZ_AZFT01000039.1 GCF_001434405.1 Ligilactobacillus apodemi DSM 16634 = JCM 16172 | reverse complement strand
GCCGACTTAGCTCAGCTGGCAGAGCATCTGATTTGTAATCAGAGGGTCGGAGGTTCGAATCCTCTAGTCGGCACCATTTATGCGGAAGTAGTTCAGTGGTAGAACACCACCTTGCCATGGTGGGGGTCGCGGGTTCGAATCCCGTCTTCCGCTTGATCAGCATAAATGATGATCATGCCGGGGTGGCGGAACTGGCAGACGCACAGGACTTAAAATCCTGCGGTGAGTGATCACCGTACCGGTTCGATTCCGGTCCTCGGCATTT
>NZ_AZFT01000038.1 GCF_001434405.1 Ligilactobacillus apodemi DSM 16634 = JCM 16172 | reverse complement strand
ACGATTTCACCAGTAACTTTATCGACGGTCACGGTCCGAGTCCAAGTTGCGTTTTGTACGACGTCAGCTGGCGTATTTTCACCGGCACCAACATAATGCACTGTTTCGGTTACATCTTTTTGAACGCTATCTTTGTCTGTGCCAGCTGGCCATTTTGGTCCTTCTGGATCATCTGGATTGATTGGATCACCTGGTTTTTGTGGATCGTTTGGCGTAACTGTTTGAGTAGCGTGTTTCAAGACAACCGTGTACACTTGGTCAACAGAACTATCATCATCAAAAGTTGCATCAGTTGGGAAACCATCTGACACTAATTCATAACCCTTAGCTGTTAATTCTTTGATCTTATCAGCAGTAGAGTAGTTGATCTTTTCATTTGAATCACCCGTTACAGAGTCTGTCGCTAAGACACTATTGTCGTTATCTTGATCAACATAATTGATAACTGCTTTTTGAGCATCAGCTTGTACTGGTGAATAAGTTACTGTCACTTCAATGTCATCTTGTGTCACTGCTGTACTTGGAACAGTTTCTTTATCAGCTACATAACCTGTAACAGCCGGTGTTTTGACTTCATCGTAGTTAGTCTTGTTAGGTGTCCATTCTGTTTCTTTAACAGTTTCACCTGTGACTTTATCAACGGTAACTGTCTTTGTCCAAGTAGCTGTTTGCACGTTATCAGCTGGTGTTTGGTCACCGGCACCAACGTAATGCACTGTTTCTTTAACATCTTTTTGCACGTCTTGGTCTTCAGTTGCATGTTCAAACACCACGTAATAAGTTTCTGGTTGATCACCAAAGGTTGTGCTTGTACCTGGATAGCCATCGGTAACTAATTTATAGCCTTGTGCTTCTAAAGTCTTGATTTGATCAGCCGTTGAATAATCAACGTTTGTTCCTGGCTTACCAGAAACAGTATCTGTTGCTAAAATTTTATTATCAGTCTTATCTTGGTAAACGACCGTCACAGTTTGATCTTTAACTTCCTTAGTATAAACCACAACTGTTTCATAGTTTGCTGGAATACCAGTATAGCCATTATTCATATATTCGGCAGTTAATTTACCATCTTTAACAACAGCATCTTCTGGGATCACTAATGTTGCTTGGACTGTACTTGCATCATCCCCAACCTTAACACCGTTAGCGTTTGTTGATTGGATCTTAGCCGTATATCCTTCAAGCACTGGGGTAGTAACCGCATCATAAGCAGTTGTCGTGTTAACTGCATTAGCAATTTGCCAACCAGAATCTTTTGTGACCGTGTAAAGATCTTTTAAGTAATTTAAGATCTCATCGGCACTATGTGTTTTAGCGTATTCCTTAATCGCTTCGATGTCATCATCGCTAAAAGATAACGTCATATCACGCATCATATCAACTTCTTGCGTTACCGATGGGAAGATTTCATTACCATCTTCGTCAACATAACGAATCGTATTTTTATGAACACCAGAAGCTTGGTTTGTTGTTTCATGTGAGATCCAAATTTGTTGCGCTGCCCGCCGCGAAGAAATTCCGTAATGTCCGTTAGCATTACCGGAATCTTCTTTAACGTCATTAGCAGCCACACCAGCAACTAAGCCTGTCCCACTGATTGAAAGGTCCGGGTTAGCCCCATTGTCGTTTTTAGGGTCATTATCAAAACCGTTTTTCTTAAAGGTCACTTCATTGACATTGAGCCAAATTTGTTGAGCACCATCGGCTTTAATATCTTGGTAAACGATATAATCGGTCCCACCCATACGGATAGTCCCTTTATTTCCACCCATATAAAGTAGGTTAGCAGTTGTTTTGTCACTAGTATTTTGGATCTTGTCGCCCCCAACACCAGCCATCCAACCAGTGATCGCACCACCAGCGGAATAACGTTGGAAGTTGACATAAAGTGGATCTTCGATATCAATCTTAGAGTTAGCATTTCCTAGTGGGAAAGAGATCAATTCCGCATAGAAGTTAGTGTTATCATCACGGATATCGATTACCGCACCTTTTTTCGAAGTAAAGGCAGCATTTGAGCTAGAACTACGTGAATCTAAGGAGATTACGTCATCCCAGTTATTATCACCACGGTTAGTTAAGATCACGCGGAAGGTTGCATATTCGTCGATCGTGATGTTACCACGTTCATTGACCCCGATATAGTTATAACCATCATAAGAACCAGATGGAGTCCCCCCAGTCTTAGTCTTACCATCAGATTCAAACAAGGTATTAGAGTGTTTAGAAATGATGATATTACTATCGTTTGCTAAATCTAAGGCAACCCCACGGCCTTTGTTTTGGAAGTGAACGGTCGAATATTCACCAGAAGTAAAGGTTGAGTTATTACCCAAGATGATCCCGTCACGTCCAGTAAAGTTAAAGGTCGAGTTTGTGCCTAATGTTACCGTACTTGGTCCGTCATAACGTGATTGGTTTGTGCCATAGCCACCAAAACGATCACTGTCAGTACTTGATGGACGACCGGCACCAATTGCGATTGCTTGACCAATGCTGGTGTTCATTGTTACCACGGAATTACGGCCAGAAGTAAATGAACCGCCCTTGTTCATGAAGACACCCGCATTATGATAACGCGCTTTATCAGTTGCATTATTGGTATTCATGTTGATCGTTAATTTAGCATCGTCGCTAACTACAACCGCTGAACCGTCAGGTAAGTTGATGCCATCCCCAATTGAAGAACGGTTGATCGTAAATGAAGCACCTTTGGCTACCGTAACAGATGAGGCATCATGAATGTTGGCTTCGTTATTTTCACCAGCATTATCAACCGTTGAAGTTGTATCACCACTGATCACGACTGCGGTATTACCGCCACCACCATAAAGTGAAGTCCCTGAAGCAGTTACGTTATCAAACGTTACGGTGTTTTCACCAGTAGTTTTACTTAAGTCAACTACACCACTAGCATTACCAGTCACAACATTTAAATTAGCAAAGGTGATGTTCCAACTACCACCCGTTGCTGTCAAAATGTTTGAACCAAAATTAATTCCTGCATTATCTGATCCAGAAATCGTAACCGTATGACCTACACTGCCGATATTACCATCGCCAGTAGCCGTCAATGTCCCTTCAACGTTGATTTGTTGATAGTTAGAGTTGCTCATTGCACTAACTAATTGTGCCCAGTCACTAACTGTCACTTCATGTGTTGTTTGGGTGTCACTAGCTGAAAGCATTGCTACAGCACTTGTTGGAGTGGCACTTGCGCTGGCAGTTGTTTCTGCTTCACTTGAGGCCACGCTATCAGCAACACTTGTAGCTGCACTTGCTACAGCATCAGATGCAGTACTTTGTGCATCTGATGCTTGGCTAGCGGTTTCGGATGTCGCTGCACTATTATTATTGTTGGATACAGTTGAATTGGATTCTGTCGGAGCTTGTTTACTATTTTCTACTTGCGTATTTTCATTTACTGCTTCACTTGTGGAAGATGCGGATGCACTATCTGTGGAAGAGGTCGTGGAAGATGATGATGCATTCGCGTTAGCTTGCGTGGTTGCAGCTTCACTAGTTGTTGAAGCAGCGGTCTCTGAAGTTGGTGTACTTTGTGATTCTGTGGCATCGTTTGTGGAAGTGGTGGAAGTTGATGCCTCATCATCAGCTGTTACTTTACTACTTTTAAGTGTTACATTACTATCACTGATCGTGGAAGCCGCAGTGGTTTCGGTCGTTTCAGCACTTGAACTTGAACCTTGATCATCAGTTGAAGCACTAGCAGAAGTACTTGAACCTAAGAAAAACGTTGTACTTAGCAGCACTGACGCTGCCCCAATACTAAGCTTCTTTATCGTATACTTTGAAACTCGATCAGCTGATCTTCTCAAATATAGATTCTTATTATTTTTGGAGACCATTATTCTTACTCCTTTTTCTATAGAATTTCTTAACAATTTAAAAGTATAGAATCATTTAGATATATTTTAAATGTATAATTCAACAAAATTTGTATTTTCGTGAGTTGATTTTTTAATTTATAATTGTATAATTCATTATAAATTGTTTTTTAGGACAAATAGGTGGAAAATATTCTTTAAAAAAAGTTATAATATCAAAGAGGTTAAATTATTATTATAATTCTATATATTCATTTTAATTTATATTGAAGAGGTCGCGATTTATATGAAAAGGATAAAGATGATCAAATCTCTACATGTTTGTCTAAGACTTCCCATTATAGTCTTTGATAAGAATTTAGAGATTGTTGAGGAGTATCGTTCAAACCAAACAACCATACTTTTCAATGACTATGAAAATATTCTTAGAGATGCACTTGATGCAAATGAGTTGTTTACTTTCATTAGTGGTGAATTGAACGACATGTTTCTATTGTACAACTACGAAAATCTTCATGTCTTATTTGGACCGTTCAAGTGTAATATTATTGATAAAACATTTTTCTATAAAAAAATGAAAGATTTACAAATTAGCCCTAAGGAGCAAGAAACTCTCTATAATTATCTCTCTGATCTCCCCTTATTCTCAACGAGTGAATTGCGTGATATCTTGATCATGGTACATTATTTCTTTTCAGGGGAAATTAAAGATTTAATGTCTGACAAGGTGCACTTAGAAACGAAAAAGTATGAAACTGAGATCACTGATAAACGTATTGAATACCTTGTATCACAAAATTTTGATTCAAATATGTACCTATATTTATATGAACATAAGATCTTAAATTATGTTCGTAGTGGTGATGTCAATAAGCTACGAGATATGGTATTCAAGTTAAGTAATGGGGTTATCCCTGCTGTAACCGGCGATACGCTACGTTCGGAAAAAAACTACTCGATCGTTGTTTTTGAAAAGCTTTCCCAAGCGGGGATCGAGTTAGGTATGGATATCATCACTGCTTATGGTAGTCGCGATCTCTTTATTAAGAAAACTGAACTCGCTAATACACTGGATGAGATCTTACAAGTGCGTGATTCTGCGATCGTATATTATACCAATGAGGTTAATAAAGTCGTTTCACAACATTTATCACCACTTACAACATCGATCATCCAATACATTAACACAAACATGTATCGGCCCCTTAAAGTTAAAGAGTTAGCTAGCTATTTTAATATTAGCGAATCTAAACTCCGCACACTCTTTAAGACCGAGTTAAATTCTACCGTCCAAGATTACATTATGACCCGTAAGATCGAAGAAGCTAAGCTGATGTTAAAATCAAATGTTACTACGAACGAAGCCGCTTATACGCTTGGTTTTGCTGATGCTTCTCACTTCTCAAGGGCATTCAAAAAAATCGTTGGACAAACACCTAAACATTTCCAACAATCCGTTGCTTTAATGGATTAGTTTCTTATCAAGTAGATCTTTAATAAGAAATAAACAGCCTGATTTCGGTATTCTTCCGAAATCAGGCTGTTTAGCTTGTAAATGACATATATGTAAAAAAAGAAGAGCCTTACGACTCTTCTTTTTTGGATCTAAGAACAACTATTAGATGTTGTCTTTTTCATCCTTTTTTCTTCTCTTCAAGCCTGCGAAACCGAGTAAGCTTGCAACCATTGTAGCACCAAGAGCTGCTAACTTATTGTTTTCTGAATCACCAGTTTGTGGTAATTCTTCAGTTGTTTTAGCTGCTTGAGTAGCCTTGGCAGGTTGTTCCTTAACAGTTGTAGTTGTCGAAGTTGGTTCAACAACTGGTTTTTGTTGGTCTGGTTGTGGTTGTTGGTCTGGTTGTTTTTCTGGCTGTGGTTGTGGAGTAGGTTCGGATGGTTCAGCCGGTGTAACAACCTTCTTGTAAACAACTTGCATATTTGCAGTTGGATCTGCTGGGTCAACACTTGGGGTATCAGTGTTATATCCTGGAACTTTTGGTGTGTCTGTGACGATAACTTTTGTTGGATCGTTAGGATCGTTCTTGTATTGTGGTGTTTCAGCACCTGGGATTTCGTTGCCGTTTTCATCAACCGGAACGATCACGCCGATCTTCTTGTAAGTTACTGTTGTTTCAAGATTTCGTTGTTGGGTTGCTTGACCTGGAACTACTGCTTTATCAGCTACGTAGCCTTCTACAACTGGAACCTTAACTTGGTTATAGCTATCTTTGTCAGCTGTCCAAGGTTCTTGTGGGTTCAAGATTTCGCCTGTTACCTTGTCAACGATCAATGTTCTTGTCCATGTTGATGTTTGGACATCATCTTCACGGATCTTGTTACCATTTTCGTCTACAAAGTGAACGGTTGAAGTATATTCTTTTGAATATTCATCTGCAGCTGGCCATTTTGGACCATTTGGATCGTTAGGGTTGATCGGTGTGCCTGGTTCATGTGGGTTGTTTGGTCCAACTGGTGCTGTGTCATGGCCTAATTTAACTACATATACTTGATCTTCAGCATCATTGTCATCAAATGTAGCGTCTGTTGGGAAGCCGTCTTCAACAACAACGTAGCCTTTTTCGACCAATTCCTTGATCTTATCTGCGGTACTATAATCGATCTTGTCGCCTGACTTACCTGTGACAACAACCGTTTCAATTGTTTCACCTGTAGTTTCATCAACATAGACGATCTTAGCTGTTTGAGTTTGTTTTTCAGGAGTTACTGGTACGTAAACTACCGGTGTATCTTCACCTGGGTTTTCTGGTGTCACACTTGGTGTTTGTGGTACATAACCTGGAACTTCTGGTACGTCTGTGATGCCACCCTTAGTTGGGTCACTTGGATCATTGTTGTAAGTTGGTGTTTCTGCACCTGGAATTTCGTTACCGTTTGGATCAACTGGTACGACCTTACCTAATTCCTTGTAGACAACAGTTGTTTCAATGTTTTCTTGCGTTACTGTTTGGGCAGCTACTTCGGCTGTATCTGCATAGTAACCATTGATCACTGGTGTCGTTACGGCATCGTAAGTTTCCTTATCTGATGTCCAATCTGTAGATGAAACTACTTCACCTGTAACTGCATCAACTGTAACTGTCCGTGTCCATGTTGCTGTTTGCACGTTGTCAGCTGGTGTTTGATCACCAGCACCAACATAGTGAACTGTTGATGTTACATCCTTAGATACTTCACCCGCTTCAGCTGGCCATTTTGGACCATCTGGATCATTAGGGTTGATTGGATCACCTGGGGTCACTGGGTTGTCTGGTGTGACTGTCTTTTCACCGTGTTTCAATGTGACCGTGTAGTTTTGAGTTGTACTATCATCATCGTCAAATGTAGCGTCCGTTGGGAAGCCATCTTCAACTAAGACATAACCCTTTTCTTCAAGTTCTTTGATCACATCAGCGGTGCTGTAGTTGATCGTTGAGCCTGATTCACCTGTAACAGTGTCAACTTGGATCGTTTCACCGGTTGTACTGTCAACGTATGTGATCGTCGCTGTTTGAGTTTGTGCTTCAGGAGTTACTGGTACATAAACTACAGGTGTATCTTCACCTGGGTTTTCTGGTGTCACACTTGGTACTTGTGGTACATAACCTGGAACTTCTGGCACATCTGTGATGCCACCCTTAGTTGGGTCACTTGGATCATTGTTGTAAGTTGGTGTTTCTGCACCTGGAATTTCGTTGCCGTTTGGATCAACGGGCACGATCTTACCTAATTCCTTGTAGACAACAGTTGTTTCAATGTTTTCTTGCGTTACTGTTTGGGCAGCTACTTCAGCTGTATCTGCGTAGTAACCATTGATCACTGGTGTGGTTACGGCATCATAAGTTTCCTTATCTGATGTCCAATCTGTAGATGAAACTACTTCACCTGTAACTGCATCAACTGTAACTGTCCGTGTCCATGTTGCTGTTTGCACGTTGTCAGCTGGTGTTTGATCACCAGCACCAACATAGTGAACTGTTGATGTTACATCCTTAGATACTTCACCCGCTTCAGCTGGCCATTTTGGACCATCTGGATCGTTAGGGTTGATTGGATCACCTGG
>NZ_AZFT01000037.1 GCF_001434405.1 Ligilactobacillus apodemi DSM 16634 = JCM 16172 | reverse complement strand
GCAAGTGAGTCTGCATCAACATCTGTAAGCGAATCGGTAAGCGCCAGTGAATCCGCATCGACATCCGTGAGCGAATCAGTAAGTGTAAGTGAATCAGCTTCCACATCTGTGAGTGAATCAGTGAGTGCTAGCGAATCTGCCTCAACATCGTTGAGTGAATCGGTAAGTGCGAGCGAATCCGCATCGACATCCGTGAGCGAATCAGTAAGCGTAAGTGAGTCCGCAAGCACATC
>NZ_AZFT01000036.1 GCF_001434405.1 Ligilactobacillus apodemi DSM 16634 = JCM 16172 | reverse complement strand
TCAGCTGGCCATTTTGGACCATCTGGATCGTTAGGGTTGATTGGATCACCTGGGGTCACTGGGTTGTCTGGTGTGACTGTCTTTTCACCGTGTTTCAATGTGACCGTGTAGTTTTGAGTTGTACTATCATCATCGTCAAATGTAGCGTCCGTTGGGAAGCCATCTTCAACTAAGACATAACCCTTTTCTTCAAGTTCTTTGATCACATCAGCGGTGCTGTAGT
>NZ_AZFT01000035.1 GCF_001434405.1 Ligilactobacillus apodemi DSM 16634 = JCM 16172 | reverse complement strand
GAAGGTACAACGTATGCATGGAAGGAACCAGTAGATACAACAACAGCCGGTGACAAAGAAGGCACGATTGTTGTAACGTACCCAGATGGAACAACCGATGAAGTGCCTGTAACGGTGACTGTAGTTGAAAACTTAACAGATGCGGACAAGTATGAACCGGAAAGCCAACCAGTACAAACAGAAATTGGAGGCCAACCAGAAGCATCAGCAGGAATCAAGAACCCAACTGATATGCCAGAAGGTACAACGTATGCATGGAAAGAACCAGTAGATACAACGACGACTGGAGACAAAGAAGGTACAATTATCGTAACGTATCCAGACGGTTCTAATGAAGAAGTCCAAGTAACGGTAACGGTAGTTGAAAACTTAACAAATGCGGACAAGTACACGCCAGTAGGTCAACCAATTCAAACTGAAATCGGTGGTCAACCAGCCCCAATGGAAGGCATCAAGAACCCAACGGACTTACCAGAAGGCACGAAGTATGACTGGAAAGATCCAATTGACACAACGACACCAGGCGATAAGGAAGGTACGATTTTGGTAACCTATCCAGATGGAACAACCGATGAAGTACTTGTAACGGTAACAGTGGTAGATCCACAAACAGATGCGGACAAGTACGAACCGGAAGGCCAACCAGTCAAGACAGAAATCGGTGGTCAACCAGATCCAATGGAAGGAATCAAGAACCCAACAGACTTACCAGAAGGCACGAAGTATGCATGGAAAGATCCAGTCGA
>NZ_AZFT01000034.1 GCF_001434405.1 Ligilactobacillus apodemi DSM 16634 = JCM 16172 | reverse complement strand
TCGGCTTTACGCTTCTTTACACGATATTGCGTCTCTTCACATCCTAACCTTTCGCATATCTCCCATGCGCTTAAATCATCAACATACACAGCAATTAATATCTGCTTGCTCTCATCCCTGATTGCATTTAAAGTTTCAATGACCCGCTCTAATGTTTCTTGTGCATATACACGTTTTACGATCCGTTCTTCTAAATTGTTACCAAAAGAGGG
>NZ_AZFT01000033.1 GCF_001434405.1 Ligilactobacillus apodemi DSM 16634 = JCM 16172 | reverse complement strand
ATAAGAGACCCTGCACATTTGCTTATCGAAACTTTGTTCAGTTTTCAAAGATCTACATTGCTTAATTTTTATACGTTTAATTGAATAAAAATTAATTTAACTTATTGTCGTGATGACTTAATCATTATAACAAACAACCAAATCTAATGTCAACCATAAATTTTAAATTATTTTTGATCAACTATCTAAGCACTTGATTCAGTGCCTTAACGACAAGAAATACTATACTCATTTTTTCAAGAAACGTCAACCCTATCTTAAAAAAATTTATGCATAATATTCCATTTTATTTGAGTAATATCCGAACTAAATCTAAATAAAAATATAATTGTTCGCTTTTAACTAGCAAAGATTTAAAAACACCAAAAAGAAAAGCTTTACATGAAGTAAAAAACTTGACATTCACTATTTTTCAAAAAATTTTCTCAAGCACAAAAAAACTTTCTTTAACTTCACGCTAAAGAAAGTTTTTTAACTTTTATTTAGTTACACGTCCTAAGAAATAACGCTTTTTACCCCGACGAGCAATTACAAATTTACCATCGAAGTTTGTAGCAGGATCGATCATTGCTTCTAAATCTTGCACCCGTTCACCGTTAATATAGATTGCACCATTGGTAACATCTTCTCTGGCTTGACGTTTGGATTTTTCAATACCTGTATTTACCAACCACTCTACAATATTTTCTGGCTCACTACTGATTTCAACGGTTGGCATGTTTTTAAAGCCTTGTTCGATCTCAGCGGCAGTTAAGGTCGTTACTTCACCTGAGAAAAGAGCCTTGGAGATATTTTCAGCTTGAACAACTGCTTCATCCCCATGAACAAAAGCAGTAACTTCACGTGCCAAACGGCGTTGAGCTTCACGACGTTCTGGATGTTCTTCAAGTTTTTTAGCTAAGTCAGTGATTTCTGCTTCATCCAAGAAAGTAAAGTATTTCAAATATTTAATAACATCGCGGTCATCTTGGTTCAGCCAAAATTGGTAAAATTCGTATGGCGTTGTTTTTTCTGGATCAAGCCAAACTGCACCACCAGCGGTTTTACCAAATTTAGTTCCATCAGCTTTTAACATCAATGGAATCGTTAAAGCATACGCTTGAGTGTCAGAGCCTTCCATTTTATGGATCAAATCGATCCCAGCAGTAATGTTGCCCCATTGATCAGCCCCACCGATCTGCAATTGCACATCATTTTCTTTTAATAAATGATGAAAATCGATCGATTGCAAGATTTGGTAGGTAAATTCGGTATAAGAGATCCCTACTTCTAAACGACTTGCCACCACTTCTTTATTCAACATGGTGTTTAAGTTAAATAATTTACCATAGTCGCGCAAAAAGCTTAACAAGCTGATATTTTTTAACCAGTCATAGTTATTAACGATCGTAATGTTATCTTTTCCAAAAAGCTTTTTCATTTGTGCTGTCAAAGCAACTTCGTTATGGTGAACTTGTTCCATTGTTTGTAATTTACGTTCTGAATTTTTACCAGATGGATCACCGATCGAACCAGTACCACCACCGATCACAATATGTGCGCGATGTCCTGCCATTTGGAAACGTTTGAGCATCATGAAAGGAATCAAGTGGCCAATGTGTAAGCTATCTCCCGTAGGATCGACCCCACAATATACTCCCACCGATTTTTCGGCTAATAATTTTTCCAAACCAGCTTCATCAGAAACTTGGTTCACAGCACCACGCCATTTTAATTCTTCTAAAATGTTTTCCATAATATCCTCCTTTTATAAAAAAAAGTCCCTGATGAAAAAACATCAGGGACGAATTGATTCCGCGTTACCACCCAGATTGCTACCCTAAAAGTGAGTAGCCACCTTCGTCATCGATATCGGAATGACCCGTTTTTTGCTCCATAGTGTACTTCATAACATGTATTTATGCTACCTCCCAGCACTAGTAGCTCTCTAAAAAAGGGATACATCTTACTACTATCTATTTCATCACAAGTTAAATTAATATCAAGCTAGATTATAACATAAACATTTTATGAATAACTAGTCCTTTTGTTGATTCTGCTGTTTTTGCTGACAATTTGGACAAATTCCATGAACATCATAATAACTACTGATCACTTGATAACCACTTTCTTTGGCTGCTAACTCTTCTAATTTCAAATAACAATCATCGTAAATATCATCAATGCGACCACAGTTCAAACAAATCATATGATAATGAGGTTCTTCAAAATAATCATACCGGACATGTCCGGCACTATCGATCGTCACTTCAGTCACTAACTCAGCAGCACTCAATAGTTCTAAAGTATTATAAACCGTTGCTAAACTTACTTTATAATCTTCTTTTAAAAGGTATTGATGGATCATGTTGATCGATGGATGTTCGCTTGAACTCATCAAATAAGCTAATATTCCCTGTCGTTGCGGTGTTGCTTTGATATTATGCTGTTTTAATTTTTGCGCCGCAGCTACCAAAACTGCTTGATCCTTCATTGCCTTCATCCCTTCCATGTGTTCCAGCAGCAATTTTAAATTCAATTAGATGATACTTCAAATCTTCAAAAATTAAAAGTCTGAGCCTTAACAATAAAAGTTTTTAAATAAACTAAGGGCGGTCCCGTGAACAATTTATCTAATTGTCCTATATATAAAAGATTTATCTCGATCAGTAGTAAACAAAGCATAAAACCTAAAATGAGATACTCACTCACAGTACCCGTGCGATAATATAACAGCCGCTTACGCGAACTCCGCTTAACTTTAGAAAAAGGCCAAAACCACCGAATACTATTTTTAGAAAAGCTATCTTCACATAGATGCAACAAATAGCCACATAAAAGCCAAAAAGGGACAAATTCAGCCTTCTGCGATAAATAAGTGTGCGCTAAAAAGAGCGCTAAAAGATAGATCCCTAACGCAACGATAAGTGAGTGCGTTGCTCCACGGTGCCCCAAGGTCTTATTAGTAACTTTGCTGACCACTTGATTACGTTTGCCAATAAACGATTTGGGGTGATCAATATCTGGCAAAACACTGCCACAGACTAAGGCTATCGTATTGATCACGGTCACTTGATCAACAGCTGCCATTAAGGGAAGCCCAAGTGCTAATGATGTTGTTATATGTGTTTTGTACTGCATCTTTTTTCCTCAAATCTAACATTTATCTTTCGGTTCGATAGCGTAAAGTACTACGTTCGCCGGTAGCGACCACTTGCAATTGATAAGGTAATTGCGTTTGTAATTCGGTCACATGGCTAATGATCCCCACCATGCGATTTTGTCCTTCGATCGATTGTAAGATCTCCAAAGCAGATTGGAGCGCATTTTGATCAAGTGAACCAAAACCTTCATCCACAAAGAGCGCTTCGATTTGGATCCCACCACTCTTCTTTTGAATGACTTCACCTAAAGCTAAAGCAAGTGCCAAAGCAGCTAAAAAGCTTTCTCCCCCAGATAAGGTATGCACGCTTCGCCGTTTCCCAGCATGCTCATCGTAAATATCTAACTCAAGCCCTGTGCTTGACGCGCCTCGTCCAATTTCTTCATTTAGGCACAATTCATAACGACCATTTGTTAACTGTGTTAAGCGCTCATTGGCAGTCACTAAAACTTCTTGTAAATAGGTTTGCAAAATATAACGTTCAAACCCTAATTTTTGTTCGCCCTTACCTGAGATCGCATCAACTAATTCTTTCAATTGACTCAATTCAGCTAATTTATCTGCTTGAGCCAATAAAATCTTGTGAACTTTTTCATAGACTCCTTGTTTCAAAGTTACCTGTAAAGTTAAGGCACTGATCTTTTCTTGGAGCTGAGTTACTTTTTCTTTAGCTTGAGCTAATTTTTCGCTTGTCTGTTCAAGTTTTGGCATTGGTCGTTGCGCAATTTGAGCCGTTAGCGTCATCGTCTGCCCCTTGACCGTTGCTAGTTCTTGTTGATATTTAGCCACTTTTTCTTCTAAAGTCTCTAGCTCATCGACTTTTGCTAATAATTCTTCTAGTTTTGTTAAAGTTTTATTCGCCAAAGTACAGTTCTCATTAAGTTCTGTTTGTAAAGCTGTACTTGTTTCAAGGAGTGTTTGTTGGCGGTCAGTTAAACTTTTCACTTCTGTCGCTAAGGTCAACTGCGCCTGTTCGGCTGTTTTTAAAGCTGTTTCAAGTTGCTGTGTTTGTTGCTCATAAGCTAGAATGTCTTTTTGCCAAAGCTCAACTTGTTTTTCAGCCGTATTTTGATCAGCATATTCACGTGGCAGTTGTTGTTGTTTTTCAGCACATTTAGTCGTCAACGTTTGTTTTTGCAAACGATACTCTTGTTGCTGTGTCTTAAATGTTTCTACTAGCTCAGTTTGCTGTACTAATTCTTTTTCTAACTCACTTTGTTTTGCCTTTTGTTCAGCTAAGAAAGCTAACTTTTGCACTAAGTTGGCGTGTTTTTGGTCAAGTTCGTGCGCAAATTTCCGTAAAACGGTCACTAGCTCGGCAAGTTCACTTTTAGCGGTCAAATCATCTTTGGCAGTAAGTTCACGCACTTTTTTGCTAAATTCAGTAAATTGTTTTTCATACTCAGTTTGTCGTTCTGCGTAACTAGATGCCAATGCAGCCTTAGTTTGAACTAATTTATTCATCGTAGCACGTGCTTTTTTGACATCTGCTTCACTGATCTGCGTCTCACTATGGATCTCGCCTGGATGAGGATGTTCTAAACTACCACAAACGGGACAAGGCTTCCCCGCTGACAACTGTTGAATGAATTTATTTAAGTAGATCTGCGCTAATTCATTTTCAAGTGCTCGTGCCTTAGTTGTTGCTGTTTCAGCAGCTTTAGTTGCTTTAACAAGTTCTTCATTATCAGTTTTTAATTTAGCTGCTCGTTGTTGTAAGTCACTACTTTTTTGGTCTAACTTGGTAATTTCAACCAACTTAGTAGCCATGCGATATTTTTCTTGCTCTAAGTCAGCTCCATCGTTTAGCGCTAGCTTTATTTGAGCAAGCTGTTCGTTGATCTCAGCGATTTTTGTGTTTGCCGTAGTATATTTTTCTAAAGATTGCTGTTCTTTTTGCTTAGCTTCATTTAGCTGCACGAACAACTCTTTTACTTCTTGATATAATCCTAATTTTGCAGATAGATTCTGCATTTCATAACGTTGTTGTTCGATGTTAGCGGCATTTTCTCGCTGTTTTGCTAAATCAGTCGCTAATTGTTTTGCCCTTTGTTGTTCTAACCGTTGTTGTTCGCTTTTTTCGGGGATCTTTTGGGCCAAAGTTGCCAATTCACGTTGCGTTTTACGAAGCTCATCGACTAAAGGCTGTTGTTTTTGAGCCCATTTTAAACTAACGATTTGAGCTTTTATTTGCTCTTGTTCAGTTTGTTTAGTTTCTAGCGTCATTAGTTGCTCATTTATGGTCGCTAGCTGTGTGATCTTTGTCGCCAATTCTTGTTCAGTTAGCAATTGTTGCTGTAAGTCTTCACTAAGTTGCTTTTTAGTTATTAGTTCTGCTTGCCATTCAGCCAACTGCTCATTTTTAGTGGTTAGCCATTGTTTTAACTCAGTTTGCCACACTGCTGGCGCCTCTGTTTCACTGGCAAAATCCGCTTGCTCCATTAAATTCTTTAATTCTTGTTCTTTAGTTTGATACTTTTCGTTAGCTTGTTTAAATTTAGCTTTTAATAAATCGGTCCACTGTTCAAACAACTCACTCCCAAAAAGATTACGTAAAACAGTTTCTTTTTCCCCACTATCAGCGGCTAAGAAATTGCGAAATTGTCCTTGGGGCAACAAGATCACTTTGGTAAATTGCTCCGCTGTCAAATGCAAAAGTTCGTCAATAAATCGTTTGGCTTCTGGAATCTTTGTAATAGCCTTTTTTTCACCATCTAATTCACGATAAGTCAATTCGACCTTGGCTTTTTTCTCATGTACTTTACCGTTTTTACCAGTGAGAAATTGCTTAGGCCAGCGTTTGATCGTATAGGTTTTATTTTGATGTTCAAATACAAATTCAACGCTTGTTTCATCTTGGGGACTAGCAAAATCTGAACGCAATTGCGCCCCTGAGCGTTTTTTCCCCGACGTTTCATTAAAAAGTGCATAGCACATCCCATCAAAAATCGTTGTTTTACCACTCCCCGTTGGTCCTGTGATCAAGAAAAGTGGGGCCTCAAAAAAGCGAGTGAAATCTACCGTCTCATCTACATACGGGCCAAAATTTTGTAAGCTAATCTTGAGTGGTCTCATTTGGTTCACCTGCTTTCGTTATTTCCAAGAGACTTTCGCGCGCCCATTTTTGCTGTAATTTAGTGGGTTCTTTGCCCGTTACTTGCAAGAAAAAATCATCAAATAATTCAAGGGGCGTTTTTTGTTCCACTTGAATTATCTTTTTAGCATGATTCTTTTTATGCTTACGGCGAACATCCAATAATTGTGGAAAATATTGCCGTAATTTACCAACAACATCTAAAATTGGTTGTTCATCGGTCAATTCAATCGAAATATAGTCATGTTGCCCAACTTTTTGATAGCCTTCAGTCGTCAAATTTTCATACGAATCACACAAGACCTTGACATCATTTAATGGTGTCAACTCGAGCCCTTCACAAGTAAACGGATCAGTGTCAATTAGCCACACTCCTTTTGGGCGCTTTGCCTCAGAGATCGAATATTTTAAAAGTGAACCACTATAACGGACACGTTCAGCTTTCAAAGCATTTCTATCATGCAGATGCCCTAAAGCAACATAATCAAATTTTTCAAACAGCTCAGGCGAAACAGCATCCAGTCCGCCGATCTCTAATTTTGTTTCCGAATCGGTCTTTAAGCTTCCCACCGCAAAAAAATGTGCTACTAAAACGTGTTTTTTGGCCGGATCAAATTTCTTTTCTAACTCAGCTACGATCAACTTCATCGCTTCGTTTAAATTAGTCAGCGTTTCAGTTTCAAAATAATTGCGTGCTGCTTGCATCTCAAAATATGGTAATAAGAAAAACTGCGTATCGGCAAATTCAACTGGTTCAAAAGCTTCAGCTAAACTAGTATGCAAATAAAAGTCGGTCTGTTTAAACCAATCACTCCCCGTAGCCAAGCGCGTAGCCGAGTCATGGTTACCACTTATGACCAATAGGGGCAATTTAGCCTGTAAATTCAATTCTTGTAACATTTCATTCACTAATGCAACCGATGTCTCACTTGGTAACGAGCGATCATAGAGATCTCCAGCAACCACAACCGCATCGACCGCTTTTTCTTTGGCGATCTGTTTGATCTGTTCAAATGCATCTTTTTGTTCTTCCACTAAAGAATAATCATGGAGTTTTTTACCGATATGCCAATCAGCTGTATGTAAAAAACGCATAGACTCACCTCAATTCAAACTCTTGTTCGTTATTATTGTCAATATTATAACATGAAAAAGACTGGGAAACCTAAACTACTATAAGAGTTGGCCAAATCGTTGCCAATTCTTATCAATAATGGTTTCCCAGTCTTAACTTACTTTACTTATCTGCTAGAAACTTTTGCTTAGCCGCAAAATACTCAGCACGTTTTTTCTCCCAATATTTGCGTTCCTTTTCTCCTAAAGTTTTAACAACTTTGGCAGGGTTCCCTACGGCTACGCTATTGGCGGGAATGTCTTTAGTGACTACTGCTCCAGTCCCGATGACCGAGTTTTCCCCAATCGTTACCCCTGGTAAAACACAAACATTGCCACCTAACCAGACATTATCCTTGATCGTGATCGGTAAGCCAAATTCCAATTGATCCTCATTGCGTACTTTACTATCAAGGGGATGACCCGCAGTATAGAGTCCAACACGTGGTCCAAACATTACGTTATCGCCGATTGTGATGCGATTAACATCTAAAAAAATACAGTCAAAGTTAGCATAAAAATTATCACCTACACTCACATGCCGACCATAATCAACATAAACAGGCGGTGTGATATATGGATCTTTGCCTGTTTTGCCAAATAGTTTTTTAACCAATTCTTGAATTTTAGCCTTATCTTCGATTGGTATTTGATTGATCTGTTGGGCAATCATTTTTCCTTGGCGCGCATTATTTTGTGGCAAAATTTCACTTGTTACGTAAAGTTCTCCTGCTAACATTTGTTGATAATCAAAGTCTTCCATCTTCCCCATCCCTTTCTTACATATATTAAGTAGCTTAATACAATTAAAGATGCTAGGAAAAAATCCCTAGCATCTTTAATTAGCGATTAGATACCTTTATTTTTTTCTTTTCGTTGGCATTATTTTTATTATGTATATCGATCAGACCAACACTTACCTTAAGCGCATAGTCGACCGACGCCATTGTTGCATTATCAATATGAGATATCTTGTCGCGCAAACGTTGCTTATCTAGCGTACGTAACTGCTCTAGCAATACGACCGAATCTTTTTCTAAACCTTTTTTCCCTTTAGGGGCAGCTTTTAAAGCTACATGAGTTAACATCTTAGGTTTAGAGATCTTCGACGTAATCGCTGCCACAATCACTGTAGGACTAAATTTATTACCAATATTGTTTTGAATCACTAGAACAGGGCGCATACCACCTTGTTCTGATCCCACTACTGGTGACAAGTCGGCATAAAAGATATCTCCTCTTTTTACCAATTCCTTAACCATAGGATCACTCTCTCTAAAGTATTTGTTAGTCCACCACACCATAATCGGCATCAAAATCACATTTGCCGAAAATACTACAGATCTCCTGATTTAAACCACCCATTTGACTGTATCCCACGATCAATTCATCTAATGATTCATGATACTTTTCAATCCGAGCAGCATATTCAGGATGACTTGCAATTTCACTGACTTCAATTGTGTAAAATTCACAAAATTCCTTGATATTTTGGTATTTCAACACGGTATTTCTCTTCCTCAAATCATCTTCCACCATGACTAATCCTCCGTGACCAATAATATGGAAATCTTATCACAAACATGTCAAAAAGTATACTTCTAGTTTACACCATTATTTTCATAATAGCGTGGTAAACGCTCTGACAAATTGCAGACGATCTCATAATTAATTGTTTTTGCATATTGGGCTGCCATTTGCGCAGTCACTTGTTTAGTACCATCTTGACCGATCAGCGTAACTTTAGTCCCTAACGGTAATTTACGGGGCAAACGAACCATAAATTGATCCATGCAGACTCTGCCGATGATTTCACATAACTCGCCTGCGATCAACACGTGATAGCCTTGCATGCGACGTAACCAGCCATCTGCATAGCCTACTGGCACTGTTCCGACCCATTCAGTCGTTTTTGTGGTATACGTCTTACCATAACCCACGGTATCGCCGGGAACTAATTGCTTAACAAAAACGAGTTCACTTTCAAAACTCAAAGCAGGTTTGATCGTTGTTGGTAACGTTAATTCATCCCCTGAAGGATTTAGCCCATACATCGTGATCCCGTACCGAATAACATTACCGCCACAATCATCATGCCACATGGCAGCAGCTGAATTGGCAACATGAACGTAACGTGGTTTATGACTAACAACTGCCATCAATTCATTAAACTTCGCAAGTTGTTTTTGATAGTGACTTTCATCTTTAGCATCAGCAGTCGCAAAATGCGTAAAAATCCCTTCAAATTCAAATTCCTTAGGATGTTTGGCTAAAAAATCAAGGGCCTGTTTTAGCGTAGCTTGCTTGCAAAAACCGATCCGACCCATGCCAGTGTCAAGCGCTAGATGAACCTTTAATTTTTTCCCCGCTTGTGCTAATAACGGTGCACTAGTTTGTAAAAACTCCAAATCACCTACTGCAGTTGAAAGCTCGTTTTCAGCCATTAAAACAGCATCTTTAGCCGGGGTGACACCTAAGATCAAAATGGTTCCTGCTAAATTTGCTTGCCGCAAAGCTATACCTTCATCAATCAGAGCCACACAAAAACCAGTTGCTCCTGCTTCTTTAGCTGCCTTAGCAACCGGAATGATCCCATGACCATAAGCATTTGCTTTGACCACGGCGAAAAGTTCTTGTTCTTTTCCCATTCGTTTTAATTCAGCGGAAATATTATGCTTGATCGCCCCTAAGTCGACCTTTACTTGCGCATTTCGATGTAAGCCTACCACCATCTCATTCATCTTCTCTCTTTATCGATTTATCTATTTTCACGCTTTTCCAAAACAACCATCGTTGCTACATGGTGATCAGTATGAGTGATCGAAATATGGGCAATGCACTCATCTTTTAGCGGATGTTTCGCGAAATATGGTCTTCCATGTGAGTCATTTAAAATTTCTAATTCTAAAAAACTAACATGCTTGCCGATACCTGTACCTAAAGCTTTACTGTAGGATTCTTTAGCCGAAAAGCGTCCAGCTAAAAATTCACCTTGACGTTTTGGCGCCATTTTCTCAAAAACTGCAATCTCAGCTGGTGTCAGTATCTTATTGACGGTTTTTGGTAACTTGGCTTGCATCGCTTGGACACGTGTAATATTAGCAAGGTCATTTCCAATTCCTACGATCACTTATTTTCACTCCCGCTCTAGTTTTAAAATCACCTATTTTTCCCATAGATAATAATACTTTTTATAGCTAAGCTAATCAAGTATTATCAAAGAAGTAAAAAAGACCTCAGTTTAAAGCTGATCTATCAAGCTGGCATAACAGGCTAACTCAAAAATCACTTCATACTAGGTCTTTTTTCTAGCGATCTTCAATTACGACATAGGTCATATCTAGCGGTCCATGGACCCCAACGATCAAGACCATTTCAATGTCACCGGAGTTAGAAGGTCCCGAAATAAAATTAATGTTAGATGTTTTTAGTTTATCTTGCTTTAGCGCTTCATCATAACGATCAATTGCTTGACGCATCCGCGGTAAGATTTTACTTTGTGGAACTATAGCTAAATAATGCGTCGGCAAAAAATGAAAGCCACGCCCTTGTTCTTTGACCGTGGCCGCGGTGATCGTGCCTGACTCAGCTAATAAATAATCAGCAAAGCCAATCGCCGCGTCACTTTTGTCCGCATTGATCAAATTGTCACGCCCATTTGCTTCATCCCAAAAATATAAGTGCTCAAGTTCTAGCTCATCTTTCCAATCTAAGATCTCAAAATCGGCCCACTTATCGGCAGCAAAACTTGGCAACATTAAGCTTTTTATCTCTTTTTCTTCAATAAATTTCGTTAAATTCGCTGCCAACTGGTCTGCTTTTACCGTTTTAAAATCAACATGGATCAACTCACTATTCTTTTTTGCCAGGTCCAGCAATTCAGCTGGCGTTTTATCCGCTAAGGTCGTTTCTGGTAGATCATTTAAAAGTTTAAGCGGATCATTTTTTAACTCATGGCGAGGACGGTTTGCTTTTTTAGCGATCGCATCTAAAAAATCTTCCCGGTTTTTAGGATCATTTGCCTTTAATACTTCAGCCATTTATTTCACCCCGCTTTTCTTTTTGATGTCGGTCATACCAATGTCGGAAATTTTCTTTTACTTTAGGTGGTTCTGCCAAGTCGCGCACATCGACCCAACCATGGATCAAACTTGGGGCAATTTTTGGCACCTTATCAACCTTGCCTTCAGGATAAAGATTTTCTACACTATTTTCTTTTTTATTGGAAAATGGTTTCAGCGCTAAGTGTTCACCCAATAAAGCACCCTTAAATAAAATTGGCGTCTTTGTTCCTACACTGATCGTCTTAAAAATCACGTTATTCAAACTGTGATCTAGGTGCAACTTATTCATTTCAACTTTACGATGCTCTAAGATCAGCTCGTGTAGCGGGATCTTAACGGGACAAGTTTCACTACATGCACCACATAAGCTACATGCATAAGGTAATTCCCCAAAGTTTTCGTAACCACCATCAAGTACCGGGGATAAAACTTTCCCCATTGGTCCAGGATAAATCGACCCATAACCTTGCCCCCCAATCTGGCGGTAAACAGGACATACATTTAAACACGCGCCACAGCGGATACATTGTAAGATCGGCTCAAAAGCAGTATTTAAAGCATTCGAACGTCCGTTATCAAGAATAACTACGTGAAAATCTTCTGGTCCGTCTAATTCATCAGCCAACTTACCGGCACTAAATGTACAATAACTTGTTAACTTTTGCCCGACAGCACTCCGACATAACAAATTATCTAAAACTTCAGCTTCTTTTAAGCTCGGAACGATCCGCTCCATCCCCATGACTACGATCTGAGTTTTAGGTAAAGCCATCGTTAAGTCTGCGTTACCTTCATTAGTAACTAAATTGATCATCCCATTATCAGCGATTGCAAAATTACAGCCGGTAATTCCTAGATCTGCCTCCATAAAGTATTGTCGTAAATATTTACGCGCAAATCTGCCCATATGTTCGGGATCATTATCGCCAGTATAGCCGATTTTTTGAAAGACTTCGCGCACTTGATCACGATTTTTATGCAAGGTCGGGAAAACAATATGTGTTGGTTCATCCCAATTATCTTCTTGCAAAATAAATTCAGCTAAGTCAGTTTCCATTAACGAAAGCCCTGGAAGTTTCAACAATTCCTTATCAAGATCGATCTCAGTGGTAACCATTGACTTAGATTTGACCACCTTTTTTACCTGCTTTTCTTTAGCAACTTGTTTGATATAGTTAGTCGCATCAACATCCGTTTTTGCAAAGTAAACATGACCCCCATTTTTTTCGATATTTGCACTAAATTCTTCTAAATAGTCGGGTAAATATTTGATTACATGTTGACGAATTTGTTCGCCTAAATCACGCCAACCATTCCAATTGCCTAACTCTTCACGGGCACGTGTTCGTTTTTCAAACTGAGCATCTTGGGCTTTGCCAACCGCAGCTTGCATAAACTTATCTTGTTTTGCTTTTTTTACACGTTCGTCAAACGTAAGATTACTTGTCTTTAGCCCCATTTAAAACACCCCGCTTCCATTGGCTGGTACCATTTGATGGTCAGTATCTTTGACATATTTTACGCGCTTTAGATCAACGTTATGGTTTAAAACTTCGGCAATATGCATGACCTTGATCTTTTCCCCACGCCGATTCATGCGCCCACCAATATTCATCAAGCAAGCTTGGTCAGCCCCGATCAATACTTGCGCCTTGGTAGCCACAATATTATTGACTTTATCATCGACCATTGCTTCTGAGATCTCGGGTTCTTTGGCGGAAAATGTTCCCCCAAAGCCACAACATAACTGTACGTTATTAAGCGGGATCATTTTTAAATCTTTAACATGATCGAGTAAAACAAAAGGTGCCGTCCGTTCCTTTAACAGACGCGTCATATGACACGACCGATGAAATGTTGCGGTCGCATCAAGTTGAGCGCCACAATCTAAAATTCCCAAAACTCGGTAAATAAACTGCGTAAATTCATATGTTTTATCATATAAGATCTGCGCTTTTTGAGCATAAGCGGGATCGTCTTTTAAAATGTCTTTATATTCTTTTAGCATCGCTACACATGAGCCTGAGGGCCCCACGATATAGTCAGCCTCAACACTTAAAAGTGCATCGATCTCGTTGTAAAATGTTTTGATCGTTTCTTTACTATACCCACTATTATAGGTCGGTTGCCCACAACAAACCTGTCCTTTCGGAAAGACCGTTTCACAACCAAAACGTTCTAAAACTTCGACCATCGCTTTTCCGACATTCGGGAATAGTAAATCAACGATACATGTTGAAAAAATGCAAACTTTCATTTGTAGGTGCATTAAAAATGCACTCCCACCTCCTTGTTAAAAGGCCTATGCAGTATTTTATCTAAATCAAAAAATCCCAATAAACTCTTGTTACAAGATAATTATACTCCAAATCCAATAAAACGTTTGCATAATTTGCTTTTTATTATTGAATAAATTCGCAAAAAAAGTGCTTTAATACAAAAAACTTCAATGACTAGCACTAGGCTGATCATTGAAGTTAAAATAGATTAATTTTTTTAGTGATATAGATCAAAACGACCTTTGGCCATCAATTCTTTCATGCCACCGATCTCATACAATGACTTGTTCATGATCATCTTTTTCACAACGGAAGCTGGATAGCCCTTCAATTCTAAGTTTCCCACGACCCCAAAGCCATGAGTATTACCTACAGAAGCAACTGTCCCCTTACTCTTATAGACAAACGGATCTTTCACATGACCTTGACCGTTTAACCTGGATTCAAGATCTTTAGCAGCATAATTTGCCATAACTGTTGCGATCTGAGCAGTCGTAGGATAAGGACGACCACTTTCTTTATCCATCACGGCTGCCACATCACCTAAAATATAAAGGTCATCATCGTTAGGGTCCGTTAAGTTGTCGGTCACTACTACCCGTCCCCGACGTTCTTGCAGATCAGAAGCAGCCACGACTGGACTACCTGAAACCCCTGTAGTCCAAATGATCGTCTTAGCTTCAAGTTCATGACTTTGATCATCTTTTTCGTAAATAACAGCTTCGGGTGTAACTTCACTGATTTTTGCACCACAAAGTAATTCTACACCTAGGCTTTCAACCAATTTGACCCCGTAATCGGCCAATTTTTCACTAAACATTGGTAAGAGTCGGGTAGCTGCTTCAACTACTGTGATCTTAACTTCATCTTCTGATACTCCGGCAGCTTTAGCGTACTCTGGACGCCCTTCAGCTAATGCGCCTGCCAATTCGATTCCGGTAAAGCCGGCACCACAAATGACTAAGCGTAAATAACGTTTATCTTTTGTTTCTTGGTATTTTTTCATGCAAGCCATGATATGATCATAGATCGCAAGTGATTGCTTGATATTAGTCATCTCTAGTGCATTTTCTCTCGCACCTTTGATCCCAAAAGTTTCTGAGACAAACCCAAGGGCTAAGACACAGTAGTCATAGTCAAGTGTTTCATGTTGTTTTAACTGAACTTGTTTTTTAGGTGCATCAAGCTTCACTACTTCATCTTGGATAAAAGTCGTTACTTCCGGATCAACAATATCTGCGATCGGATAAGTGATTTTCAAAGCTGGTTGCGTTCCAGAAGCAACTTCATGCAATTCTGTTGTTTCATAGTGATAATCGTCTTTATCAACTAAAATGATCTGCGCTTTGCCTTTCACCTTTTTTTGTAACTTGTGTGCTGTTTGCAAGCCTGCATAACCGGCCCCTAAAATAACAATTTTTTTCATAAATGATTACTCCTTAAAATACTAAATTAATAATGATCCCCAGTAGGTACAAACTAAATTGAAGAAATGCACCTACGGCTAAGGTCTTGACAGCTGTGATAAATGTTTCTTTTTTCACTTGCTTGTGCCACAGTAATTTATTTTGGTGGTAAAAGAATGGTACTGCCAACAAGATAAACCACAGACTTACAGGTGCTAAGCCTAAAAGTGGACTAAGACACACTATCACAAGTGCCAAAATATTTTTTAACGTATAGATCCATAAAGCTTTCTTCTTGCCTAAGTAATGCACGATCGTAAAGCGCCCGTTTCGCTCATCTTCTTCCACATCACACAGATTGTTAGCCAACATTAAATTTGAGATCCACAACGCATTTGGTAATGCGATAATGGCAATGCTACCCAACATTGGTAGATCGAAGCTAAAAAATTGATAAGTGTTCAGATAAACACTGATCAACGTGATCATGATCCCCATTGTAAAGCCCGAGAAAAATTCTCCCACTGGCAAGCTAGACAGCGGTCTTGGCCCAGCAGAATATAAGATCCCAACTAAAAAACAAAAGACCCCCATTAATAATAACGGCCAACCACTGCGAATGACTAATATAATGCCTAGCACAGTGGCAATTGCTGCCATTACTATTAAAATTTGTAAAACTTTACGGGGTGAAAGTCCCTCTCTGCCAATGATATTGGTATTTTTTTTGTAGTCTTTTTCATCCAATGCATTGTGGTAATCATTATAATTATCCCACGCATCGACCGCCATGTTAAATAAAAACATTGCGATAAAAAAGAGTAGCGAATTTTCCCAATTGATAGAGTGGTAGTAATAATAGCTAAAACACACCCCGATCAAAAACGGAAATACACTAGCCGTTTTGGCTTTGATTTCTACAAGTTCAAGGAAAACCTTGAGTGTCATACAAATTACCTCGCTTTGTACTGGTTTAGTCTTCTCTATATAGTGTACAATAAAACTAGATAAATATTGCGGAAGGAACTTAAAGAATGAAATTAAATTTTTGGCAACAATATCCATTAGTCAAAGATGATCTACAGCGCGTTAACGCTTTGATCAATGAAAAAATAAACGTCGCAGATCCCGAATTAAGCAAAGCACTCCAAAAGATGGCCAATAACGGGGGTAAATATCTACGCCCGGCCCTTTTATTGCTTTTTGCTAAAAATTCAGCAACAGCTAAGACTAATGAACACCTGATCAAATTAGCTGCTTCGATCGAAGTTTTACACACGGCAACTTTGATCCATGATGATATCATTGATGACTCACCAAAGCGCCGTGGTCTTGTCAGCATCCAATCTTCATTTGGAAAAGACATTGCCGTTTATGCAGGTGACCTTTTATTTACGGTCTTTTTTAGCTTGATTGCAGAAGTTTTATATACTTCACCTTATCTACAAGTCAATGCCCAAATCATGCATAAGATCTTAAATGGCGAGATCGGCCAAATGAATGCCCGCTTTGATATGGACCAAAGTTTTTTAACTTATTTGCGTAATATCAACGGCAAAACAGCTGCAATCTTTAGCTTAGCTTGCCAAGAAGGTGCCTTTTTTGGTGGTGCTTCGCGCCGGGAAGTTGCTTTAGCTAAACGTATCGGTCAAAATATCGGGTTGAGCTTTCAAATGCTTGACGACATTTTAGACTACTCAGACGGAAAAACTTTAAACAAGCCTGTGATGGAAGATCTTGCAACCGGTGTCTATTCACTCCCACTACTAATGGTCTTACAAGATCATCGGGCTGAACTATTGCCATACCTAAGCAAAAAACAAGCAATGACAAAAGCTGACATGGAAAAAGTCAAACAAATCGTCATCGCTCGCGGTGGTGTCACCAAAGCAAAGGCGCTGGCTGAAAAATTTATTGCCAAAGCTTTGACCCAAATCAAAGCTCTCCCAGCTTCGACCCAACGTGATCTCTTAGAAAAAATCAGTGTGCGCCTGCTCAAACAGACAAAGTGATCAATA
The DNA here is from genome assembly GCF_001434405.1 of Ligilactobacillus apodemi DSM 16634 = JCM 16172. Taxonomy (GTDB): domain Bacteria; phylum Bacillota; class Bacilli; order Lactobacillales; family Lactobacillaceae; genus Ligilactobacillus; species Ligilactobacillus apodemi. Next base: position 7,298 of record NZ_AZFT01000033.1, on the reverse strand, counting down.
ACCTTCGTCAATTTGTTTCAATTTTTGATAGCGCTTATTTTGACTAAGTTTAGCGGGACTACCTTGAAGGACGATCTCACCATCTTCGATAAAGATGATCTTATCCATTTGATCGACCCCTTGTAAATGGTGAGTGATCCAAATCAAAGTTTTATCTTGCAAAACTTCCATAAAAGTCTTTACAAGTGCCCTTTCAGTGATCGGATCAAGTCCAACTGTGGGTTCATCTAAAATAATGATCGGTGCATCTTTTAATAAGATGCGCGCCAACGCTAATCGGTGACGTTCACCGCCAGAAAATCTCAGACCTGCCTCATCGACCATTGTTTCGAGTCCTTGAGGCAGTTTTTTGATGAGTTTTTCTAACCCAACACGTTTTAATACATCCCAAACTTCTTGGTCACTAGCAGCTTCATTTCCTAGCCGCACATTGTTAACGATCGTGGTATTGAATAAATACGGTGTTTGATGAATGACCCCAATGTATTTAGCAATTTCATCGCCAAATTCGGTTACATCGATTCCATTTAAAGTGATCTGCCCTTTTGTAGGTACTAGATCACCGCGAATAAGACTCGCTAAGGTGCTTTTACCTGAACCACTACGCCCTAAGATCGCTAACTTTTCTTTCGGTGTAAGCGTCAAGTTGATCCCTTGTAAAATATCACGATGTCCATCGGAATATGCAAAAGTTACCCCGGAAATTTTTAACGTCAAAGGCTCAGTTATAACCTGAGAAATTTTTTGACTTTCCTTTGGTTGAGGTAACTTGTTCAAACGCTCGATCGAATCAAGATAAACGTTTGTTTCTTGGGCAGCATTGGATAGGGGCATGAAGGCATCAGCCATCGGAAAGACACATAATACAAAAGCTGCGATCCAGTTGCTAGCCTCGCTCTGAGACCCACCAAAGCGATTCGTTGCCCAAACAAGAACACTTAAAATAATCGCCAAAAAGATAAGTTGGCCGACTAGATCACGTTTTCGCTCAAATTTACGCATTTTTGCTTGTGCGTCTAAGAGTTTGGCTTCATTTTCTTCATGCCGTTTAATATAGTCACCAGTTCGTTCTGAGAAGATCCAATCTGCCACGCCTAAAACATTGTCGGTCAAATCTAAGTAAAGGGAGTTCTTGACTTTCTTTTCATACTCTTGGCGTGCTCCATTAACAAGCACTGACCATAAGGGGAGCGCCACAACTAAAAGTCCATATAAAACTAGCATCCACAAAGCAAACAACGGCGAGATGATCCCTAAACCTAAACTAATAAAAACATAGAGACCACAAACCGTAAAGAAAGGAAATAGTGTCCGCAAATACAAATTTTGGATGTGAGCTACGTCTTCAGAAAGTAACCCTAAAATATCACCTAACCGATATTTGTTATTGAAAAAGACCGCATCTTGTTCAAGCGAGTCATACATCTTCTTACGAAACTCTGACGTCATCTTAAAAACCCAATTATGGCTCGTCAAACGTTCTAAGTAGTGTAAGAGTGGCCGAAAGATCCCAAACGCACGGGTCAAAACGATCGGCACATAAACTAGCAAAATATTTTCTGGTGGCGTCGCAGATTTAGTGATCAAATACCCACTGATAAACATCAAACCACTTGCACAAATAAAGGTTAAAATCCCTAAAAAGATGGCTAACCAAAGTGTTTTTTTGTAATGTCTCAAGAATGGTTTGACCCATGAGTCACGTTGAAGTGCTTTAAAAAAAGTCAATTTATTCAGCATCTTTGGTTCCCCTCATTTCTTTTAGTAATTTACAGAAATAACCATTTTTGGCAAGTAATTCTGCATAAGTTCCTTGTTCAACTAACCGCCCCTCATCCATAACTAAAATATGATCCATTTGATGCATCCAGTGCAAACGATGGGTCGCAAAAAAGACAAGTTTATTTTCCATTAATGGCATCATTTTTTCTTTTAGTTCTAATTCGGTTTCAATATCTAAGTGAGCTGTCGGTTCGTCAAAGATCATAATTTTACGTTTTTGATCCAAAAAGGCCCGAGCTAACGCAATTCGTTGCGCCTGCCCACCTGATAAAGCACGTTTTCCACTACCGATCTGAGTTTCTAAACCATCTGGTAGTTCAGCTACTAATTTTTCCAAGCCTACAACTTTGATTGCTTGCCAGATTTTTTCATCGGAAACATCTGGGGTATAAAAAGCAATGTTGTTTCGCAATGTATCAGAAAAAACATACGGTGTCTGCGGAATATAAAGCACTTGTTTGCGCCAAGCTGCTGCATTTAAATCGGCTAATTCATGGCCTTGAACCTTAAAAGTACCTGAATTAGGCGTGAAAAAGCCACTGATCAAATTGATCAACGTTGTCTTCCCTGAACCGCTCATCCCAATGATCCCTACTTTTTGATAACCCGAAGCCGCAAAACTGAGCGGTGCTAATTTATTTTGTTCATCATAAGCAAAGGAAACATCATTTAATTGGAATTGATCTTTATTTTGCCATAATGTAAGCTCGACTTCTTCTTTCTTAGGAGCAGGTGAATGGATCAATTCTGCAATTGCATGGAAAGAATTTTTTCCATTTAAAGTCGCATGATAGTCGTTAGCAAAGTTCCGGATCGGCAAGAAATACTCAGGTGCTAAAATCAAGATCGATAAAGCATAAAAAAGTGCCATCTCTTGATCGATTAAGCGCAAGCCTAAGAAGACCGCTAACACTGCGATCGAAAGCGTCGTGAAAAAATCTAGCGCAAACGTTGATAACATTGCCACCCGTAAGGTTTGCATCGTTGACTTCCGGAAATTTTCACTTGAACGGTAAACACTTCTAGAATAACGCCGACTCAACCCAAAATATTTTAAGGTATCGATTCCACGTAATGAGTCAATAAAGTGGTTTGACAGCCGTTGGAAAGTCGTAAATTGTTGATCAGCCTTAGCTTTAGCTGCAAAACCTAAAATGATCATAAATAACACGATCAACGGATAGACGAGCAACATAATGATCCCTGAAGTCAGATCCATCCAAAAAGCAACAATTAAGATCAACACTGGAATGAGCAGCATCCCGATCATTTTACTTAGAAGTAATTTGATGTAATTTTCAACTTGAAAGATCCCATCTAACGTTAAAGTTACTAAATTACCCGTTCCTTGTTGCTGAACGACTTCTGGCCCCAATACAAATAATTTTTCTAACAATTTTTTCCGCATATCTTTTGCACTTTTGCGCGCATAATCATCTAATATTTTAGAATTCAACAGATCGATCCCTTGCCTAAAAAGAAAGCATAGGCTAAAGCCGACAATATTTACCACTTGGCTAGACAAAGATTTCCCTAACCACAAATTAGTTAAGGTCGCACTCAAAAACAATGCCTGCCCGATGATAAGTAAAGCTTGCAGAAATGTTAATCCTGCAAGCTTTACCATGATCTGTTTAATTCCTGCTAATTTAAAAAGCAGTTTATCGACCATTATTTAACGACCTCCGAAGTTTGAACCGCTGGAAGTGCGATCCGTTTTCTAAAGATCCAGTATGCCCAAATAGTATATGCTAATACAAATGGTAGCAAGCAGACCGTAGCGATCGTCATAACAGTCAACGTATATGAAGTTGATGAAGCACTATTGATCAAGAGGTCAAATTTGTCACTAATGCTTGAGATCATTACGCGTGGGAACATTCCCACAAAAATCATCGCAACTAAGGAAACAAACGTTAGACCACTTGAGATAAAAGCAACCATTTCATTTCCTTTAAAGGTTGCTACATGTCCTAAGACACTAAATAAAACGATCAAAACAACGGTTACTAAAGTTCCGATCGGGCGAACTTGGAAGAAATCAGTCTTAAAGAATAGTAAGATTGCAAAAACAACCAAGCCGACATATAAGATCCAGTAAAGAAATTCTGCGTAGTTACGTGCCCGTTCCCGAATATCACCTAAAGTCTTAAGCGCAATATAATTTAAGCCATGTAAGTAGGATAATAAGACAACTGCTACCCCACCAACGATCGACATTAAGTTAAAGTAATCAAAGAAACCAGCACTCATATTACCTTTAGCGTCAATCGGCATCCCTTGGATCATCGAAACAAACATTACTCCTAAAAAGAAAGGTACGATCAAGCTACCAAGCGCTAAAGCCCAACTCCAAAGTGGTTGTTTTTCAGGAGCACTTGCAACGCGAAATTCAAATGAAACACCACGGATGATCAAACCAAATAAAATCATTAGTAAGATCAAGTAGTAGCCACTAAACAAAGTTGCATACCAGTATGGGAATGAAGCAAACATCGCCCCACCAGCTGTGATCAACCAAACTTCATTGCCGTCCCAAACAGGTCCAATTGTTTCGATAATTTGTGTGCGTTCTTCTTCATTATGAGCTAAGGAACGCGTCGCCATCCCGACCCCGAAATCAAATCCATCAAGGAAGAAAAAGCCTGCAAATAAAACGCCGATCAAAATAAACCATAAAACTTGCAAGAAACTCATTTAAAACGCCCCCTTATCAAATGGATCGAGGATCTTTTGTGCATAATCATGTTCTTGAACTTGGGTCGGGTCATTTTTAAGTTGCCGTTTTACCAAGCCAATCATAACAATTGCTAAGACCGTAAAGACAGTAAAGTAAACAATGTTAGAAACTAATAATGATGTTGCCGAAACGTTTGGTGAAATACTTTGTTGGATCGTAAATAAACCGTAAACAGTCCATGGATAACGTCCAAATTCAGTGATAAACCAACCAGCGGTATTAGCGAGAAATGGTGTGAAAGTTGTAAGCGCTAAGACCCAAAGCATCCAACGTTTTTGATACAATGTTTCTTTCTTCTTACGCGTTAACCACAAGCCGATGATGGAAACTAAAATGATCCAAGCACCAAAACCAGCCATCACACGGAAACTCCAGAAAAGTGTATTTACTGGTGGAATATAATCCATTTCTACACCATTGATCGTAGTTCCGTATTTTTCTTTCATTTGTTGGTTAAGCTCATCCATCCCTGTTACAGCCCCAGTAGTCTTACCGTAAGATAACACACTGAGCATGACTGGAATATCAATGTTGTATTTTACTTCATGTTTTTTAGTATCAGCGATCCCAACTAATGTCCATGGTGCTTGATCACCAGTTGTTTTATATACTGCTTCAGTTGCAGCAAATTTCATTGGTTGTTCTTCGATCAAGTACTTCATTTGAAGATCCCCAACTAAAATCGTTAACGCTGAAAAAAGCGTTGCCATTACTAAACCTAAACGCATTGATTTCTTATAAAGACCCTTTGCTTCCGCAGAAGTATCTTTCTTTAACATTTGGAAGGCAGTCAAACCAGCAAGGATGACCCCACCCATTGTCAAAGCTGCAAAAATAACGTGCCCATATTCAAACCAAAGTTGTGGGTTTTGAAGTAAGGCAAAGAAATCAACCATTTCAGCACGCCCATTACGAATGGCGTAACCAACAGGATGTTGCATAAATGAGTTAGCTGTTAAGATCCACAAGGCTGAAGTCAAAGTCCCAATACATGTCATCCAGATAAAGAATAAGTGCATCCCTTTTTTAACTCGATCCCAAGTAAATACCCAAAGACCGATAAACGTAGATTCAATGAAAAATGACAATAAAGCTTCAAGCGCTAATGGAGCCCCAAAAATATCACCCATAAAACGTGAGTAATCAGACCAGTTCATCCCAAATTGGAACTCTTGGATCAAACCGGTCACGACCCCAACTGCAAAACTTAATAAGAAAATATTCCCCCAAAATTTTGCTAATTTTTTATAGGCATCATTTTTAGTGCGAACATAGAGCGTTTCTAAAATTGCAACCACAAACGCAGTCCCAATGGAAAATGGTACAAAGAAAAAGTGGAACACCGTTGTCATTGCAAACTGAAAACGAGCTAAAGTTACAATATCCATTTTTATCCCTCCATTCTTAAAATGTCTTAAAGTGATTTCCATACACTACTAAGTTTACTCCCGAAGCTAAGCGGTTTCAATTATTTAACTTTTTAAATACTGAATATTTTGTTTTTTTTTGTATTTTTCAATCAAAAAGCAAAGTTTTATCCTTGCTTATTGGATAAAACTTTGCTTAATGATTAGTTATTTAACCACATTAAAATTTCTTAGACTTGCCTTTCGTTGCTTCTGTCAAGCCAAAGAGTCCTAATAGCGCTCCAACCAGACCTAATAACGTTAAACTTGCTGAATTTTTCTCACCAGTTTGTGGCAATTCAGTTGAAGTTTTAGTAGCTTTTGTTAAAGCTTGCTTCGTACTTTGAGAACGCATTTTAGCCAAAGCCACTTGCTTGTGGTTGTTAGCCACATGTTTAGCACCTTTTTCAGGCTCACGCTCCAAAGAACTATCATTTTGGCCAGTTTGTTTGAATGAAAGTTCTTTTTGGTTCCCCTTCAAAACTACTTGAGTCTGATTATTTACCACATTCTTAGTAGCTTTTTCATGTTTTTGCTTTAAATTAGTACCTTGATCATTGTTGTTATTTGAATGATCCTTTTGATTAGCATTCAAAGCTGCAGCATGCATTTTAGTATTTTTCTTTGTGCCACCGTCAACCGTAACAGTTACTGGTAACTCATCTTTCGAGCCATCTGGATACGTTACTTCCAGTGTGCCGGTTTGCATACCTGCTTTACTTGTATCCACTGGTGTCTTCCATGCTACTTTTGTGCCTTGTGGCAAGGCTACATTTGGATCTAGCACTGACTCTGGCGTTAATTTACTGTTCAAAGCGGCATGAACATTTGCTTTAACTTTTGGTGTTACGGCGTCGGCATCTGTCCCTACTTTAACTTGCACTGGCAGGTCATCCTTGGAGCCATCTGGATACGTCACTTCTAATGTGCCGGTTTGCATACCTGCTTTGCTTGTATCCACGGGAACTTTCCATGTTACCTTTGTTCCTTGCGGGAAAGCTACACTTGAATCGAGCACTGACTCTGGTGCTAATTTGCTGTTCAAAGCGGCGTGAACATTTGCTTTTGCCTTTGGCGTTACCACATCGGCATCATTACCTACTTTAACTTTGACTGGCAACTCATCCTTGGAACCATCTGGATATGTTACTTCTAACGTACCTGTTTGTCTACCAACCTTTGTAGTATCCACTGGAACTTTCCACGCTACCTTTGTGCCTTGTGGCAAAGCTACACTTGGATCGAGCACTGACTCTGGCGTTAATTTGCTGTTCAAAGCGGCGTGAACGTTAGCTTTTGCCTTTAGTGTTACCGCATCGGCATCATTACCTACTTTAACTTGCACTGGTAAGTCATCTTTCGAGCCATCT
>NZ_AZFT01000001.1 GCF_001434405.1 Ligilactobacillus apodemi DSM 16634 = JCM 16172 | reverse complement strand
CCAGATCCAATGGAAGGTATCAAGAACCCAACGGACTTACCAGAAGGCACGAAGTACGCATGGAAAGATCCAATTGATACAACGACACCGGGCGAAAAAGAAGGCATAATTGTCGTAACGTACCCAGATGGCTCTAGTGAAGAATTAGTGGTGAAGATCAAAGTGGGAACAGATGCTGATCTAAACACACCGATCACTAAACCGATCGAAGTTACTCAAGGTGAAACACCTGATGCTAAAGCTGCAATTGCTAACTTAGGTGATCTTCCAGCTGGCACAACAGTCGAATGGGTAACTACCCCAGATACGACAGCAATCGGCACTGTTAAAGCGCTTGTTAAAGTGACGTATCCAGATGGTTCGGTAGATATTGTTGAAGCAGAAATCACAGTCAAAGCTAAAGCTACAACAATGGCACCAACTGGAAATACGGAAGGTAAAGCACCAGAAAAAACACAAATGACGGCGCAAACAACTGCTAAGTCAACGCAAACTGTTCCAGCAAATACAAGTGCTAAAGCTCAAACTGATGTGGCACAAGAATTACCACAAACTGGTGATGCTAAGACACAAAATGCTTCACTTGTTGGTGTAGTCTTGACTGCACTGGCAGGACTGCTAGGTTTAGGCACAGTTGCTGACAAGAAAAAACGTAAAGACTAATAATAGTCACATACGTTAGAAATTCCCACAAATAAAAGGAGTTAGCCGTTTTAGGCTAACTCCTTTTTATTAGGATAACTAAAAAGTCCCAGTTGGAACAAACTCCAACTGAGACTTTTTGCTAAATAATTATTCTTTTGCTTCTTTTTCTTTAGCAGCAAGATTTTCTTCGGTCGAGCGTGCAACTAAGACATCGCATTTAGCAGTTCTGATAACATGAGCTGCCACAGAACCTGTGATCAAGCGGTGTAAGAAACTCTTACCAGTTGAACCGACAATGATCATATCAATGTTATATTCAGGTTGGAAATCTTCAACAATAACGAGTTTAGGATTACCAAAGCGAATATGAACGTTGATTTGTTCAGGTTTAAAGCCGTGCTCTTTGATCAATTTATCGCGTAACTCGGATAAATACTGTTCATTTTCTTGTTCAATGGTGTAAATTTGTTCACCATTTAAAGCGATGCCAGCACCACCGTATTCTAATGAATTAAGATCTAGAACACGTAAAATATCTAAGTGTGCATCATTTCTCTTAGTTACATCAATCGCAGTATCAAGCGCAATCTCCGCCCCTTTCGAACCATCGATCGCTACCAAAATACGTTCATAATTGATTGCCATACTACTTCACCCTACCCTTATATCATTTTGTTTTAATGATACTCCAAAAATGTGCATATCTGCAAGCAATAGGCCTTACTTGATGGTAGTTAAACCAGTGATCATTTCAAGCAATGCAACTGCTAAAAATAACAGAAATGGAATGTTTAAGAGTGAGATCCGAATTAAAACCCAGTCAGGTGGAGTGGATAAATATTGTTGCTTTAAGCGTTCAAAGTAGCGGTAAATAAAGTAACAGCCGCAGATCCCTAAGAAGAGCATGACGCTAGAGTTTAGCATATTTCCCAGGGAATCTGGTAATTTATCTAAAACAAAAGAAAAGAAGTCGCCTAAGATCATATTATTAAAGATATGAAGTGCGATCGAATAATAGATCCCGTAGTTAACGGCGATGTATCCTAGTAAAATGCCTAAGACAAAGGCAAAAGGCGTTTGGTCGATATTTCCGTGGTAAAGCCCAAAGAGAAGCGCAGAAAAGATAATAGCGAAGCGCTCATCTAATTTCTGGAAATTCCGTAAGAGATAACCCCGAAAGAGGATCTCTTCGCCGATCGGTGCTAGTAAAGCACTGTATAAAAACATCGAAAGTGTGTCACTAGATGCAGTGGCACTTTCGACTTGAGCTTGGGCACTGAGATGAAAGAAGTTTAAAATCGCTTCTAGTAGATCGCTATTTATAGAAAAAAAGATCTGCGTCAATCCAAGTAAGCAAATTGCCATAAATGAGATCTGTTTACTTGGGCGCTTATTTACAGTGAAAAAGCGGTGACGCATGGTTTTGGAACTAGCGATGTAGACGATAAAAAGTTCAGCAAAAACAGCAAAGAAATATGGAGCTCCACTGGTATCAGGGTCAAAATTTTTAAATGATTTGCTAAGCCAAATAGCACTCATCGCTAGAGCGAGATTAAAGACAGCGAGGCAGCAAAGAGAGACCCAAAGTGTTTTGGTCAGCTCTTTTTTTGAGTCTGTTGTCATAAAATTTCCTCCTAAAAATATAGAGCTAAGTAAAAGTACTTAGCTCTATTATTGCTTATTGTTAGGCTTCTTTCAATAAAGCAACGTGTTGGGCTTTGAGATCTTCTAATTGTTCTTTGGAGATCTTGTTTAATTCATAAAGTTTTTGTTCGATCTGTTCTAATACGATGACCCGATCGTTGACGTTGGCTACAAAATCATACTTGTCACCATCGATCACTAGCAGTGGTGAAGCATCGTATTCATCCATCCAAACGTCATAGTGGCCGAGTAAGCGTTGGTAGTATTCAACAAGTGAAGGATCTTGTTCAACTTGTTCATAGTCACGACCGCGCTTTTCGATCCGTTGTAACATCGTTGGGTAAGAAACCTTGATCGTGATCATTAGATCGGGTGACTTTTTGTGGGATGCATAAGGAAGTTCTTCCATCATATTAGCTAAAAGGCTCTTATAGATGTCGTATTCAACTTGAGTAGCATTACCCATTTCGGTGTTCATCTTCATGAAGATCTCATCTTCGTAGATCGAACGGTCTAAGATGTTATTATCTTCTTGCATTGAGGCTTTGATCATTGCAAAACGACGATTTAAAAAGAAAGTTTGCAAGAGATAAGCATACGGGTTGGTAGCTTCCTTATCGCCAGCTGCCCGTTTTTTAGCGGCGATCTCGTTTCCTTTATAAAAAATAGGTAACACGGGGTTATCTTTTACTGGTTCGTAATATGCTTTTGTACCAAGTTCTTTGGCTAAAATTTCTGTTAAACTCGACTTACCAGAGCCGATGATTCCTGATAGTGTGATCAAAATGATTGAAGCATCCTTTCTTGTGGGATAAAAACTGTCAAACTACTAAATTATTTCCTTTTCAATCATACTCGGAATTGAGTAAAAAATAAAGCTCATCTTGTGTTTTTTTAAATTTAAACACAAGATGTTGTAGTAGAAAGAGTTGCGTTCACTAAATGAAGTCACGTATACTAAAAGCATACTTATTTAAGGAGAACGTCAATGAAATCAGTTTATTTAGCTTCACCATTCTTTAGTCCCGCGCAAAAAGAACGTATTGCTCAAGTTAAAGCTGCTTTACGCAACAATCCAACGATCGATGGTCAAAATATCTTTTTACCACATGAGCATGAATATAAAGCGGCTGAATTTGGCAGTTTTGAGTGGCAAAAAGCTACTTTTGGCCTAGATACTAACCAAATTGATGCTAGCGATGTAGTCGTAGCGATCGTGGACTATAAATTAGAAGAAACAAAAGAAAATGAACCCGACTCAGGTACAGCATTTGAGATCGGTTATGCTTATGCGACCAAAACACCGGTGATCGTGGTGCAATTTGATCCGGAAAAAGAAGTCAACTTAATGATCGCCCAAGGTTTGACAGCTTATTTTGATATCGCAAAAGAAGGGCTCGAAGCTTTGGAAAAGTATGATTTTGATGAATTAATGCCAAAATTTTGTCCCCGTCCAGTTATCTAAAAAACCTTATTTGATGCAGTTTCTCAATTATTTGAGGGATTGTATTTTTTTAGCTTAAAAAAATATTTCACAAAAGTGGTATTTTACACTTGTAAAGTATCACAGGTGTGGTATAATAAAATTCGTGGAGGTGATCCCAGTGGAAATTGACATCAAAGGATACTTACGTGAGAAAGAACTCACAATCTATGAAGTATCTAAAAGGTCAGGCTATGGGTATACGACCCTTCATAAATCGTTTAATAAGCAACAAACTCTTGCGACGTCACTTAATTTGCGCGATATCGATGCTTTAGCTAAAGCGCAACACGCGACTATGTGGCAAGTTTTGCAGGAATTAGAAGAAAACTACATGACTTGGAAAGAGTAGTCATGCGATACGATTTATGGTTTAGAAAGCTTTGGTTTATGCCTAGGCTTTTTTGTGCAAAGTGTTATTGTTTGCATTGGCTAAACATAAGTTGTATATTACAAATGTTATTAATTAAGAATTATTTAATTAAAAAGTGAGGGATAATTATGGCTAGATACACAGATCCTTTTGGAGATATGGACGACATTTTCAACCAATTATGGGGTAACAACAACTTCTCAGAAAGCAGTCGCTACATGATCAATGGTCGTGAAGTGACACCAGAAGAGTTCAGACAATACCGTCAAACTGGTAAGTTACCACAACAATCACAAGCGCAAGCACAAGCTGCTCAACAAGCAGCCCAACAAGCCGCAATGCAACAAGCTGTTGCTCAACAAGGGCAACAAGAAAGCATTTTGCAAAAGCTTGGTCGTAATTTAACTGAAGATGCACGTGAAGGCAAACTTGATCCCGTGATCGGACGTAAGAAAGAAATCCAAGAAGCTGCTGAAATTTTAGCTCGCCGGACAAAGAACAACCCTGTTTTAGTTGGGGATGCTGGTGTTGGTAAGACAGCAGTTGTTGAAGGCTTGGCTCAAGCGATCGTTAATGGCGATGTTCCTGCTGCAATTAAGAACAAGCAAATCGTAAGTATTGATATTTCTGCTCTTGAAGCAGGGACACAATACCGTGGTAGCTTTGAAGAAAACATTCAAAACTTGATCAAAGAAGTTAAAGAAGCAGGTAACATTATCCTCTTCTTAGATGAAATCCACCAAATCTTAGGTGCTGGTTCAACTGGCGGTGACAGTGGTTCTAAGGGCTTAGCTGATATTTTGAAACCTGCATTGTCTCGTGGCGAAATTTCAGTTATCGGTGCTACAACACAAGATGAATACCGCAACACTATTTTGAAAAACGCTGCTTTAGCACGTCGTTTCAATGAAGTTGTCGTTAACGAACCTACACCAGAAGACACATTTAAGATCTTAGAAGGTGTTCGTAAACTTTACGAAGACCACCACAATGTTGTTTTACCAGATGATGTTTTGAAGGCTGCAGTTGACTATTCTGTTCAATACATTCCACAAAGAACATTACCTGATAAAGCTATCGATTTGATTGATATGACTTCGGCTCACTTAGCTTCACAACACAATGTAGCTGATGCAAAAGAAATCGAAGAAGAAATCAAGAAAGCTAAAGAAAAGCAACAAGATGCTGCTGACAAAGAAGATTACGAAGCAGCTTTGAATGCTAAGACAGAAATTGACAAATTAGAAGAAAAATTAGACAACACCTCTGAAGCACAAAAAGTTACGGCAACAGTTGATGATGTAGCTAAATCTGTTGAACGTTTGACAGGCATTCCTGTATCTAAGATGGGTGCTAGCGACATTGAACGCTTACGTAACATTGAAAGCCGTTTGAAGGGGAAGGTTATCGGTCAAGATGAAGCTGTTGAAGCAGTTTCTCGTGCTATCCGTCGTAACCGTGCTGGCTTTGACGATGGTAACCGGCCAATCGGTTCCTTCTTGTTCGTAGGTCCTACAGGTGTTGGTAAGACTGAATTGGCTAAACAATTAGCTTACGACATGTTTGGTAACAAAGATGCGATCATCCGTTTAGATATGTCTGAATATTCTGATCGGACAGCTGTTTCTAAATTGATCGGGACAACTGCTGGTTATGTTGGTTATGATGATAACAACAACACATTGACAGAACGTGTTCGTCGTCAACCATATTCAATTGTTTTACTTGATGAAATTGAAAAAGCAGATCCACAAGTTATCACACTCTTGTTACAAGTACTTGATGATGGTCGTTTAACAGATGGTCAAGGTAACACAGTCAACTTCAAGAACACTGTGATCATTGCAACATCAAATGCTGGCTTTGGTAACGAATCATTGACGGGTGATGAAGCAAAAGACGAAGAAATCATGAAGAAGTTAGCTCCATATTTCAGACCTGAATTCTTGAACCGTTTCAACGCTGTTATCGAATTCTCACACTTAACTAAAGACGACTTGAAACACATTGTTGACTTGATGTTAAGTGATGTAAACGGCAACTTAGCTAAGAAAGACCTTGACTTAGTTGTTTCTGATGAAGCAAAAGACTACTTGATCGAACAAGGCTACGACGAAGCAATGGGTGCACGTCCATTACGTCGTGTCATTGAACAACAAATTCGTGATAAAGTAACAGACTACTATTTGGATCACATCAATGCTAAACATCTTGAAGCTGACATGAAAGATGGCGAACTTGTAATTACAGAACGCGCCGAAGATGACAGCAAAAAAGAAGCTAGCAAAGATTAATCTTTAAACAGTTCTTCCCAAGATATAAATAACACACCAAAAGCAACCGTCAAGATTTGGCGGTTGCTTTTTTAGTTGCTCTTCTTATAAGCTGTAGATGAAGAGGTAGGTGAGTTGATGGAAGATAAAGCAACTTTTCGCAAAAAACAATTACAAAAATTAGCGCAAGCAAAACAAGAAACAAACCAAGTCGCCTTAAACTTAGCGACTAAACTATTTTTGACACCTGAATGGCAACAAGCTAAAACGATTGGGATCACCCGCGCAGGTGAACTGGAGATCCCCACTGCTCAGTTGATCAGACAAGCTGAAAATGAAGGTAAAGTGGTCTATTACCCTAAGACGATGCCTAAACGCCAAATGGTCTTTTTACCCGCTAAAACCGAAGCTGATTTTGAATTGAGCTCTTTTGGGATCCTAGAACCGCATTATGATGAGACTAAGGTCAATGACAACTTAGACTTGTTGTTGGTACCAGGCATTGCTTACGCCTTAGATTCGGGGCTACGAGTAGGTTTTGGTGGTGGTTATTATGATCGCTACTTAAAAAATTTCTCGGGAAATACGATCTCCTTAGCAACCCCAACGATGACTTATGCCACTGCAGGCTGGGAGCTAGATTCCTTTGATGTGCCTGTTCAGCGGGTTATTACCGTAGATAATTAACAAACGGTCGCAAATAAACCTTTTAAGTTTATCTGCGACCGTTTTTCTAGCTTATTTCATTTTCTTTTGGACGTAATTTGAAAGCCAGGTAAGTAAAGTAATGATGATCAAGTAGATCAAGGCAATGATCGTCCAAACCTTAAAGCCTTCAAGGTTGCGGGCGATAATGATCTTACCGGTTTGCGTCAATTCTAAGATTCCAATGATCGAAAGGATCGAAGTATCTTTAAGGGTAATGATGAATTGGTTGACAAATGATGGGATCATTAGCTTGATACCTTGAGGCAAGATGACTTTACGCATTGCCTTACCAAACGGCATCCCTAATGAGCGCGCGGCTTCCATTTGTCCTTTGTCGACGGATTCGATCCCACCTTTAACAAAGGCTGCGGTATAAGCACCTTCATTTAAGGTCAAAGTTATGACCCCAGCGATAAAGGCAGGGATCTTTACGCCTGTCAGAGTTGGTAACCCATTATAAATAAATAATGCTAAAACTAAGAGAGGCATTCCCCGGAAAATATAGATGATCGTTGTTGATAAGCCACGAGCGAACTTATTGGGTACAATTCCCAGTAAACCAACAATGATTCCAAAGATCGTTGCAAAGAAGATTCCGACGATCGTTAAGTAGATCGTTTCACCTAACCCTTGTAGTAAAGCTTGGCGGTTTTGTTTAAGCAAGCCCCAAAAAGTCCGTTCACTGTTGCTACTTGATTTAGCACTCTTTTGTTCGGAAACAGTTTTGGTACTTAAGTAACGGTTGATGATTTTTTGGTACTCACCGTTAGCCTTGATCTTTTTAAGTCCAGCATTGAATTTTTTGAGTAACTCTTGATTTTTACCTTTAGCAACGGCAAAACCATAGTAGCCACCCTGAGCTGGTTTAGTGACGATTTTGAGCTTAGTTCCCGTTTTGATCGCATATTGCATGACCGGATCATCTTCAAAACAGGCAACTGAATTACCATTGACAACATCATTATACATGTTATCGGAATCGTCAAAAGTCACGGTAGTAAAACCATACTTATCTTTTAACGAGTTAGCATAATCGGCAGCGGCTGTCCCAGTTTTTAGCGCCACGCGTTTACCACGCAGATCGTCTAAGCTGTTGATCTTACTGTTTTTTGCGACTGCCATGACAAAGCCAGTCTTGTAGTATGGATCAGAGAAATCAAACTTGACTTTTCGTTCGTCAGTCATCGCCATCCCAGCCATGACTCCATCTAATTGTCCCGATTGTAATGATTGCACGGCTGCATTAAAACCAACTGCTTTAATGTTGACCTTAAAATTTTCTTCTTTTGCGATCGCCTTTAAAATATCAATGTCGATTCCCACGTATTGATTATTTTTATTAGCAAATTCAAACGGTGGATAAGTAACGTCGGTCCCAATTTGATAAGTTTTTTCCGCTTTGATCGTGCCGTTACCAAATAAAAATAAAAAGGCACACAGCGAACTTAAAATCAAAAATAGCTTCTTTTTCATTTAAGCATACCCCTTAGGTTAAAATGATATATATATTAATATATCATAGACTGAGTTTTAATAATTAGTAAAATTTTTAATCCGTTTAAAAGAAAGCGGTTTTGTGGTAAATAAGTTATAATAAAGAAAAATATTAATATAGGAGATAAATAATGAAAGTACTCGGGATTTTAGGCTCTTTTAAAAGAGACGGGATCACAGGGCAAATGTTGGATCAAGTATTGGCCAATGTGGATCCGAAAATAGCACAAGAAACAATATTTTTAAACGATTATACGATCATGCCAAAGAGTGCCGACTTAGATGTTTTAGTTAGTAAGCTAAAAGAAGCCGATGTCTGGATCCTAGCGGCGCCTACGTATTGGGGTGGGATCTCTGGGATCATGAAAAATTTCTTAGACTGTTTACGTCAATTGACTTTGCGTTTCGATAAATACGGTGATCCGCATGCGCTTGGAACTTTTGCTAATAAGCACTATATTTTATTGACTAACTGCTACACTAAAACGTTAGAAAATGTGTTGACTGGGGCAACTGATGCGACTTTTCAAACCTTTGATAAGGTGATGACTGCGATGGGCGTGATCAAAGTCGGTGAAGCCGTGCAGACCAATACGTTTGGGCTTAAAGAATTAGCCTCCAAAAAGAAAGCCGAATTAAAAAGTTTAGGTCAAAAAGTGGCACAGATAAAACGAAAGGATGATCTAACAGTGAAACGTTATATTGAATTATTTTTTATTGTCGCGGTAATGGCATTTATCACGATGGTTTTGCAAACAGGGATCTTGAAACTCTTAGGCTTAAGTCTAGGTTTTTGGAGTAATTATATTTCGTTTGTCTTGATCTTTTTTATTTTATTAGCGACGGCACTACGGATCTTGACTTTAGCCAAACATAAACGCAAATAAATAGCCGAGTTATCGCGCACGTAACGAGATAACTCGGCTATCATTGGATTAGTCGACTTTAACGATCCAACCTTCAGGCGCTTCTTTGTCGCCAAATTGGATGCCAGTCAATTCATCGTAGAGTTTCTTAGTAACTGGTCCGACTTCTGTTTGAGAATAAAAGACGTGCAAGTCATCACCGATTTGGAACCCACCAATTGGGGTGATTACAGCAGCTGTCCCACAGGCCCCAGCTTCAACTAAGTGATCAAGATCATCTAAGTAAATATCAGTTTCTTTGGTTTCTAAGCCTAAGCGTTCCTTTGCTAAATAAAGCAAGGAATATTTAGTAACACTTGGTAAGATCGAAGGTGATTTTGGCGTAACAAATTCATTGTTGTTGGTGATTCCAAAGAAGTTAGCCGAACCAACTTCTTCGATCTTTTTATGTTCAAGCGGATCAAGGTAGATACAATCCGCAAAACCTTGTTCCTTTGCTTTAGCCCCAGGTAAGAGACTAGCAGCGTAGTTACCGCCGACTTTACTTTGCCCTGTTCCTTTATGAGCAGCCCGGTCATAGTTGGCTGCAAGGAAGTTCGTTGGTTTTAAGCCACCTTTAAAGTAGTTTCCAACTGGCATTGCAAAAACGGTAAAAATGTATTCGCTAGCGGGATGGACCCCAATGTTTGGACCGACCCCGATGATATTTGGACGTAAGTAAAGCGTGCCACCAGAGCCATAAGGAGGAACATATGCTTCATTGGCTTTAACGACTTGTTTTAAAGCATCAATGAACATATCAGTCGGGATCTCAGGCATTAATAAGCGTTGGCAGCTGCGTTGCATGCGGGCTGCATTTTGGTCTGGACGAAATAAATTAATGCTGCCGTCCTTACAGCGGTAAGCTTTAAGCCCTTCAAAAGCTGCTTGGCCATAGTGAAAGACTGGTGAGCCTTCGTTGATCGCGATCGTTGCATCTTCGGTCAAGCCGGCAGTATGCCATTGACCATCTTTGTAATGTGCACGATAACGGTAGGGTAGTTCCATATAGTCAAAACCGAGATTTTCCCAGTCAAGATCAACAAGTTTTGTCATAAAAATTCCTCCTCAGTACTTTAAAATCTGGCGTTTAAAATTTGCCTTACATGGATTATAGCACTCTTTAGGAGAATTATGAAAATAAAATTAAAATTCTTCGATAATTAGAGCTTTTATTTTAACTAGAAAAGCTCAAAATGTTAGTCTTGTTGTTTCTTTTTACGCCGCTTTTTAGCCAATAACTTTTCTAGCCGCGGAAGAAGCAACATCACGAGCACGCTGATCAATGAACTTACGGCAAAAAACAGCAGTAAAAATAGGAACAATAACAATATTTTTGCACTATGAGCTAGCACACAAGCAATCAAGATCCCGCCGATGATGAGCGTGATAAGTGTCAGAATAAGCGCATAAAGTGGCAATTTAACCTGATATTTTTGCATAAGATCCCTCATTTCTAAAAACATTATACACGATAGAAATTGTGCTATACTGTAAATTAGAGAAAATAGGGAAAGAAGGCAAGTGTTTTGATCGATCTCCAAGAGATTTTAGCTAAAATGAATCTCAACCAAAAGATCAATTACGATAAAGTAATGATGAAGATGGTCGATACTTGGCAAAAAGATCAAGTACGGCCCCAAATTTTATTGCATTCATGCTGTGCACCTTGTAGTACGACAACGCTTGAACGCATGACGGGATTTGCAGATGTAACGATTTATTTTGCAAATTCAAATATTCATCCGCGCGCTGAATATCAACGGCGCGAATATGTTCAACAAAAGTTTATTCATGATTTTAATGAAAAAACGGGCAATAATGTGCGTTTTATCGCTGCACCATATAAACCGCAAGAATACTTTCAAGCGGTCCGTGGGTTAGAAAAAGAGCCTGAAGGTGGCGATCGTTGTCGGGCATGTTTTGATTATCGGTTAGATATGGTAGCTAAAAAAGCAGTTGAATTAGGCTTTGATTATTTTGGCAGTGCGCTTACGATCAGTCCGCACAAAAATTCACAAACGATCAACTCAGTCGGGATCGAGATCCAACGCTTTTATGATGTCAATTACTTACCAAGTGATTTCAAAAAGGGCAATGGTTACCGGCGCTCGGTAGAAATGTGTAAGGAATATGATATTTATCGGCAATGTTACTGTGGGTGTATTTTTGCCGCAAAGCAACAAGGCGTTGATCTTTCACAAACACGTCGCGATGCCTTGGAATTTATGGAAGGAAAAGACGGCGCAGCTGAATTTCCTGGAATCGTCTTTCAAATCAATGGCAAAGAGGTTTAGCAGTTAGGGGGAAATACCGATGGATAAAAAGGTGATCGTAGGGGTAGTAGGAATTACGCTTCTTTTAGCTGGCTGTGGGACTAAACAAGCGCAAACAAAGACCGCCTCATCCACCAGTGAAGCTACGAGCTCAAAAACAACCAAGAGTTCTTCGAGTCGTTCAAAGGCTAAGAGTACTACTTTGGCAGTTTGGACGAGCGCACAGAATAAAGAGTTAGCCACTTTTATGAAACAGTGGCAACAAACGATGAAGCAAAGTTATGCGAGTTATGATGGGAAAAATGAGCTTAAAACCAGTACTGGTCTAAGCTATCCAACTGATTTAAAAACAGCAACAGTCAGTGGCTCAAGTGCCAAGCTAACTTGGTCACCAAAAGGGCAAGGAAAAGCGGGCTATAATGTCGTTGCCTTGTATAACTATGATAAGTCAAGTGGTGGTAGCATTACGTATGCCTTTGCGATTAAAGATGGTAAGCCAGTCGTTTTAGTCAATGAAACTACAAGTGCAACCAATACTTGGAGTGAAACGCAAAATAAGACTTTGCGTGCGGGCTTTACGGCGATTTTTAATGGTGAAAAAGCGAGCGTAGCAAGTTCAACTAGCTCATCTGCAGCAAGTTCGAGTTCAGCTGCAAGCTCAGCATCAAGTTCGGCAGATAGCGCTAGTTCTAGCTCCAGTTCTACAAATGGTCCCACAACTGATGGTCGTGACGGGTACTTTACAATTCCACAAGCACTCCAGGGAACATGGTATGCAATCAATCAAGGGCGCTTGACCAAATATACGATCAGCGACCATGAGATCGTCCGTGTCTCAGCTGAAGGTGAAACTACTACAATTGAACTGTATAATGCAGGTGATCGTCATTACCCACCTACGCAGGAAGAGTTGGAAAAAACACAAAATTGGGGAACCGCAGAACTAGCAAATGTAAATGGGATAGAATATCTTAATGTGCGTAGTTGGTATCAGATGGCCGGTGCAGGTAGTTACTATGGTGCTCACACGGAAAACATCAATGGAACTGATCAACCAGTTTTAGTGACCGGATTTGGTGCTGGTGCTTGGACTGATACTGTCTATTACCAAAGTGAGGAGTTGGCACGCCAACAAGCAAACGTAAAATATGATGATTTGATTTATTAATAAAAACAAAAACGCTAGGAGAGCTGATTTCCTAGCGTTTTTAGATGCAAAAAATGTTGTTTTCAACTTTTTTCTTGGGTGTTTGAAAATGGTTTATTTCTTTCAATGTTAACCAAATAACCCAGGAAATACAAAAAGACTACCGCCTAAAAGAGCAAGCCCATTTAGCGATAGTCGGTAATTATCGAATTTATTTAGTTATCAAGTTGTCAAAATCGAGTTCTGCATTAGCTGCACTTTTACGAATAAAATCGTAAAGGCGCTTGAAGATAGGGTCTGAAATAAGATAACTGATTTCTTCAGACTGCGAATCATCAAGCTGAACTGGCACATTTTTGATCATATGACCAGAAATCTGGATGTCTTTTTTAACGATCTCAGATTTATTAGGCATGTTGTTTGTGTCAAATGCAGGAACACGTCTAAATTTAACCATGGTATTCTAAACCCTCCTTGAAAAATTACTTATCATTTTACACATAGTAAATCACGAATGCAAGGAGATTTTCAGAAAATCAATGTTAAACAAATCTTAATAACTGTCAAAAATACAACGTTTTCAAGGGTTGGAAGCGGGTGTATCAAAGTTAATGAATGTTACCCACTAGTTTAATCTTTTAAGATATGCTAAGTTGAAAATTATGGAGTGATGCTAATCATTTCCAATAGCGGTCCCTACTTGGGCAGAAAGGTTACGCCAATAGAGAATATCGTTATTTTCGAGATCAGCCTCGAATGAATCAAACCCTTTGCGCGGATATACTTTGGCGACTGTTTCGCCTGTAGCACCGGTGATCGCTAGAACTTGACCTACTTTTTCCCAACCAGTCCCCCAATATGGACCTTCAAGTGCGGTATCGAGCATATCTTGTACGCCGTCTTTAGTCATATCATTGATGACGCTTGTACGGGTAGAGTTTTCATAGCCGTTTGCTTGAAGCCAAGCTAATTTTTCGGATACTTGAGCTAGATTATCTGGAATCAAATGAAACATGAAATCAGACCTCCTAAATATGATTTAGTTTCATTATAAGCAAGGATAGACAGATTTAATAGAGAAAGATTAATCTTTGGAGGTAATAACTATGAGTAACATTCAGACTACCCCCATGCCAGTTAAATTGGATTTAGTAAATGTGATCTGGTGCTATGAGCGCAAGACCGCAAGTGTTAAGATCTTACTCTTAAAGGATAATGGGTGGACGTTACCTAAAACAGAATTGTTAACTGAAGGTGATGCACCCAAGGCCATTATTCAATTAACTGAAAAACTAACAGGACAAAAAGTTGCACGGGAAAATGTTGAACAATTATATACTTTAACGCATCCAGAACGTCAAATTGATGGCGAAAGAACCATTACTTTGGCGTATATGACATACCTACCTGAATTTCCTGAGTTATCAAGAAAAGGAATGGACTTTTTTACCTTAGAATCAGCAGCCGAAGACTACTACTTCAAAAAAGATGATGAACGACTTACTTTGCCACGAACGACGAATGAGTCAAAATATCATCAATACGGCTTATCTGAACAAGCGTTATTCTTAGATGATGATTTGATCTTACAGCGAGCTTGTTTGCAAGTAAAAAAGAGTCTCCATTGTCGCCCTGAGATCCTAAAGATTTTAGGACCGGTTTTTACTTTACGTGAAGCGCGCAGTGTTTATGCGCCGTTTTTGATGTTGCATCTCAATCAAATCGATAATTCAAACTTTAAAAAGACACATCAAAAGCTATTTGAGGATGTGGGTCAAGCCATGCAAAAGTCACCCGGACGACCAGCACGGCTATACCGCTTAAGAGATAATTGATAAAGAAAAGCGTCTTTGCATTTTTGCAAAGACGCTTTTTGTGATTATTTTTGGAGTACTTGATAAATGGCGTCTGTTAAAGAACGACGCGTAAAGTAGCCATTTTGTAATAATTTAGCAAATTTTTTCGTATCAGCTTTCATCTGAGCATAATCTGCGGGGGATTGTTCAGCGATTTTTTGAATCGCTTCATCGATCGTCTCAACTACAAAACCCAGGTTATTTTTCAAAATCAACTCTTCATTTGAGATACCCTTAGGAACGATCACAGGAAGGCCAGCTGCCAAGTAAGTTCCTAATTTAAAAGCAATATATTTTGAAGTGTATTCAAACGTATAACCACCGTCATTCCAAACCAGACCAAAGCCCCCATTTTTAGAAAGTTGAGTTAGTAACTCTTGTGAGTTTTTCCAGCCTTCATGGATCAAGTTAGCCGGTTTAGGATCGGGAGCATCTTTAGCAAATAAATGAAGCGGTAAGTCGTAGTTCCAGTCATTAACAAAGGTGAATTTTTGGGGATCACCGGCAAAATTCAACACTTTTTGTGTAGGACTATCATATAAGGTTAAAGGATCAACTGGTTGATCCCACAGATGTTGTACGAGATATTTTTTGACCGTTAACCCATGCTCACATAAAAAGTCGTACATATTTTGTGAGGGTACGATCAAGAAATCTGCCCGGTTATAAAAAGCAATCGTTTCCTCTAAAAGGTAGCGATTCGTTTCAAACATTAAGGCACGAACATCGTGGATGATCGTGATAACTTTGACTTCGGGATACAATCTGATACGAGAAAGTAAAGCCTGGTCAAATTTAAGTGAATTCCAAGATGGAGATTGGAAAAATACGATATCGCCTGCTTCAAGCGCTGCAATGATCCCATCGAGCCGACCACTCAATTGCTCAGGCGTATCGGTAGAATCGCGATAACAGTAGATCCCCATTTCGTTAAAATCTAACTCTTTGCCGATTTGTGCGACCATGTTTTGGGCGATTCGGGCAGTCGAGTTTTTGGCCATACCATATATATTAGTAATGTGAATTTGCATTTTAATATCCCCCTAATAATTTAGCTTAATTATAAAACATTAATTATTAGTATGTCGAGCATGTGAATCGGCGGTCGGGGTATAGTTTAGGGCAACTTTCTTTAATAATCTAGCGAAAGTCTCGGCTTCTTCAGGGGTCAAGCTGGCTAAAACTTCATCACTTATTTGCGTTGAAAGTAATTGTAAGGTCGGTAAAATATCTTCACCTTTTTTAGTTAAATACAACTCGGAATTACGGTGATCATTTTTAGCCTTAGTCTTTTTGATCCAACCTTTAGCGACGAGCTTATTGATCTGACGTGTCACGACGCTTTGTTCACGGTGAAGCGAGTTGATGAAATAAGCCTGATTGAGCCCTGGTTTTTCGGCTAAAATTTCAAGATAAAAGAAATTTGCTTCACTTAACCCGAGTTTTTCAAAGTAAAAATTCAATTCGCGCCGTAGTTTATTATTTAAAATAGAAGCTACTTTGTCGATCCGAGGCATAGATTACGCATCCTTTCGTGGACTTTGGCGTAAGTAAAGAATGAAGAAAAACATCATCAAGCAAACTAATAAGACCGTGGTCCACATCGAAAGTCTCATCCCAGAAACAAAGCTTGCTGGTAGATCAGCTAAAACAACTAAAATCGTAATCGATGAAGCCCCAAACGATTGACGTAAGCTGTTGTTTAAGGCAGTTGCGTGGCTGACTTCATCTGGTTTGACATCAATAAAGGCTTCAGACATTGCAGGTGAAAAGACGAGTGCATTGCCGACCATCCGTAACATATAAGCCACGGTGATCAACCAGACTGGTGTTTGTTTGGAGATCATGACAAATGGAATGGCAGCAATCAACATCAAGATCCCACCAGAGATGATCAAATATTTTGGACCGTGTTTGTCGTAGAGACGTCCAACTAAAGCGGCACATAAAGCGTTAGCAATCGCACCAGGTAAGAGGATCATCCCAGAAACCATACTATTTAAATGTAAAACATTTTGTGTAAAGATTGGTAACATTTGTTCCGTCCCAATAAGCACCATAAAGGCACAGATCCCAACTAAAGTCATTAATCTAAAGGAACGGTTCTTAAAGAGTTGCACTTTAAGCATTGGTTGTTTGAGTTTTAATTGCCGTTTGACAAAAACAGTCAAGATTCCTAAACCAACAAGTAACATGACCCAACCAATCATTGGTGTTGTTTCAAAGAAGGTCAAACTGGCCAAGGTCAAAGTTGCCCCAACTAATGAAAGACTGACTGAGGTTAAGTCGATCTTGATATCTTTTGGTTGCGTGAAGTTAGGAAAGACGAAATAACCGATCAACCAAACGATGATCATCATTGGTAAAACAAAGATAAAGATATAACGCCAGCTAAAGGCATTGATGATCCAACCAGAAAGTGTTGGTCCGATCGCAGGTCCAAAGGCGATAACTAAACTAGACATTCCTAGGATCGTGCCCCGTTTTTGGAGAGGATAGATCGAGATCATCGTGGTCATTTGAAATGACATCAAGATCCCACCAGCACAAGCTTGGATCAAGCGAGCTAATAGCAAGATCCAAAAGTTTGTGGCAAAGCATCCGATCAAAGTCCCGACAATAAAGGTTGCGATCGTACTTAAAAAGATCGTTCGATTCTTGAATTTTTCATACATATTAGATGAAAGGGGCGTAATGATCCCGATCATCAAGGTATAACCGGTTGTGAGCCATTGAACGAGATTTAACGAAGTATTCATTTCATGCTCGATCACGGGTAAAGCCGTAACCATCATTGTTTGACTAGCTAAGCTGACAAAACATGAAAATAAAAGCAGAATAGTAACGATCGTCCGAATCTTAGGATCGATCGTTTTTGAAATGTTAGACATTGATATCATATCCTCCAACTAAATAATTGTATGCATTTGCATCTAATTTCATAATACATGCATTTACATGTAAATGCAATAGATTTTTTTCAATCTTATTGCGCAATCAAAAAGTTAATTATATATTATATGTAACGTTGATAAAAAGAGTCATATTTGTAGTTGCTTATGGTTTGAAAATTTAGAGGTGTATACATATGAAAGCAATTTTAACAGTTGTAGGCCAAGATAAAGTCGGGATCGTCGCTGAGGTCAGCCGCTTTTTAGCCGAAGAACAAATCAATATTTTAGATATCAGCCAAACGATCTTAGATGGTTACTTCACGATGATGATGGCGGTAATGGTACCTGAAAATAGTGACGTTAAGCAGATCGCTACTAAGTTAGCCGAGTTAGGTCAAGCATTAAAAGTTGATATTAACTTGAAAAATGAAGAAATCTATCGGGCAATGCATCAATTGTAGGAGGAAGTTAAATGGAGTTTGATAAAATTTTAGAAACGATCCATATGATTTCCGACCAGAATTTGGATGTCCGGACCGTTACCATGGGAATCTCACTGTTGGATTGTATTGATAGTGACAGTGATGTGGCTTGCCAAAAAATTTACGACAAGATCACGACCAAAGCAAAAAATCTTGTTAAAGTTGCTGAACAAATCGAAATGGAATATGGGATCCCGATTGTCAATAAGCGCGTTTCGGTGACCCCGATTTCCTTAGTCGCGGGAGCATCAAATGACCGTGACTATGTGAAATACGCTAAGACGCTTGATAAAGCAGCCCAAACATTAGGTATTGATTTTATCGGGGGCTTTTCTGCGCTAGTGCAAAAAGGGATGACTAAAGGCGATGAGATCTTGATCGCTTCATTGCCACAAGCCTTGACTCAAACAAACCTAGTGTGTGCCTCAGTTAATGTTGGTTCTAGTAAGAGTGGGATCAATATGGATGCAGTCAAGCAAATGGGTCAGGTGATCAAAGACGCTGCCGAGCTTGATTACATGAATAATGCCAAATTGGTCGTCTTTTGTAACGCCGTTGAAGATAATCCGTTTATGGCTGGAGGCTTTCATGGTGTCAGTGAACCTGATATCGTGATCAATGTAGGGGTCTCAGGTCCAGGCGTGGTTAAAACAGCCCTTGAAAAAGTTAAGGGTAAACCACTAGATGAAGTAGCTGAAACGATCAAGCAAACGGCCTTTAAGGTTACACGCATGGGACAATTAGTTGGTTCGATCGCTGCCAAACGCTTAGGTGTACCTTTTGGGATCGTGGATCTTTCCTTAGCCCCAACACCAGCTGTTGGTGATTCGGTAGCACAGATCTTAGAAGAGATCGGGTTAGACCAAGTTGGAACGCATGGGACCACGGCTGCTTTAGCGATGTTAAATGATGCGGTCAAAAAGGGTGGTATCATGGCATGTAGTCATGTTGGTGGCTTGTCAGGTGCATTTATTCCGGTGTCAGAAGATGCGGGAATGATCGATGCCGTCAATGCCGGAACGCTTAACTTAGCTAAGTTAGAAGCGATGACAGCGGTATGTTCCGTTGGTTTAGATATGATTGCTTTACCTGGTGATGTTCCCGCTGAAACCCTTGGAGCAATGATCGCTGATGAAGCTGCAATCGGGATGATCAACAATAAGACAACTGCTGTGCGTGTTATTCCAGTGCCTGGTAAAAAAGTTGGAGATACGGTTGAATTTGGTGGCTTATTAGGTCACGCACCGATCATGGACTATACGCATGTTTCGAGTGCAGCCATGATCCAACGAGGTGGTACGATCCCTGCGCCGATCCACAGTTTTAAAAATTAAAAGGTTTGCAGTAAAAACACCAAAATCGGTCACGGTTTTGGTGTTTTTACTGCATTTTAAAGGTCTGGATAACTAAAAATGACTGAATTCGCGTGAAATGTTTGGCTATTTTTGACGTTTTTTGACAATTTTTGATTGATTTTTTCAAAGGTAGATGATAATATAATTTAGGAGGTGTAATGAAAGTGCTTGCAGAAGAGAGGCAACAACTGATCATCCAGTTATTAAAAGAGAATAGTGTCGTAAAACTCCAAGAGATCTGTGAACAGACTGATTGTTCAGAATCATCGGCTAGACGTGATCTTCAATTATTGGAAGAACGTGGCTTGTTAGTTCGGGTACATGGTGGCGCCAAGGTCAAACACTCGTTGCAACGTGAACTTGATATGAGTGGTAAGGCTGCTAAAAATGTTACTGAAAAAGAAATAATCGCTAAAGCAGCAGCCGCTTTAGTCGCAAATGATGATGTGATCTATTTAGATGCGGGAACAACAACTTTAGCCATGATCCCGTATTTAAAGGGTAAAGAACAATTAACGGTCGTAACTAATGGTGTCTTGCATGCTTCACGGTTGGCCGATCAAAGGATCAAAACGATTTTGATCGGAGGCGAGTTGAAAGCAACGACTAAGGCGATCATTGGAGTCAAAGCGGTCAAAGAACTGCAAGAGTTGCGCTTTAACAAAGCCTTTTTAGGAACCAATGGCATTCATCAAAAGTATGGGTTTACGACCCCAGATCCAAATGAAGCTGCCATTAAAAAGGTGGCGTTGGAACAAAGCGAAGCAACTTATGTTTTAGCCGACCCTAGCAAATTTGACGCTGTTTCTTTTGTGAAGATCGCTCGTCTCGCTGAAGCCACGATCATTACCAGCAGTCTAAAAACGCAAGTAAGTACGCGTTACCGTCGACAAACGACAATTCAGGAGGAAGCAAAATGATTTATACTGTGACTGTTAATCCTTCGATCGACTATATCGTTCAATTAGAACAATTGAACTTAGGTGAAGTCAATCGGATGGACTATGATAATAAATTGCCAGGTGGTAAAGGGATCAATGTTTCCCGCATTTTAAAAGAACTTGGCTTAGATAATACTGCGTTAGGTTTTCTTGGTGGTTTTACCGGTGAATTTGTCAAACAAGAGCTTGAAAAGACAGGCTTAAAGACAAACTTTACTAAAATCAAAGATGATACGCGGATCAATGTAAAGATCAAAGCTCAAGTTGAAACTGAGATCAATGGGCGTGGACCTAAATTATCTCTCGCTGAAATCGAAAGTTTTACCGCACAATTTGAAAAATTAACGGCAGATGATGTCGTGATCTTTGCTGGTAGTTTAGTTCCGAGCTTAAGTGATGATTTCTACTTTGATTTGATCAAGATCATTCGCCAAAAAGGTGCTCAATTTGTGATCGATACTACAGGTGAAAGTTTGCTTAAGACTTTGCCAGAAAAACCATTAGTTGTGAAACCTAACAACCACGAATTAGCTGAATTGTTTGGTGTCGAATTAAATAGCATGGACGATATCGTTAAATATGGTAAGAAATTATTAGATATGGGTGCCCAACACGTGTTGATTTCAATGGCCGGTGATGGTGGTTTGATGATCACAAACGACAAAGCTTACCGTTCATATGCGCCTAAAGGTACGGTGGTAAACTCCGTTGGTGCTGGTGATTCCATGATTGGTGGCTTTACGGGGACTTTTGCCAAAACAAAAGATCCACTTGAAGCTTTCCGCTATGGTTTAGCTTGTGGTTCAGCCACAGCTTTCTCAGAAGATCTAGCTGATAAAGCTAAAATTGATGAGATCTTACCAATGATCGAAATTGAAGAATATAAATAAGAAAAAGGATAGAATAGAAAAGGAAGTGTAATCATGGATATTCGCGATTTATTGATGACTGACATCATGATCATGGATCTTGATGCAACTACTAAAAATGAAGTTATCAATGAAATGGTACACAACTTCTACGAACATGGCATCATTGACGACGAAGACATGTACCGCAAAGATATTTTAAAACGTGAAGCAGAAGGCTCAACTGGGATGGGTGATGGGATCGCGATCCCTCACGCACATGATGCTGCGGTCAAGAAACCAGCTGTAATGTTTGCGCGCAGTGTTGATGGGGTTGACTATAACTCAATGGACGGCCAACCAGCGCACTTATTCTTTATGATCGCTGCGCCAGAAGGTGGGGATAACACCCACTTACAAGCTTTAGCTGCTCTTTCCCAAGTGTTGATGAATCCAGATGTAGTGAAAGCTTTGAAGGCTGCCGATACACCTGAAAAAGTGCAAGACATCTTTGCTCAAGCCGTGGCTAAAAAAGCAGCTGAAAACAAGGCACAAGAAGAAAAAGAAAAGGCACAAGCAAACCAACCAATTGACGAATCTCGTCCTTACATCGTTGCAGTTACAGCTTGTCCTAATGGGATCGCTCACACTTACATGGCGGAAGAAAACTTGAAAAAACAAGCCGAAAAGATGGGCGTTGATATCAAAGTTGAAACAAACGGTTCTGAAGGTATCAAGCACCGTTTAACACCAGAAGAAATCAAACGTGCTAAAGGTGTTATTGTGGCTGCCGATAAAAAGGTCGAAATGGCACGTTTTGATGGTAAAAACTTGGTCAATAAACCAGTTACAAATGCGATCAAAGACCCAGAAGCTTTGATCGATGAAGTTTTAGATGGTAAGGCTCCAGTTTACCATGCAAGTGCAAGCGATTCTGCCGACGAAGGTCAAGAATCAAGTGGCTCTGTTTGGGGCGACATCTATAAGCAATTAATGAACGGGATCTCCCACATGTTACCATTCGTTATCGGTGGTGGGATCTTAATGGCCCTTTCCTTCTTAGTGGAACAATATATGGGCGGTTCTAATTCACAAGCATTTATTTTCTTAAATAATGCTGGTAATATGGCATTTGCCTTCATGGTTCCTGTGTTAGCTGCTTACATTGCCGAAGCTATCGGTGATCGTCCAGCCTTGATGCCTGGTTTTGTTGGTGGTTTCATGGCAACAGTGTATAGCGGTTCATTTGGGGGCGCTTATACAGCTAACGTAATGTCTGATGCTAAATCCGCTGCTGGTTTCTTAGGTGGGATGGCAGCTGGTTTCATCGCTGGTTACTTGATGGTCGGCTTAAAGAAACTTTGCGCTCACTTACCTAAGAGTGTCGAAGGGATGAAGCCAATGTTGATCTACCCAATTTTAGGGCTCCTGTTCATCGCTTTGATCATGTACTACATCATCAACCCGATTTTCTCCACGATCAACATTTGGATCACAAACTTCTTGAACCACTTGGGTACAGGTAACTTAGTGGTTTTGACCCTTGTGTTGGCCGGAATGATGGCAGTCGATATGGGTGGCCCATTCAACAAGGCGGCTTATGTCTTTGCTTCAGGTGCATTTGCGAACGATCCTAAGTCTGTTGTCGCTGCAACCTTGATGGCAGCTGTTATGGTCGGCGGGATGATCCCACCATTTGCAACAGCGATCGCTACCGCATTCTTCCCTAACAAGTTCCCAGAACAAGAACGTCGTGCTGGTGTTTCTAACTGGGTCTTAGGGTTCTCATTTATCACAGAAGGTGCAATTCCATTTGCAACAGCTGATCCTGGTCGTGTGATCCCATCATGTGTGATCGGTTCTGCGATCGGTGGTGCTTTAGTTGGGCTTTGGCACGTATCTGTTCCAGCGCCACACGGTGGTTTCTGGGTAACACCTTTAGCAACTAACCCATTTGGTTACATTGCAGCCGTTGTGATCGGTTCGATCATCGCTGGTGTGATCTTAGGATTCTGGAAAAAAGAATACAAAGGTGAATAATTAAATATAAATAATAAAGCAGCCTCTCCAGTGTGGGGAGGCTGCTTTTTTGTGGGAAAATTGCGAATATAACCAGGGAAATTATATTGTAGCAGAGATATTTTATGAAGTTTGGTAATAAAAAGAAGTTAAAATGTAACATAGTATATAGCTTTTTTATAGTATAATTTGATTCAAAGCGCAATTAATATAATTAAATAGACCTTAAATTTATTAGGTCAAAATTACTATTTCAAAATTTCTTTAACAGGAAGAAGGCTAGAAATTGAAAGAGAAAAGTGAGAGCTTTGGAATAAAGCTGTATTTGATTGGAGTAAGTTATTTTTTTATGATGCTTACTCTTTTGAATAGCTTTTATTGGCAAAAAGAGCCTGCGATATTATCAAGTGAGACAGCGAACTTAAAATTAGCACTTGCAAACATTATTCATGGAGCCACCTTAACTGGAATAAATGTATTATTACTCTTATTTGGCTACCTATTAGCTCGGCATAAAAAACTTGGTGGCGCCCAACTTTGGAGCTATTTATTTATTTTTGGATGGGTAATAGTATTAAGTTTATATTTTATCAAAGATTCAATTGAAATAAGTGTATTATACAATGCATTTTTCCCCATGTTGCGTAATGCCTACCCTTTAATAACGGGGATTATTTTTGGGTGGTTGACAGTTGAACCCTTTCAAAAATTATTTGAACGTTCAAAAATAAGTTATTATGCATTTATTGTGATTGCAATTGTTGTACCAAGTATTTTTGATAAAGATATTTTTTATTATGATAGTGGAGCAACGATTAGTTATGCAT
The DNA here is from genome assembly GCF_001434405.1 of Ligilactobacillus apodemi DSM 16634 = JCM 16172. Lineage (GTDB taxonomy): Bacteria > Bacillota > Bacilli > Lactobacillales > Lactobacillaceae > Ligilactobacillus > Ligilactobacillus apodemi. Next base: position 46,763 of record NZ_AZFT01000001.1, on the reverse strand, counting down.
GGGTTCTTTTTATTTTAGGAGCTACACTAACGACTAATGTTACTAAAAAAAGAGCATGGTGTGAATTTACTATTTTAGGAATACTTGCTATTCTTGCTCTAGGTTTAATGCCTTCGATTTCACAGGCAAGTCATGGAAGTTTAACAACTGCTTATCGTTTAACTAGTGCTGCAAATGCTGTGATTATTTTACCTAGTTTGGCTTTAGTTAGACTATTGGTCAGCAATCCTAAATTAGCGAAGATGAAGATAAAAACACAATTTTTGTTGAGCTTTTTAGGTGTGGTCATGGTCGCATCTTTTCCAACTATTAGTGAAGCATTAAATGAGTTGAATGATAAGTCGGCATGGGGGACGCGTTATCTAGAAGCGTTTCAAGCGGTTAGTTTACCAGGGATTATATTTTTTGTTACATACCTATTGTATCTATTACCTGTATTTAAGCATGCTAAAGCTTTAGATGTTAAATTTATCCCAAGGAAACTATTAAAAATTCATCCTAAGCAGCTAGTTTTATCCTTAAAGAAATGGGGAACTAACCATAAAGTTGCATTATTGGTAGGGGGAACTTTACTATTTTTATCATATTTATCATTTGTGGCTACAAATGTTGATTGGCGTGTTGCCAATACGATTGAAGGTAATAAGTCATATAACGCTTTTATTTATTGCATCTTACAACGTCCACAGCTAATAGTAGTAAATGCATTGTTACTTGCTTGCTTATATTGGATTTTACGAGCTTTAACAAATAATTTTTGGTTTTCATTTTTGACGAGTGATTTTTTGATTTTAATTTGGGTGATTGCAACGCATTTAAAAATTGCTAGTCGAAACGAACCAATTTTACCTTCTGAAGTTGTTATGGTTGGTGCGTATACTAATTTATTAAGCATGGTTCCTCATTGGATCTTGATAGTCGCAGTTATTGTGTTAGTTGTGTTGGTTGGCTTGATTATCTGGTTGAATTTAAAAAAGCCGATTGCCAAGTTGTCTTGGAAGAGACGTTTATTTTACTTAGTAATCCCTTGTGTAGTAGTTGGAAGTAGCTTTTATTGGAATCACGACGCTTTTCCTTTGAAAAAACCAATGCAAACTTTGGGAAATGATCCAGCATTTTACAATCAATTATACGCAGCTCAACTTAATGGTCCAACATTACAATTTATGAATAATTTGGATGTAGTTATTATGAAAGAACCGTCTAACTACTCCAAAGCAAAAGTTGAAGAAATTGTTGCAAAATATACGGCATTAGCTAAGGAAATCAATCAAACACGCACTAATAATTTAAGTGAACAAACGATTATTTTTAATTTAAGCGAAAGTTTTAGTGACCCGAACCATGTAACTGGAACCAAGCTTAAATCTGACCCGATTCCGTATATCAACAGCTTAATGAAAAAGACTACTTCAGGCTATATGATCAGCCCAGGATATGGTGGTGGGACAGCTAATATTGAATATATGACTTTAACTGGCTTTAGTTTAGGAAACTTCTCGCCAACGCTAAGTATTCCGTACACGCAACTTGTTTCAAGTTCAACTTACTCACCTTCGATTGCTAATTATTTTCCAAGTTCAGTTGCGATTCATCCGTATGTTGGCACTTTCTATAGTAGAACAGAAGTATATAAGAAGTTTGGTTTTGATGATTTCATTTATGATGGCAGTAAAACACCGCTTAAACATAAAGAGAAGATTCAAAACAGTCCTTATTATTCCGATCGTACGGCTTATGCTAATACGTTAGATATGATCAACAGTAATAAAAAATCTGGTCAATTTATTAATTTAGTTACGATGCAAAATCATATGCCTTATGATCAAGATACGTATGCAAGTAATGCTAAAATCAGCGTCAAAAAGGCAGTTGGTTTAGATGATTATGTGGCTAAAATGATCAATAACTTTACGATTGGAATTAATTATACTGATAAGTACGTAGCCGAATTTATCGCTAAGATCGATAAGATAAATAAGCCAATTACGATTGTCTTTTATGGAGATCACCTTCCGGGAATTTATTCTAATGATATGAATAAGGATTCACTGAACTTGCATGAAACTGATTATTTTATTTATTCTAATAAGTATGCTCGTAAACATGGTGCTACGAATAAATTGACCAATTCAAGTTACGTTTCACCAAGTGAATTTCCCGCAATGGTAGCTGAACAAACAAATTCTAAAGTTTCACCATACTATGCTTTATTGACCAAGATATATCAAACTACGCCAGCTGAATTTTTAGGTGGAGAGTCTTCAAGTAGCACTGAACGTAAAGTTGACTATGTTAACAGTGAAGGAAAACTGATTTCTTCCAAACAGTTGACTAAAGAACAAAAAGAGGTTTTAGAAGATTTGAAAATCATTCAATACGATATTACCGCTGGAAAGCATTATGTAAAGAATACTAATTTCATGAAAATGTTACAGTAAAAGATAGAAAGACCATCTGGCTTATATGACGAGTCAGATGGTCTTTTTTAGGTCTATTTTCTATTTTTTGTTTTTTACAAAGAAGATTACGCTCAATAAAATCAAGAAGATCGCCCCGACCGAAACGGAAACACGAGTATCAGGATTGATAAACATAAAGATCGTGATCACGATCAACGAGATGATCGCAAAGTAGTTTGAGAAAGGATAGAGCGGCATTGTAAACGGATGTCCTTGTAATTCATGTTTATTTTGACGACGGAAGCGTAATTCCGAGATCAAGATCACAAACCATGGCACCATTCCTGGTAAAACACTAGAGCTATAAACTACCACGAAAAGATTAGCTGTACTCTTGCTAAAGGCAGTTAAAAGTGTGTTTAAGATAAAACCAAGTAAGATCCCACCAGAAATCGTTAAGATCGCAACGTTAGGAACAACGTGTTTTGAAAGCTTGCTAAAGATCGTAGGAGCTTCATGGTCGATCGAAAGCTTAAAGAGCATCCGACTGGAACTATAGATCCCTGAGTTAGCCCCTGACATGGCAGCTGTTAAGACAACAAAGTTAATGATTCCAGCAGCACCAGTAATACCGACTTTGGAGAATGTTTCAACGAATGGAGAACCAAGTGAAGCAAGTTGATTCCAAGGGTAAATTGTGACGATTACAAAAATTGCTCCAATATAGAAGATCAAGATCCGCCATACGATCGATTTAACGGCTGCTACGATTGCATGTTTTGGGTTCGCCGCTTCCCCAGCTGTGATCCCTAACAATTCGATCCCTTGATAAGAACCGACGATGATCGATAAGGAGAACATAAAGCCTTTAAAACCACCAGGGAAAAAGCCACCGTGAGACCAGAGATTAGATAAGCCAAGTGGTTGCCAGTTATTACCAAAACCAAGGAAGATAACCATTAAACCGACAATGATCATTAAGATGATCGTGACAACTTTGATCAAAGCAAAGTAAAATTCTAAAGTCCCGTAAGCTTTAGCCGAGGCCAAGTTAGCTAAGGTCAAGGTGATCACGACAACTAGGCCAGAGACCCAATCAGGGAGATTAGGCCACCAGTAATTTAAATACTGCGTCACGGCAATAACTTCACTGATCCCAACTACAATATATTGGAAAATGTTGCTCCATTTTGTAAGGTAACCAGCAAGAGGGTGGATATAATCGGTCGCATAGTCAGCAAAAGATCCAGTCCCAGGTTTGATGTAAATCATTTCCCCCAAGGCGCGCATGACAGTGTATAAAACAATTCCGACAAAGGCGTAGGCGAGTAAAACGGAAGGCCCAGTCCATTTGATGGTGGAAGTTGACCCCATAAAAAGTCCGACCCCGATCGTGCCCCCGAGGGCGATCATTTCCATTTGACCTGATGTGAGCGAGCGGTTTAAATGATTTTTCGGCTGCTCTTGCTTATCCTTGCTCATAAAAAATTCTCCTTTTCCTGTCTAATGCAAAAAAGCTAACTGCCAGAGATATCTTGATAACTTAATGTTAAGTGATATTGTACTGGTCAGTTAGCTTTATTAATTGACATTTGTTATTGTTCTCAAATAGCCCCAACCAGCTTAAATAGTAGTGGTTGAGGTGGTGGTTGTAGTAGCTTCAATAGAAATGATAATAGCTGTTTTCATTGTGACAACCTCCGTGAGAATTTATAAAGTTAGAATACCATTAAATCTTTTATTGTGCAAGGTCAAATAATATTTTAAGCCAAAAGAAAGTAAGTAAAATAAAAAAATAGTAGTTTCTATGAATGAGAAATTAAGCTTAATTTGTTTATTTTTTAATAAAAATTTTAAAGATTGCAATAAGTGCTTAAATAGGTTATATATAATTTAGCGTGTAATGGTTTCACGTGAAACTATTACGGTCAAAAATATAATGGAGTGGGTAGTGTGAAAAAAAGAATCGAGTGGATCGATCTAGTTCGAGCTGTGGGGATGTTCATGATTGTTATGGGACATACCTTAGAAGCATATACATATAGTTGGATTGCGAGATTGATCTTTGCAGTACATGTCCCAGTATTTTTTATTTTATCAGGGTATTTATTTAGAGAAAAATCAATGGGACAAGTAATCAAAAACGGAGCACGAAACTTATTACTGCCATATTTAGCAACAGTTGTTCTTTTAATGCTAGGGACACGCTTAGCAGTTTTTTTCCCAAATATAATAAACAATGTTAATTTACATGATTTAGCAATCAGTGCCTTATACGGCAGTGGGACAACAATTTCGTTTTTTTTGAATAAAGCAATTACAATTAATGCTATTGGGGCTATTTGGTTCTTACTAGCAATGTTTTTAGGAAATATTATTTTTAATGCATTAATGAGCTATACCAAGCAACATCTAGCTATTCGTTATGTTGGAATAATATTATTGACAGTGTTAGGCTTTGCTTTAAGTGCTGAAGGTATCATTTTACCATGGTCTTTGAATGCTGCCTTGGCTAGTCAAGCTTTTTATTTAGCAGGGTATGAAATAAAATATTTTGCCATGGTTGAAAAGAGAGGCTGGTTTTATTTTATTTTAGGGCTTTTACTTTGGGGAATATCAGCTCAGAGTGGGTTCTTCTATCTAAACATTGCGTATGCAAATGTTCCGTTACTTGCCGTTTTAGGCGGTATCGGTGGTAGTTTTGTGCTGATGTTTTTAGCAGCTGAGATTACAAAATTTGCGTTTAATTTCAAATATGTTGAATACTTTGGTCAAATGTCTTTGATTGTTTTATGTATCCATTTATTAGATCTTAGTGGTTTAAGCCTTGCTGGAAAAGTTTATGGAAGTGTTTTACAGAGCACAGGTAACGTAATGCTTGCAGTTAGTTTGGAAATATTGTATCGTCTAGTGGTTACTGTGATAGGGATAATTGTGATTCCTAAAATTCCATATCTCAGATCTTTTTATCTTAATCGAAAGTATCCATTTTTTAGACAAGCATAATAATTATTCTATCGTTTTTATTTTGTGAAAAATGCAAATAAAAACGATATTTTTTATTTTAGTAAATTTTGTGAGATACTGTAGCTTGCTAAAAGATAAAATAAAACCGATAATAGGTAAGAAACATCGATAGAGATAAATATGATGATAGACATATTTTAGGTTAAAGTTAATACATACATCTGGGTGTTACATAGAATTGTGAGAGGATTAGTTATAAAAATGAAAGAAATTAAACAAAAAAAGTGGTTCACTGATTTTGGGGTACTAGTAGCATTTATAATCCTTAGTGTACTGTTTACTAGTTTTTTTATATCAAGTGGACGAATCGCTTTAGCTTCCGATGGAAGTTTTCATTTTTCTAGGGCAGAAGAATTATATCAAAATTTAAAGTCAGGTAGTTTTTTCACCTTTATCGCAACACATACCTTCCATGGTAGTGGCGTAGGAACTTTTCTTTTCTATCCCGCAGTTTTTATATATCCATGGGCATTTTTACGCTTTTTATTTAATCCAATAACGGCTTTTTATATTTGGTATGGCGTATTTATGTTTTTAACATTGGTCATTTCGTACTATGTTATGGTTAAGTTTTCACAAAATCGCCTACGTGGTTTTGTATTTGCATTATTTTATACAGTTGGTAGTTATCATTTATATTTAGGAATTAAGAATTACGTTCTTGGCGAATTTATTGCATATACATTTGTTCCCATAGCAATGTACGGTTTTTATGAAGTTGTTTGGGGAAATTCTAAAAAATGGCCATTTTTAGCGGTAGGCTGTATTTTATTACTTTATAGCCATTTGTTAAGTGTTGTTATTGCGGTAGGTATAATGGTAATAATATTTATTATCACCCTTATTTTAGGAAAACGTTTAGAACAAGCAAGGTGGTTTGCACTATTAAAGAGTATTGGGTTAGCTACGTTATTAGGATCATGGGTAGTATATCCTTTTATTAGCGATTATTTAAAGGATGAATTAGGTGGTCCAACACCTGGCTTTACTTGGATAAGGAGTGCTTCAGTAGTTTTTGATGCATCTTTAAAAAATGTTGCAAGTAATAAGGGTGTGGGGTTAGCTTTACTAGTGGCTGCACTTATCGGTTGGTATTTTGTAAAATCAAAGACGCAAGAAAAAATATTCTACATTTTAGGGATTTTTTTCTTATTAGCGGTAACTAATATCTTTCCTTATGTTATTTTATGGAAGTACAATATTTTTCCAGCGTTACAAGTTATTCAATTTCCATATCGCTTTTTGACCTACGCTTCATTTTTCTTAGCAATCGTAGTATCGGAAATAGTTGTAAAGCTAAGCAGTAATTTATATAAATACCATGAAATATTGTTGGCAATGGCAATGCTACTACTATCATTTTGTTTATATTGTAGTGCAGTGACTCCGGTACTTGAGCGAATTTGGAATCAAAATCCGCAAGCTAAGTTGCAAAATGTACATGATTATTACGCTTCAGTGCCTAGTGGAGGAATTATAGATAAAGAAAATTATCAGTCGTTATTTAGTTATGTTATTTTATATGGGGAAACAGACTATTATCCTAAGGAATCTTTTAGTAATAATGATATTTTAAGTAACCAAGGAGCAAAGAGTATTATTTCACACGAAGCTAAGGTTGGAAATCAAACTGAACAGCTACAAGCGATATCTTTGCCTAATGCGTTATTATTTAACATAAAAGTTACAAGGGCAACTACTATTGATTTACCAGTAGTTAGCTATGCAAGCGATGTGGTTTATGTTGATAATAAAAAAGTATCTTTTAAAACTAGTGATCGTGGAACTATTAAGATAAATGTAAAGAAAGGAACGCATCAAATTAAAGTTCAATATCAGATGAGCTCACTGTTTTATGTTCTTTTTGGCGTATCATTGTTAGGCTGGATAAGTATTTTTCTAGTATGGGTACTTAGAAAAGTTAAACTTTATTGCAGAGAAGGAACGGTTAGCTAGAATTTGTTTACATTGAATATTATAATGAATAATAAATGTTTTTAGAGAGGAGGCCGCGTGAGAAACCAATATTTCTCACCATAAATATTGAAAAAATTATCGATTATTGTGCCTTGTTATTTTGAAGAAGAATCTGTGCCGTTATTTTATAAAGCCGTTGAGAAGATAAAGCCGCAATTAAATGATGTAGAGTTGGAATATTGCTTTATTAATGACGGCTCAACAGATAATACACTAAAAGAAATGCAAAAACTACAAGCTGAGGATCCTGAACATGTGCATTACGTATCTTTTTCACGTAATTTTGGGAAAGAAGCTGCGCTTTATTGTGGCCTTAGAGAAGCAACGGGGGATTACGTGACGGTGATGGATGTTGATCTTCAAGACCCGCCAGATATGTTACCCGAAATGTTAAAAATCGTTGAAACAACTGACTATGATTGTGTGGGTACAAGACGGATCGACCGTGCCGGTGAGCCGCCAATTCGTTCATTTTTCTCACGAATGTTTTATAAATTGATCAATCAGATTTCGGATACGGAAATTGTGGATGGTGCTCGTGACTTTCGCTTAATGACTCGACAAATGACCGATGCGATCCTCTCCATGAGTGAATACAATCGTTTTTCCAAGGGAATTTTTAGTTGGGTCGGCTTTAAGACTAAGTATTTAAATTATGAAAACCAAGAACGAGTTGCTGGCAAGACAAGTTGGAATTTCTGGAGTCTTTTTCGCTATTCCATTGATGGAATCGTTAATTTCTCCCAGTTTCCATTAGATATTGCCGCTTTTATTGGTTTTATCTCTTCGTTGGTCTCAGGTTTAGGAATTCTATTTATTATTGCACGCTACTTGATTCAAGGAGATCCAACTAGTGGTTGGGCTTCTACGATTTGTATCATGCTTTTTATTGGTGGGATTCAGCTCTTCTGCTTAGGAATCGTTGGTAAATATATTGGTAAGATATTTACTGAAGTTAAGCAACGACCGGTTTATATTATTAAAGAAAAGAAATAGGGGATAAAATGGCAGAAAAAAAGAAACGACTATACTATATTGATGCATTAAATTGCATTGCGATTTTCTTTGTTTTAGTATTACATTCCGCACAACTATCTCACTTTGGGGATGAGAGTTATACAAACTTGCAACTAGCCAATGTATTGCAGGCACTCTGTATTCCAGCTGTATATATTTTTTTCATGAATTCAGGAGCAACATTGTTAAATTATCGAGCACGTCAAACAACTAAAGAGTTCTTTAGACGACGGACTCAGCGAGTTTTAGTGCCCTTTATTTTTTGGTCTATTTGTTATTACCTATTTGATATATGGTTTCGGGCTTTTCCAGGACCAATAGATCATTCTACAGATGCAAGCTTTAAAGGTTTTATAAATGCATTTCTCAATAATAATATCAATAATCTTTTTTGGTTTTTCTATACGATTATTGCGTTGTATTTAGTTGCACCAATTTTATCTGTTTTAGCAGATAAGCATAAAGATGTTTTGGGATATGTCGTGATCATATATTTCATTGTTAATGATGTATTAAATTATCTAGGAAATATTTTAGGAAAAGATTTAACTACAGAATTTATTTCCCAGCCACTACTAACGTCATCTTTTGTAGGTTTCTTTATCATGGGATATTTAATTAAAGAAAATTATTTTTCCATCAAAGTTCAAAATTGGTTGATTATTTTAGGTATGGTAACGTTACTGGCTTCGCTCATAAATATTTTTACAGCAGGAAAATATAGCTTTCTTAGTGGCTATAGTCCTTTTCTTTATTCGGTCTCGTTATACTTAATAGTGAAACGGATAACTGAACACGTAAAGAAAGAAAAAGTTTTACAATTTTTTGCACTTTGTTCTGGGGCAAGTTTAGGAATATATATCCTTCATCCATTATTTTATGCTTTATTTGATAAAATTGTTTATCGGACAACGATCAACGATTGGACCGCTTACCTAGATGTATTAAATGATCCAATTCATATTTTGATTTTACCGATTGTAGCATATATTATCTTAGTAGCAGGAGTTTTATTACTCAAACGAATAAAACTAATTGCCAAAATTTTACCGTAGTAAAAAGTCAATTCTAAGTCCTAACTTGGAATTGACTTTTTGATTAAGTGGACTATTAGACTATTTTAGGCTAAAATTATTCCATAAAATCATGTTAGGGACTGATAAAGATTATTAATAAATTTAAAAATTTATTTGATGCGACTATGCTCAAGTTTATTTTAGTCGGGATCGTTAATACGATTTTTGGGATGGGAGTCATGTTTATTTTTTATAACTTTTTCCATTTCAGTTATTGGATATCTTCAGCATCAAATTATATTTTTGGGAGTATTTTGAGCTACTTTTTAAACAAGTACTTTACTTTCCAAAATAAATCTAAGAGTTGGATAACGATTATTAAGTTTACAGTCAATATTACGGTTTGCTATTTGATTGCATATGGCGTTGCCAAGCCACTCGCAATTTGGGTATTTAGTGGCTTTAATACGCATGTCCAAAATAATATTGCGATGCTAGCCGGCTCAGTCTTTTTTGTTGGTTTAAATTATTTGGGGCAACGCTTTTGGGCTTTTAAAGAATAGGAGGATAAGGTGTGCTTGAAAAAATAAATTGGCAACGAGATAACCTGGGAAATTATCTGTATATGTATAGTCTCACGTTATATCTAATTGTTAATTTTGCGGCAGGAACTACTTTATCAAAGACATTAGGTTTAGGAACGATGGTTGTTTTGTTGCGTCTTTCGCAACTTGCAACTTTAATTGTGTTTTTAAAAATCATTTTTTTAGACAAGCATAAATTTAATACATTATTAGCGTTTATTGCCGGTGCGGGCTTTTTATTAGTAGCTTGTAAGCAGGCACGCGAATTAGAACCACTGTTTATGTTTGTTTTTATGGTTGGTGCTTATAACATAAATTTTAAGGAAATCTTAGATAAGTACATCTTGGTTATTTTGACCATGTTTTTACTGACGTATGTTGCTACATTGATTGGTCTAGTGCCTAATAATGTTATTTGGCGTGCAAATGGTGGGCCGATTCGTGCTGGTCTTGGGTTATCCACCTCTTCGGATATGGCGGCCCATTCCTTTTATTTGATGTTAGCTTACGCTTTAGTGCACAATTTTTCATTAAAGCGCCAACAAATCGGCTTTTTAGGTTTAATAGCAGTTTTGATCTTTGCGCTGACTAATAGTCGCTTAGATGGGATCTTGATGGCACTGCTATTATTGTGCCTTTATTTTAGACGCCAAGTTTTTCAATTTATGCGTTTTATTGGAAAAAAAGGTGTCACACTTTTCGTAGTTCTTTATGCGCTAGGTGATTTAGCATTGACGTATTGTTTTGATGTCAATAATCGCTTTTATGCGTTATTGGATACATTTTTATCGCATCGATTGCTATTTGGAAAAATTGCCTTTGAAAAATATCCTTTGCGCTTTTTAGGACAATATATTTATCAAAATGGTAATGGCGATCCACGAGGGTATGTGAAGTATTACTTTATCGATTCAGCCTTCGTCCAAGCGTGGATAATGTTTGGCATCTTATTTTTCATTTTTATGATGTGTGTGCTTTGTTTTTTGATTTTTAAAGCATATAAGCATATGTACTATGGGTTGATTTTAGCGGTCATTTTGATCGTTATCAGTATGGCGATCAACCATCATTTTTGGAACATTTCGTATAACGTAATTTTATTGGCTACTTTAGCTAAAATGCCACGGTATGAGAGTGATTAGGCGAAGTTTTTCATCTGTGGTATAATGCAAGGGGGATTACCGTCAAAAAGACGGCTTTTTATTTAATATTAGAGAATAAATGAATTTTATTTGGAGGATGTACATTATGTCTAAGTATTTAGTTGTTGGTGCGGGACTCTTTGGTGCAGTCTTTGCAAACGAAGCTGCTAAGCGCGGTCATGAGGTAACTGTGATCGAGAAACGCGATCATTTAGCAGGAAATATTTATACTAAGGAAGTTGATGGAATTCAAGTTCACCAATATGGGGCACATATTTTCCATACTTCAAATAAGCGTGTTTGGGACTATGTTAACCAATTTGCGGAATTTAATCGTTACACTAACGAACCGGTCGCAAATTACAAAGGTGAAATCTACAACTTACCATTTAACATGAATACTTTTAGTAAACTTTGGGGTGTAGTCACACCACAAGAAGCACAAGCTAAAATCGAAGAACAACGTACAGTTTTAAATGGTAAAAAGCCAGAAAACTTGGAAGAACAAGCTATTTCTTTGATCGGGACAGATATTTATGAAAAATTGATCAAGGGCTACACTGAAAAGCAATGGGGCCGTAAAGCGACTGAATTACCAGCTTTCATCATCCGTCGCTTACCAGTGCGTTTGACATACGATAACAACTACTTCAACGATACATATCAAGGTATTCCGATTGGTGGTTATACTCAAATCGTCGAAAAGATGTTAGATCATGAAAATATCACAGTTAAAACAAATACTGATTTCTTTGACAACAAGGAACAATATTTGAATGATTACGATAAAGTTCTCTTTACCGGGATGATCGACCAATTCTTTGACTACCAATTGGGTGAATTGGAATACCGGAGCTTACGCTTTGAAACAGAAAAATTAGCTGTTGATAATTACCAAGGAAATGCTGTGGTTAACTATACTGACGCTGAAACACCATATACGCGAATCATTGAACACAAGCACTTTGAATTTGGTAAAGGTGATAAGAATAAGACGGTTATCACGCGTGAATATCCAGCTGATTGGAAACGTGGCGATGAACCATATTACCCAGTCAATGACCAGAAGAATAATGCTTTATATACTAAATATCAAGATCTTGCTAAACAAAAAGCTGATAACGTGATTTTTGGTGGTCGCTTAGGCCAATATCGTTACTACAACATGGATCAAGTTATTTCAGCCGCTTTAACAACGGTAGAGCAGGAGTTTGGTGATTATAAATGAAAGTTATCCGCAACTATTTATATAATGCGGGTTATCAGGTGTTAGCCATTATTGTCCCCCTGATAACAAGTCCATATATCAGTCGTGTTTTGCATGCTTCTGGGGTTGGTGATAATGCATACACGAATTCGATTATTCAATATTTTGTTATGTTTGCGGCACTAGGGGTTGGCTATTACGGAAATCGAGAAATTGCGTATGTCCGTGAAAATCGTCAGAAGATGTCTGAGACTTTTTGGGAAATCCAAATTTTAAAAACTTTGACAACTTTGGGAGCTTATTTAGCTTTTGTGATCTTTGTCCAAATATATACTGATTATAGTTGGTATTTATGGGTTCAATCGATCAATGTGATAGCGGTAGCTTTCGATATTTCATGGCTATTTATGGGGTTAGAAGATTTCAAGCGTACTGTAATTAGAAATACGATCGTTAAAATTTCTTCGTTGATTTGTATTTTTGCATTTGTACGAGACGCTAATGATGTAGCTTTGTACATTTTCATTGTTGGGGCTTCAACTCTTTTTGGTAACTTAATTTTATGGCCATATTTAAAAGGCATTTTAGTACCAGTGAAATGGCGTAGTTTACACCCATTAAAGCACTTTAATCCAACAGTTTCTCTTTTTATTCCGCAAGTTGCGACCTCAGTATATTTGCAACTTAACAAAACAATGTTAGGTGCAATGATTGGGGCGGACTACTCAGGATTCTATTACAATGCTGACCAAATTGTAAAAATGGTGCTAACATTAGCGACTTCGTTAGGGACTGTTATGTTACCTCATATGGCTTCAGCTTTTGCTAAGGGGGATCATAAGCGAGTAAATGAAATGCTCTATACTTCGTTTGATTTCATTTCGTTGCTATCAGTGGCGATGAGTTTTGGACTAGCAGCTGTTTCACTACACTTGGGACCATATTTCTTTGGTAAAGGTTTCGGTCCTGTTGGTCCTGCGATGCTGATCGAATCGGTCGTTATTTTACTGATTGCCTGGAGTAACACGGTTGGAGCACAATACTTATTACCAACAAATAAGGTCAAAGCTTTCACGACTTCAGTTGTGTTAGGGGCTATTGTTAATGCAATCGCCAACTTGCCATTTATTTATTTCTGGGGATTAAATGGTGCAATGTATGCAACAGTTTTATCAGAACTTGTTGTGACTGGTTACCAATTATGGTATGTTCGTAAATTAGTAAGTATGAAAAAATTATTTACAAATGTATACAAATACCTATTCGCGGGAATTGTGATGTTTATTCCAGTATTTCTCATTGATAATGCTGTCAAAACGAGTGTCATATCTCTTGCCTTAGAAGTTATCTTGGGAATTGTTATTTACGTAGTGATGATTCTTATTTTACGTCCAACATCATTATTGCAGGTCAAGGAAATGATCGGTGGCCGTCTCAAGGGAAATAAATAATTTTTAGCGTGGTAGGGTAGTTTATATATTGAATTACCATACCATGCTTTTTATATATTGTGACAGGAGAGTTAGGTATAATATAATTACGGAAGCTAGTTATAATAGGTGAAAGGAAAATAATGAATGAAAAATTACGTGTTATTATGGCATGATAGTGCACGGGCGACAGGTGGTATCAAAGCTAAAGAAGACACGAATGCCTTTTTTAAGCAAGAAAATTATCAAATCATTGATACACCAACTGGAAAAATAGCAAAAGTTTTATACGTATTTTGTGTATTGCCATTTATTTTTTTAAGTATTAGAAGTGGTAATATTATTGTACAATTTCCTTCAGGTAAGCCATTTCTACAAAAAATGATGCTTAGAAGCATAAAATATCTTTCGGGTGCTAATCTATTATTGATTATTCATGATATTGAAGCATTAAGGATTCATGTTGGCACTGAGTATACTAAGGAAAATAAAACTGAATTACAGCTTTTAAAGTTAGCGGATGGCTTAGTGTCATTAAATAAAGTGATGACAAAGTGGCTTAGACAAAATGAGATTAACGTTCCAATCACAGAGCTTAGAGTGTGGGATTACATCAACCCAGCACCAATTCATACACAGAAAAAGTATGCGGGAAGTGTTTGTTTTGCTGGAAACTTAGATAAATCAGAATTTCTTTATAAATATGATTTAAAGCATACTTTGACAGTGTTTGGTAAAAAAACGGTCGAGCGTTCTTTTCCAAATTCAATCAACTATGCGGGGGTATTTACCCCTGAAGAATTACCTAGTAAATTAAATGCTAATTTTGGCTTGATTTGGGATGGTAATGAATTAACAACTTGTGCTGGTAATTATGGCACTTATTTACGTTACAATGCCCCACATAAGACATCATTGTATCTTAGCTCTGGTCTACCAGTTATTGTTTGGAAAGAAGCAGCTGTTGCAAGTGTGATCGAGCAGTATAAATGTGGTTTGACGATTGAAAGCTTAACTGACTTGGATCGAATTTTGGATGAACTTACGCCAAGTAAATATGAGCAATTGTATAAAAATACAGTTAAAGTTGCTGAAATGATGCGTCAAGGTACGTTTATGAAAACTGCAATTGAAAGTTTGATCGGTAAAATTGAAGGGAAGAATAATGGGTAAATATATTTTAACAATTGAGGACTTACATAAGAATAATGCGGGTCCAAAAGCTAAAGAAGATGTATTACGTTTCTTAAAGGAAGAAGGCTATCAGGATTTACCGCTAAAATTAAAGCTGGATCCGGAAGATCATAGTTTAGCTGCAAAATTACGAAAAATTTATGATACTAAGGTCGTTATTCCTCGAGCATTAAAACATATTGATGCAGATGTGATTATTTTGCAGTACCCTATTTATTCAACATTTTTAACTTCGAATATTATTAAAGCTATTCGTAAATACACTAACGCTAAATTATATTTTGTGATTCATGATGTTGAGACTTTGCGTCTTTTTAGTGATGATGAAAATTTTGTAAAAGCAGAACGTGAAATATTTAACAGTGTTGATGGTTTAGTTGATCATAATAAAAAAATGCATGGATGGTTGAAACAACAAGGAATTACAACTCCTTGTGTAGATTTGGAAATTTTTGATTACTATAATCCAACTGAATTGGTGGAAACATACCAATATGATAAATCCTTAGTATTCGCAGGGAACTTATCTAAGTCGAAGTTTTTATTGCATGAAGATTTTGCTAAATTACATT
Organism: Ligilactobacillus apodemi DSM 16634 = JCM 16172; assembly: GCF_001434405.1. Taxonomy (GTDB): domain Bacteria; phylum Bacillota; class Bacilli; order Lactobacillales; family Lactobacillaceae; genus Ligilactobacillus; species Ligilactobacillus apodemi. The sequence continues at coordinate 31,195 of NZ_AZFT01000001.1, read as the reverse complement.
TTGATTTAGAACTTTATGGTCCTAATCCAGCTGAAAATTATGCTGATAATATTAAATATCGCGGTGTTTACCCACCAGATGAATTACCAACTCATTTAAAACAAAATTTCGGTCTTGTTTGGGATGGGAATAGTATTACAGAATGTGATGGTATTTTTGGTGAATATACTAAATATAACAATCCACATAAAGCCTCACTCTACTTAAGTAGTGGCTTGCCGATCATTGTGTGGAAACAAGCGGCATTAGCTGATTTTGTGACAGAAAGAAATGTAGGGTTTGCAGTTGAAAGCTTGACTGAAGTGGAACGATATCTCACTCAAATGCCACAGGAACAATATTCTGTTATGAAGAAAAATACTTTGGAGCTTGCCCATGAATTACGCCAAGGTAAATTTGTTAAAGTGGCAGTTTCAAAACTAGAACATGCAAAGGATGAACAATGAAAAATATAGTACTTTTTAGAGAAAATATTCGCACTAAAATAGTGACATGCTTTCCCAATTTAGGTGAATGGGTTTATCTTAGTGCTTTTGCACTGTACTTATTAGCAATGGCACTAAAAGGCACGATGTTAGTCAATTTTTTGATTACAGAACGTGGAATTTTCTATCTTTCTGCAGTTCCTGCATTATTTGTTATGGGAAAGATTTTGTTTTTAGATGATTATGACTGGAAAGAGTTAGTTATTTATCTATTATTAGAAACACTTTTATTTGCTGTGGGAACGAATGCGAATGAATACATGATTTTTTACTTACTCTTCTTTATAGTAGGAGCTAAGGGGATTAATGTCGATCGCATCTTACAAGTTTACTTAATTGTCAATCTTAGCGTAATTGCTTTGGCATTTATTTTTTCTTCTAGTGGTTTTGTAAAAAATGTGACAGTAACACGTACAGATTCACCAGCCGTACGCTTTGCCTTAGGAGCCGTTTATCCAACTGACCTAGCTTCTCGTGTCTTCTTTATGATGATTGCTTATGCAGCTTTGAAGCGCTTTAGTTTTTCATTGGCGGAATATTGTTCATATGTAGCATTGACTGCGTTGACATATATTGTGACGGATACACGAATTGATTTAATGCTCATGGTTTTATTATTACTTTGCATTGCTTTGTATCGTCCAATTGAAAAACTCTTAAATCATCTTAGCGCTTGGATGCTTACAGCTATTTCAACTTTTTACGTCTTTCTGATAATTATTATGGGATATTTATATAGTCCACATATTGGTATTTTAGAAAAAATCAATCATTTCTTATCAGGACGCCTTTTTTATGAACGGCTAGCTTTTACTAATTACAATGTTACACCATTTGGACAATTTATTTATCAGAATGGTTTTGGCGGTGGATTTAAAGTTGTAGACTATTTCTACATTGACGCTTCATATGTACGAACTTTAATGATGCATGGTGTGTTGGTCTTTATGTTGATGTTAATACTATTTTATTTGTTGTTTGCACGTTTTAAAACAGAAAAACTAAATTATTGGATTATTTGTTTAGCATTGGTCTTATTAACATCAGGAATTGATCAGCACCTTTGGGATATTTCATATAACTTTATTTTCTTAGCATTAATGGCCACTCTTGTTCCAATTAAAACTAAAAAAGCTAAATAAAAAAAACTTCACTTGTGAAATTATATTTAAACGATTGACAATATAATTTCATTTAAGTGAAGTTTTTTATTAGCCTACATAGTAAGTTGATGTAAGGCATTAGCGAATTTTTTAAAGTAGTTTTGCGGATAAAATTTAGTAATACTTTCTTTTACTGACGCAGTTGGAAGGGGATTAGTAGCAATTTTTTTCATTTGAGTAGCTAAGCTATTAACGTCTTTTTGTGGGTAACTAAAACCATTTACTCCTTCAATAAGCACATCTTGATAACCATTGAATTGACTGGAAATAACGGGTACTCCGTGTGCAATGGTTTCTAACATGATCATCGGTAAGCCTTCATATTTTGAGGTCAATAAAAGCGCGGTTGGTCGTGTATCAATCTGGGACCAAAGATTTTTTGTAAAGCCATGCCATGTAATACGCGCATTAATGCCTAATTTTTCGGCATAAGATTGACATAACGCTAAATCATTCCCCGTACCATAAACATCCAAGGTTGCATTAGGAACTAAGCTTAATCCATCAAGCATTTCTTTTAAATTTTTTTGTCCTTCAAATATAATTCGACCAGCGTAGAAAAAGTTAGTCGTATCTGTTGCGGAGAGTTCAGTAGTTACAGGTTCAATTGGATTGAAAATTAGAAAGATTTTTTCTTCAGGTATACCGTAACTACAAAGCTGATTTTTGATAACAGAGCTGATTGCTAAATGACCATCAGCGTAAGGAAGATCCGCTTTGGCATCGAACATATCTTGATCATCTAAAGAAAAGTGGATCCAAGAAATAAGGCGATATTTGCGTTGGAGACTTGCACGGATCTTAGCTCCCAATTTGATCATCTTGGGACTAAGGGAGATAAAGCAAGTATCATTTGTAGCTGTTAAAAAACGACGTGAGATATTAAATAAGCGATTGTATTTTCCGGCATAAATCGTTACTTTTACTTTAGGATCAAATTTTTCAATAAAAGCTGGTTGTTCAGGTTGGCTAGTAAGAATCAACTCAATATCATGTTCACGGCAAAGATAGTTCAACACTTTTACCAGAACTGTCTCCGTTCCTCCAATTCCAGAAAGTTCCATACATAAAAATTTTAACTTCATTAATTCGTATTCTCCCGAATTTGATTTTGTCTACTTCTAATTTTAAATAATAAAATAGCAAATTGTGGCAATTTGAGTTTTAAAAATAACCCAGGAAGTAGATGTGGGGTTAAGCAAGCTTTGAGTGGTAAACCATTCAAAGCTTGCTTAATGATAGGATCTTGGCAAACTTCAAGTAATGTTTGCTTTTTTTGCTTCATGGAAGCCGGATTAGTGGCTACATAAATAAATCTGACCGCAATAATATTTAGTTGAATCAAAGTGAATTTAAAAAAACTTACTTGAAGTTCTTTAGGTTGTGACACCATAAAATTATTCATTGCGACTAATGTTTTTAAATAAGCACTAATTTTTTCCTTAGCAAAAATCCGTGTGGCAGATGGCGTATCAATTGAATAATGATACATGATCAAATTAGAACTGCAAATTTTAGAGCAACATGCAGAATAGCGAATTAAAAATTCACTATCTTCTGCCATAGTTAGTTCTTCATCAAAGTAGAGCTTTCGTGTAGCAATGATTTCACGTTTGAAAAATTTTCCCCAGACGGTTAAGTAGTTAGTCGGTTTTTCAAGCATTTTGCAACGAGCAGAAAGGCTTGTGAGTGTGGTTTTAAAGGACAAGTCAATCGTTTTTTGCCCATGTTCAAAACTAAAAATTTGTAAGTCTGCATCATTTTTATGAGCTATGTTTAACGCTTGTTTTAAAGTGTCAGCGATATAAAAATCATCAGCATCTAAAAAGGCGACCCATTGCCCAGTAGCGTGCTTAAGGCCCACGTTACGTGCTTGTCCAACTCCATTACCAGCTGTTAAAACTTTCAGTTTAGCTTCTTTTTGGGCGAATTTTTTAGCAACAGCTACAGTATTATCTTGTGAACCGTCGTCAATAACTAAAATTTCATAATCAGTAAATTCTTTTTGTGAACAGATACTATTTAGAGCTCGTTCAAGTGTTTCTTCAGCATTATATGCAGGAATAATAAAAGATATAGCGGGCATAAAAAAACCTCCTTCAAAAAAGGCGCATGATATACACCATGCGCCTTTTTATACTTTTAATAGGCACTATTAGGTTTAAATAGGATTTTTATAGTCATAAATAAAATCTTTATATCAAACCAAATACTGCTTTTTTGAATATATTCTAAATCTAATTGTACCATTTCATGAAAGCCAACAGAATTACGTACAGTAGCTTGCCATAGGCCGGAACAACCAGGGACAACTAAAAGACGTTGCATATCATAATCGGTATACTCTTTAACTTCAGATGGAAGAGGTGGGCGTGGTCCGACTAAACTCATTTCTCCCCGTAAAACATTAAATAGTTGAGGTAGTTCGTCAATACTTGTTTTGCGGATAAAATGACCAATTCGTGTAACACGAGGATCATTTTTCATTTTAAACATAGGTCCCTCAACTTCATTTTGTTTTTTTAACTCAGCTAAACGTTTATCAGCATCAACGTGCATAGAACGGAATTTAAACATATTAAACTCACGCTGATCTTTACCAACACGCTTTTGTTTATAAAATACAGGACCGCGGTCTTCTAACTTAATTAAAAGTGCAATCACTAAGAATAGCGGACTTAGGATAATTATCCCAAGAAGACTGGCACAAAAATCAAAAACACGTTTGATAAAATGATAATATTTCTTTTTAGATAGCAAAGATTTGTCGATGATGATTTTAGTCGACTGCTTCAAATTTCCCTCACTCCAACATTAAAAACTATTTTCGTAACGTTTATGGAAAAATTTTGCCTTTAAAAAGGCGACTCCTTTTTTCCACCAATTAACGCCTTCAATGTAAACTAGTGGTAACTCTTTAATTCTATCAGGGGAAATAGTTCCCAACTTAATTTGTTGTTGTAGCCAAACATTGAAAATAATTTCGCTGACACGGCCATAAAAACGTTGTTGGAACGATGATAATTTTTCAGACCCCATTTTCTTTTCTAAAGCAAATAAAATATTAAATAACCAAGTACAGTATTGATCAAATAATTCTTTTTTCATGACAACCATATTAAACATATAACCCGATGTTTGTGCTAAAACTTGATCGTAAGTATCTAAATAATCAGGATATAACTCACTAATAACTTCGCGAGTTGCATCTAATTGATTGGCATAATGTGTATGTTTATAGTGGGAATATAGAGATTCAATATAATAATGTCTCTTTTTAGGCAAGATAATATCATAGTCATCTAACAGCGGTAAGAGTTCATCACTTTTAATGATCCAATCCATTCTATTTTTCCCACGATGATGTTTAGCTCCAAAATGACGACGATAATGAGCTAGACCGATGTACGGAGCATCAAGATTTTTCCAAGCCCAATACAAGCCAGTTAGTTCACTATAGCTATCATTTTTTTCAGAAATATTATCGCCAACATTATCTTTTTGGTATCCTAAGTCAAGATCTGGATGTAGTGTAGCTCCCACATGTATGGGAATATACATCTCATCGGTAGGCATTGCGTATGCTTTATGCGTAGCAACGACTATTTTAACTTTATTTTCCAAAAGGTATCTCCTCATTCATATCTATTTAAAAAATAGAAATATATCTTCATGATAGTGTATTAAACGAATCAGCGAAGGTGATATAACGGTAACACTACCCATACTAATATAGCACAAATCAGCAAAAATTTCTTTGAAAATTAACATAAGATTGATATTAACCAATTTAATTTCCATTTTTTTGATCAAGTTTATTAATCAAGCTATGAGAATATTTAGTTTCTAATTTGCGAGCAAAAAAGTAATCACCCTCTAAAATAGTTGATAAGTCACGGTCATCTAAGATAGCAGGATAGCTTTCATTTTGTTTTTCCCATTTTATATAGCGATGATGGTCGTTGACAATTCGGTCTTTAAATTTCGAAGAATTGCATAAAATTGTTTGCATCCAAAATTCGTCAGAAAAACAACCGGTTTGAAGCATTTTTTGAAGATTAGGATGATTATCAAGATAGTTAAGGCAATAAGTTGCGGCATCGCGAGGGAGATCAACCCAATTAGCACCTGCATAGATTTCAAGATCAATATTTAATTTCTTGAATTTATTCACACGTAATAACGTCTGACCTAGCAACAAGGCACGATGGTAGAATTTTCCAAAAAAAGTTCGGCGTTGAATCTGATCGTAATTGAAATAATATTTTTGCCACCAAATAATAGGCTCACCTGATTTTTTAACGTCTTTAGCTTTTTCATAAGTCATATAGATTTTTGAATCTTTATCAAAACGTTCATAAAGTTTATCAACGCTTTGGGTAATCCAATCTTGCCCCGAAATGACATGGATATAAGAAATTTTGGGGTCATCTAGTGCTAAACGCATTAAACGAACTGTTGCCTCACCAATACTCCAACTTCCCCAGTTAACTGCAACTTCTGAAAGGTGATGAATGTTATTATCATCTAGAATTTTCAAGTCCGCTTGTGTGAGAACCATTTTTTTGTCAAAGTGAATATAGACTTTAAAGCGACGATTAAGTATCAAGGCTAGTTTAGTTACTTGTGGCAAGTCTTTATGTGCCAAAATTAAAATAGCTTGCATTTTTTTATTGTTGCCAAATAACGGCATCCTTTCGTTGATAGTTATTATTTACTATCTTATCTATAACCATACTAAAAAACAAGTTACACAAAAATAATAGATGTAACTTGTTTTTTTAAACTACTTTTCATGCGAGAAACGTGCTCGTAAGCCCCATAGGATCGAAACGGTATCAATCACTTCTTGGAATAACGCCCCAATGATTGCCGGGATTGCCCCAGTACTTGCGACTAACATCAAGAAGACGCAGATAAAGATCCCTAACAAAACAGCTTGACGGGCAATTTTTAAGGTGTCCTGGGCAATTTCAACGGCTTTAGCAACTTTCAAGAGATCATCTTTTAAAATAACAACATCGGCTGATTCACTAGCTGCGGTAGCCCCGTGAGCGCCCATTGCGATCCCGACATCGGCGACTGCAAGTGCAGGTGCATCATTGACGCCATCACCAACCATGATCACAGGATGTTCATCATTTGGAATAGCTTTTAGGGCATTGATTTTTTCTTCTGGTAAAAGTTGTGCTTTAACTTGCGTGATCCCAACTTCTTGAGCGATCTTATCGGCAATTTTTTGTTGATCACCCGTTAGCATCATTAATTCATTAACGCCACATTTTTTAAGAGCGCGCATCGTTTCAGCTGCTTCAGGACGTAATTTATCAATAAAAGTTATCTCTCCAAGATATTTACCATCTAAAGCAACAAATACACTTGTATGGGCGGCATTTTGCGTAATTTGCTCAGCTACAAAACTTGCCTTACCAACTTTTACGGTATGTTGTTTGACGGTCGCAATAACACCGTTTCCCGTCACTTCAGACAGATCAGTGACTGAAAATAACTTGATTTTTTGTTTTGTGGCATAAGCTAAAAGTGAGCGCGCTAAAATATGACTTGAGGAACTTTCCGCACTAGCAGCATAGGTCAAAAGAGTTTCTTTTGAGACACCTTCAACTGGTAAAATTTGGTCAACAAACAGCTGTCCACTTGTGATCGTTCCCGTTTTGTCAAAGGCTGCCGTTTTTGCAGTTGCCATTTTTTCTAAAACATTACCAGTTTTTACGACGATCCCATTGCGAGAAGAACGACTCATCCCTGAAACAAAGGCAACAGGTGCCGCCAAAATAAGCGGACAAGGTGATGCGACCACTAAAACTTCCGCAAAACGGACTGGATTTTTAGAGATAAACCAAGCAAAACCAGCAATTATAAACGCAATTGCCGTAAAGGGCACAGCATATCGATCAGCTAAGCGTACAAAACGAGCCGGAGTACGGTCTGCTTCTTTAACAAGCTGGATCAAACGTTGGTATTGACTATCTTGAGCAAGTTTATCTACGACCATAGTCACTGCCCCATCTCCGTTAATGGAACCAGAATAGATAGTATCACTGATTTCTTTAGCAACTGGTCTTGATTCACCAGTTAAACTAGATTCATCAAAAAGACTACTACCGGAAATAATATGACCATCGACAGGGACTGTTTCGCCAGGTTTGACGAGCAATTGATCTCCCACTTTAGCTTCGTCAATTTTGACATCAATAATTTCTTTTTTGACAATTTTATGTGCAACTTGAGGAGAATTGTCGAGTAAAGCTTTTAATTCCGTATGAGCTTTTTTAGAAGCGTAGTCTTCAAGTGAATCGCCCCCAACTAACATGATCAAAACAATCATCGCTGCCCAGTATTGACCTACTGCTAATGTTGCAGCAACAGCCGTGATAGCTAATAGATCAACCCCATAATTACCTGAACGTAGCGTTTTGATCATTTCACGTAACATCGAAAGGGCAATGATCGTTCCTGTTATCGTAATAATTACTTGTGCCCAAAGGCTAAGTCCAAAGGCAAATTCAAGTATTGCAGAAATAATAGCGATCCCAATTATTAAATTTAATTTAGTAGAGTGTTTCATGGTGTCCATCCCTTCATCATCTTATTCATGATTACCGTAACACCAAAAACAACAACTGTAAATTAGAATCATTCTAAATAAAAATGATTCTCAATTAGAAAGATAAAAACCTTGATTTGAATGCATTCTTACTTTTAACCAGTAAAATTCCCAATTGAAAAGGATTATCAGTTAGCACAAAAAAAGCAAACTTCCATCCATGAAGAGAGAAGTTTGCTGTTGACTAAAATGATTGAAATTATTTAATTAATGTTAGGGGATCGATCCAAGTTCCATCATCAATAAATGAACTATTAATCGCTTTAGCCATATTCTTTTCGCGTGTGATCCCTAAGTGGAGATGTTCAGTGTCACGAATGCCGATAACATCTCCAGTTTCAACTTCTTGGCCGACCGAGACACTGATTTTGCTAGTGCTAGAGAAAGCTTCTTGGTAGACGAAAGTATATTCATCTGATTGGACAACAACATAATATTCTAACCCAGAAAGATAGCCAATTTGGGTAACTGTTCCAGCATGAACTGCATGGACTTCACTACCAGGGTGATCATAGGAACCAAAGTCTAGTCCATTATGGAAGCCGTTTTGCCGGAATTCTCCACCGGTGTTAGTTCCAAAGAGCTGACCAGAAGAGAAGTAACCTTTGCCTACAGCAGGGAAAGGCCAACCCCAAGTTTCTTCTTGCCATTGTCCTTGCTCATTAAAAGTTTGGGTTTTTCCATCAATCCTGGTCGACCCAGTGGCCATTTGTCCACTAGCTTTATCAAAGTAATATTTGTGTCCTTGAATTTCTTGCCAACCATATTGCATTTGTCCATCTTTGTTGTAATAGACAGTTTTATTTTGGCCGTATTCATTTAAATTTTGGAAGCCAGTTTGCATTGCACCGCTGACTTCATCAAAGAGATACCAATGCCCATCGATCTTTTGTTGACCGTAAAGCATTTGCCCATTATTTTTGTCATAGTAAACAGTTTTGTTTTGACCATAACTCGATAGATCGGTAAATCCAGTTTGCATTTCACCGGTATTTTTATCAAAAAGATACCAATGCCCCTCAATATATTGTTGCCCAGTTGCCATAACAGCAGTATTAGGGTCAAAATAATAGGTCTTACCGTCAATTTGGTGCCAGCCATAAAATATTTGTCCGCTTTGTGGATCATAGTAAACTGTCTGATTTTCACTGGTCTTTTGGAAGCCAGTCAATTGTTGACCAACATTTTCTAAGCGTGAAGTACCAGTTGTTTGAGTTTGTTGTTGAATTGGATATGTTTCTGTTAAAGTGTCTGCTTCAGCAGTTTGTGGAATGGTAGTTATTAAAAATGATGTAGCAGCAACAGAACCAAGTGTTTGAACGACTAGTTTATGCTTTTTGTGTTTCATATAAATTATATGTACCCCTCATATTTTTTCTACATCATATCATGAATATCTTGGTAATTACCATTTTGAGCTAATATGTTTCAAATTTTAAATATAGTAATCTTAACTAAAAACGCACCCTTGAGAGATTTGTCTCTCTTTAAGGGTGCGTTAGTTTATTATTTAAATAAATAGATTAACGATTTTCTTCTGGTTCAGGATTTTTTGCTAAAGTGATTACACCGACTGCGTTTAAACCAGTGTGGGTCATAATGATTGGACTAGTTAAACGCGCAATGTAAGAAGCATCACTGTTTTCAGGTAAAATTGTATCTTTGATTTTTTCTAGAAAGGCTGGATCAGTTCCAACGTTGGAAAGCGAAAGAGCCTCGATTGGATTATTTTCGTGTTGTTTAGCGATTTCGGTACAATGCTTGATAAATGTTTTGCGACTGCGCCCTTTAGTGTAGACATCAAGGCTATGTTCGCGTAAACGGACGATCAATTTTAAGTTGATCAATTTCGTTAAAGCCCCAGCAAAGCGACTTACCCGACCACCCGCTACTAGACAATCTAAGTTATCGACTAAAACATCGATCGTCGTGCGAGAATAGATATCTTCACAATGTTCTTTGATCTCTGCGATCGATTTGCCCGCAGCCGCATCTTTAGCAGCGGCTAACACTTGAAAAGCTAAGCCACGGTCAGTTGATTTGCTATTGATGACAGTTACATCAGAATCAGACATATCGGCTGCCGATAAAGCTGTTTCAAAAGTCCCACTCAAAACATCAGAGATCATGATAGCCAAAACTTGGCTACCATCTTTGCCTAATTCATTGAAAGTATCAATGAATCGCCCCATCGCTGGTTGACTCGTCTTAGGGATATTGCCGGCCCGTAATTGTTCAACTAGTTCCTCACGTGAGATATCCTCACCATCGATATAATTTTTCCCATTAACTTCAACGGAAAGGGGAATGATTGTTATATTATGTTCTTTGATTTCTTCTGGTGTTAATTGAACAGAAGAATCAGTAACGATTTTGATCGGTTTTGTCATAAAAATTACTCCTTGGATCAAGCTATTTAATCAGTTACATTATATTATAACTTTTAGTGCTTGTGAACCAATAAGAAATCGGATTATAGTCCGACAAGTAAACATTTTCAAGCATTAAATACGGTCATAACGTTGTTTTAATTGTTGAGCGATCAGCGAGTTTTTTGCTTGATCACTACACCCATCGGTATGATAGATCAAATCAACGATCAAATTTAAATAAGCATCAAAAATAAACGATGTTGCACGGGGGTCAACGAGTGTGGTCGAAGATGGAAATGAAATGTCATAGGTAGGCCCAGAGAGATCAAACTCGGTGACTAGCTCCTTGATAAGTTGATGTAATTTGGCATAAATAAATGCGGTCGTCTGTAAATTTGTAAGATAAGTTTTTTTGTTGACAGGGATCAAGTAACGTACAGCTTGATCGGCTTTAAAAATAAAAGAAATGAGTGATGGAGTTGCAAAGTAATGGTAATGAACATGGTTTAACATGAGCCAATTCGTCGCATGACGTGTGTAGCCCCCTAAAGGCATGAGCTCAGTTTCACCCCAAACATAAGGTAAACAGGGTAATTTTTTCTTTCCTTGGGCACAGAGAATAGCACGCGCAGGCAAAAAGCCCACACTTTGTTTAGCGACAAATTGATTTACTAAACGGGTCGTTTCTTTTTCGCTGATAACGACCCCACGTTTAGCATCAATGATCAATGAACGGCAGTGGGGCAAATTTAATAGATGGCAATCTAAAACCAACAGCGCGGTTTGCGGGTCGATGGTTGCTTCTGCATCTAAATATCCTTGCTTATAGAGCTTTTTAAGACCTGGGTCATCCAATAAAATAGTTTCCATGTGAAACACTCCTTTTTTAATGGAGCGGTGATAGGTAATGTACGATGCATTTGTACCATAAATTTGGGACAAAAACGTCTTTCTGAGAGAAATATAACCTACATATAATCTAAAAATTATTTATAAGTTAAGATAGGATGCAAGTAATAAATAGTTGGATTACCAAGAAAAAATCGTCCTAGTAAATTTGCATACATATTTTTATAGATCACTGACAAGTTATAGTTATGGCAATTTTGTATTAATTTAACTTTATCTTGAGGCCTCTAGGTGAGTTTCATTAAGAAAGGAACCTAGTTATTATGTATGAAAATGGATTTAATTACTTATTGCAAAATGGACACGAAAAGATTATCTATGGTGTTATAAAAAAATTACATGTTGATTACAAAAACAATGATTTTGAAGATTTAATTGAGGAAGGGAAAATTGCTTTTGTATTGGCATATGAAGATTATGTAGCGCGGAATAATGTGACTGAATTTCAAAAGTTAAATGCTTTTATTTTCCAAAAAGTTAAGTGGCATTTATTAGATGTTTTGCGCAAAAATTACAATGTATCGCAACACATTACTTGTTGGGATGATAGTGATGAAGTGTTATTGTTACAGGATGATTGTGCAACTTTAGAAGAAGATATAGCCACTAAAGAAATCTTTGAACAGGTTTATTTAAAGTGTTCAGAGATGGAACGAAAATTTCTTGATTTGCGTTTAAATACAGAGTTATCATTAACAGCTATTGCGCAACAATTACATGTTAGTCGGAAAACAATTTATAAATATAAAAAAGATATAGCTTTAAAACTTTATAAATATAGCACTGGTAATTTTAGTACAGACAATTATAATAAAAGGGGTAGTATACCTAAAAATAATTAGGTAGTCGAAAAGCTATTTAGGTAAAAAATATTTAAGGGGTATGTTATTAAAATGAAAGGTATTATTTTAGCTGGCGGAAGTGGAACACGACTTTATCCAATAACTCGTGGTATCTCAAAGCAACTGATCCCAGTATATGATAAACCAATGATTTACTATCCATTATCCACTTTGATGTTAGCGGGAATTCGTGATGTTTTGGTGATTTCAACACCAGAATTCACACCACTATTTAAAGATCTTTTGGGTGATGGATCTGATTTTGGAATCAATCTTTCGTATAAAGTTCAAGAAAAGCCAAATGGATTGGCGGAAGCCTTTATTTTGGGCAAAGACTTCATCGGTGATGATTCTGTTTGTTTGATCTTAGGCGATAATATTTACTATGGTAGTGGCTTAAGTCAACTATTAAAGGATGCTTCTGCAAAAGAAAAAGGAGCAACAGTCTTTGGTTATCATGTTAATGATCCTGAACGCTTTGGTGTCGTTGAATTTGACAAAGACTATCATGCTTTATCCATTGAAGAAAAGCCTGCAAAACCTAAGAGCAATTATGCCGTTACTGGGCTTTATTTCTACGATAACGATGTCGTTGAAATCGCTGAAAACCTAAAACCTTCTGAACGTGGTGAATTAGAGATCACTGATGTGAATAAGGAATACTTGAAGCGTGGAGCTCTTGATGTGAAGCTTATGGGGCGGGGTTATGCTTGGCTTGATACAGGAACGCATGATTCACTTATAGAAGCTGCTAGCTATATTGCAACGATTGAAAAACGTCAAAATCTCCAAGTTGCCTGTTTGGAAGAGATCGCCTACCGTCAAGGCTGGATCTCAAAGGAACGCTTAATCGAATTAGCACAACCAATGAAGAAAAATGACTATGGCAAATATTTATTGCGCTTAGCCAATGAAGATTAGTAGGAGTTGTTGAATAATGGTTAAAGTTATTGATACAAAATTACAAGATGCCAAAATCATTGAAACAGATGTTTTTGGTGATCATCGTGGTTTTTTCACAGAAACATATACAAAACAAAAATTTGTTGAAGCAGGAATTGATTTTGATTTTACCCAAGACAATCAATCACTTTCTGTTGAACCAGGCGTTTTAAGAGGATTACATTACCAACGTGCACCTTACGCACAAACAAAATTATTACGTGCAGTTACAGGTGTTATCTATGATGTGATCGTTGATATTCGTAAGGGCTCACCTACATACGGTCAATGGCAAGGATTTATTTTAAGTGAATATAATCACCGTCAATTATTAGTGCCAAAGGGCTTTGCTCATGGTTTTGTGACCTTGACACCTAACGTTAATGTGGCATACAAAGTTGATGGCTATTATAATCCAGAAGCTGACGGGGGAATTGCTTTTGATGATCCTGATTTGGCAATTGATTGGCCAATGCCAGTTGAACATTTGATTTTATCAGACAAAGATAAAAAGCACCCACGTTTGAAGGATGCTGATTTGAACTTCACATACGGAAAGGACTAAGTTATTGATGAAAAACTTACTTGTAACAGGCGGTGCCGGTTTTATCGGTAGTAATTTTGTCCGCTACATGCTTGAAAAATATCCTGAATACAAAATTGTTAACCTTGATTTGTTAACATATGCTGGTAACATCCACAATTTGGATGACTTAAAGGATAACCCTAACCATGTATTTGTGCATGGCAACATTACTAACCGTGAATTGGTTGAACATTTAGTTAGAGAACATGATATTGACACGATCGTTAACTTTGCGGCTGAAAGTCACGTTGACCGTTCGATCTTACATCCAGAAGTTTTCGTTGAAACAAATGTTCAAGGAACTTTGGCATTGTTACACGTTGCTAAGACAATGGGCTTAGAAAAATATCTTCAAGTTTCAACTGACGAAGTTTATGGTACTTTGGGTAAAGAAGGTTACTTCAGCGAAACAACACCTTTGGCACCAAACTCACCATACTCAGCAAGTAAAGCATCAGCTGACTTATTAGTTCGTGCTTACTATGAAACTTATGGGTTAAACGTTAATATTACACGTTGTTCAAATAACTATGGTCCATATCAATTCCCTGAAAAATTGATTCCATTGATGACATCAAACGGGATGGATGGCAAGAAGTTACCGATTTATGGTGATGGTAAGAATATTCGTGACTGGCTTCATGTATATGACCACTGTCAAGCAATCGACCTTGTATTGCACAAAGGTCGTAAGGGTGAAGTTTACAATGTTGGCGGTCATAACGAACGCACAAACAATGAAATCGTCCACTTGATCGTTGAAAAACTTGGCTTAGGTGAAGAAGCAATTGAATACGTTGAAGATCGTCTAGGTCATGATCGTCGTTACGCAATTGACCCAACTAAGATCGAAACAGAACTTGGTTGGAAGCCAAAATATACTTTTGATACAGGTATCGTAGAAACTGTTGATTGGTATTTGAATAATGAAGACTGGTGGCGCCCATTGAAAGAGCGTGCAGCTTTAAGTTAGAGTAGGTGGGTTGTCACGGGCAGTGCCAACCTTTTTACATATATTTTAAAAAATATAGGAGTTAAATAATGAAGATATTGATCACTGGTGGTAATGGACAATTAGGTCAAGAATTACAACATTTGTTTGATGAACGTGGTATTGCTTATGATGCAGCTGATGTAGATGTTTTAGATATTACCGATGAAGCTAAAGTTGATAAATATTTTGCTGAAAATAGACCAGAAGTTGTTTATCACTGTGCTGCTTATACTGCAGTTGATAAAGCTGAAGGTGAAGGCAAAAAGGTCAACGAAATGGTCAATGCTGTCGGTTCAGATATCATGGCAAAAGCATGTAAAAAATACGATGCTTTGATGATCTATGTCAGCACAGACTATGTTTTCGATGGGTCACGGACAGAAGGCGAATATATGCCAGACGATCCTAAGGGTCCACGCAATGAATATGGTCGGACAAAATTGATCGGTGAAGAAGTGGTTGAAAAATACTGTGATAAGTACTATATCGTACGGACTGCATGGGTTTATGGTAAATGGGGACCTAACTTTGTTTACACAATGTTGAACTTGGCTAAAAACCATGACCGTTTAACCGTGGTGGCAGACCAAGTTGGTCGTCCTACCTGGACTAGAACATTAGCTGAATTCTTAACATACTTAGTTGATAACAACATTGAATATGGCGTTTATCAATGCAGTAATGATGGCCAATGCTCATGGTATGAATTTGCTAAAGAAATCTTAAAAGATACTGACGTTGAAGTAGCTCCTGTTTCATCTGATGAATACCCAACAGCAGCTTTCCGTCCTCACTATTCAGTAATGCATTTAGCTAAGGAAACAGGCTTTGAATTTCCAATGTGGCAAGATGCGTTAGCTGAATTTATGAAACAGATTGAAAAAAGCGAGTAATAGTAGAGGTTTTAAATGGGTGAAGAATTATTAACAGTTATTATTCCAATTTATAATGTTCAAGACTATTTACCTGAATGCTTAGAATCGATCGCCAAACAAACTTTTCGTAACTATACTGTAATTTTGATTGATGACGGCTCAACGGATACGAGTGGTGAAATTTGCGATCAGTGGGTCGAAAAAGATAGTCGTTTTAAAGTTATCCATAAGCAAAATGGTGGTGTATCTAGTGCTAGAAATGAAGGCATAAGGCACGCTAAGGCTAAATATACGTTATTTATTGATCCAGATGATTATATTTCCCAGGAAATGTTTGAACAAATGATTACAGTAGCTGAAAAAGAACAAGCTGATATGGTCATTTGTCAATATTTTGAAATTATGCCTAACGGAGAAATTAGAAAACATTTTGATGGGATAAATGAAACTGAAGTGTTAAATCAAATGGAATATATGGATTTACTTTTGGCAGATCAAGCGATAACAGATCATTTTTGGCGAAGATTATTTAAAACTGAGAAAATTCGAGACCTTGAATTTACATCAGGAATGAATTTTGAAGATACGCACGCAATTGTACGTTTTTCGCAAGATTGCGCTAAGATAGTTTTGTTAAATGAAGGTTACTACTATTACCGCTATAATCCTAATGGGATTGTAAGAGAGATAGTTATTACTAATTTTGATGATCATTATCGTGCCATGTATGAGAAGTATACTAGTATCGGACAACTGTTCCCCACTTTGAAAGAAAAAAGTGATAGCTACTTAGTTACTAAGACAGTTGATATCTATGGAGATTTGATCAGAGAGAATATGTCTGGAGAACAGAGCGATGCGCTGAAGAAAGAATTAAAATCGGTGATTTTACAGTATTCTTTAGTGCAAGTTCAAGGTAAATTAAGACGTATTTTTGCTTGGTCAATTTTACATGCAACACCATTGGCTACGTTGACTTATAAATGTTTGCATGTAGTTAGACCAAATGCGATTTAATGAGGAGATTGGGGATAGTTTTTTATGAAGTTAACAGTAGTTTCAATGACCGATCCAAAAGATAAAAAAACTTGGTCGGGAACAACAAGTAATATGTATGAAGCCTTACGACGCAATGGAATCGAAACGGATACGATTACGTTAAAAAATTGGTTTACTCGCTTTTATATTCGACTAGGGCTATTTTACTTGCAGCGAATAAGAAATATTGCAGTCGCAAATTTTGAGACCACGACACTTGGAGCAAAATATTGGGGCAAAAGGGTAGATAAGCAAATTAAGGCGCAAGCCAGAAAGTCAGATTATTATCTTTGCCCTGGTGGAGCAGCGGTAATTGCTTACGCTCAAGCAAAAGAAAAGTTTGTAGATATTCCTGATGCAACGTATGCTCTAATGAATGATTATTATTATTCTGGTGTAGATAAACAAAGCGTGGATAATGGCGATGAAATTGATCAATTAGCGTTGCAAAATTCTACTAAAATTATCGTACCAAGTAAGTGGGCTTATCAAAGTGTAGTGAAAGATTATCATCAAGATCAAGAAAAATTAGCTTTAATACCATTTGGGGCTAATTTACCTCACGTTGAAATTGCTCCACGTAAGTTAGATAAAAAACAAGTAAAATTGCTACTAGTGGGGGTAGAGTGGGAACGTAAGGGCGTTGATACAGCATTAGAAACTTTAAAATTATTGAATGATGATGCTAAGAGTGAATATGAGTATTATTTAACAGTAGTTGGTGTATCTGCACCTACAGGTTTTAAACAAGAAAATGTTGTTTTTAAGGGACGTTTAGATAAAAATGATCCACATGAATTACAGCTGTTAGAAAAAGAATATCGTAACGCTGATTTGTTTATTTTACCTACACAAGCAGAAGCTGCAGGAATTGTTTTCGCAGAAGCAGCGATGTATGCTTTACCGGTTATAACTTATGAAACTGGTGGGGTACCACAATATGTCTTAAATGATAAGACTGGCTTCACTTTGAAAAAAACAGCAACTAGCAAAGATTTTGCCGATACTATTAAAAATCTTGTGCAAGATTCTCAAAAATATACTGAATTTTCAAGTAATTCGGTGAAATATTATCAAAGTACGTTAAATTGGGATGCTTGGGCAAGTAAGGTGAAAGAATTTTTGCAAGGGTAGGAGGAAAATGAAATGAAAAGGGTGTGTGTTGTTTTAGTAACATACAACAGACTACCTTGTCTAAAAAAAGTTTTACAAGGGATCAAGGCGCAAAATCATCAAGTAGCGCAAATTTTTATTTTTGATAATGATAGTAGTGACGGAACCAATGAATACTTAAAGGAAAATGGTTTCCAAATTATAACTAACAGTTCGGAATTAGCGAATGTTTCGAACGATCAATTTGGTATTTGCTTCCGCAGTTCTGAAAATCTAGGGGGAGCTGGGGGATTTGCGAATGCGATCAAGATGGCCAAAGAGCTTGAGAGCGATTATTTATGGATCATGGATGATGATGTATATCCAGAGCCTGACTGCCTAGAAATATTGTTGGACAAGATGGAGAAAAAACATGTTCAAGCAGTCATTCCAAGTAGAAATGATGAGAATTATCAAGATTTAGTTTGTTTAAACATTGATTTTGCTGATTTTAGAAAATTTTGGACTTGGTGGCGTAAACAACCTGCCAAGTATCCTTTAGATAAAGATCAATATTTTGTCTCTGATATGCCTTTTGAAGGACCATTATTACAAACAGAACTGGTTAGAAAAATAGGTGAACCTGACCAGGGATTCTTTTTAGAATATGATGATTCGGACTATGCACAAAGAATTTTGAAGCATTCTAAGATTGTATATGCAACAAATGCTATCTTGCATCGACAATTAGCAAAGAAGACGGCGACAAATGCTACTAAGAAAAAAGAACCTTACTCTTGGAGAATGTATTATACTTTGAGAAATAATATTATTTTTGACCGTCGTTATGGTAAAAATTGGGCTGTTAGAAAGGTAAGTCCGCGTTTATTATTATTGCAAACCTTAGCTACTTCAATTAGAGATGGACATCTTAAACAAAATGCACCATTGATTTTTAAAGCATATAGTGATGGAATTCATGAGCGCATGGGAAAAAGAGTTGATCCTGACTACTAAAAAGGTGGGAGTTTATGAGAGAGAAAGAGTTAACTTTTATCATGCCTACATATAATTCTGCTGAATACATAGAGAGGACGTTACAAAGTTTAGAGGCTTCAATAGCAGATCATAATGATAAAGTTGAAGTGCTTTTTGTAGATGATGGTTCAACAGATAGGACAGTTGATATTCTTAAAGAAAAAGTCAAGCAACAATCAATATATAAACTAATTCAAAATAAGCATGGTGGAGTAAGTAAGGCTAGAAATTGTGGAATAAAAGAAGCTGTTGGTAAATATGTAACATTTATTGATAGTGATGACATTTATGCTAGTAATTTTGTAGAAAAATTTTTAAAACAAATAACTTACTTGCCAGATATTTTGTGGGTAGATATGCAACGATTGCCAGCTGATAAAAATCTAGTGATAAGCAAAGATGAGCAACGCTTGGAATTAATGAAGATGGTTTTGGGGATGACAACACCGTCTATCCAAGAAGGGATCGCATCAAAATTTTATCGTCGAGAATTTTTATTGGATAATCAAATTTTCTTTAATGAAGATGTTGTTATTTCTGAAGATACGTTGTTTATTTTACAGGCTCTAGATAAAGTTAAAGAAATTTATCTGTCGTCATATAATTTTTATAAAATTTTAGACGAGCATTCGTTATCACGTTTTAATGAGAAAACGTTGGTAGGGGAACTTGCGTATGAACAACAAGTAGATAAACTATTAGCTAAATATCTTTCCGTGAGAGCTGGTTTTGAAATTATATCTCGTATTAAGTTAAATGGGATATGTACGTTGGTTCGCAGATACTATGGTGCAAAAATTATTAGAGGTGAAGTAAGTATATCAAATGCAACCTCACAACTGAAACGAATCATCAATAAGTATAATTATGCTCCATATCTTAAATGCAAAGCAGGAGTTAATAGCTTACCAAAAAGGTATCGTTTATTTTATTATTTTATTAAAGTAAAAAGTTATCAATCAATGATAAGATTTAACGTTTATTTAGATAAGCTAAAAAAGTTGGATTGGAAGTAGAAAAGGAGATAGGGTTTAGTGAAGGATATATTTGTCATAGGTTCTAAAGGAATTCCAGCTAATTATGGTGGTTTTGAAACTTTTGTCGATAATTTAGTTCAAAGACAAGAAAATCGGGATATTAAATATCATGTGGCTTGCATGACCTTTGAAAAAGATACTAAAAATTACGAATATGCTAAGGCGGAATGTCAAGAGATAACGGTACCAAATATTGGTGGGGCAAAGGCCATATTATATGATTTGAAAGCTTTAGATTGGGCTTTGAAAACAATTAAAGAACGTGATCTTCGAGATGGAATTGTTTATATATTAGCTTGCCGAATTGGTCCCTTCTTGCACTCTTATGTAAAAAAATTCCATAAGTATGGCTTTAAAGTATGGGTAAATCCAGATGGACATGAATGGAAACGAGCAAAATGGTCTGCGCCAGTTAGAAGATACTGGAAATTATCTGAAAGGCTAATGGTAAAAAATGCTGATTTTTTAGTTTGTGATAGTAAGTCAATTGAATCTTATATTAAAGAAGATTATGCTAAATATAATCCTAAAACTACATTTATTGCTTACGGGGCGGATATTACAGAATCTAAACTAACTCATGAAGATTCAAAAGTTAGTGAATGGTTAAAAAAACATCAAGTTAAAGAAAATGAGTATTTTTTGATTGTGGGACGATTTGTTCCTGAAAATAATTATGAAACGATGATTCGCGAATTTATGGCGAGTGACGTAAAAAAAGATTTAGTTATTATAACAAATGTTGAGAAAAACAAATTCTACGAAGAATTAAAAGAAAAAACTCATTTTGAAAAAGATCCACGAATTAAATTTGTGGGAACAGTCTATGATGCTGAATTGTTAAAATATATTCGTGAAAATGCTTTTGGTTATTTGCATGGACATTCGGTTGGAGGGACCAATCCGTCTTTATTAGAAGCTTTAGGTAGTACACCATTAAACTTACTTTTAAATGTTGGCTTTAATCAGGAAGTTGGTGAAAAAGGTGCACTTTACTGGAGCACTGAAGAAGGAAGCTTAAGTAGTTTACTTGAAAAAACAGTAAAATTAGATCAAGCTCAAAAAGAAGAATTAGGGAGGCGTGCAAAAAACCAAATTAAAAATTACTATTCATGGAATAAAATAGTGTTTGATTACGAATCTATGTTTATGAAGTAAGGAGCCAACAAGTGAAAAATATACTCTATTTGCACGCAGGGGCCGAAATGTATGGTGCTGATAAAATTTTATTAGAGTTAGTTACAAATTTGGATAAAACAAAGTTTAGACCAATTGTAATTTTGCCAACAGAAGGCATCTTAGTGGATAAGCTAAAAAGTAGGGGGATTGAAACTTATGTAGTCGAATACCCCATTCTACGAAGAAAATATTTTAATATACACGGTATTTTTAAATATTTGACCTCATATGTAGGAAGCTCTAAAAAAATAATAAAACTATTACAGAATAAAAATATTGATATTGATATTATTCATGTAAATACAACTGCTGTGTTGGAAGGAATTTATCTTAAAAGAAAACTAGGCGCTAAATTATTGTGGCATGTTCATGAAATAATTTTAAAACCTAAGATTATTTATAAGTTTATAAGTTATTTAGTGGGGAAATATGCGGATCAATGTATAGTTGTCTCAAAAGCAGTAGCTGACCATTTGATTAAATCTAAAATGGTTTCTCCTCAAAAAATAAAAGTAATCTACAATGGTATAGATTCAAAATTATTTAATCCTAATACGCCTTGTGAATATTTGGCACAAGAATGGGATGTTCCTAAAAACGTAATTAAAATAGGAATGATTGGCCGTGTGAATGCTTGGAAAGGGCAAGACGATTTTTTGAAAGCAACTGTGCCACTATTGGAAAAGTATCCTAATTTATATTTATTTATTATTGGGAGTGCTTTTGATGGACAAGAATGGCGAGTAGAAAAACTAAAAGAAAAGATAGCCAGTCAAAGTAATTGTGAACGCATAATTTTTTCAGAATTTAGAAAAGATAATGCTGCTATTCATAATTTTTTTGATGTACTATTGTTACCAAGTATCAATCCAGATCCGTTGCCAACTGTTGTTTTAGAGGCAATGGCAAGTGGAAAACCTGTTATTGGATATAATCACGGTGGTGTGACTGAAATGGTCGTCAATGGGGAAAATGGCTTGTTAGCAAAAGTTAAGGATCCAAGCGATATGAGTAAAAAACTAGACAAGTTAATAAGCTCAGAAGGTGAACGTATTCGAATGGGGAAAGCTTCAAGAAGTAGGCAAGTAAAATATTTTTCCTTAGAGTCATTTATTAAAAATTTCGAAAAGCAGTATGATCTATTGTGATAAAAGTGAGGCAATGTTTGATGGTTTTTTTTTAGTGAATTAGGTGGATAATATATAATGACAAAACTCATATTTAACAAAGAAAATTTGTTTTGTGGTGCCTTCTTTGTCTGGTGTCTATATATGGCTTTGTTTATAACGACAAATTACTCGGCCAAATTAGGGGGCATGCTACAATATATCATGGTGGCGTTTGCGATAGGAATAATAATCATTAAGGAACTATTCACGTTATCAGAGATAAAAGAATATTCTTTCTTTAGATTTAGTTTGATGATATTATTTCTACTAGTTGTGATAAAAATAATGGGGCACTCTTATGGTACTATTTTTCTCTCATCAATGCTATTTGTGATATCTGCAAGAGATGTTAGTTTCGATAAGATCTTAAAAGCCTTTATTTGGGTAGTTTTGATATTATTTTTATTAACGATTGTGGGAAGTAAGATAGGGTTAGTAAGTAGTATGTACTCGGCACAAAATGGTAGATATAGAAATAGTTTGGGATTTTCATATGTATCATTTCCTAGTCAGTATGCATTCTTCTTTACTGCTGCTTGTTTAGCATTAAAGAAAAAAAGTATTAGTTACTGGTCCTTGATAGGGTTGTTAATACTGGATGTATATATTTATAAGAATGCTGTGACAAGTAGCCCATTTGTACTATCAATGGCGTTGTTAGGTTATACATTTGTAGTAAAAATACTTAAAACAAATATAATGGTGAAATTCACCTTTACGCGGGCGATAGCAACGTGTACGTTTATTTTAGCTCCTTTGTGTTTATGGTGGCTTTGTTTTAAAGCTCCTCTTGCACTCTTTACGGAGGTTGACAAATTTGTAAACAATCGATTGCAGTTGAGTGTGGACGGAATAAAGAATTTTGGAGTAAGTCTTTTTGGACAAAAAATTTCTTTTATAACGTTGGATAGCGTAGGACGCTTTTCGTCAAATTATAATTATATTGATAGTTCTTATTTTCAAAATTTAGTAGTTAATGGAATTGTTTTTACAGCGTTCATTATATTTTTATTTACATATGTAGCGTATAAAAGTGTACATTATCGTAATGATATATTGGCTGTTGTTTTAATCGCTTTGTCTATACATGCAATGTTTGACCCGCAGCTTGTAGTTCTTTGGTATTCACCATTTGCAATGCTACTAAGTAAATATTTCTCAATGGATGATTCAGATTTTATCGTTGGTAGTGAAGTAATAAGCAAAAAGATTTTATGACTAAAATAGGAGGGTCAATGTGGAAACTGTAGATAAAAATAAATTTATTAGCGTGAAAAATGTTTGGGGTATCTTAAAAAATAATTGGGTAATAATTACCTGGTGTGCAGTTATTGGTGTAATAGCAGCAGCCATTATTTCTTTTGTTTTTATGACGCCTAAATATTCATCTAGTAGCGATTTATTAGTCAATCAAAAAGTTGATAATAATAGTGTTCAGTATGCAGTTCAACAAGCCGATCTGCAAGCAATTAACACGTATAAAGATATTTTGAAAAAACCAATTATTTTAAACGAAGTTCTTAAAGAATTAAAGGAAAAAGACAATTATGCTGGTAATGTTGAAAGTTTATCGGAAGCAATTTCAATTTCCAATTCAACTAATTCTCAAGTAGTAACAATTACAGCAACTGATGCCAATGCCTATGTTGCTGCTGATATGGCTAATGCGGTTGCTAAAGTTTTCAAAGATAAGATAAAAACGATTATGAAAGTAAATAACGTCACAATTGTTTCAACTGCAAAGGCAAAAACAACTCCAGTGTCACCAAACAAAAAGCTAAATATTGCACTAGGGTTAGTAGCAGGGGCTTTAATAGGTGTCATTATAGGTGTTGTAAAGGATTTGATGGATAATACAGTTAAAGATACTGAATTTTTGACGGATGATTTAGCGTTAACAAATTTAGGTCTTGTTTATCATATTGAAAATAGAGATTATCAAATTGTTGAAGTATTAGAAGATAGTAGCGAAGATGAAGATGACACTAGGAGGGTTTAAGAGTAGATATGGGTATTTTTAAGAAAAAGAAAAAGTTAGAAACAAATAGTATGGAGCAAGGTGTTAGACTGATTACAGTTTCTGCACCTAGTTCGGTTAATACTGAGCAATTTAATACAATCAGAACAAATATTGAGTTTTCTAATGCCGATGAGCAGATTAAGTCATTAGTTATGACGTCTGCAACAGCTTCTGAAGGGAAATCTACTGTTGCCGCAAACTTAGCTGTTGCTTTTGCTAGACAAGGAAAACGCGTGTTATTGGTGGATACAGATTTGCGTCGCCCGACAATTAATGCAACTTTTAGTATCAGTAACCCGATTGGCTTAACTAATTTTTTGACCGAACATAGTGTCTCAGTCAATGATATTTTTTATAAAACTTCTGTAGATAATCTTTATGTTCTTCCGAGTGGGCCAACACCACCTAATCCCTCTGAGTTGATAGGGTCAAAAAGAATGAGTAATTTAATTACTGCTTTACAAGACGCTTTCGATTTAGTTATTTACGATGCACCACCTGTTTTATCAGTAACAGATGCGCAAATTTTGTCTACTAAAGTTGATGGAACAATTGTAGTAGTTAGAGAAAATAGAGCCGAAAAAGAAGCCGTTCGCCAAGCGGTGAAATTGATAAAGCATGTGGATGGTAAGATAATTGGCTCTATTTTGAATGATGCAGATGGTGATTCTGTTGGTTATTATGGTTACTATGGCTATTACGGCAAGTAGATATTTTATGTAGAAAGGTAATAGGCTGTATTTAACTATGGGTAAAGAGAGAAACTCAAATTTTGAGTTATTGAGAATTGTTTGTATGTTTTTCATTGTGCTACATCATTTTTCAATTCATGGTATAGCAACTAATGGGAATTTTGTAGCTTTTAAAGGATCGTTTGGTAATCTTTTTGTTGCAGAGCTTTTAGCTTCCTTAGGTAAACCTGCAGTTATGATATTTGTTTTTATTAGTGGTTTTTATCTGATAAATTCAAAGTTTAAATTAAAACGTATTTTGAATTTACTTTGGAAAGTTTTTACATATAGTGTTTTGATTTTGCTATTAGTTTGGCTTTTGCAAATTGGAAATCTCTCGCTAAAAAATATTGTAGTAAGTTTTCTTCCGACAAGTTACGGTGCATATTGGTTTATAACTGATTACGTAATTTTATCGTTATTTGTACCATTCATAAATAAATTTATTCTAAGTAGCGATAGAAGATTTTTTGAAATGTTTATACTTACCCTGTGGCTTGTTAGTTCACTGATACCAACATTTTTAGCTAAGAGTGCATTATCAAATAATGAATTACTATTATTTTTGTTATTTTATAGTGTTGGAGCGTATATCAGACTATATATTACCGATAGAGTGGAATTGAAAAAATTCGCGAAGTACTTTACCTTAATAGGATCTTTAGCATTGTTTGGTGGGATTGTTGTACTAAATATTCTTTCACTTATTTCTTCTAGGAATATTTTCAGTAGAAGTGCGATGCACTTGACGACTATAGACTCAACAGTGGCTTTGATTTTTGCGATCGGAGTATTTCTGTACTTTACAAGTCGCCCCAAATTTTCCAGTGCTATAATAAATGTAATTTCGGCATCTTCATTAGCAGTATATATTATTTCAGATAACCCACTCTTACGTGGCGTTATCTGGCAATCTATTTTCTATGTAAATGTTAATTCGCAAACTATGAATCCGTGGATGCTATTGTTATATGGATTAATGAGTACAACACTAATCTATATATTCTGTACAATTATTGATATTATTAAACTAAAAGTATTGGATACTTGGTTGAATCCTATAAAATTATTAAATGAAAATACAGTTGATAATTTGTATAAAAAGTTTATTGTGCATAAATAGTCTGTTAAATTTGGGAGTTAGATATGCAATTAGAAAAACTAGTGGATATACATTGTCATATTTTGCCAGGGATTGATGATGGATCACCTAATCTTGAAAGTTCGCTTGGCTTAGCACATGCAGCAATTGAAGATGGTGTTACACATATTTTAGCAACACCACATCATTTGGATAATAATTATATTAATCATCGTCAAGATGTTATCGAGAAAACTAAAGATTTTCAAAATGAGTTAGATGTAAGAAATATCAATTTAAGTGTATTTCCAGGACAGGAGATACATATTAACGGAGATTTGACACAACGATATGATGATTTACTCGGAACAGATGAGAAAAAGAAATACATGTTGTTGGAATTTCCACATAGAAATGTACCTGCTTACGCACAACGTTTAATTTTTGAATTACGAAAATTGGGTACGACACCAATTATTGTTCATCCTGAAAGGAATAAAGAGATTCAAAAAGATTTAAATCTGCTATATGATTTTATTCAGCAAGGTGCCTTGGCACAACTTACTGCAACAAGTTATGTAGGTGGTTTTGGAACAGAGGTAGCAGATATTTCAAAAAAATTGGTCGAAAATAATTTGGTTCAATTTATTGCTTCTGATGCACACGCACTTAAAGGTAGAAATTTTGTTTTACGTGAAGCTTTTGAGCAGGTGGCAACAGATTTTGATGAGACATTAGCGTTTTCTTTTGAAAATAATGCAGAAAATGTCTTAAACGGTAAAAGTGTAATTGCTAGAAACTATCGAAAAATTCAAAAGAAAAAGCGTTTCTTTTTCTTTTAGGAGTATGTGTTTAAGTAACTTGATATGAGTTTATGCAATTAATAATTGGGGGTAGGCATAAATTGCCAATTGCATGACTCTATATTTGCTTTTTTACAAAGTTAGGGAGAATTATGGATAAAATAGATTTCGTTGTAACGTGGGTAGATGATAGTGATCAAGTTTGGCAAGAAAAACGAAACGAGTATCAACCAAAGTTACAAGCAGACAAAGCAACAAGTGGTGATAAGGCATATCGTGATTGGGGAACTTTTAAATATTGGTTTCGAGGTGTAGAAAAATTTGCACCTTGGGTCAATAAGGTTTATTTAGTAACAGATAATCAGGTTCCAAAATGGTTAAATACAAATCATGAAAAATTAGTTGTGGTGGATCATAAAGAAATTATTGATGAACAATATTTGCCGGTCTTTAATAGTAATGCAATTGAAATGAATTTGCATAAAATCAAGGGCTTAAGTGAGAATTTTGTTTATTTTAATGATGATATGTATATAACCGCTCCAGTGGAAAAGAAAGATTTTTTTAGGGAAGATCTCCCAGTGGATATGGCTGTTTTATCACCGATTGTTCCTGAATGCTACGGTACGGCAAATTATCAAGTGAATGATATGGAAATAATTAACAAGTATTTTAGCAAAAAAGAAATAGTTAAAAATGGGAGAATGTTATCACTGAAGTATGGTAAAAATATTATTCGGACGCTATTACAGCTTCCTGGTAAACATGTTTGTGGTTATTTTGAACCACATTTACCTCAAAAATTTAAAAAAAGTACGTTTGAAACTTTATGGCAAAAAGAACCAGAACTTTTTCGTGAAACAGTAGCTTCAAGGTTTCGTGAAAAGAATAATCTAAATTTATGGTTGTTTAGATATTGGCAATTAGCTAGTGGGCAATTTATTCCTGAAAATACAGATAAATTAGGGAAACTGTATTCGCTTGATGGCAATAATGATGATATTTTTCAAGCTTTAAGAGCTGGTAAAGATAAGATAATGTGTATCAACGATGGCTTTGAAGTTGTTGATCTAGACAGACAGATGAGTAACTTGCAAGAGAGTTTTAAGTATCGATTCCCAAGTAAATCTGCGTTTGAAAAGTGAAAGTAGGCTGACATGAAAAAAGATATTTCATTTATTGTTCCGATGTATAATGCGGAAGAATACTTAGAAAGAACCTTAAATAGTATTGTTGAAATGGTTGGCGAAAAGCAAAATAAGGTGGAAGTTTTGTTGATAGATGACGGGTCAAGTGATGAGACAGTGATGTTAGCCAAAAATTTTAGTACTAATTATGATTTTTTTAAAGTTATTCCTGGGAAGCATCAAGGAGTTAGTGGTACCAGAAATACAGGGATAAAGTTAGCAAAGGGTGAATATGTAACGTTTATTGATAGTGATGACACTTTTAGAAAAAATTTCGTTACAATTTTTGAATCCTTGATCACTGAAAAACCAGATATTGTTTTGGCAGATATAGAAGTAATAAAACATACTAAAAGCATGATGAACTTAACTATTGACCAAAAAATAGCTCTCTTTAAGTTAATTAACCGTGGTCGAGGCAATACAGGTATAGGTTCTAAATTCTTTAAGCGTAGTTTTTTAGAAAAATATGCATTGATGTATGACTCACAAATTATGATCTCAGAGGATGCATTATTTAATTATCAAGCGATTGATAAGGCAACTTCGGTTGTTTTAACTCCAGAAGAATTTTACTATGTTTTGGCTTCACATACATTACCCTATTATAATCCTAATATTTTAACGTCAGAATTACGTTACCGAAAACAAACAGCAAAAATTTTTGCCAAATATTATCCATATGATGAAAATGGCGAGCTTTTATGGACTGATAATAAAATTAAACTTCTAGGGTATATTAAATTAGTAGATCGCTACTATGGGCCACTGTATATCAAAAAAGAAATTTCATTATCTGAGGCGACTAAAAAATTACGTGAAATAGCAGAAAATTTTGACTATACTGGTTGTTTTAAATCTAAAGCACATGATAATGTTTTGGGGATGCGCTACATTGTTTTTCGAAACATGTTAAAGTGTAAGTTATACAGGACAACGTTAGTATTCAATAAATACATGGATAGAATAAAAAAAACACAAAGGTGGAAATAGTTTAAATGGACGGAAAAGTTGGCGTAATCATTGTTACCTATAATCGGTTGAAATGTTTAAAAAAGGTTTTAAAGGGATTAGATGAGCAAACGTACCCACTTGAAAAAATCTTAGTGTTTGATAATAATAGTACTGATGGAACGATTGAGTACTTACGCGATGAAGGTTTTAGTGAATATGACAAGGCTAAAGATTCCAAAAAGAAACTTTACTTTGCTAATGATACTAATTTAGGTGGTGCAGGTGGTTTCGCCAAAGCTGTAGGATTAGCACATCAATTAGATATAGACTATTTATGGATCATGGATGATGATGTTTTGCCAGAACCAGCTTGTTTAGAAAAATTGCTAGCTAAAATGGCAGAAAAAAACGTTGAGGTAGCTTTACCAAGTCGAGAAGATGAAAGCTATACTGATCGTGTTTGTCTTGATATTGATTTAAAATCAGGAAATAAATTCTGGACAACTTTGCGCAAAACTTTTGCTCCTCATCCACTGACAAAAGATGATTACTTTGTGAAAGATATGACTTTTGAGGGACCTTTATTGACATTAGATGTCTCTAAAAAAGCAGGATTACCTGATGAAGGGTATTTTTTGTTTTTTGATGATACTGATTATGCGCAAAAATTATTAAAATACTCAAAAATAGTTTATGTAACAAATGCTAAACTGCATCGCCAATTAGCGGCTAATGCTAAAAAGGATGGTGCCGATCAAGCTTATACTTGGCGGAATTACTATACGATCCGCAATAACATTTTGTTTGATAAAAGACATGGTGAGAGTTGGGCAGCAAGAAATATTAGTCCAACATTATTAATGGCACACATGTTAGTTATTTCTAAACGTAATAAACATTTGAAAAATAATTTCCCGATTGTTATGAAAGCATGGTTTGATGGTATTCGCGGTAAAAATGGGAAACGTGTTGATCCGAATTATTAAGTGATATAGGAACCAGAGAGAAAGCTAGTTATTACTAAATCTCTCTGGTTCCTATATTATTTTTAACTGAGTTATTTACTGCAATTTGGCAATTAAAAAATAATAGTTCATTAATTAAAAGTATTGAAATAATAAAAAAGTAAAATTAATATAAAGATGTTAAGAAAAAACAAAAGAAGAAAAGGGTGAGCACTTTGGAAAATAATGAACTAAAAAAGCGCTATAAAATGTATAAGTCTGGTAAAAACTGGGTTGTTGCGCCTATCGTTTTTATAGGGCTAGCATTGGGGTTAAGTGCAAATATTGATCAAGTTTCAGCAGATGTAAATACGCAAAGTGATCAAACAGTAGAAGTTCAAACCACTCAAAGTGTGGCAGAGACAGATGAAAATAAGGCAGCTACCACTCAAGAAGATGAACAAGCCATTTCTAGTCAAGCAACTGAAGCTACTTCAGAAGAAAGTTTAGCACCGGTAAAAACAACTGAAGATACGAGTGAGACAAATTCAACAATTGATGAGGCTCAAACCGAAGCTAAGACAGCAGCTGCGACCGTAAGTGAAGATAAGCAACAAGAGACAACAGAAGCAACTACAAATGTGACCGATGATCAACAAGCTACGGCAGAAGCTAATGAAACAGACACAAGCGAAGATAACCAACAAGTTGCCACAAAAGCAAAAACGGCAGATACAGTTGCAAATGAAAGTGAACAACCAACGACAGCTATGGCTGAAAGTTCACAAGACAAACAAGAAAGTCAAACCGAGGATACGGCAGATACGTTCCCAACACCAACAAATTATGTAGAAAAACAACAAGATGGTTATTGGTATCTTTATGATACACAGACAAACACATTTTATACTGGCTTTCAAAAATTAGCAGATGGTCGTGTTGTTTATTATAATGCAGATGGTCAAATGCAATATGGCTGGCAATGGATAGATAATGCAACTCATTATTTTAATACCTTTGATGGTAACATGGCGATAGGTCAACAAAAGATTATTGATCACTGGTATCTATTCAATGAAAAAGGTGAGATGCAACGAGGTTTCCAATATATAGCTGATCAAAATAAGAC